>JABGQA010000138.1:0-149699 GCA_018644665.1 Candidatus Poribacteria bacterium
TTCTCATACCATGCGTCCTTGGGATCGTCTGGTTCGATCCCGGGGACGTTTCCGTTACCGCCCTCCTATGCGTCATTTCAGTCGGTCTGGTCTGGGAGTACGTTGGCCTGGCGCGCGCGGCGGGCGTACGCCTTGGTAGCGGATCGCGACTCGTCATGTGCCTGGCCGCGGCATTGTGGACCGCGGCGCCGAAACTCTCCGCGCGGGTATCAGGGGTCGCGTGGCTGGATGGCGCCGTACTCGTCTTGCTCGCGTGCGCCAGCCTGATCCCCGTTGTGTTCGGCGACGGCGGCCTCGACGGAGCATTCGCCCGCGCCGGGAGCGTAGTCCTAGGCGCGATCCTATGTGCCTGGTGCCTCACGCGGCATCTTGAAGCCCTGCACATGGACTACGGACCCGGTGGGATTCTCTTGCTGCTGGTCCCCATATGGGCGTGTGACTCGGGCGCGTATTTCGTCGGACGCGCGATCGGGAAACACCCCTTGGCCCCGGTGGTGAGCCCCAAGAAGACCTGGGAGGGGTCCGTCGGCGGGTTCGTTGGCTCGATCGTCGCGGCCGTGCTCGTAGGTCGTTGGGCGCTCGATTTGCCGATACTGACCGGTCTAGGCGTGGGGGCGATAATCGGCGTGTTGGGGCAGTTCGGCGATCTCGCGGAGTCCGCGCTCAAGCGGAGCGCGGGGGTGAAGGACTCCGGGCGCCTCATCCCCGGACACGGCGGCCTGCTGGACCGGCTCGATAGCCTTACGTTCGCCGCGCCTGCGCTGTACTACTACCTGCTCCTCGGCCCGACCCCTCCCATGTAGATGCTCGCGTGCGCCGAAGGCCTGGCGGCAGCTCTGGTCGACCCCCAGTTCGTCCTCTCTCCGGCGGAGGCATGAACCCACGTTGGGCGGAGTGTAGGCTTCCCACAATGCCGAGGCCCGGGCCCATCGCCGGCGCGCCTACTCGAACAGCAGTGTGAACGACACGCGATGCACGTCGCCGAGATCGCCCAGCGGCGCAAACGCGTAGTCCACCTCATACGAAGCGGTCACATAGCCCAACCCGCCGCTCAACCGCGACGCGAAGTCGAACGGGCCATCGCTGCGATAGCCTGCGCGCACCGCGAATCCGTTGCGGAATCGGTACTCCGACCCCGCTCGTAGCGCCGGGCTTTCCTCACGCATGAACCGTAGGTCCAGGCTCAGGGTGATCACGTCCGCGGGAGCCGCGACGACCTCCGCGCCCGTGCGCTCGAACTCCTCGACGCCGATCTCCTCGGGCACGGACTCGATGCGACGCTCGTACGCGGCGCCAACTTGTAGCAGCCTTGGAAGCGGAGCCGGCTCGCCGGACAGTTCCGCGTCGCTCCCGACGTTCCGCAAGGCTGCGCCCACGCGCAGACCCTCTACCGGCGGCGTGTACAGGCCACCCAAGTGCAAAAGCGTGATGTCGGACTCAGCGGCGGGAATCTCCGCTGCGGGGCTGGAGAAGTCGAAGCCCTCGCGGGCGACTTCGACGCCGCCGCCCACTCGGAAACGACCCAGCGGCTTGGACCCCAGAGCCACCTGCAAGTGCTTGGTTGTATAGGCGAATGTGCCTCGTTCCTCGACGCCCGCGGGAGTCTCGACGGTGTGCACGACGTTGCCGCCGAAGAGGAACGTGCCCCCGAGACCGAGACTGCCAAGATCGCGTACCGGTTGCACGAACCCAAGCCACTCGTAGCGGACGCCTCCGAGCCATTCCGTATGCGTGCCGGATAGCCGCGAATCGCCCACCAGTCCCAGTCCCGCGGGATTCCAGTGCAGCGCAGACGCGTCGTCCGCGATGGCGACGAACGCGCCACCCATGGCTTCCGCGCGCGCGCCTACGCCGAGGTTCACCGCCGTGCCGCCCAGCCGACCGGATGCGACGGCGACGACCGGGCAGAGCAGCAGCGCCAACGCAATGCCCGCAGCCGCACGAAGGAGCGCGTCGCCTGATCTACTCATCGGATCACCAGTATCTGTCCCACGCGCCGGTCGTTCGCCGCTCGCACCAGGTAGAGGTAAAGGCCGGTCGCCACCAGCACGCCGCTGTCGCTTCGCCCGTCCCAGGTCGCGACCCCTGACGACGCGTTCATCAGTCGCGTGACACGCCTCGCGTCGAGCGTGAAGATCTCGACGTCGGCGTCATCGGTTAGGTTGCGCATGGTCAGGACGCCGTCGTGGCTTGGGCGGAAGGGATTGGGCGCCACGGTTACACGGTCCAGCTGCGTCGGCAGCAGCAGCCTCGCCACGCGGAACACACCCAACGTCGTGGACTCAGCGGACACGACGCCCTGTCCGACATCCACAGTCTGCTCGCCCGACACGAGATCCCATCGGGCAGGTATGGCGTCGGTGTTCAGCCGAAACAGACGCAGGTCGCGCGTCACCTCGGAGGAATCGGGCGGCGGAAAGCTCACGGTCACGGTGAGCGGCTGCGCGAACTTCGTCGGACTTCCGTCGAAATGCCGCACGGACACGGCCAGGTCGGCTTCGGTAGCGTCATCTATGTTCGCTACATCGAGGTTCAGGTTGGCCTCGTCTACAGCGCGCTGAAGCGCCGTATCGAGCGTCCGGTAGATGTCCACGCGCACGCCGGGCCGGGCGACGGAATCCGGGATGCGAACCGAGGTCTGCGGGTCGAACCCAGCCTGGATCAACGCGCCTCGCGATGCGGCCAACACATTGGCGACCGATCTCACAGGGCCATCCACGGACGCAGCCGCGATCTCCGACCTGTTCCCGCCTCCATCGACCGCGACGACCGCGACGTGCCATGCATCGCCGTCGGCGCCGGAGGTCGGCGCGTTCGTTCCCGCAACGTCCTGCTCCACGTCTGCTGGTCGCGGCGCCGACGCCGCGGGCTCCAGCCCTACTAAGTCGGCCGACGAACGGATCGGCACGGAGGATAGGAGCACCTCGAACTCCACGACCGTCGGATCGGCGGGGACGTCCCACGCGACACTGAGCCGTCCGCCTTCGTCGCCCGGCGCGTCCACGGCCGCCACACCCGACACCGGCTGCGGGGCTACGTCGTCGGTGGATGTGACGGGGCCGGCGCGGGAGCCGTCGATGACGGCGGAATACGAGCCGTTGATGTCTCGCGCCGCTACGACGACATAGACCGGGAGCATGTCCTCGGCCGTCGGCACGAGCACCTGCGTCACGGTGCGATCCGACTCCAGGAGGTCGGCCTCTCGAGCCGGAACCGACTCCAGCTCGCCTTCGTCGAGGAAGACAGCGTATCCACCGAAATCTGTCTCGTCGCTCTGCGATGTCCAGGACACCACGAGGAATCCGCCGTCATCCTCCGGTGCGTCGGCGGCAGCCACACCTAACACGCTCGCCGGGGGAAGATCGTCCGTCGCGCGCGCCGGCCCGAACGCTGAGGACCCGTCTTCCGACAACGAGCTTTCGTTCCTCGCGACATCCACTGCCGTGATGGCGAAATGGTAGTCGACGTTGTTCGCGGGCACGTCAAGCTCCACGGCCTCCTGACCCATGTTGACGATTTCCGTAGAGACGGGCGTCAGACCGCGCGTGCTGCGGATCGGAGCTGTCTCGCGGTAGATGTGATAGCGCAGGAAGTCGACCACGCCGTCAGCCGCCGTCCACGCGAGGCGGACCCTGTTGCCCTGGTCGTCCGGCGCGTCTTCGACGGACAGCCCACGAACGGACGGCGGCGGCATGGCATCCAGCGTCACACGGGCCGTCGCTGCGCGGAACCCCGTGTTGCCGTTGCGGTCGGCCACACGGGCTGTGACGATCGCCTCTGGGAGATCGTCGTCCCGCCGCACTACGTACGCGCCCGTGTAGACGCCATCGTTCGCGGAGTCATCGTCCCCGACTCCGTCGTCGAACATCGCTATGTCCGTGCGCTCGGCGCCGATGTCGAAGGTCGCAGTACTGCCCGCCTCCCCGGTGACCCGTACTACGAGCCGGTCGCCCTCGCGTAGCGGGCCGGTCGCGCTGTGCGTCACGCCGTCAATAACGGGCGCGGCCGTATCCATACTGACCGGCAACGCTGCCTGCGCCGAAGCCTCGTTCCCCGCCAAGTCCGTGAGTCGTACGGTGACGATGGCCCCCGGCGTGTTGTCGCCCGGGAGGATCAATGTCGAGCCGACGTACACGCCGTCGCCAGCGGCGTCATCGCCGCGCGTGCCATCGTCGACGAGCGGCAGGTTCTCCCGCACGCCCTCGACGGAGAACGCCCCGCGCGCGCCGGCTTCCCCATGCGTCGTGACTGTGAGCCGATCGCCCTCGCGTAGGACGGACACGCCGCTATGCGCCACCTGCTCGATGCGCGGCGGGGTCGTGTCGAGATCGATGGGCCGCGAAATCGCGAGCGTCCGTGCATTGCCCACGGCGTCCGTCGCCGAAACGCTCACGGTAGCGCCGGTGGCGGCGTCGCCTGGTTGCACCCGGTAGACACCGCTGTAGACGCCATCGTCGGGGTCGGCGTCATCATGCGCTCCGTCGTCGAACATGTCGCCCAGCACGCGGAAGTCGCCGCCCTCGACCTCGTACGACACGCGCGATCCCGCCTCCGTCCTAGCGCTGATGCGGAGTTCCCCGTCGGCGCGCAGGGGACGTCCGGCGGAATGGCGCGCGTCGGAAATCGCCGGCGGTACTGTGTCCAGCGTGACGGTCGGCGTCAACGGCGCCCGCACATGGACACCTCTTAAGCTGTCGATGACGATCTCGACGGCGGCATCGCGAACATCCGCGCCCGGCTCGACGGTGTATGCGCCCACGTACGTTCCGGGAATGGTGGATGTCAGCGGGAACTCGATGCCGTGACCCGGAATCTCGGCGCGAACGTCCCACTCCTCGTCGCCCTGCACGGTGACCGTCAACTCGGCGCCCGCCCCGAGAGGGAGCGTCGCGTCGTGTGCAGCGCGCGACACCGCCAGCCCGGCGAGTCCGTACACTGTCGTGGCGCCACGGACGCGCACGAAGAAGGAGCGCGTCAGCGACGGCACGGTCACGGCGTAGGCGTTCGGGGCCGATGCCGACGGCAGAAGCGCGCCGAGCGATTGCAGACCGGCGGTGAATGCCTCGGCCTCGACGGCCGCGTCGCGTTCCGCCGCGTCGACTGTGAGGGCGACGAAACCGCCCGCAGTGGGTGTCATGTCCACACGGTACCAGTCCACGTCGTCCGCGCCCCACAGCGCGGCATCCACGCGTGCGCCGGGGGAGAACGACTGGGCAATGTCGACATCGCCGTTGGGTTCGAGTTCAAGCAGCACGTCAGGCGGCAGCGGCGCGAACCCCACGCGAACGCCGTAGACCGATCCGAGCGCGGGCATCGCCTTGATGAGGAGATCGCCCTGCCTAACTCCGGCGCGTAGGCGTACCGTAGGCTCGTCGGGAGACAGGGTCACGGCGCCTATCCCGAACTGGCCCGCGCCCGGCGCGTCGTGGAGGAATTCGAAGCGCGACGTGTCGTGAAATGCCGCCTGAGCCAGGTCGAGTTCGATGATAGGGAAGCCGTCCGCGGGGATCGGCACGCGATACCAGTCGACGTCGCCTTCGCGGTTCGATGCGCCGCTGATTTCGGCCGCGTCGCCGAAGACGCGCGTCGCGCGTCGCGGGTCGTCGTTAGGCTCCAGATCCCACGCGATGTCCGCCGGGGTCGGGTGCGCCGCGACGACAGCACGGTACATCCCCGGGTCTCCCGTGACGCGGACGACATACTCTCCCGCCTCCAGCACCATCGCAGTGTGCGCGTCAGGCGCCGCGAGGCCGTCGGCCGAGATGGTCGCCAGGCCCGAGAACTCGAGCGCCACCGATGGCGCTGTGAGTGTCATCTGCGCCACGCCAACACCCACGCGCGCCAGGTGCAGGCTGACCTGCGCCGGCGCCGACAGTTGCACGCGGTACCGGTCGATGTCGCCGCCATCCGTGAGAAGCCCGTCCACGGCCACGCCCGGCGGGAGACTCATCGCGACGTCCGGCGCGTCGTTCGGCTCGCGCTCCGGTATTGAGATCGGATCGACGTGGAAGCGGCGCGTCGCTGCAGGGAGGCCGCCATCAGCCGGAGCGACGGAGAAGACGTGCTCGCCCGCCGTGAGTCCCGTCAGGAGGGCTTCGTTGACGCCGGTGAAGCGGCCCGGGCCGCCGTCGATGGAATACCGGTAGTTGTCTATCGCGCCGGCTGTCGACCCGAAGCGGCTCCAGCGAAACGCGAGCGAGGAATCCCGCGCGATGCTCGTGGGGCCGCCAAAGACCGCGAACGCGCCGCCAGGCGCCGGAGCGCCATCGGCCTGACTCGTCGCCGGCCCAGAGACGCCAGCAGCGCCGACGGCCGACTCGTTCCCCGACGCGTCCACCGCCGACACCGCGACGAAGAACCCCACGCCATCCGCCGGGGTCGGCACGTCCGCCACCGTCACGGATGGCGCGCGAAGGCGGGCCGCGGGGACGCCCGGGATGTCGGGATGCGCGCGTGGCGGCGTGTTCGGCAGGAACGGCAGATCGGATACGTACACTCGGTATTCCGCGAAATCGAGCGCCGGCGTCGGTTCCCACACGACGCTCAGCACGCCGCCTCCGTCGTTCGGGCGGTCGAGCGCCAACACGTTGCGGATCGGCAGCGGCGGCAGGTCGTCGATCGCCTCGACGCGCGCGGACACGGACCCTCCAACATCGAGGCTCAGACCCGAGGCGTTCCCCGCCTCGTCGATGGCGACGACCGCGAAGTACTGTCCGAGGCCCGTCGGAGCGGGCAATACGACGGACTCAACCGAGCGGTCCAGCAAGTCGAGAGCTTCCGGCGCGCGACCATCGACCGTCGCCAAGGGCGTCTGCGAGCGGTACACCTCGTAGCGCGTGAAGTCCGCCGCGGACGTAGCCTCCCACGACACCCGGATGAATCCGCCCTCGTCCGTCGGGACATCGCGCGCCATGACGCCGCGTACCGCCGGCGGTGGCGTCGTGTCGAACGTCACGGGCGCGGTGATCGACCGCGTCGCTGACTTGCCGTTCGCCTTCCGTAGAACGACCGTCACGGTCCCGTCGATGAGGTCGGACCCCAAGCCGACGTCGAACGAGGCGGCATATTCGCCCTCGGTGTCGGTCTCCGTGAGCCGTAGATCGGCGCGGTAGAACGTCCCGTCCGCGCGGGCGATGGAGAACGAACCTGTCGCGCCTGGCGATCCCGTGACCGCGATGCGCAACGTGTCGCCCAGGGCCAACGCCGCGTCCGCGTCGTGCGACGCTCGGATGATCGTGGGCGTGGAGGCGTCGATGGACACCGTGGCCGACGCGACGCCTGTCGCCGCGTTCCCCGCGTCGTCTACCAGGCGGCCGCGTACGACGGCGGCCTCGGCGATGTCGCCCGGGCGCACCGTGTATTCGCCGCGATAGACGCCGTCGTCGGCGTCGCCGTCAGCGTGCGCGCCGTCGTCGAAGACGGGGATGTCGTCGCGGAACGGCGTCTCGCTCTCGGTGAGGATGGCGAACGTGCCGCGCGCGCCGACATCGCCACGTAGGGTGACACCAACGCGATCGCCCTCGACGAGGACGCCACTCCCGTCGTGCGTGACGGACGCGACGTTCGGCGGGAGCGTGTCCAGAGTCAGCATGCGCGAGATGTCGCGCGTCGCGCGATTGCCGACCTCGTCCTCGAAGCCCACGCGCACGGTGCCGCCGACGATGTCGTCCGTCGGGCCGACGACGAGCGCGCCTTCGTATCGACCGTCCTCGGTTTCCTCCATGGGAACGTCCGCGCGGGCAGCCGCGCCGTCGGGTCGCAACAGAGCGAATGCGCCGAGCGCGCCGGACTCAGCCGTCGCCGTCACATGCAACGTGGCGCCGACGCCCAGCGCCGTGCGCGCGTCGTGGGACGCGCTCAGAATGTCAGGCGGCGTCGTGTCGACCGTTATGCCGCCGGGGAAGGTCACCAGGCGCGTGAGCCCCTCGGCGACCACGCGCGCTCGCAGGACCAGGTCGTCGCCATCGTCGTCATCGCGTGCAGTCCACGTCGCGGAGTACGCGCCGGAACCGTCCACGTCGACGAGCGGGACGACCGCGCGCGGCCCGGCGCCCGAGGCGTCGACGAGTTCCGCAACGACGTCCGCGCCCGGACGCCACACGAGCGAGATCGCGACCTCATCGCCAGCCTTCAGCGTCCCGGCGGCATCGTGCGCTAACTCGCCGAAGAGGGTTGCGTGGAGGGCGTATTCGGCATCCTCGGCCCCGTCGGCGTCTACGGCGACATAGAACGCGCCCGGTCCGACGGATGCCTGAGCGTACGCCACACCGGTTGGACCGCTAGTGATCCCCAAGCCCAGTTCCGCTCCCGACGCAGCGAGAATCCGGGCTGTCGTCACCGTCGAAGCGGCCGGGCGCGACAGCGACGCCACCAATACGCCGCTCGTCGGGACATCGAAGCCATACACGTCGCGGTCGCCGTCCGCCCACGTGTCGCCGACTATGGACGTATCCATCGGCAGGGCCGTCGCGTCAGCGAGGTCGCCATTCGGCTCCAGTTCACGCGCGACAGACGGACCACCCGCCGCGACGGCAATCTGGTACTCCGCCCCGGTCGCGTCGCCGTCCACGGCGAGGAAGTACGCCGCGGAGTCCATCCGCAGCGGCAGGTCGGCGATCGGTTCGTCCGTTCCGAAGCTCAGGGCTGCGACCTGTTCGGCCTCGCGATACACGCGCAGCCGCATGGCGCCGCCGTCAGGCGTGTACGCCCTAACCACGACGTTCCCAGTCGTGGATGCGGGCAGTGCGAACCAGTCGACGTCGTCATCCGAGGTCAACGACCCACGCAGACGCGGCGTGTCCACACCAACACCGGCCGCGGTGGCTCGTCCACGCGTGTCGTTCGGCTCGCGTTCGAATGCAAACGCCGGAGTCGGCGCCCAAGTGGTGAACAGTTCATACCCGCCATCACCGCGCATCTCGACCAGAAGCGGCTCCCCGAGCGTCCCCACGGAGAAGGTCGCGCGCGGCGTCAGGTCGTCCAGCGCTGCCGTCCACGCGAGCGTGTCCGCCGCGGCCGCCTGCCGATAGACGCGCAGCTCCACGGAGCCGCTCCGACGCGTCACCGTGACGGAGACGAGCCCAGGGGCAGGAGATTCGATGCGCGACCAGTCGCTGTCGTTCGCGACGCTCCCCGCGACGGCTTCGTTGGGATGGAGCGGCTCGGCGAGCGCGGCGATGTCGTTCGGTTCGGTCTCGCTCGGCGCGAGCGGATCGACGTGGACCGCGCGCGTCGTCGCAACGCCCGACGCGGACTCCACGATACGAACCGTGTGCCGACCGGGCGTGAGGTCGTGAAACGTCGTGGAAGACCGTGACACGACGCGCTGCTCAATGCCATCGAGCGTCACGAGCGCATCGGCGACGGGTTCTGTTCGGCCGGCCGGGAAGCGAAGCCAGTGAAACGTCGCCGAGCCGCCACGCAAGATGCCTATCGGCCCGGCGACTTCTAGGGGCGACGCATCCGTCGCGGCCTGTGCCGCCGCGACGACCGGTCCCGCCACCGACCCGATAGCCAAACCCGACTCGTTGCCGGTCAAGTCCAGCACGGTCACCGCGACGAACGCCTCCGCGTCCGTCGGCAAGTCGAGGATGTCGACGTCCGTGCGAAACGGGGCGGCGATGCGCGCCACCGGGACCAGCGCGCCCACATCCTCGATGGCGTCTGGCGCGGCGTAGACGCGGTATTCAGCGAAATCCGGGAGAAAGGCGGGCGTCCACCGAACGCGGAGCGCGCCTCCGTAATCGTCAGGGATGTCCTCCGCCGAGACGGCTGTGATCGGCGTCGGCAGCCGGTTGTCCTCCGCGATCACCGGCCCGGCGACGGAGCCGGGAGCAAGCGTCGACTCGGAGCCGGCGCGGTCGACCGCGGTGACGGCGACGAACAACGCAACGCCACTCGATTCAACCGAGAGGCGCGCGGACGTGTTGGAGGCGCGCAGGGCGGGAGTCAGTCCATCGACAGATGTGATCGGCGTGGTTTCGACGTAGACCCGGTATTGGGCCAGATCCGCCGCGTCGCTCGCGGTCCATTGCACGAGTATCACGCCGCCGTCGTCGTCCGGGGCATCCGCCGCTGCGACGGCGGTCACAGGGGCGGGCGCGCGGCCGTCCAGCGTGACCGGCGCCCCGACGACCCGCTGACTCGCGGCGCCCTCAATGTCGACCACGCGCGCCGTGACGTCGAGCCCGAACAACTCGTCGGTCGACCGCACGACGTAGGAGCCCACGTAGTGGCCGTCGTTCGCGTCGCCGTCGTCGTGCGCGCCGTCGTCGAACATCGGCACGTCGAGGCGCGCGCCGACGATGGAGAACGACGCGGTCAGCCCGGGAGGCGCGAGCAAGCGGACGTTCAGGACATCGCCCAGCGTGAGCGCGACAGTTGCCGTGCGCTCGGCGGAGAATATCCCCGGCGACTCCAAGGTCGGGGTGAGCGCGTACGGCGCCTGTGGTGACTCGCCTTGCGGAGCCAGTTCGACGTAGTACGAGCCCGCCGAGGCGATGGCGGATAGGGACGTTGCCTGGCCGTTCACCGCCGTAGCCACGGCCTCCCCGACGAGGAGGAAGTTCGAATTGTATAGGCGCGCGGTAGTGGAGCCACGACCCCCGGGCCGCTCAACCGTGAGGCCCAGCACGCCCGGATCGGCAATGTCCACTCGGAACCAGTCCACGTCCGCGTCAGGCGCCCACGACTGCCCCACAACCGTGACGTTTGGGGTCAGCGCGTTAGGCGATCGCGCGTTCACACGCGGGTCCACGCCGTTGGGCTCGACCTCGTACGTCTCGCCAGCCGGGATGTCGGTCATGTCCAATACCAGCGCGTACGGAACGTCGCGCACGTCGTCGTCGTGACCAACCCGAATGAGAATGTCACCGAGACCGACCGCGGTCTCGAACGTGGCGAACTGCCCGTTGGCGGCGCTGACATCTAACAGGGCAATCTGACGCTCCGCGTCGGGCAGCGATCCGGCGAACGCATCCACCGAGGCAGAACCGCGCGATCCGGGACGAGCGACGGTGACGCGCAACAGACGCGGCGCCGTGACGTCCATCGCGAGGCGGAACCAGTCCACGTCGCCCACGGCATCCGTGGACCCGAAGACACGTAGCGACTCCGTCAGGTCGGACGCGGCGACGCGTGTCGCCACCGTGTCTGCGTCGTTCGGCTCGGCGTCCCAGAACGCCGTCTCCTCTGGCGCCTCTGCGGTTAACGTCAGCGTGTAGAGGCTGCCGATCTGCCCCGCATCGTCCATCTGCACGTGGACGTAGTACGGGACGGCATCGGCCCCGAACGTCGCGCTAAGCCGGTGGTCGGTCGCGGCAGTGACGCTGGCGTCGAGGACGAGGTCCCCGAAGGCAGGCAGATCGCGGTACACGCGCACTGACGTGCTGCCGCGGCCGCCGTCGGGCCGGCGGAATGTCGCCGTGACCTGCCCCGGCGCGAGCGCAGGTGCGAGGGCGTACCAGTCCGCGTCATCCGCAGCGAGCGACGTGGCGCGCGTGGGAAGGCCTGAGACGAGCGGCGTGGGCACGATATCGAAGTTGTTGGGCTCGACCTCGACTCGGAACTCGCCGGTCACCGTGAACGCGGCCCCCGCTGGGGTGAGGTCCTCCGTGAGGTCGATCCCGACCGCCGCGACGGAGAACGTGTGCTCGCCAGGCGTCAGCGCGTAGAACGTCGCCGTCGGTCGTGTGGTGAAGACGGCGGCGGCGCCGTCGAGAGAGTACCGGTAGCCGGCGAGCGGCGCGGTGGGGTCGTCGGAGACGCCCGTCCACCAGAAGACGACGTCCTCGAGGTTCGTCGGCCCATCTGGCCCGCTGAGGAGGACGGTCTCGGGCGTGGCGACGGCTTCGCCGGCGCCCAGGAGCAGCGTCGCCAGTGTCACCACGGCGGCAACCGCCAGGCGGGACTGATGCGGACGTGCAGGGGCCGCGTCGCCAATGCGGCGCACGGCGCCAGACCCAGCGCGACGCACGGTGCGAGACCCGGTGCGGGGCCCGGTGGGGGACAAGAGCTCAGCCCTTTTTGGGAGGAACGTACTCCACCGATGCGCGCACGAATTCAACGAACAGTGGATGCGGGTCGAGCGGTCGCGACCGGAACTCAGGATGGAACTGGGAACCCACCATCCACGGATGATCCCGGAGTTCGGCGATCTCGACGAGCGCCTGGCTCGGGGACACGCCGCTCCACACCATCCCGGCGCGCCCGAGGCGATCTCGGTACGTGTTGCTCACCTCGTAGTGGTGGCGGTGGCGTTCGAGGATGATCGGCTGGCCGTAGGCGCGGTACGCGTGTGTGTCGTGGTCGTTCAGCGTGCAGGGATACAGTCCCAGACGCTGCGTGCCGCCTTGCTCGGTCCGGTTCCGCTGGCTCTCCATGAGATCCACGACGGGGTGCGGAGTGTCGGGGTCGAATTCGATGCTGTTCGCGCGCTCCAGCCCAGCGACGTGCCGCGCGTACTCGATCACCATGCACTGCAGGCCGAGGCACAACCCGAGGAACGGGATGTCGTTCTCGCGCGCGTATCGGACAGCTTCGAGCATGCCGTCGATACCTCTGTAGCCGTACCCGCCAGGCACGAGGATGCCACTAACGCCCGCGAACGCCTCCTCGGCATCGAACTCACCGGTGAGTTCGTCGGACTCGATCCACTTGATCTGAACTTCGGTGTCGTTCGCGATGCCGCCGTGCTTGAGGGCTTCCTTGACGCTCACGTACGCGTCGCCGTGCGACGTGTACTTGCCCACGATGGCGACCTTGACGAAATCCTGCGGATCCTTGAGGCGTCGCGCCATCTCGGCCCAGCGCGTATCCCGCGGGCCTTCCTTCGGCTCCAAGCCGAGGCGCTGAATGACCAGTTCGTCGAGGCCCTTGTCCTCGAAGAAGAGCGGCACTTCCTCCACGCAGTCGACATCGGGGGCTCCGATGACGGCCTCGAACGGCACGCCACAGGTGTGCGCGACCTTCTGCCGGATCGGCTCTTCCAGCTCCGTCTTCGTGCGGCAGATGAGCACGTCAGGTTGCACGCCGAGAGACAGCAGGGCGCGAACGCTGTGCTGCGTGGGCTTCGTCTTGACCTCGCCCCATGGGGACACCTGGACGATGAGCGTCACGTGGATGAACAGGGTGTTCTCAGCGCCGAGCTCCATGCGGATCTCGCGAATCGCCTCAACGAACGGCGGCGTTTCGAAATCGCCTATCGTACCGCCCACCTCCACTAGGAGGACGTCCGCGTTCGTCTCGCGGGAAAGACGGTAGACGCTGTCTTTGATCTCGTTCGTGATATGCGGGATAAGCTGGACGGTCTCGCCGAGATACTCGCCCGCGCGCTCCTTGGCGATGACCGTGCTATACACGCCGCCGGTCGTTAGGTTGGAGCTGCGGGAGGTGTCCGTGCCTAGAAACCGCTCATAGTTCCCCAGGTCCAGGTCCGTCTCGGCCCCGTCGTTGGTGACGAAGACCTCGCCGTGCTGGAACGGGTTCATCAGGCCCGCGTCTACGTTTATATATGGGTCGATCTTGAGCGCGTGAACGCTATACCCGCGGTCGACGAGCGCCCGCCCGATGGACGCCGCGGTTATGCCCTTCCCGATGGAAGAGACGACGCCCCCCGTCACGAAGATCATCTTGGCCATGCGCGACTACTGCCCCCTGCGTGTAGATTGCCCCACGTGCACAGTCTGTCTTCCGCGGGTGTTCCACAGTAGAAACGGACGCCGCCTCATCACCCGTTGCGGCATTCCGGCTCTGCGCCATGTCCCTGTGTGGGGGCCGGCCTCGGCGGCCTCGCGCGCCCACTGAAGGATGGCGTACAGGATGCGAGAACGCAACCACGATCCCACGCCCTGTGACGGTGGGATTGCCGGCCGTGGAGTGGCCGCCACGCGGCCACTTAACGCGAGGCGCCATTCCATTCCCGGCCGTTCCAACGAGGCCGCCAACACAGCCTGCGCACGCATGCCGTACAGCTGGGCAGCGCCGCACGATAGAAGTCGGACGGGACCGGCACGGGCGACGGCGACCGTCCACGAACATCGTGGGCTGCCCGTTGGCGCGCGATGCGTTACCATTGCTGACGGTGTCAGCGACAACCCAGGCATGAGAGATCGACGACGATGATCCTGCGCGCGAAATACGTCATGCCGAGCAGCCACGAGGTGTTCGAAAACGGCGCGGTGCGCATCGTCAACGACGAGATAATGGATGTCGGCGAGTTCCCACGCGTCGCGCAGGGCCAGGGCGAGCCGGTGCACGATCTCGGTGATATCGCGCTGCTCCCCGGCTTCATCAACGCCCACACGCACCTCGAGTTGGGCGGTCTCGCAGGGAAGATCGCGCCGCAAGCGTCCTTCACCGACTGGATTCGCCAGATCATCGCCCAACGGCCGACCGACCCCGACGCCATTCGGCAGGCCGTGGCCGACGGAGCAGAAGCCTCGTTGCGCGCCGGCACGACGACGCTCGTCGACATCACCGCAACCGGTCACAGCCTCGCGCCGCTGATGGCGTCGCCGATCCGCAAGCGCGTGCACTTTGAGACGCTCGGCTTCGACAACGGCCGCGCCGAACAGAGCCTGCGTGATTTGCGCTCCCGGCTCGACAGCGCGGGCAGAGACGACCTCACAACGGTCGGCGTGTCTCCGCACGCGCCGTATTCCACGTCGGAAACGCTCTATCGCGAGTGCGTACGCATGCAGGCCGAGGACGGCTTGCCGATGTGCTCACACGTCGCGGAGACGGTCGAGGAGGAGGAGTTCATCCGCGACGGCTCCGGCCCGTTCGCAGACCTGCTCCGCTCGATGGGCGCGGACATGGGCGACTGGGGCCCCAAGGGCGTGACGCCTGTGCAGTATCTCCACAAGTTCGGCTTCTTCGACTCGTCTCCGCTCCTTGTGCACGGGAACTACATCCGCGATGACGACATCCCGATCCTCCGCGACCTGAACGTGACAGTCGTCTACTGCCCACGCAGCCACGCGTACTTCGGCCACTCGGATCACCCGTTCGAGAAGCTGTTCGCCCTCGGCGTCAACATCGCCCTCGGCACCGACAGCCTTGCGAGTTCGCCCTCGCTGAGCATGCTCGACGAGATGCGGTTCATCGTGGACCGACACCCGCACGTGTCGCCCGAACGCGTGCTGACGCTGGCCATGCTCAACGGCGCCAAGACGATGAAAGTGCGCGCCAAGATCGGCGGCCTGCGCTCCGGTTGGAAGGCAGACATCGTGGGCGTCCGCGTCCCGCCAGGGGCGTCCCGCGTCCCCGAGCGCATCCTCTCCGACGAAGCGAGCGTCGTCCTGACGATGGTGGACGGCAAGGTCTGCTACCAGACCCCCGACTGATACCCCGGTCTTCCTCTCCCGCGCGCGTTCGGTGAGAATAGCGCGGGCATGCCGCCCGGAGAGGGAAACCAATGGCAAGTACCGACCCAGTCCGAATAGCCCAATACGGGGTGTCCCACGCACATGCGTCCGGGCACGCCTCCGTCCTCAGCGCAGACCCTGAAGTGGACTTCTGCGGCGTGTACGAACCGTCCGTGGACGCTCGGGAGTCCGCCCAGCGATCCTCCGGCTACGAAGGCGCGCTATGGTTCGATTCCGCCGATGAGATGCTCGGGGACGATTCCATCGTCGCGGTCGCCGTGGAAGGACACGTTCACGAGTGTCTCGCGATGGCACGCGAGTGCGTCGACGCGGGCAAGCATGTCTGGCTCGACAAGCCCGCCGGCGACGTGCTGGAGGAGTTCGAGGAGATTCTGGACATCGCGCGGGACAAGGGGTTGCTGGTTCAGCTCGGCTACATGTTCCGCTACAACGAGGCGTTCCAGCGCATCTTCGCCCTTGCGGACGCCGGAGCGCTGGGCGACATCTTCTCGGTGCGCGGGCGGATGTCTACGTCGGTCGGGATCGAGACCCGACAGCAACTGTCCCGCCACAAGGGCGGAATCCTGTTCGAGCTGCTCGGCCATCTCGTCGACCCCGTCGTGACGCTCCTTGGCCGCCCCGAGAAGATCACGTCGTTCCTGCGCAACGACGACGGGCCCGTGCCGGAGTTCGACGACAACACGCTGACCGTGTTCGAGTACGAGAACGCGATCGCGAGCCTGAGCAGCGCCGCCATCGAGAACGAGCCGTTCCCGTGCCGTCGGTTCGAGGTGTACGGATCGAAGGGCAGCGCGGTCATCGAGCCCCTCGAGCCGCCATCGCTCCGCGTGTGCTTGAGCGAGCCGGGATTCGCGTACGACACCGGCGCGGGCTACGACGGGCGCCCGTATGAGCATGGGTGGCAGAGCATTGAGATCGAGAAACGCCCGCGGTACGTGGACGACGTCATCGCGTTCGTCGCGGACATCCGTGGTGAAAAGCAGCCCGACCGCTCCCTTGAGCATGAGCTAGTCGTGCAGGAGACGATTCTGCGAGCGTCACGCTGAACGCAGCGGAGAGGCGCGCCCGCGCGGACGAGCACTACGGTGAAGTTTCGGGGCATATGCGCCGATAGGTCAGTACCATGTCCCCTAAACCCACGTCGGGGACGCCCACGTGGGTAAGGAACGCAGTCAAACCGGGCGATCCCTACATATCGTCCGGTTTGCCACTCCAGCCCGCATCTTCGGTGCCCTCAACGACCGACCGCCACAGGTCAGCGTATGTGCTTAGCTCCATGCCCAGATCGCGCACGTAGGCGAACGTGAGGTCCAGCATCTTCATGTCCGGGTCGAACCGGTCGAGAGACCACGGGTGCCAGATGAGCGAGACGAACGGCGCGTCCTCGCGCAGGGCCGCGTCGATGAACACGCGGTTGACGGCAAACTCCTGCTCGGGCGTCTCGACGTGAGCGTCGGGGATCGCCTGGGGGATGTCCGGCGGCCAGAGCGTCAGGCGGCGCATGTCGATGCGCGTCGTGTTCTTCAGGACGTTCTCGTGCCAGCCGTGACCGGGCAATTCCCAGAGGTCCGGTAACCCGTCGTCGGCGTATGAGAACGGCCGCTCCAGCCGCGCGGGCAGGCTGTAGTCAGGCCCCCATAGCAGGCTGCTCACGTAGTGATACCCGGCGTCGGCCATGTGACGCAGTTCGTCCATGGCGCCGCGCATGGCGTTTGCGAAGCCGCAGCCCGGACGCACGCCGACGCACTCCCGTCCGAAGGCGTCCTCCACGATCTCCTTGCCCCGCCTGATCTCGATCGCCCGCTGCTCCGGCGACGCCGCCGGTCCACAAACCGGGTGATCCCGGAGCATCTTGTGGGAGTACGTGTGCGAGGCGACCTCGAACAAGGGGTCGTCCAGCAGTTCGACGTAGTCGCGGCGGTTCGCCTCGAGCGTCTTGCCGACGATGAAGAACGTGGCGGGCATCTCGTGCCGGCGATGCGCGTCGACGATCTTGCGGCACGCCGCCAGGCACGCGGGAGACTCGGTGTCGTAGGCAGCGATGTATCGTGTCATCCGCGCGGATCCTCGCGGGACGCGCTATGGCTGGCCGCGCGCGCGTGGGTGTCCATCGTCGCCCTCCCCGGCTGATAGGGACCAGGTACGTGTCCCCCAGGTGAGGATCATCCCATCGCGCGCACGCCTATGCCAAGCAGGAATTTCGGGAGACGCGCGGGCGATGCGTAGTACGCAGGAAGCGTCCGGAGCCACTTGGGGGCCACACCTGTACGATCGCATGGGCGTCACCGCCGCGGACGCAGTGCGCGTCGGCGCCCGGCAGGGGGTCGGGGTCGAGAGCGCACGTCGGGACGTTCGCTACCGTCGCCGCGAAGCTGCATCCGGGTCGCGCGGCGCGTCGATGTACACCGTCGTGCCGGAGCCTGGGCTGGATTCGATGGCGAAGCGGCCGCCAACAGCAGCGGCCCGCTCCTGCATAGTGAGCAGCCCGAATCGCGCATCCACCGGCCCCGACATCACGGACTCAAGATCGAACCCAACCCCGTCGTCCTCGATGACGATCTGCACATACCCGGGCCTGGGACGCATGAGTATTCCAACGGTCCGCGCCCTCGCGTGCCGGGCGACGTTGGCGAGAGCGCCCTGCGCGATACGGTATGCGGCTATCCCGATCGAATCGGCCAGGGTGTCGCCCGGCGCGAGGTCCGAGTGGAAGTCGACCGCGATCCCGATCTGCCCACCCAGTATCCTGAGATCCTGCTCCAACGCAGACACGAGGCCGAAATGGTCCAAGAGCGTCGGCCGGAGGTGGACTGCCAACTCGCGTACGTCCCGCAAGGCTCGATTGACCGCGTCGCGCAGCGTCTCGGCGCGCCGAGCGACCTGCACTTCATCCTCGCCGCTCGTAAGCGTCGTTAGCCCCATGCTCACCGAACTCAGAACCTGCCCCGTCCTCTCGTGGAGTTCGCTGGCGATGCGCGCCCGCTCGTCCTCCTGCGCGGCCAGGATGCGGCGCAAGAGTGACGAGCGCTCCGCTTCGGCCTTGCGAAGGTCGTCCTCGGTCCGCCGTCGTTCCGTCAACTCCCGCTGCAACTGCTCGGCGGTGGCGTGAAGCTCCTGTGAACTCGTGCGCACGCGCTGCTCAAGCTGTGTGTTGAGCGCGCGAAGTTCAGCCTCCTGTGCCTTCTGCTGGGTGATGTCCGTCCAGAACCCCACCGCGCGCCACTCGTTGCCCGACCGGCGCGTCACCGACACGCTTTCGTACAGCCATCGCCAGCTGCCGTCGCGGGCCCGGCTCCGGAACGCCTGCGTGTACGCGGTTCCCCCGGCCATCAGGACGCGATCCGCATGCCCGTCCATCCGCTCCTTGTCGTCAGGATGGCGGTTGCGGTACTCCGCGTAGTGCCACGGTTCGTCCGGTCGCAAGTCGAGCGGCAAGAACGCCTGCGCCGCGTCCATGTCCAGCGGATCGACACGCCAGTGCAGGCCGTCTACGCGGCGCGTGATGTCAGCCTGCCAGAGCAGGCAGCGAGCGCCCTCGATAACTGCTCGGAGCCTATCGGTGGCCTCGTCCGCGCGCCTGCGGTCCGTGCTGTCCTCTAGCGTGAGGACTACGGCGCAGAAACGCCCACCGGCGGTCCGGACGGCAGTAGCGGCCGCATTCAGCCACATTTCCTCCCCACCCGCGTCCGGGAACCGCGCCTCGCCGTGTATCCGCGCGCACGTCCCGGCTACGAGCCCGTTCCACTGGGAGAACTGCTTCACCATCTTCCGCGCCAGCGGCGAGAACTGGATCTGACGGTTCACATCCATTCCGACGTTCTCGGCCAAACGGCGGAACGTGATGTTCGTGCGAACGACCAGGCCGTCCGACCCGAGAAGCGCGACGCCCATCGGCAACGCGTCTATCGCCAGCCGCATGGGGATGTCGCCTTCGCCGAGGTCGTCGGCGAGAGCCGCTACCGATATCTGAGCATCGGGATCGACCGCCGCCAGCGCCATCGCCGCGGCCGCGCGCACGGTCTTGCTTTCGGATTCGATGGCCTCGGCGAGCGCCGCGGCTGCCGGCCGCGCGGCGGCGCCCATCTCCCCAAGCGCTTCAGCCGCTCCAGCTCGCACCAACCTGCTCTCGGCGCGCAGCGCTCTCACCAAGGACGGTATAGCGTCGGCGCCGTCGGCTCCCAGAGCCCCGATGGCGGCCAGCGCGGTCAGCCTCGTCCGCTTGCTGTCCTCTTCCAGAAGCTCTACTAGCGCCGCGACCACGTCGGGGCCCGCGTGCCCTATGTCCGCAAGGAGCGCGGCCGCGTGGCGACGAATCCCCTCGCTATTGGACCGGTCTCGCACCGTGGCCACCAAGGCGGGAACCGCCGCGGTCAGGTACGCATCCGCGTCATCCGTGGTCGTCGGCGCTTCGCCCAACACGTCGATCAGCGTGGAGACCATCTGCACCGCGTCTTCGGCGCCCGGGTCGCCCGGT
This sequence comes from Candidatus Poribacteria bacterium, assembly GCA_018644665.1. Lineage (GTDB taxonomy): Bacteria > Poribacteria > WGA-4E. The sequence continues at coordinate 19,861 of JABGQA010000138.1, forward strand.
GGCGCGATGCGCTCGTGCGCGCCGTTGACGACGATCGGGAGCGCGCACTCCGGGCATTGGCGGGCGCCTGGCGGCAGCCACTCATCGCATCGGTTGCAGTTCAATGCTCGCCATTCTCCAATGACGGTAGGCTTCCCGGGCCTCCGTCGAGTCGGCGGCGATCGTGCGGTCCAGGCCCAGCCCGGACACGCAGCCGACAACGCAGTCTGTACCCCGTCTCACCGTACAGGATAGCCGGAAACACCTGATTAGTGTTCTCTAGTATAAAACACAGGGCAAGCCCACTAAGGGTTCTACCGTGGCCGTCGGGGTCGCTGGAGGGTATGGCAGGAGCGTGGGCGGAGACCACTGTCGGCGCCCTATATACCGTGGACGGCCGCCGCAGTCGGATGACGCGACAGCCGCAGGACACTAGGACTCACCGACCCGCGGACTCAAGAGCGGTCGGCGAAGCAGTGGTCGCCAGGTATGTAGCGAGCGGCCACGAAGCGTGGTCAGGTCGCGATGAACGCGATGCCTTCTTCGCCGACATCCACCTGCACCGAGTCGCCGTCCGCGAACGCGCCCTGCAGCATCTCGATCGCCAACGGATCGAGCACGGCACGCTGGAACAGGCGACGTAGCGGGCGCGCGCCGTACGTCGGGTCGTAGCCGTGTTCCGCGAGCCAGGAGCGGGCGGCGTCCGATAGCTTCACGTCGATGTGACGCTGCGCGACGCGTTCCCGCAGGTCGGCGAACTCTAGGTCCACGATCTCCGCGATGGCGTCCCGAGAAAGCCGCTCGAACAGGATCGTGTCGTCGACGCGGTTGAGGAACTCCGGGCGGAACGAGTCGCGCAGTTCCTCCATCACGTTCGCGGCGACGCTCGCCACGCTCTCCGCAGACTGCAGCCAGTGACTCCCGATGTTCGACGTCATGATGACGACGGTGTTGCGGAAGTCGACCGTGCGGCCTTTGCTGTCGGTCATGCGGCCGTCGTCGAGCAGTTGCAACAGCGCGTTGAAGACTTCTGGATGCGCCTTCTCGATCTCGTCGAACAGGACGACGGAGTATGGCTTGCGCCGCACCGCCTCCGTCAGCTGCCCGCCGTCGTCGTGGCCGATGTATCCCGGCGGCGCGCCGATCAGCCGGGCGACGGAGTGCTGCTCCATATACTCGCTCATGTCGACGCGCGTCATCGCGTCGGGCGAGTCGAACAGGAACTCGGCAAGCGCCTTCGCGAGATGCGTCTTCCCAACGCCCGTGGGCCCGAGGAAGATGAACGAACCGATGGGTCGCTGCGTGTCCTGTAGCCCCGCCCGAGCGCGCCGTATGGCGTTGGACACCGTGCTCACAGCCTGGTCCTGGCCTACGACGGACTTCCGCAGCCCCTCCTCCATGTGGATGAGCTTCTGCACTTCGCTCTCCAACATGCGCGAGACGGGGATGCCTGTCCACGACGAGATTACCTCGGCGATGTCGTCGGGAGTGACCTCCTCCTTGAGCATCGGCTCGGTGTCCTGCTCCTGCTCGTCGAGTTCCTCCAGTTGGGCCTCGGCGTCGGGTATCTCGCCGTAGCGTATGCGGCTCGCGCGGTCGTAGTCGCCCCGGCGCGCCGCCTGCTCGCTCTCGACCTTGAGCTGCTCGACGCGCCCCATGAGTTCGCGCTGGTACTCGATGGTCTCCTTCTCGCCGGCCCAGCGGAGCTTGAGGTCCGTCGCCTTCTCGCCCAGTTCGGACAGCTCGTTGTTGAGCTTGTCGAGCCGCTCGCGGGAGGCGTCGTCCGTCTCGATTTCAAGCGCGCGCTGCTCGATCTGGAGCTGCGTCATGCGGCGCTCCACCTCGTCGATCTCGACGGGCACGCTGTCGATCTCCATCCGCAGACGCGAGGACGCCTCGTCGATGAGGTCCACCGCCTTGTCCGGCAGAAAGCGATCGCTGATGTACCGGTGTGACATGGTCGCGGCGGCCACCAACGAGCCGTCCTGGATGCGCACGCCGTGGTGCACTTCGTAACGCTCCTTGAGGCCGCGCAGTATCGCCACCGTCTCCTCGAGGTTCGGCTCCTCTACCATCACGGGCTGGAAGCGGCGTTCGAGGGCCGCGTCCTTCTCGATGTGCTTGCGGAATTCGTCGAGCGTCGTCGCGCCGATGCAGCGCAGTTCTCCCCGCGCCAGGGCGGGCTTGAGCATGTTCGACGCATCCATCGACCCTTCGCCGGCTCCGGCGCCGACGATGGTATGCAGTTCGTCTATGAAGAGGACGACGTCGCCGCCGGCGTTCTCGACCTCCTTCAGGACGGCCTTGAGCCTGTCCTCGAACTCGCCGCGGAACTTGGAGCCGGCGACGAGCGCCCCCATGTCGAGCCCCATGAGCCGCTTGTCCTTCAGCGTCTCGGGGACATCGCCCGCGATGATCCTCTGCGCCAGGCCTTCGGCGATGGCCGTCTTGCCGACGCCGGGTTCCCCGATGAGCACGGGGTTGTTCTTCCTGCGGCGTGAGAGCACCTGCATCACGCGGCGAATCTCGGAGTCCCGGCCGATGACGGGGTCCAGCTTCCCCTGCCGCGCCATCTCCGTGTAGTCGTGGCCGAACCTCTCCAGCGCCTGATACCTGTCCTCGGCGTTGGGGTCCTCGACCTTTTGACCGCCGCGAATCGACTCCAGCGCGCCGAGGATCTTCTCCGCCGTGATGCCGTGCTTGCGCAGCAGCTTGCCCGCGGCGGAATCCTTGTCCTTGGCGGTGGCGATTAGAAGATGCTCGGTGCTCATGTACGCGTCTTCGAGTTCCTTCGCCTCCGTCCACGCGCCATCCAAAAGGCGACGCGTCGATGTCGAGAAGTAGAGTTCCGCCGCGCGGCCGTGCACGCGGTGCTTCTTGTCCAGTTCCTCCTGCGCGTCTTCCTTTACCGTGGCTAGGTCGGCGCCCACGGCGCCGACTATCGCGGGCGTCGGGGCGCCGTCCTGGGTGAGGAGCGCCATCAATAGATGCTCGGGGCTTACCTCGGGGTGCTCGGCTTCCTTGGCCAACTCCTGCGCTATCTGCAGGGCTTCCTGGGACTTTACGGTAAAGCGGTCCATCCGCATGGGTCGTGCCCTCCGTTACATACCGGCTCTAAGCGTCGTCTTCATCCGAGGCCTTGCGCAATCTCCGTACCAGGCCGCGAACGCCGCGAAGCCGCTCTACGACTGACGTCCCTCGCCGGCCATCATGCCATATTGGCACGCGATTGTCCCGTCGGCCGCGTGCGCGTAGACTCTGAGCGTGGTCATAGGTAGCTGTTGGAGGAACACGCGCGACCGTGGGAACATGCCCGACGGCCCAGAGGACCCCATCTCCATCTTCCCCTGCAAGGGGAAGACGTTCACCGTATCCACGTGCGGTTGTCCTGCTCGACGGCCTGTACGACGACCGCTACCCCGAGTTCTACGCGGAGTCGTGCGCGCGGGACGATCCCTTCGTCGTGTGCGCGGACGGGGCGTTGCGCTCCGTAGCGGACCTGATGCCGGACATCGCGCCGCAGTTGGTCGTCGGAGACATGGATTCTCTGGGCGACGTCGACCGTGACGGGTGGGAACAGCGCGGAACGCGGTTCGACGACACGTGGGACGGGCAGACCGCCAAGGATTACACGGACGGACAGCTCGCGCTCTACGCGGCACTGAATGAGGGCCCGCAGCGTATCGACATCCACGGCGCCCTGCCTAGGCGCGACGCGTACGACCACGACCACTTCCTGGGCAACCTGTCGCTGATCTCCGAGGCGCGCGAACGGCTCGGCGACGCCCCCGACGACGCGGTCCGCATCGCGGAGCCGCTGGAGACGATCGCGCTGTGCCGCCATCGGCTGACGCTGAGACGCGTCGGGGTTGGGTTGAATCGCGTGTCGCTCGTGGCGTGCGGCGGCTCGTCGCGCGTGGCGCGTAGCGAGGGGTTGCGGTGGGATCTGGCGGGCCTCGAGGTGTGCGCGGCCCCGGCCAACGCCCTACGGAACGAGTTCACCGTCGACGCCACGACCGTGACTATAGAGATGGCGCGCGGCTCGGCGCCGGTCTACGTATTCCACAACCGATACGACCAGGACGCCCACGCGTGAAAGCGAGTCCTGCCGCGTCGTTCCGCGTGACGCCGCGCGCCGTGGTGATCGGCGTGCTGTACGTCGTGTTCCTCGCCGCGCTCACGCCATACAACGACTACTACATCCGCAACACGTTCCTGGCGGGGAACCACTTCCCGATAGGGTCGTTCTTCCTGTTCTCCGTGCTGGTCATCGGCGTGAATCCGGTCATGCGGCGGTTCGGCCTGCGGAACATGCTCACGCCGACGGAACTCCTGGTCGTGTGGGTGATGATGCTCGTGGGGTCGGGCATCCCGTCGTCGGGGTTCCTGCGCTACCACCTGTTCATGCTCACCGCGCCGGCGTACTTCGCGAACTCCTCGAACGACTGGGCGAACCTGTTCCACCAGGTGCTGCCCGACTGGCTCGTCGTCAAGGACGAGAAGGCCGCGCAGGCGTTCTACGAAGGGCTCGACCCGCTGGGACACATCCCCTGGGGGTTGTGGGTGCGGCCCGCGTGCATCTGGTCGGCGTACGTGCTGCTCACGTACTTCGTCATGCTGTGCATCGCGGTGATCCTGCGGAAGCAGTGGGTGGAACACGAGCGGTTCGCGTTCCCGCTCGTGAAGCTGCCGCAGGAGATGGTCGAGGAGCCGACGGCCGGCAAAGCGTTCAACGCGTTCTTCCGCAACCCCATGACCTGGGCCGGGTTCGCGATCCCCGTGCTGCTGCACACGCTGAACGGGGTGCACGCGCACATCCCGGCCGTGCCGCATATTCCGCTGTATCTCAACCCGAACGCGCTGTTCGCGGAGCGTCCGTGGACGGGTCTCCGCTGGATGATGCTGTCGATCTATCCGACGGTCATCGGGTTCTCGTATCTGCTGCCGTTGGACGTGTCGCTGAGCTTCTGGCTGTTCTACCTGCTCTTCAAGGTGCAGAGCGTCGCGTCGGTCGCCATCGGGTCGGGCGTGAACGGCTTCACGATGGCGAACCGGCAGGAGATGGGCGGGTACATCGCGCTGACGCTGTACATGCTATGGCTGGCGCGTCGGCACTTGGCGAACATCGCGCGGGCCGCGTTCACGTCGGCGAAGACGGACGACGGGCGCGAGGCGCTGTCGTATCGCGTGGCGCTGCTCGGCCTGATCGGCGGGACGCTCGGTCTGAGCCTGATGTGCAAGCTGGCGGGGATGTCGTTCTGGCTGGGGCTGACGATCCACCTACTGTTCTACATGATGTGCGTCGTGCTGACGTGGATGGTCACCGATGGCGGGTTCCTGTTCCTGCTGGCGATCTTCCGGCCGTCGGATTTCGTGGTGATTCCGCTCGGGACATCGCGGCTCGCGCCGTCGGACCTGACGATCATGGCGTACGAGAAGACGCTCATGTTCGACCTGCGCGAGGTCATGATGCCGCACATGATGAACAGTCTCAAAGCCGCGGATGTCGGCCGCGTGCGGCATCGACGTCTGCTGCTGCCCATCGGCTTGGCGATCGTCGTCGCATTGGCGGTGTCGTATGTGTCGGGGCTTTGGGTTTGGTATCGGAAGGGCGGGCTGAACCTGGCCTACTGGCACGCGCCCGAGCCGTTCGACCGGCTGACGCGTCAGCTCGTGAACCCCACCGGCACGAACTGGATGGAGATGCTCTACGTCGGGATCGGCGTGGCGATCATGTCGGGGTTGATCTTCATGCGGTATCAGTTCACGTGGTGGCGGCTGCATCCGCTCGGTTACGCCATGACGACGAGCTGGGCGCCGTACACGGTGTGGTTCTCGTTCTTCTGGGGGTGGCTGCTGAAGTACGCCATCATGCGAGGTCTGGGCTTCAAGGGGTATCGGACGTGGCGGCCGTTCTTCCTGGGGATGGTCGTCGGAGACGCGTTGATGGCGGGCGTTTGGGTGATCGTCGGGCTGTTTACGAAAGTGCCCTACCAGATCATGCCGGGGTAGGCGCGCACGCTGCCAGGATGGCCGCGCAGGTATCCCTCGGAACGTAGGTAGTAGGCAGCACGCCCCGTAGACCCTGTGGCCAGGCGGCCTGACGCGCTCCCTACACCCATGCCTACTCCCTACACGGCGCACGCCGACCCTTGCTATCTCTTATATTTGAGGTCACAGTGTCAGCGTGCGTAGAGTACGCGGAAGCCCACGCGGCGGAGAGGGACACAGTCGTGCCGAAGCCCGAGAGCAAGGTCGGAGCGCGCCTACAAGCTGTGAGCGGTTGGCTGAGCGAGAGCGCCAAGGTCGTCGGCGAGGGCGCCAAGCTCTCGCTGGAGACGGGCTTCCTCAAGGAGATCGTCACCGAGTGCGGCGAGGGGCTCGGCATGGCGAGCGCGCTGTGCAAGCTCGGAGCCTTCGCGATCGACAAGGCGACCCCCGACATGCCCGCCGACGTCATCATAGCGCACCGGGTGACGGACACGTTCTGGAAGACCCTGGACGAGCAGTGCGCCAACTGGGAACAGCCCGTCGAGGCCGAGGCCTGGACGGACTACGTCCGCGAACACCTGGACGAACGCACGTCCCGAGCGCTCGCCGGCGAGTTCTCATGGATGTCCGTCATCACGCCAGACGGGCAGCTGACTCCCGCCAGGAACTGGGGCATCGTGCGGGACTTCGTCGGCCTTGCGGAAACGTGGCTGCACGCCACGGGGATGGAGCCCGCAGACATCACGCCCGTCAAGCAAGCGGTCGGCGAAGCGATCGTCAAGACGCTCAACGAGACGATCGAGAAGGCTGACGTGCTCGACGGATTCCGCGCCCTCATCGACGACATCGGCACGCAGGCGGTTAAGGCGCTCGTGGAACTGCAGACCGGGCTGGCCGATACGCTCCTGTTCGGCGAGACGAAGCAGTCGGACCTGTACGTGCCGTCGCGGGCGAAGATCGCCGACCTGACCTTCGGTGGCGCCTATCCTCTGAAGTGGGACGACGTGAAGCCCGCGGGCGAGAACGCCGAAGACGTCCTCCTGGCCAAACTTCGCGAGGACGACAAGCAGCTCGTGGTCGTCGAGGGGGAGATGGGCATCGGCAAGTCGTGCCTGATGCGCCGCATCACGGCCCAACTGTCCGAGGAGTACACCACCGGCGGGCGCGAACCGATCCTCGTCCGGTGGAAGGATCTGTACGAGCGGCGCGACGAGCTTCAGGCCGCCGTGAAGGACCACCTGCGGCGCGAATACGACGTCTCCGTGCCGGATCTGACGCTGGGTGACAACACGCTGTTGCTGGTCGACGGCTTCGACGAGATGACAAGCCACGACCCGACGTTCATCGCCGGCTGCTTCCGACGGCTAGCGGAGCTTTACAGGGATGGCTGCACGGTCGTGGTGGCCATGCGGACGCCCGTCGTGACGGCCGGCATGAAGGACGAATGGACGCAACTCGGCGCCTTGGTATGCCACGTCCTTCCGTTCGCCAAGGCCCAGGTAGACGCGTGGGCGGAGAGGTGGGCGGATTCGAAGGAAACCGAAGACGTGACGGGCGATGCCCTGCGTGGCGCAGCGGGCGACGCCGGAACCGACGGCGTAACCCAGGTACCCCTGCTGCTGTACATGGTCGCCAAGTACGTCCTCCCGCGGACGACCGGGGATGTCCCGCTGAACCGAACGGCGGTGTTCAGGGTATTCGTCGACGAAACGATCCGAGGACAGGTCGAGAACAGCGCGGCGCAGCGGGTACAGACGACCGCGGACTACGAACCGGTGGCATACCGACTGCTGTTGCAGGAACTGGCCGCCATCGCGTCGTGGCCGAAATCCGGCGGCGTGTGCAGGCCGCGCGACATCGAGGATGTGATCCCGGAAAGCGCCCGGAAGCGGTTCTCCTTCGCGCGGGGCATCACGCCGTTCGTCCTGCACTTCTTCTCGCCAACGCCCGCCCACGGCGAGTTCCATTTCTACCCGGAAGGCTTCCGCGAGTACCTGCTCGCCGAATGGAGCGTCCGCCAGCAACTCGAATGGCGACAGTTGCGTGGCGCCGGACACGAAGAGCTTTGCCGGTCGGACGATGAGGCCCGGCGGTGGCTCGGGGAGTTGGCGTTGCGGGCTCAGGAGATGACGTTCCTGGATGGGATCTACGAGGAATTGGGCGCGCTCGCCCGGGAGCAGTCCGACGATCTGGCAAGACGCTTGAGGGCCTTCGGATGTCAGGCGAAGGATGCCGCCGAGGCGGCCGGCACCGTGGAGGCCCTTTACGAGGCCGCACGCGCGTACGCGGATTACCCGAACCCGCCGCAGCAGTGGGGCGTGGCAGCCGTGAGCGTGGGCTCGCCTGAGGACCGCAGCCTTCCACCTGCCTACAACGACCTGACCAAGGTCTACAACGCGCTGACGCAGTGCTGGGTGGCAACTCTCGGTCTGTGCCGTGGCTTGGGTGCAGACGAGCCGATTCTCCAGAGGGACACGATGTCTCTGGCACAATACCTACATATCGGCACCGCGGCTGCTGGATTTGAGATGCGCGTCGAAATCGCGCGAGACGGACGCTTCGCCGTGGCCCGGTCAAACGCCCTACGGCTGTCGGAGGCGAACCTCGCCGGCATTTATCTGCACGGCGTCGCACTGGGCGCCGTGCGCCTGCGCGGCGCGAATCTGAGTAGGGGTTTGCTGGTGTTCGCGGATCTGGAGGGCGCAGACCTGTCGCACGCAGACCTTCGGCAAGCAGATTGCACGGGGGCGGGTCTGCGCGGTGCGAACCTCCAGGGAGGGCGGCTGCATAAGGCGCAACTACCCTACAGCGCCCTGAGCCACGCGAGATTGGAGGACGCGGACATGAGCGAGGCCGACCTCGGCGGGGCGGACCTGAGTCACGCCGATGTGAGCAATGCCAATATATGCCGAGCGGACCTGACGTATGCAGATCTCGCAGACCTGTCCACATACCAGGAGATCGCCAACATCCAGGGCGCCAACATCCACGACGTGCAGAACGCGCCCGAAGGCTTCACGGAATGGGCCCTGGAGCACGGCGCGGTTCAGAAGGATTTGGAGGCGTGGGAGGCATTTAAGGAGAACGGCTACCAGGAGTCTTTCGCGGAGGCAGACGCATCCGCGAAGGACTCGTCGCCCGGCGGCGAATCTGGACCCGACACCGGCTAGGGCGCGCCGGTCCTCACAGCGTGCAACCCGCCGTGCCCGTTAGCGTTCCGTAGGTAGGCAGTAGGTAGCGCGCCCCTCAAACCCAGTAGCCAAGCGGCCTGACGCGCTCCCTACACCCATGCCTACTCCCTACTCCGTCGCCACGCCGATGGCGTCCGGCTTCAAGCACACCACGCGCGTCATGCGCCCTTCGATCGAGCGGCGCGGCTTCAGGTTGCGACCGTCCGTGACGATCCACGCGCGATCCCGCCAGTCTTGCAGCACGCGCGTGGGGTTGTAGCCTGCCTTCTCGACCTCGATGTCCCAGACGTTGTGCAGGATGTAGACGGAGCCGTCCGCGGCGATCTTCCCCCACACCTCGCGCTCGGTGGGGATGTCGCGCGTCGCCGCGCCGATCTCCGCCTCGCGCGCGAACCGACGCCGGTTCGACACCAACCACGACCGCGCCCAGTCCAACGCCCGCGGGCCATACGGCGCGTTCGCCGGCTGACGCTCCCACAGCTCTCGACCCATCGTCAGCGACGCCTCCAGCAGGTCATCGCGCGACTCCGACGCGCCGAACACCCACTCCGACGCCAAAGCGTCCGCCAGGCAGACCGTCGCCAGCGCTGTGACCGTCGCGGGACGCGTGTCGGGCATGTGACGCCGCAGGCGAGCCACCGCGACCGCGAGCAACCCGCGCAACTCCTCCGGGTCGAGGTCCACCAGGGCGTGGACGAAGATGCGACCGCCGTGGCCATGCCGCTCCCGCGTCAGTTCGTGGATGCGCCGCGCCATCGCGTCGTCGGGGATGGGTCGGCCGCTCAGTTCCAGCACCCGCGCCGCCTGCCCGCCGAAATCGTCCAGCGTGGTGAGCGGCTCCTCACCCGTCGTGAACGACACGACGCGCCATCGTGGCGTGTGCTGCAGTCCGCCTTCCTTCGCGCCACGCGTCTTCCCGGCCTCCTGCGCGATGAGATACGCCAGCGTCCGACGCATCTTGGGGTCCGCGTTCATCTGCAGTTCGTCCAGCACGATGGGCAGGTCGCAGAACAGCGCCGCCCTCCGCTCGACGCCGACGAGCGTCGTGAACAGGCTCCCGATGAGCCGCGACGGATCACCGAAGATCGACGACACGAGCTTCGCCACGGCCGTCTTCCCGCCGCCACTATCGCCGTAGATGTGCACCCCGAAGGAACGCGCGCCGACGGGATACAGCAACGGCGCCGCGAAGCCCGCCGCCAACAGGAAGCGCGCCAGGTCCGACGCCTCCCGCGCCTCCGCGGCCAGGTCGATCCACGCGCGCTCCGTCCCACGACGGCAGATGCCGTCCAGGATCGCCTTCTCCTCGCTGTGACTCCGCGGATACTGCCGGACGGGATGACGCGGCGGCCGGTCACTCGGCGCGATGTTCTCCGCGGCCAGCACGTACTGACGGTCGCCGCCAGGCCGATGCCATCCGTTGCGGTCGGTGAAACGCGCGGTGGGCAGATGCGGCGCCATCGTCGCCTCGAGCGCGCCGAGGTACTCCACCAGGCGGCTCGACGACGACGACGACACGGGTAGCCCGACGTCCGCGTATTCCACGAGCCGACGGGCGCTCATGGCCGCCCCGCGCTCCACGAGTTCCGACTCCATCACCGACGCGCCGTCCTGCGCACGGACGTACGACAGTTCCACGTAGTGGCTGCGCGTCTCGACATCGAAGCCGTGGCCCGACAGCCATATCGGCGCGTGCGACACGCGGACCGGCGTCTTCCGACGGATGCCGACCTTCGGCCGCTCCTCGAAATCCTCACGGCAGACGCCCGCCGCGCGGATGCGGTACCCACGCTCATACGTCTCGTCGTCCACGACGCGGCGCTTGTCGAGCAGCAGGTGGTTCGCCATCTTGAGCGACAGCACGCGGCGCGCCTCGTCGGTGTGATGCCGCAACCGCAGATACTCCGACGGCGTGACGCCCGCGCGAACCACGCCGAGGAACTGCTCCCACGACGTGCCCGCCGCCAGCGCCGAGTCCGCGTCCGCCTTCACCGCGTTGGGGTCCCATTCGAGCGGGAACGTCGCGATGCGCGCGTCGATGTCGTGGTGCGCCAGATCGTGGGCGACGCGCCACGCCCAGTACTCGGTGTCGTAGCGACTCAGCGTGTCGCCCTTGTACCCGCTCTTGTCGGGATCGGCCTTGTCCTCGCGGTCGAACAGGACGACGAGTTCGCGAACATCGCGCGCCCGCAACCATGCCACCAGCCGCGGGAAGTTCTTCCCCGCGAACGACGACACGCCCGGCACGGAGATCGCCCGGAAGCCGACCTGCCGGAGCGCCGCGGCGCCGAACTCGCCCTCGACCATCACCACGTCCCGCGACATGGGCATCGACGCGAAGCCGGGAGCGTATATCCGCACGGGATGGCCCTTCGGCCCGTTCTTGTGCGGCCGAACGGCGATGCAGTCGTCGCGTTCGTCGAGGTAAGGGATGAGGATGTTCTGCTTGAGGTAGATGGGGTTCGGCGCGACGGCCTCGTCACCTCGGACGAACAGCCCGCTGCCGAGTAGCTGCGCCGCGGACCATGACCCGCCGTCTCGGATGCCGAGGAGCGCCTGTCGGACCGGGTCGCCGCCGGAGCGGAACTTCAGCGCGTCGATGCTCTCGTCGGTGAGGCCGCGTCGGGAGCGCAGCGAACGCCGGTCGGAATCGTCGAGACCGATCGCGTCGAGGAGCGTGTTGAGAAGCGCCGGCGGAGTGTCTGGCAGGGCCGCGTTCTCGGCCGTCGGCGTCGGCGTCGTGGGTTCGGCGGTGGCGGTCGAGGCGTCCATCTTCTGCCCTCCGTCGTGGGTTGCCGGCCGGCGACGAAGCCGCCGCCACCATGACCGTATCCGCGCGGGGGGTGGTCGGATCAAACCGAACATGCGGGACTGCCAGATGCGCGGGCCGCGAGGCGGCAGCCGGTAGGCGGTAGGTGGTGGTGTAGGGAGCGGGTAAACCGTGTGGACATGCGGGTCCGCGTCCCGAACTGCCTACTCCCTACTGCCGGAGGGCTCCGGTAGAGAGAACGCGCAGTGGACCGCGAGAGGTCCTCACAGGCATAGATGCTATAGATAGATATAGATAGTAGGTAGTAGGGAGTAGAGGAGCTAAAGCCGGTGTTCACACGGGTTCCACGACTCCCTACCGAGCTGCCTACACCCTACTCGACCTGCGCTCACCGACCGGACGAGGCGCCCCGTTGCGAGGGCATGACCCGGAGCGTTAGGCTCACCGAATCGCGCCTAGCCGCGTGTTGCGCTCTCCCACACAGAGGACCTCCGCCATGGCCCGCGCGATGCATCGTCCTGCCCGAATCTGCGTGACCCTCGCCGTCCTCGCCATCGCGGCGGCGGCGTTTGCTCAGGAGAGCGAGTTCCCCGAGCCGTACACCGACGGCGAGTTCGCGCTCGCGGCGGATTTCATGAGCTACGACGCGTCGATCCCGCTAGACGCGGCGATCGTGGGCGAGACGGAGTTCGACACGCAGACGCGCTACAAGGTCGCCTTCCGCGGCTCCCGCGACGAGATCATCCCGGGCTTCCTGTCGATCCCCAAGGAGGGCGACGCGCCGTTCCCCTGCGTCCTGCTCATGCACGGCCTCGGCGACCGCAAGCAGGGATGGTGGGACAGCGCCTTCACCAGCGGCCCGGAGATGACCGGGAAGCTCATCGCGCTCGGCTACGCCGTATTCGCCCTGGACGCGAAGTACCACGGCGAGCGTAGCGCGCTGAACCGCTACGAGGAACCGTGGGCGATGTTCGGGCGCAACGAATTCAGCCGACTCAGAGCGCTGATGACCGAGTCCACCGTCGACTATCGCCGTGGCCTGGACTGGCTCGAGACGCGCGATGACATCGACGCCGACCGCATCGGCGCGATCGGGTACAGCATGGGCGGGATGATGCTCTACTACCTAGCCGCGTTGGACTCGCGGGTGGACGTTGCCGTGGCTTGCGTGGCGCCGCCTATGGGTTCGCCCTCATCCTCTCCGGCCCGCGTCGCGCCGCACGTCGGCGACACGCCGTTCGCTATGCTGATGGGCGCCGAGGATCAGTTCTACACGGAAGCGCAAGCGCAGCACGTGCTGGGGCTCATCCCCGGTCCCGACAAGATGCTGAAGTTCTACGAAAGCGGCCACAGCCTGCCGGTCGAATACGTCGACGACGCGACCGCGTGGATCGACACGCATCTGAAGTAGGGCGCCGACGCCGCTACGGCGACGTCACCGTGGCCGGCCGGTCGTCCGCGTAGAACGTCGTGACGCTTCGGGGAGGCGGGTTCGAGACGGTTTCCTGCCTGGGCCGCGCCATCGTCACCCGATCGACGGTGCGCCCACCCGGCGTGGCGATGACCATCTCGGGCGCGTGTGTCGACAGGAAACTGGAGCCAGCGCGCGCCTCGCGGATGAGCGTCCGCCCGCCGATCTGGACGTGGATTCGCGCTCCAACGGGCGCGCGGACTTTCACCCAATCTCCCGTGCTCTGCGTGTCGTTGCGGAAGAGCAGCGCGCGCGCGTTGTTCTGCACGACGAGGACATCCACGTCGCCGTCGTTGTCGTAGTCCGCCGCCGCGAGACCCCGCCCTGCGCGCCAGTCCGTGAACGCGAAGGCGTCGGGCGCATCGGTGAGTGCGCCGTCGTCGTTCCTGAACACCTGGTCCCGCTGCCCGATGCACTCCACCGGGTTTGACTGATCTACGTTCACATGCCCGTTCGTGACGAACAGGTCGAAGTCGCCATCGCCGTCGAAATCCTCGAGGACCGTCCCCCACCCGGTCAGTCCGAGGCTCGACATGGCGACGCCTGCCTCGGAGGCGATGTCGTCGAAGGTGTCGGATGGCGCCGCGTCGTGTCGCGTCGTGTTGTTGCGATAGAGGCCGTTCATCTCGTCCTGGAGGTACGTCACGAAGAAGTCCAGGTCCCCGTCCTCGTCGATGTCGCCGAAGTCGATGCCCATCCCGGCGCGCAGATCGTCCGTCCCTGTCAGGAAACTGGTGTCCGCGAACGTGCCGTCGCCACGGTTCGTGAACATCGTGTTCGCCGAGACGTCGTTGGCGACATAGAGGTCGAGGTCAGCGTCGTTGTCGTAGTCGGCGAATGCGACGGCCAGCCCCTTCCCGGCTGCGTCGCGGACCCCCGCGCGGTCGGTCACGTCGTCGAACGTGCCGTCGCCGTTGTTGGCATAGAGCGCGTTCGCCTGAGGGGCGTAGAACTCGGGGTGGAGCGTCTCCGGCCCCTCGGGCTTCACGGCGACGTACACGCCCATCGCGGATGACGGGTCGCTGAAGTCGACGTATCTCGCGACGTACAGATCGAGATCGCCGTCGCCATCCACGTCGCCCCACGCGGCCGAGGCGCTCCATTCCGTCGGCTCTCCGCCGACTCGCGCGCTAGTGGTAACGTCCTCGAACGTGCCGTCGCCTCTGTTTCGATAGAGAGCATCCGGCGCGCCGAAGTTCGTCACGAACAGGTCGGGCCAGCCGTCGGCGTCGTAGTCCGCGGCGGCGGCTCCCATGCCGCAGCCCTCGTGACCTACGCCGGCTTCGGCGGACACCAGGGTGAACGTCCCACCGTCGTTCCGGTAGAGCGCGTTCGGGTGACCCGCGCCGGTCGTGATGTAGACGTCCCAGTCGTCGTCGTTGTCGTAGTCGAGCCATGCCGCGCCGCCGCCGATCGCCTCGGACACGTAGTCGAGGACGTCGTCTCGGTACATGGACACGAAGTCGATTCCCGCGTCCACCGCGGTCTCGGTGAACCGCAGGGGAGCGCTTGCTACAGGGGCCACGGCGGCGGGCGTGTCAGCGCCGCGATCACAGGCAGCAAGGCCGGCGACGATGAGCAGGACGCACAGAGCTGTCAGCCGCTTCGGCGCCTGTGCGGCATCGATGCAGGATGGGCTCGGAACGCGGGAGCGTCGGCCCAAGTCAGTAGTCACGGATCATCCGAGGCCGCTCGCTCCGTGGCGTCCGTCTCGGGCGTCTGCTGGTGCGATAGGAGGGAGTCGTAGACGATGCCGACGAACGCGTCCCCGGTCATGATGGGGCTCGCCCAGGTCGCGTCGAACTCGTCGGTGAGTCCCGCGGCGACGATCTCCTCGCGCGTCCGCCCCTCCTGCATCAGCGCAGCGGCTCGTTCGCGCACGGTTGCGAGCATGCCCCGCGCCGCGCGCACGCCCTCCGCCCCGGACACCGGGCCGTGACCCGGTATGTACGTCGCGTCGTCGCCTCCGATGGCAAGGGCGCGGTCCAGGGCGGCGATCGTCCCATCCACGGACCCGCCACTCGCGGCGTCGAGGGGCGAGAACGGGTACATCCCGTTGTAGTAGAGATCCCCAAGGTGCAGGACGTTGGCGTTCCGGAAGTGCACGATCGTGTCGCCGTCCGTATGGGCGTTTGGCGGGTGGATCAGGTGGATCTCCTCGCCGTTCCGATAGAGCGTCATGGAGTCCGTGTACGTGAGGATCGGGAGGGCCTCGGGCTCCGACGGCGGCATCGTAACGTTGTACGCTTCCGGCCCCGCTGGCGCCGCGAGACGCTCCCGCACGTTCTCGTGTGCGATGACGACCGCCCCCGCGATGGCGAGGTCCGCGTTGCCGCCGGCGTGGTCGGCGTGCCAATGCGTGTTCACGACGTGGCCGATCGGACGATCACTGACGCTCGCGACGGTGCGCGCGATTTCGTCCGCGAACGGCATCAGCAGGTTGCCGACGAAGAAGTCCCCGCAGTCGACGAGGAAGGCGTCGTCGTCGCCGACACACAGGCCGATGTTGCCGCCGATGCCTGACTTCGTCAGCACGTAGATCCCGTCGGCGACAGGCGTCGCCTGGATCACGAGTTCCGCGACTTCCGTCTCCGGGGGCGAACACCCTAGCCCGAGGCACACCCCGAGACACACGACGGCCGCCACGGTGACGCCGCGCGCCACGCGATGCCATCGCCCCGTGCCGCGGAGCCCTGCGTACACTGTCTTCATGGTCTCGTGGGTCATCGCCCGCGATTCGCGGCGTGGCGCCATGCGACATCTCTCGATGGCGCCGCGCCGCTTCGCTCGTAACGCCGTATTGGCGGCTCGACTACTGCAGCTCGAAGTACAGCACGCGGCCGTAGTCGGTCACGGCCCACGCCTTGCTACCGAGCGCCGAGATGCCGTTGATCGGGCGCGTCAGGTCCTTCTTCTGGCCAAAGAACTCAACCTGCACGCCAACGGTCTGCCACGTGGAGCCACCGTCGGTCGTGTAGCCGATGGTGCCGAGGTCGCCCGAATACCAGGCGGTTGTCGGGCTAACCGCGGATATCGCCCATATATCCTCTTCGGTGCTGCTGTTCTGTGGCGTCCACGTTTGGCCGCCGTCGGTCGTGGCGTGTATCAGCCCGTACTTGCCGACCGCCCAGCCTGTGTTGGCGTCGGCGAACGCCAAACTGCCGTAGTTGTCTTCCCATGGGTGCACCGGCTCCCACGTCTTGCCGCCGTCGGACGTCACTTCGATCACGCCCTCGATGCCGGCGCCGGCGACGATCCCGTTCTTCTCGTCGAAGAAGTGCACGGCGACGAAGGTCACTTCACCTTCGCCGACCTGTCCGCTGGGCGTTCCCCCGGACAGAATCTGCCACGACCTGCCGCCGTTCTTCGTGCCAAGGGCGGTGCTGTTGTTGCCCACTGCCCAGCCGACTTTTTCAGTGAGGAAGTAGGCGTCCTGGATGTCGACCGTCACCTTGCTCGTCTGCGTGTCCCATGACGCGCCGCCGTCCGTCGTGGCGAGGATCGTCCCGGCCGCGCCCACGGCCCAGCCTGTATTCTCATCGACGAACGCGCCGCCCATGAGTCGCCCTACGGAGAGTCCGGGCATCACTTCCCAGGTAGATCCCTTGTCATGCGTAACCGCGACGGTGGCCTTCTCATATTCGAGAGACTGCTCGCCGACTAGGAACCCAATGGTGTCAGTGACGAAGAACACTCCGTTATAGATGCTGCTGTATTCCACCGCGTCGTCTGGCGGCTTGATCTCCGCGAAGCCCACCTGCGCAAACGCGGTCGCGCTGACGAGCGCCATAGCCAGGGCAATCGGCGCAACGGCGAACCACGCTGTTCGTCGGGTTTCCGCGCTCTGCATGGAGAATCCTTCCGGTATCGAGACACCCAAACCTCAGCCGCGCTCGAGTCACGGCGTGCCATGAATCTCATCGTCGCATGATAGTGTCGCCGGCGCCGGTTCACAAGCCACTCGACGGGCGTCGCTGCACGCGCCATGCCCTACACCCGCGCCGTCGCAGCGTCGGGTGTGACGTCGAACGTCGCGCGCCCTGTGGCCCGTTGACACGCAGACGGCCTCGGATCGACGCACCGCGCGACGCCCAGAGCGCAAGCTGGGAGGCTGGAGCGATGCAGAGCAGGCATGTGGCAGCGTGTCGGGGCGAACCGGGGCCTACGTGATCGCCACCATCGGCGCCCACTGCGATCCGTCTAGTTCGACGGGCCCAGGACTGCCTGGAATTGGCGCGCGGGTCAACTACGTGTTGGCCCTGCTAGGTAGCGAGATAGCGTCACAAACAGGCGGGGGAGTGGTGCGCCACGAAGGACTTGAACCTTCAACCTGCGGATTAAGAGTCCGTTGCTCTACCATTGAGCTAGCGGCGCGCCTAATGACCGTGATTATCGTGCCAGAAGGCGCCTCGTTTGGCAAGACAATCTCAGTCACAAAGCGCGTTTGCGGGCGTGTCGCCGGCTCCAACGGTCGGCGGAGATGTCGTATCGCCCAAGTTCGGCTCGATGCTGTCAGACGCGCGGGTTCCGCACCCGCATTGGTGGGAGCAACGACGGAAGCCCCGTCACAGGGGCGGGGCTTCCAGTTCGCGGTCTGTCCGTGGTCGACGCCTCGCGCTACTTGAGGATGACCATGCGACGCATCGCGGAGCGGTCGCCCGCGCGTAGCGCATAGACATACGCCCCGCTACCGACGCGCTCGCCCAGGTCGTTACGACCATCCCAGTATCCGGCGTCCGCGTGTTCGGCGTAGTAGCCCGCCTCGCGATAGCCCAGTTCCAGCGTCCGCACGACCGACCCCCGCATGTCGTAGATGTAGACCGTCACGTCCGATGCCGTCTCCAGCTCGAACGGAATCCACGTCTCCGGGTTGAACGGGTTGGGGTAGTTCGCCAGCAGTCGCGTCGACGACGGAGGAGTCCACGTGGCGAACACGCGGAAACGCTGGATGCCGTCCGGCACCGTCGCACGGCGCGCCTGGTTCATGTCGTAGGTCGTGTCGCCGACCTCGATCCACAGGCGGTACCCCTGCTCCAACGCCACCGGGTCCCAACGCAGCATCGACTCGCCCACCGCGCGCGCAGTCAGCGTCCACTCGCCACCGTCGGTGGAGAGGGGCTGCACGCTACGCGTCAGACGGCTCGCGATGTGGTCCACGTCCGCGTAGAACACCGACGCGCTGCGATCCGCGGGTGGCGGAGGCTGCGCGATGTCATACCGGTCGTAGCCGGTCGTCGCGAGTGGGCTGACCCCGATGTCTACCGAGCGCATCGCGTCGGCGGATTCGAGGCTGAGACGCGTGCTCCAGCTCAGGTCGCTGAGCGCCGGCGCCGCGAGGGCCGTGTTGCCGAGGACCGTGTTGCGGTGTTGCGGCTGCGCGAATACGACGCTGTCCGCGCCGGTCGCCAGCACCCAGTACCCACGTCCCGGAGCCAACGCCGTAGCAACGGCGTAGTTCTGCGTCGACGGGTCGTACTCGAAGACCGAGTTCGGCCCGGTGCTGAACGCGTCGTTGAGTTGGTTGGAGCTGGGATCGGCCTGAATGGCCCCCACGAAATTCCAGCCGGCGTCGATCGGCACGGTCACCTGACGCGCCACGCGCGTGTCGATGTTGACGTTGATGTCCACGTCTGCCGCGGAGGCGCGGTGGACGAAGTACGCCGTGTCGACATGCTGCACGAGGTCGGTGCTCAGCGGACGCGCGTAGCTCTGTGTCGCGGCGTCCCACTTCCAGATGGTGTTGGCGCCCAGCGCGTTACGCAGGGAGCCGATCGTGGCGATCGCCCCATCTGGGGGTCCGGGCAGCGACATCGCGGTCCAGCCCTCACCGAGGCTGAGTGACAGCAGATGGTCCGCGTCGCTCCGTTCGAGACGTAGCGCCAGCGTGTGCGAGCCCGGCGGCAGGCTGATGCCTCCCGTGCCGGTTCCTCGATCCCGCATGTCCAGCGTGTCGCCGTTTGGCAGGTCGATGAACGCGTTGTCGAAGTATCCGGTTAGGGTCCCGTTGAGGAAGTCGCTGCTCCACGAGAGCGCGCCCGTCTGCGCGTCCGGCACGAGGACGTCCAACTGCCACGTCAGAACCGGGTCTGGGTTGGGCGGGTCGATCGAACTGGTAGCGACGATGTCGCGGAGCAGTCCGGTGGTCGGCGCGCCCGCGCGTCGGAGGACCATCGTCGTCACGAGGCGCTGTGGCTCATCCGGCGGAAGCGGGACGTCTTCCTGAGCGTTGAAGCCGGTCGTGGCGTTCACGGCTGCGCCGAAGAACACCGTCCGACTGAACCCGTCGGTGGTGGTGATGGTCAGTGACGACTGCCAGCCGTCCTGGATCGCGTCGGCGATCGCTACGTACTGCCCGGTCGGGGCTCCGCCCGCCACGCCTGTCGGGCCTTGAGCGTCGAGATACAGCGTGTAGATGCCGGGCGCGAATCCCTGCGGCACGACGAACGTCAGCAGGTTCGGGCTGCCGCCGGCAGACACCGGAGCCGCGAGGGCCACGGCGCCCGAGGGGTCAACCAACTGGATGTCCGCGACGCTGGCGGCCTCATCGGCGCTGAGCATCGTGATCGTGACGGTAGCGGCGGCGCCCGAGATCCCCGAGATGAGCGTCGGGTCGACCGAGGAGATGCTGACCGCGGAGAGAGTGTCCACAACGACGATGTCTACCGTCGCCGGCGTCCCCGCGGGAACGTCGTCGCCCCCATCGCGGTCCAGGTCGATGCCACTCACTGTGGCGCCGATGGTGTAAACGCCAGGCGTGGCGTCGGCGGGAATCGTCACGATCGCTTCGACATCACCAGCCGCAGCCTGACCCAACGCGCCCGCTTCCAGCGCAGTCGGCATCGTGAGACCGGCGATGGCCGGCGTGACCGTGAAGTCCACCGTCCTCGACGCCCCGACGTTGCGGAGCGCGACGACGATGTTGCCGCCTCGGATGATGCTGTCGCCGTAGGCGTCGAACACGCCGATCCCGTCATCAACCTGCGCCGTGAGCGTCGTCGTCCCACCGGTGGGTGGCGACCCGCTGTCGGCGAAACTCAGCGTCATGTTGACCGCGCTCAACGCGGCGTCGATGTCCATAGTGTCCGCGGCCTGCGCGGATATCTGGATGCTGCTCCCCTGCACGTACGCCTCGAAGACGTTGGGCGCGTCCTCCGATGTAACCGAGGCCGCGAACGGAGGAGTGCCGGGACCGGGGATGCTGATCGAACCGACGCTATAGCTCTCCCCGCGGTAGATCGTGGGCAGAGCGGAGACGTCCAGCGTCAGCGACGCGATCAGCACGGCGTTGACGACGACCGGGGCGTCCGCGCTGACATCGACGTTCGTGACCCCGTCGTCCGCGATCGACAGGCCCAGGCGAGGCGTGAAGCCTTCCTGCGAGATGTTGAGCTGGTAGTCGCCGTTGGCGTCGAAGCCGGCGAAGGCCGCCTGCCCGGCGACCGTCAGTTTGTCGGCCGTGTCGCCCGCCACCGATCCCGAAGCCGCGATGTAGGTCCCGGCGCCATCGTCGAACACCAGGAGCACCACGCGGGCGTTTTCGGAGGGGACGGCCTCCTCGGCCGTAGGCCCTTCCGTGACGTCGACGGTCAAAGAGGTGAACTGCAGATCAACGGCAGTGACAGGCGTCGCGCTCTGCTGGGCGTCGAGAACGCCGTCCGCGTCGATGGTCAGGTCCACCGTCTGCGTGATGTACCCGACCTTCGTGATGTCGACGCTCTGGCTGGCGAGGACCTTCGTCGCCGTATAGACGCCACGACCCGCGGCCACGAACGGAGCAGGCGCCGTCGCGCCATCCGGCGTGACCGTGATCGACGCGGTGTTCTTGACGAGGGCACCCGTCGCCGTGGTGACAGTTGCTCCCGGCGCCGCGTCGACTGTCGCCGACACGGTCAGGTTCTCGTAGCCCGCGCCGGTCACGACGGCGTCGTACACTCCTCCAGTGGCGCCCGTGAACACGAAGTTCTCCGAAGACCCCACGGCCGGGATCGTCAGAGGATCTATGTTCGCTCCGGCGGGTAGCGTGACCGTGACATCGTCGCTGATGTCGATGCCTGACACGGTGACCGTGAGTTGCGTCTCAGTAAGGACCAACGCGACGGCCGACTGCGTGGTGGCGGCGAGAGTGACCGGCGTCTGTTGCGCGGATATCCAGCCGTCCAGCGACGCCGTGACCGTGTAGTCGCCCGCGAGGAGTGTCGGGAACACCGCATGCCCCGGCCCGACCGTGCCGGAGAGGCCGCCCACCGTCGTCGGCGTCTGGTTCGTGATCGCCGTGAACGTCCCGGACGGGCCACTAACGGTCACGTTCACGCCGTCGAACGCGCCGGCGGCGTTGCTCACATCCACGCTGATCGCGGGAGTGAGAACGTCGATCGTGCCGGTCGACGCGGTGTCGCTGATCTGCTGTCCGGCGATAGACGAAGTGACGAACCCGTCTTTGCTCATCGTGAGCGTGTGTACTTGCCCGGACGTGCCGTCGATGCCGCGCAACTCAACCAGCCCGCCGGCGTCTGTCACTGCGGGGCTTGGGAGGGTACGCGGGGGCGTCACGACGCCGCCGCCATCGAGCGCTGCGGCAACAGCGACTCCACTGATGTCGATCCCGCCGCTGCTGACGTGGATCGTGATGGATGTGTAGGCGAGCGCCGCGGCGTCCGCGGCCACGGCTGACGTGCCGACCGTCACCGGCGCTGCGCCGACGCTCGTCACGTGCCCCGCGTTCACGACGGTCACGATGTAGTCGCCTGCGAGTATGCCGCCACCGACGGACGGGTCGCCGAAGTCAGCCACGCCGCTTGTCTCGGCTACGGCATCGAAGTCCAGATCACCCAACGCGGTGAGCAACTGCACGCTCTGCGCGCTCAGGTCCACGACGCCGTTGTCCACCCCGGTGATCGTCACGGAGGCTCCGCCGAAGGCGACTTGGTCGCCCGCTGGGTCCTCGGTCGTGACAACGACTTGGAGGCGCACATTGGACAGTACGATGGGGGCGGCCACGACCGTCGCCACCGACTCGCTCACCGTGATGCCTGCGAGTGACGCGCCTTGGTAGCGTGTCGTGCCGGCTTCGGCCGGGCCTGTGACCGTCACCGTCTGCAGCACGTCGGTGGGCACTTGTGTGAGGACCGCGATGCCGTTGGCGTCGGTTGTCTGAGGCGGCAGACCGGCGATGACGACCGTCGCGCCGGGGATGCCAGACGGAGATGTCGTCGCGTCCTCGTCTTCGACCGTCACACTGACCGAGGTGTGGTCCAGCGACACGCCCAAGGTCTCCCCGCCCGTCGTCATTGTTATCGGGAGAGCCGTCGTGTCCGCGGTGTGCTTGCGGATATACCCGTGCGATCCCGCCTCCACATGGACGACGTAGTCGACCGCCTGCAGCAGACCCGCGAAGATGGCGACGCCCGACGCGTCCGTGCTCTTCGATGGGCTCCCGTCCTGCACGACGGCGGGGGACACCCCATCCGGCAGGAACACGCTGACCGTGGCGCCTTCGACCAGGCCAGAGTCGACCGCATCTGACACGGTGACCGTGAGAGCCGTTGCCGGCAAAGCGTCGTCATCGTTGACGATCGTTACGACCGCGGCTCCGTCCCCGATCGTCGGAGGCGAGGTCGCCCCGCCGCCCGGAGCCGACAGGGTGAGCGTCAGGGTCTCGTTGATTTCCTTTATACCGTCGTCGATAAGTGGGACATCGACCGTCGCCGTTGTCTCTCCCGGCGCGATGGTGATCGTCGCCGCGACTGCGGTGTAGTCGACGCCCTCTGTCGCCGTGGCGCCCGCGCTGGTCGCGGTGACCGTGATAGCGGCCGTGCTGGCGTTGGTCAGCGTGACAAGCGCCTGAGCGACGCCGCTGGCCTCGGCTTCGGAAGCGGAGCCGTCGACGATGCTGATCGTCGGGGTGTCGTCGTTGTCGACGGTGATCGTCGCGCTCGCCACAGACAGTGTGGGCGCGACGCCGCTAGCGCCTCCGCCCGGCGCGGAGAGGCTGATTGTGATCGTCTCGTTGGGTTCGTCGAGCGTGTCGTCGTTGACCGTGACGCCGACCGTCGCGGAGGTGAGACCAGCCGGTATCGTGACGGCTTGGGCGACTACCGGGACGTAGTCACCTTCGAGCGCAACTGCCACGTCGTCGGCGGTGTCCGCCTGCACGGTGACGGGCTGCGTGCTCGCGTTGTCCATCGAGACGGTGACTGTCGCCTGGGTCGTCGGGCCGCCATCGCCCTCCCCGACCGTGACGCCGGTGATCGTGAGAGCAGGCACGTCGTCGTTCGTTACCGTCGCCGTCGCGGTGGTCGCCGCGGGATCGATGCTCGCGCCGCCCGCGACTGCCGTCAACGTGAGCGTGAGCGTCTCGTCCGGCTCGTCCAGGGCGTCGGCGCCTAGCGTGACCGCTACCGTCGCCGTCGTCGCATCGGCCTCGGTGAATGCCAGCGTCTGGGCGCCGACGACCGCCGTGTAGTCCCCGTCGGCGGCGATCGCCGTCCCATCTGCGACGACGTAGTCGACCGTGTAGCTATAGGTGGCTGGGCTAGCAGGGGCGCCCGTGAGCGTCACCGTGAAACTCGCCAATCCCGTGTCCTCGGCTACGGAGATGTCCGCCACCGAAAACACCTGGCCTTGGGCGCTTGCAGCGAGGATGCCGAATGCCAGGCCCAGGAGAGAGACCAACCGCGCGGGTCGTGGGCGACACGTCGTCTCGTTGAGTAACCAAGCGCGCATATAGCGTCTCTCTCCGATTGTGTGCTGCGTGGGCGCCAGTGTTGGCACGCCCAGTCCGTTCGTCGCGACAATCCATCTGCGGGCGCTCGGGTCCTCGCCAAGTCCGCGTGCGGGGACGCCGGGCCACATCAGGAGTCACGTTCACCCCTGGGCCGGCCACCGACTCGGTGTCGCCACGGGGGCGGCCCGCGCGCGCGAGCCGTCGGCGATCCCAGACGGCAGAACCCACGGCGCGACGGGCGCGCTGCGTAGTATGCAGAGGGAGTCGCCGAGGGTTTTTCCGCAGAAGCGCGGCGCCGGGGCGCCATCGCCCACGGGACCGCCCCTGGCGCGCGCGACCGCGCATCAGGCTCCACAGCTAGTTTTAGCCTGCGGCCCAACCGACGCTGACGGGAGAACTACTGTCGAATACGTGAGTTTTGTAGGGGAAACCCTGGCGCCTCGGTGGGCGCCATGGGGTCTTCGCCGGTGCTGCAATACCGCAGCGCCGGCGCCTTTCATGAGGGGATCGTGGCCTTCTCCGCTGTCAAAGGCGTTGCGGCAGGTCGTCTGCCGTGGCGCCCCGCGCGACGATCGACCCGACGGAGCCAGCGGTGGGTCGACGCCGCGGCAGCGCACAGCATTGATCTAGGGCGGGCGGGACAGCTGGGGATCGGCGCGCCGGGTCTGCGCGTACCACGTCCCGCGGCCATGGGGTGGCCGCGGGCCCGACTCGCCGCGCTGGGCATAGCGCCCGGGTGAGGGCCCATTGTCTACGCAAACGCGAGATGGCCGCCGCGCGCTCCCGGCATCCGGCGACGCACTTCTGGGCGATGCGACGTCTACTGACATGGACGCAGGGCGCGTAGGGTTCGAAGCGGCCTTGGGCGGCGAGCAGCATCGCCGCGGGACGGCGAAAGTCAACTGATGCGCGACCCGTACTTAGCGTTCCTTACGAAGCTTCGGCCTCGACGTGGTCGGCGGGAGTGTCGGATGGCTCCAGGGGCAGGACGAACCGGAAGTCGCTGCCTGAGCCCGAGCCGTCGTCCACCCAGATGCGCCCTCCGTGCGCGTCCACGATGCTCCTCGCGATCGCGAGGCCGAGGCCCGTCCCGCCCTGCTGCCGCGTGTGGACGTTGCTCACCTGATGGAACTTCTCGAATATCCTGGTCCGTTCCTCGGGCGGAATGCCCACGCCGGTGTCGACAACCTGCACCGACAGCAGCGACCCCTCGCGACGTATCCGCGTCTGCACGCTCCCCCCATGCGGCGTGAACTTCACCGCGTTGCTCAGCAGATTCGTGAGCACCTGGCCAATGCGTTCGCCGTCCGCGACAGCATCCGGGACGTCGTCGCCCGCCTCCAGCGTGAGCCTGATCTCCTTGTCGTCCGCCTGCGTGCGTATGTCCTCGATGCGGGTCGCCGCAACGTCGACGATGGATGTCGGCGCCATCCGCATCTCCATCCGCCCGGACTCGATGCGCGACAGGTCCAGCAGGTCGCTGATGAGATGCGACAGCCGTAACGCCTGCCGTTCCACGCGCACCAGCTTGTCCAGCGTGACGGCGGGCACCTCGCCGGTTTTGCCGTCGAGAATCAGCCGGGTGTAGCCGTAGATGGACGTCAGCGGCGTGCGAAGTTCGTGGGAGACGAGCGCGACGAAGTCCGACTTCATCTGCTCGATCTCCTTCTCACGCGTTATGTCGTCGAGCGCGTACACCGTGCCGATCGGTGAGTCGTCGCCCGCCAACACCGGGCTCGACACGACCTTCAGCGCGCGTGTCTCCTCGCCCACGGTGAGTGACGCCTCGCTCGACACGGGCCTGGCGCGACGACGCGAGCCGCGTTCGGCGGAGAACAGGCGATCAACGACATCGGCGTCCAGGAGATCGTCGACGATCTTCCCGGCGGTGTCGTCCGGCAGACCGAGAAGATGCTCCGCGGCGGGGTTCGTAAGCACGACGCGCCGGTCCAAGTCCAGGTAGACGATCCCCTCCGCGATGCTGTTCAGGACGCTGTTGAGCTTCCTCTCCTCGCGCGTTAGCCGCCCGAGGGCGTCCTGCACCGTGCCGGTCATCTCGTTGAATTCCTCGACGAGGATGCCGATCTCGTTGTGCATCGTGATGGGGATCGCCTGCTGGTAGTCGCCGCGACGGATCACCTGCGCCGCGTCGGTTATCTGCCGCAGTGGCCGCACCAGACGACGCGCGAAGATCACCGACGTGACTCCCAGCCCCGCGATCACAACGCCGACGACCCACAGCACGTCTTCCCGCAACGCCTCCGCAGACGTGAACGCGAGCCGCGTGGGCTCCGACACGACGACCGACCACGGCAAAACGCTCGACGTGGGCCGCGCCAACCCGTAGACACGTTCGGCCCCGTACCCGTCCTCCTCGACGCTGTGAAGCTGCCGTGTCTGCGACGAATTGCGCCGGGTCGCCTCCTCCGCCGCACGCGAGTAGAGCAGCAGCGCCTTCTTCACCGCGAGGCGTGTAATCGGCGGAGCCGCCAGGTCGGCATCATCCGCCAGCCTAACGGCAATCTCCGTTTCGAGCTCGGAGACCGTCTTGCCCGTCACCGACAGCGACGAGCCCGTGGGGAGATCGATGTGATCCAGGGCGACGATGGGTCCGGCGGCCCACTCCGGATGGCCGTCGACCTCGATCCACACCTGGTCGCCATCGCGCAGAGAACGCCAGTCGGTCGCCGAGGCGGCAACCATGTAGACCGCGCCGTCTCGGCCGTCACGACCCATGATGACGACGTCGCGCTCGCGGTCGATGTTGTCCGAGGGCGCCACGCGCGCGAGTCTCCCCAGCTCGGGCATGGCGAACACCGCCTTGATGACGCCCAGGATCTCGTCGCCCTCGCGCACCGGGACGGAGATGCTCAGCATCACGGAGTCGTTGGCGTCGTCGTAGGCGGTTTTGCCGATGTAGTTGCGTCGGGTTTCTACCGCCTCTTTCCACCAGGGCTCTTCGCTCATGTCGAAGGGCGCGTAGCGGTTCCCGGACATCAGCAGGATGCCGCGCGCGTCCGCGATGACGTAGTGGACCATACGAGGCGCGCGATCCGTGAGTGTGCGTCGCAGGGCGAGTATCTGTTCATCGGTGAGCGACTGACCGGAGAACTTCCACGCCCGGTAGAGGTCGACCGGGTCATGCCGCAGCATTTCGGCGAGGTACGGTTGCACGTCGCGCGCCAAACCGACGACGTTGTCGAGTCGCGCTTGCGCCGGAGCCGTCGCGCGGCCGAGGACTTCCTCGGCGACCTCATGCAGGTGCGTCCCGACCGTGTCCTCGAGCGCGCCCCGACTCAGGTCGTACAGGCCAACGCCGGGGAAGAACACGACCGCGAGCACCGGAGCCAGGGAGGCGAGCAGCAGCATCAGCACCAACTGGCTGCGCAGACTGCTCAGCCAGCGGTAGAGCGCGGGTACGCGTGTCGGGCTCGACGGCATCAAGCAATCCCCGGCGCGATCGGCGACGACGGGCCACGCCCGATTCTGCCTTCGACTGCGGCAGCGGGCAATGCGCGGGTTGCTGACTCGGCTGGAGTCACGCGTCCATTGCCGCGACCGTGGGCGGTCCACTGAACTCGACGCACGCAAAGCGTCGACGTGCCGCCGCCTGTGGATCGGACGCCCAACGGACCTCGGCCACGTCGGGCCACTCGCTCACGCGGCTCAGCGCGTTCCTCTCATCTTCGTCGTCGTATTTGTGAACCGCGCACCACCCGCCCGGCCCAGTCATCTCACGCGCACACGTCGCGACCCACTCCACGGAGGCGGTGTAGCGCGAAACTACGCCATCGAAAGCGTGCCGGCTCTCGGCCGGTATGCCGTCCGGTTCAACGCGTTCGCACGATACCGACAGGCCCTCCAGCCGCAAGGTTGATTTCACCGTGTGCAGGAAGCTCGCCTTCCGAGCGGCGGACTCCATCAGCGTGATGTGGACATCGGGTCGCAGGATGGCGATGGGCGCGCCCGGGAAGCCCGCGCCACTGCCGATATCCGCAATGCGCGCCGCCTGTGCGACCTCGACGTGGCGCGTGATAAGGACCGAGTCGACGAAGTGCGCGTCGATGTACTCGTGGGGGTCGCGGACAGATGTCAGGTTCATCCGCGCGTTCCACCTGTCGAGCAGCGCGGCGTATTCGACGAAGGCGGCGATCTGCCCATCGTCCAGCACGAAGCCAGCACGCTCGAAGGCCTCGGCGATGGCGTCGCGCATCGGCCTATCCGCCGAGGGTGTAGATGTACCGCGCGATCACGGAGCCGACGGCGTCGAGGCTTTCCGACGAGCACTTGTCGGGCGTGTCTTCAACCGTGTGCCAGGGCGGGTAGCTGAAGTCGATGATGTCGATGGCGGGGATTCCCGCCTTGATGAGCAGGACGTGGTCGTCCGAGATCGCGGGGCCCGTACGCGGGCTGAACTGCGTCACACCCATGTCCTGAGCGGTCGCCCACACGCCGCGGACGATGTCCGGCGCGGCCTGAAGCGACGTGGGCTCGACAGGTATCGACAAGTCCGCATCGCCCACCATATCCAGCAGGATCGCCCACCGCGGGCGGGCGGGTATGAGGTTGCGGGCGTAGTAGCGCGAACCGTGAAACATGTTCGCGGTCGTCTTTCCCCAATCCTCACCGTCGAACAGCACGATTACCACGGGTACGGGCGGCGCCACGATGTCGAACACGCGCGCCAACTCGATCAGCACCGCGACGCCCGAGGCGCCGTCGTTCGCGCCCGGGATGGGGGTGTCTCGGTTGTCGGGGTTCGGGTCGCGGTCGGCGAACGGCCGCGTGTCCCAGTGCGCGCAGAGCAGGACGGGCGACTCGGTGGCGTTCCCGAACGTCGCGATGACGTTGTGCATCGGGATGTCGCGGCCACCGTCGGTGATCGTGAACGACTGGAGCTGGACGTCATCCGCGAAGACCCCGAGCTGCTCCACGAGGTAATCGCGCGTCTCTACGTGCGTGTCCGTGCCAGGCACGCGTGGGCCGATGGCGACCTGCCGCCGGAGCGCGATCATCGCCAGTTCGCCGTTGAAAGTAGGCAATGCCTGGGCGTCGGCGAGACGCTCGTCCGCGACGCATCCGAGCAGCACGAGCGCGGGTAGGAGGAAGGCCGCGATGCGCTGGGCGCCCATCAAGTGACCTCGTTGCGCGCTTCGAGGGCCTGGCTCAGCGTGACGTCGTCGACGTAGTCCAAGTCGCTGCCGATGGGCACGCCGTATGCGATCTGCGTCACGCGGATGTCGTGAGGGGTGAGATGCTGCAGCATGTAGGTCACCGTGGCGCTGCCCTCGACGCTGGGGCTCAGCGCGAAGATCACCTCGGTCACCTCGCCGTCCCCCAGTCTGTTGACGAGTTCCGGGATGCGCAGATCCTCGGGACGCACGTGATTGAGCGCCGACAGCAGCCCGCCGAGAACGTGATACATGCCGGTGTATGTGCCGGTGCGCTCGAAGATAGACACGTCGTCGGCGTCCTCGACGACGCAGATGACCTTATGGTCACGCTGGGGATGCTCGCAGATGCGGCAGGGATCGTCGTGCAGTTCGGTGATGCTGCCGCAGATGGAGCAGTTCGTGAGCTTCTCGTGGATCGTGCCGATGGCGGCCCCGAGACGTCGCGCGTCCTCGGCCGGTTCCTTGAGAAGGTGGAACGCCAGCCGTTGGGCCGTCTTCGGCCCGACGCCGGGCAGCTTCTGCAGTTCCGTGAGCAGGCGCATGAGGCTGTCGGGAAAGTAGCGCATACACGGCTCTCAGGTGTTGGGGGTCCGACGGCAATGATACCGAGTGGGCGTGAGGCCGACAATCGCCAGCGAGCGACACGGGCCCAGGCTGACGCCGCCGCGTCCTGCAACTGGGTCGGCCGAATCACACCTCGGCGTCGTAGGCGTCTTCGATTGTCTTCACGAGGAGTGCCATCGTCTCGTTGTAGGGCGTGGGGATGCCGACCTCGGCGCCCATCTCGGCGACGGCGCCGTTGATGACGTCGATCTCCGTGAGGCGCTTGTTCTCCACATCCTGGAGCATCGACGCCTTGCCGCCTACGGCCCGCGTCAGGATGTCCGTGATGGTGTCCCAACGCTCGTCGAAGTCGAGGGGGATGTCTCGCGCGTTCGCCACGGCGACGGCCTCGGCGAGTATCTCCCGCATCAGCTCGCGGACGTTCTCGTCGGCGATGAGTTGGTCGGCGGTGAAGCGCAGGACCGCAGATGTCGGCAGCGTGCAGACGTTCAACGACAGCTTCGACCAGACCTGCCGCAGTACTTCATCCGTCGCTTCCGCCTGCATCCCCGCGGCGTTCAGAGCATCGGCGATGCGCGCCACGCGTTCCGAAACCCCTCCGTCGAGCTCTCCTAGAAAGGTGCGGCCGGTTCCGGCATGCTGGACATGCCCGGGGCCGACGACGGTGGCGCTGTGATAGCTGACACCGATCGCGACGCGATGCGCGCCGACGATCTCCGCGATGCGCGTCGCGTTTCCCCAGCCGTTCTGTAGCGACAGGACGACCGTGTCGTCGCCTATCATCGGAGCCGCCGCGCGAACGGCGTCCTCGGTGTGGTAGCACTTCACGAAGACGATCACGACGTCCACCACGCCCACGGTTGACGGATCGGTCGTCGCGGGGACGCGGTACGTCGTGGTCTCGCCAGCAGCGTCGATGCGCAGGCCCACGCCATTCACGCGTTCCACGGCCTCGTGATTCACGTCGACCAGCGTGACGTCACATCCGCCCTCGGCTAGACGGGCGCCGTATAGACCGCCCATCGCTCCCGTGCCGCCTAGCATGGCCACGCGCATGAGATCCTCCAGAGTCGGGCCCGGCTATCCGTCGAGGCCGGCGAATTCGTCGCCCATGGCCCAAGTCGTTCCCAGGCGGCGATGACGCGGTTGTCTAGGGCTCGTCGTCGCCGGGCGCGATGGCCCAGGTTCCGCGATCCAGCGGCAGATGCGCCGCACGCCGTCTTGGATCGAGATCGTGTAATCGAAGCCGATATCCTGGATGTGGCGCTCGAATGCGGCGCAGTCGCTGCAATCGCCGGTGAGCTGCACAACGCGGTCGGGCGTTGGGGCGGCCGTGCCGCGGTTGTGGTGCGTGACCTACAAAGCCACGCGCCAGGAACAGCCCGGTCATCGGTGTGCTGATGCGGCCTGCGCCTCCGGCCATCGGAACCTGCATGGCCCGGCTTCCTGCGCTAGAGGACGTTGATCTTGCCAGTGCGCGCGTAGAGAGCCATCAGCTTGCGCGCGCGGCGCCTGAGCTTCTTGTCGTCGTCGTGTTCGAGCTTGCGGATGGCGCCGACGACCTCCTCCTCGCGATGTCGTGGCGATCCATCGCCCAGCGTGTGGAAGACGGTGCTACGCACGCGGACGCTGCCGTCGTCGACCATCTCGATGATGCGGTCCCACGCGCGCGGGTAGTCGCCTTTGAGCTCGCAGGGGCACAGGTCGTGGACGGCCTGTACCCGCACCTCCGGGTCGGGGTCGTGTGTCAGGGTGATCAACTCGTCGATCATGGCGTCGGGGAGGGCCATGGTTCCACATCCTCCTCAAATCGAGCCCTCAGCGGCGCGCCCGGGCGGACGGTCGCGTGTGGGGCCGCGGGCGCGTGCATTCTAGCGGCCGCAGCCGCTACGCGAAAGCCGTAGCCATGACCGGGCGACCCGAGCACCGATGCCAAGCTCCGTTAGCGCGCGCTCCGGACCTCGTGCGCCACCCACACGTTCGCTTCCACGTACCGAACGCGGTCGGCGTCAGCGTCGACCTCGATGGGCGCCAGGGCGCCCGGCACGATGTACTCGCCGCTCTCCGGGAGCCGCATGCCCGTCCACTCCTCCCACTGCGCCACGGTCCCCTCGACCCTGTAGGCGTCAGGACATACGCCGAGGACGGAGCCCCCAGCCCGGACGTGCAGACGCAGCCATGGGTCCAACGGGAGTCCGTCCTCGTTTCGCCACCGCACGTAGCGGTCCATGGGGGTTAGCGGGTAGTGGCTCTTCAGCGTCGGTCGAAGCGGCACGACCAGCCGGTCGAGGCCGTGACGCCGTCCGATGGAGCGCATCGCGCGGATCATCAGGCTCCCGACACCTTTCCCCTGGTGTTCGGGCAATACGATGATCGCCAGCGCGCTCATCGTATTGCGGGCGCCGCCGGAGAGTTGCATCCCGTCAGTCATCGCCCACTCCCAGCCTTCCGCGGGCAGATCCTCGCGACGTCCTCGCCATGCCAACGGCAGGCTGTGGCCGATCGCGACGACGTGGCCGGTCGAGTCATCGACCAGGGCGTACTGATACTCCGGGAAGCGCGTCCAGAGCTTCCCCCAGTGCGAATTGGCGACTGCGCAGTGTCGCAGGAACTCCGGCCATACGCGTGCAGAGGCATCATCCGCGGCGCGTCTGATCTGGTCGAGATGCTCGTCCGCGGTGCGGAGCGCGTATCCCTGGAATTCCATGACGTCCCTCCGACGAACTGCGTGGGCGGCTCGGCGCCCGCATGGTCACAGTATCACGGGCAGCCGGATGCACACCGTGATTGCCGTCGCCCACCCGCCTGGGATCAGCTATCTTGACCATGTAACGCCACGGGTGATAGCGTTCAGGTCGCCCGCTCGCGATGGTAGGAGCCAGCCACGTGGAACGTGCAATCGTCGTCGAGGACCCATGTCCTCCCCACGTGCTGATGCGGCGCTTACTCGCCGCTTTTCCGACCGCCCGACGGCCCTTCCTGCTGGAGAGCGCGGGCGACCATCCCGCCGACGGCCGGTGGTCCTTCCTCGGCATCGACCCGCACAGGACGCTTCGCGGCTATTTCGACAGAACCGAGTCGGAGCGCTTCGGCCCGGACGGCGCTACGCGTGTCACGACCACCCGACAGCACCCTCTCGACGCCTTCGCCGATGCGCTCGCCGAGACGGCGACGACGCCTCCGTCAGACGACGGCCCGCCCTTCCGCTCCGGCGCGGTCGGAGCCTTGGCGTACGACCTCGGGGAACTGATCGAGCCCACGGCGAGAACCCCGGAGCCGGTCAGCGACGAGCCGCTGCTGGACATGGCCTTCTACAACGGCGTGATCGCGTACGACCACGCGTCGGACATTGCGTGGGCATTCGCGACCGAAGCGCCGGACGCGCCTGAACCGCGCTGGCTGACTAGCGCAGTACAGCTCATGACTCGTCCGGCGACCACGACGCGCGACCACGCTCCCCCAGTCCGCATAGGCATGCCGATCTCGTCGACCGTCAGTCCCGCGGCGTATATGAAAGCGGTGCGCGCGGCGAAGGAGTACATCGCAGCGGGTGATGTGTACCAGGTCAACGTCGCGCAGGAGTTCATCGCGCCGTACGCCGCGGCTCCGATCGACCTGTACGCCGCGCTTCGCGACACGAACCCGGCGCCGTTCGCGGCGTTCATGGACATGGGCGACTACGCGATCGCGAGTTCGTCGCCGGAGCGCTTCCTCCGCTACGATCCGCGCAATCGTCGCATTGAGACCAAGCCGATCAAGGGGACGCGTCCCCGCGGCCATACGTCGGGTCAGGACGCGTTCTACGAGGCGGAACTCATGGGCAGCGTCAAGGACGCGGCCGAACTCGTGATGATCGTGGATCTGGAGCGCAACGACCTGGGTCGGATATGCGAATACGGTTCCGTCCGCGTGCAGGCGTTGAGGACAGTCGAGAAGTTCGCGACCGTGCAGCATACCGTCGCGACGATCGAGGGCCGCGTGCGCGCGGGTGTGGACGTGAGCGACATCCTGCGCGCGACGTTCCCAGGCGGCTCGATCACCGGCGCACCCAAGATCCGCGCGATGCAGGTGATAGCCGAACTCGAGACCGCCCGTCGTGGCGTTTACACCGGCTCTCTCGGCTACTTCGATACCGGCGGCGCGTTCGACCTGAGCATCGCCATACGCACGGTCGTGGCGCGCGACGGTCACGCAAGCATGTGGGCGGGTAGCGGCATCGTCGCGGACTCCGATCCCGAGGAGGAGTACCACGAGGCGATGGGCAAGGCGAGCCCCCTGTTCGCCGCGTTGGGAGCGCGTGAGTGTATCCCTATGTCCGGCTGAACGGCTCCATCACGCACCATGAAGACGCCACAGTATCGCCCATCTCACCGGGCTTCCTGTACGGCGATGGGGCCTTCGAAACGGTTCGCTGGGTCCTCGGGAGCGGCGCTTTTCGCCTGGGCGACCACGCCGCGCGCCTGACTCGGGCGCTCGAGTTCCTGGGCATCTCGCCCGCGCCCACGGCGGCAGAATGCGCCGCGGCCATGCGGGAGACCGTGGCGGTCAACGCGCCCGACGGTGATGTGGCCGTCCGGCTTACCGTCGCCGAGGGGGAAACGCCCGGGAATCCCACGACCCTCGTCATGCTCCGAGACATCCCGTACACGGCGGAGATGTATGAACGGGGCGTCTCGGCTACTCTCCTCGAAGGCGGCGGGGGACCGCTTACCAAGCACAAGTCTCTCAACTACGCCGCGCATTGGCGCGCGCGCCGGATTGCGGCGATGGGCGGCTATGCGGAGGCCCTGGCATACGACGCCCAGGGACACATCTTGGAGGGATCGACCTCGAACCTGTTCATCGTCTCGCAAGGGAAGGCCATGACGCCACCGTCGGATATGCCGTTGCTCCCGGGCATTACACGGGCCGCCGTGCTCGACTTCGCTGCGGCCGACGGCATTGTCGCCGAGGAGCGCGTCATCTCCCGCCCGGACCTGCGACGCGCGGACGAGGCGTTCCTGACGAACGCCGTCGCGGGCGTGCTTCCTCTGACAGGCGTGGACGGCGACGCGATCGGGACGGGCGGCGTCGGACCCGTGACCGCTCGACTTGCCGCGGCTTACCGTAGGGCTGTAGCCGACGAGCTGGACTCGCGAGCATGATCCACAGCCTCGTTATCGACGCCACCGGGCAGGATCTGCGACGCATTCGCCAGGGGATGGCGGCGATCGCGGAGCTTGCCGACAACGCCGATGTGCCGATCACGTGGGCCCTCGATGTACGATCCGCCCGGTCGGCGGCGTCCTGGCTCGTGGAGCGATCGAACAGGCCGGACACCGTGATCCTGGTGCTTAACACCGGCACGTGGGGCCTCTCCGACACGAGCGCGGCGGATGCGAACATCGACGAAGCGGCCGAGCGCCTCGTGCGCGAACGCGAGCAGTTGCCCACCCGGATTGGTCAGGAGCGCGATCGACTCATCGAGGCTCTACCTGGCGCGAAGGTGACGATCGCCGGCGCCGAGGCGAAGAACCCCGCGCTCATATACGCGCTCGAATCGCTCGAATTCCAGGGACTCTGGGGATACCGCTGGAACGAAGCCTCACCCCGCGCGATGGATCGCGGCTGTCCGTTCGGATACTTCTTCGTGAGCCGGGACAGGCAGCACTCCGGCGGCGCGCCGGCGAGCACGGTGGTCGGCGTTCCACGGCACTCGGGGGATCTCTCCTTCTGGCGACGTATGCCCCCCGAGCCGGGCGTTGCCCCCAACGCGGAAGACGACATTCTGATAGGGGAGCCGGCCCCCAC
The DNA here is from genome assembly GCA_018644665.1 of Candidatus Poribacteria bacterium. GTDB lineage: Bacteria > Poribacteria > WGA-4E. Next base: position 55,514 of record JABGQA010000138.1, read on the forward strand.
GCCGATCGTCATCGACCTGGATACAGCGACGACGACCGCGGAACTACGTCGCGTGGCTGCGTGCGGCGAGGTCAACGCGTGGAACGCCGTCGTGCAGACGATCCACGCGGAGGAGTGCGCTGCGCTGACGGAGCAGGACACGGCCGATCTCAACGAGGTTTGGGCGGCGGCGAAGGAGTTCGGCTTCACGTCCACGCCGCTGACGGAATCCGTCGCCGAGTACAGGACACGCTTCCCGGAGACGGAGCCGACGATACAGGTCGCCGACAGGGCCGCGGCATCCGAGGGACCCGCACGCCCGGGTGGGAGCCGCGAGTTCTTCTACTACGACGCGCGCGGCCAGTACACCTTCGATGACGGCGGCAGCGCCCCGACGGACTGCTACAACTATGTGACTGCCCCGGCGTCGTCGCGATTCCTGACGGAGTACGAGCTTCCCACCGTTACCGATTTCAGCTCCGAGCGCCGCCGAAGCCAACTCCGCCTGTCGCTCGCGCTGGAGTCCCCCAAACCGATGCCGTACGCGATGTTCATGTGGAACGAGCATCGCCATCTCAGCGTCGTCGAGGAAAATGTGCTGGAGTTGCGATGGGTGGACGAGCACGGCATGCTCATCCTGATGGACCTGGAACCGGGCAAGAACGAGTTCTCCGTCCTGCTCACGATTTAACCCTTCGATCGCCACGGTCGTCAATACACAGGGTTGCTATCGCATAGGGAGAGCCACCGATGAAGTCGATTATCAGAACCACGCTGCTCGTTGCGTTGCTCTTGCCGCAACTCGCCCACGCGGATTGGGCGATTAGCCGCGCGGAGGACTACGACGCCGAGGTGGACTTACTCGGCATAGCCTTCCTGGACGACAACAGGGGATGGGCCGTTGGCGACAAGGGCACAATCCTCGCGACTGCCGACGGCGGCCAGACCTGGACGCAACAAGCGATGCCCGAGCCGGCCGCGGATATCGAGGAACGGTTCCGCAGCCGCATGATGTCGGCGCAGCTCGTCCGAGTGCTGGTCGCGGGCGAGTCGTCTGTGTGGATTCTGGGATCGGGCGTCCTCTTGGGGTCCGACGACGCGGGCGCGACGTGGCGCTATGCAAACGCCGGGACGCGGAATCGCCTGACGAACGGCGTGTTCCTCTCGCCTGAGGTCGGCTTCATCGTGGGCGACAACCGCACGGCGGTCGGCACTTGGGACGGCGGCAGCACGTGGGAAGCCGTCTCTGAGGGGCGACGCGCGCGCGCCGGTGACAACCGCACGACATTCGAAGCCATCGGCTTCATGACGGAGGATATCGGCTGGATTGTCGGCTCGTCGGGCACCTACATGCGTAGCGAGGACGGCGGCAAGAGCTGGGGTGAGCCGGACGGCGTGGACTTCGACGCCGGTGAGAACATCTTCGGCATGAAGTGCCTGTCCGAGACAGAAGCATGGGCGGTAGGCGCCGAGGCGACGCTCCTCCACACCACGGACGGCGGCGAATACTGGGAGCGCATAGAAAACGACGCCGAAGACTTCTGGTACAACCTCATGGACATCACCTTCACCGCGGACGGCAAGCAGGCGTGGTCGGTAGGCGACGGCGGGGTCATCCTCCACACGACCGACGGCGGCGAGACGTGGCCCTCCGAGGATTCGAGCGTGAACCACAACCTGAAAGCCGTCGCCGTGACGCCTTCCGGCGCCGCCCATGTGGTGGGAGCCTGGGGGGTCATCCTACAGAGCGCCCCGACGGGCATCGCCGGCAACTAGCCGCAACGCGACTAACCATCGTATCGCCGGCAGCGCGCCACGGAGCGACGTGCGCTGCCGGCGACGCGTGCACGGCTACCGCGCGGCCGTCGACCGCGCGTTCCGACGCTCCTGCGCACGCGCCGCCCGACGAAGCTCCCGCGCTCGCGTGACATCGTCCGGCGTGATGGGATGTGGGGCGCCGTCGGTGTCTCTGCCGGCTTTGCGTTTCATCATCTGCTCCGCCGCCCGAGCGCAGTCGCGCGCGAGGCCGACCGGGTGGGACTTGAACGCCTTCGCGATCGCCGGTAAGCCGCGGCGATCGTCGAGTTCACCCAGCGCCTTCACGACGACCGCGGCCGTGCCGTCGTTGCCCCCGGACATGGCTTTGAGCGCGGTCTCCAGGCGCGCCACCAGGTAGGGCGTGACGGCGCCCAGTTCACTGGGATGGCGCGCCCCAAGTGTCCCCAAGCCTTTCAACGCCCAGTGCGCGGTCCGCGAGTCCGACGCCTCCGCCAGACCGCGCAGCATGGGGATGCCTGCGGGATCGTCGAATCTGAAAGCCGATGTCGCGAGCACCCGTTGGGTGCGAGGGTCACGCTCCGTCTCGGCCGCGCGCGTGACTGCCGCGAACGCCTCCGCGCGCAGTGCCTGGAAACGACCCCCTTCCGGTCGCGCGCCGATTTCGATTACGACCCGGAGCCCAGCGTAGCGCGCGTCCGCGTCGGGCGAGTCCATCATCTTGATGGCGCCGTCGAACAGTGGTCTGCGCCCCCCGCCCGCGGCCAGGTGGTCGCGGAGGAGACCCCACGCCGCCGCGTGGCCGTCGCGCTCGACGTGACGAAGGTCGGCAAGAAACCTGTCGACGTCCTCGATGATGTTGGGTTTTTCGTCCGCCGGCGCGGGACGTGTCGGTGGCGGGATGAGCCTCCGCCGCGCGCTAACGACGGCCTGCCGCAGACGCTCGGTGTGCAGGCTGTTGGGATGCTGGTCGAGCCCCTTCTCCGCCCACTCGAGCTCCATGTCGTGTCGCGACAGGCGTTTGTGCATGCCAGCGATAAACGCGTGCGTCTGCGCCAACTGGTCGTCGTAGGTGTCGGGGTAGTCGGTGAGAAGCGCCTCTGCCTCGCGTATGGCTCCCTTGTGGTCCCCGACGAGATAGTGGCTGAACGCGATCATGTACTGCGCCGTCGCTCGCAACTGAATGTCCGTCGCCTCCGCCTGAATCTGTCGGTACCCCGCGAGCTTGGACCGCTCGTCACCCCGGTTCTCCGCGCGTTCCCTCGACTTGGGCTGGTTGTATATCAGCCATAGGCGCGCCTCGCGTCCGTATCTCGTGTCGGGGTGTTCGTCGGCGAGGCCCTCATAGACGGCGTTGGCGGCCGCCGGCTCGTTCATGTCGAACTGCAAGGTCTTCGCCTTGGTGAGCATGGCGAACGGAACGTGGACGGAGTCCGGGTGATCGCGCAGGGCTTCGTCACAGCGCGCGACAGTTGCGGCGGGCTCCCCGACACGGGCGTGGCACTCGCCGATACGCACGATGGACTCGACGGCGTGTTCAGACGATGGGTACGCCGCGATCACGCGTTCGTAGGCTTCCATCGCGAGCCGCGGCTTTACCGATTCCCAGTGGTGGATGTTGGCGATGCGGAACAGCGCTTCCGGCGCCTGCGGAGACGACGGGTGAAGGGTCACCACGGCGTCGTATGCCGAGATCGCCGCGCCGAATTCCTCCTGCTCGAAGTGCAACGCGTAGGCGCGCTCCATCAGGGACGCGGCCGTGGTCGCTTCGCCGGATACGGCTCCATGACCGACCGGGACGGCGGCCACAACGAAGGCGGACAGAACGACAAGGGGCAGGGAGACGGAGAGTCGGGAGCGCGTCATGGCTCTCGTCCTTACGCAAGACCGCGCGGCCGTGGGGTAAGATCGACGATATAAGTATACCAATCCAGATGTGGGTGCGCACGCCGGCTGCCCATTCCGCGATGCAGGCCCACTGGGCTCGGCCGGGGACGCTTCGTGAAATGGCGATCGGCCGCAGGACGTTCTGTTGACGTTGGTAAGACTCCGACGCATAGGAGCATCGCTTACACACTCGCAAGGGGGAATCATGGGGAAGGCAGCGCGACCCGACGACAGCGCTTCAGTGATCAGGGTGCGCGACACGTTGCGCGCGACCGCGGACATCAGCGAGAGAAGGATGTTCGGCGGGCACTGCTTCATGCTTAACGGAAACATGGTGTGCGGCGTGACCGGGGACGACACGCTCATGGTGCGCGTCGGTAAGGACGCTTACGAGGACGCCCTGGCGCAACCCAACGCACGCGAGATGGACTTCACCGGACGACCCATGCGGGGGATGGTGTTCGTCGAGACGGCGGGATACCGGACGGACGACGGCCTCTCCGAGTGGCTCGAGCGAGGCCTGGCGTTCGCGAGGACACTTCCGCCCAAGTAGCCGCACGCGTCTCGCCGTCGCGCTTGACGATCCCCTGCCACTATGGAAGCATTCCCCTGCTCCACTACACAGACAGGGGAATAATGCGGGCGACGGTGGATCACTACGCCGCCTTGGGCGTCTCGTCATGCGCGACTGCCGGGGAACTTCGGGAGGCGTTCCGGCGACTGGCCAAGGAACACCACCCGGACAAGAACCCGCACGCCGAAGCCGCGACCCGCGAGCGCTTCCTACAAGTCGTGCGCGCGTACGAAGTGTTGTCGGACTCGGCGCGTCGCTCCGCGTACGACAAAGACGCGGGGATCTTCCGCGCGGATCGTCCGCGCCCCACTACGCCCGACGGAATGGCATATGAGGCGTTCGACCTGCTCCTGGCGGAGCATGCCGACGAGGCCCTCGCCATGTTCGCGGCATTCCTCGAGAAAACCGGCATGACCGTCGCGGACCTGGACCTGCCGAAGCACCTCGACTACAACGACGCACGCGACTGCGAGTTCCTGCTCGCCGAGGCGCTGGAGCGGAGCGGTCGCTGGCACGCGGCCATCACGCTCTACGAACTGACGGTCACCCGGGAGCGCAGGCGTCCCTACTTCCGCAAGTTCATGGTGGAGATTCGCGACCGCCTGAAGACGCTCTACATGCGGCGCATCCGCGAGGCCGCAGCCGAAGGCGTGTGGGACGCCACTCCCGAGGAGGCTCTCGAGCCGATCTTCGGGTTGGGCGTATCTCGGCGGGAACGGGCGGCGTACTACAAATCCCTCGCGCAGCTTCTGCTGGCCACCGAACACGACTACAGCGACGCCGCGCGCGACGCCCTCGTCAGCGCGCTCGAGTTGTCCCCCAAGATCACGGGCGTGAAGAAGCTCTGCCACGCCCTGGAGATCGAGCATCCCGTACATGGCAGCGCGCCGATGGAATCCACCGGCGCGCCGTAGCAGACCGACCGAACAGCGATCGCTATTTCAGGATGACCATTCGGCGTACTTGCGAGTACGCGCCCGCGCGGAACTCGTAGAAGTACATCCCGCTCGCCACCTTCTCGCCCGTCTCGTTCGAGCCGTCCCAGTACGCGGCGCCATCACGACCCACGTGCCCGCCCGCCGGCTGGCGGCCAAGGTCCAGCGTCCGCACCATCGAGCCACCCGCATCGTAGATGCGCAGCGTCACCTCGGCGTCTTCCGTGAGCTGATACGGGATCCACGTCTCCGGGTTGAACGGGTTCGGGTAGTTCTGGCCCGCCATCGTGCGGCCATCGGCCGTCAGGCGCATGTCGCGGACAAGGGGGGTCAGCGTCGCGCGAATGTGGCGAGCTTGCGTGTCCGCGAGGTCAGCCCGCACGACGCGCAGGCTACGGAGCGCCCGGTCCCAACTCCCGATGACATGGAACCGTAACGTGCCGACATCGCCCTCGCCCGAAGACGCCATGTCCGTGAGAGGAACCGCGAGCAGCCGCGCCGTCCCCGCCGCGGCCTCCGCGTCCGTGTGCGTCTGACGGAACACCACGCCGGAACTGCCGAACATGTCGCCTTCGTCCATGCCGACGAGGCGAAGCTGTGACGGGTCGAACGCGAGTTCCACGTCATAGCCGCCGACGTTGTCGATGCCGCTCGAAACATCGCGCAGGGACAGGTCGAGCGAGAACGTGTCCGACCCGACGACCGTGCGCGCCGCCGCGACAACGTGCGCGTCCCCTACCGGGGCCAGCGCCGGAGCCGCCACCACGACCGACAGCCCGAAGTCCCGCGCGATCGTCACGATGTCGACTATGTTGACGACGCCGTCGCCGTTCACGTCTCCCGCGAGATCCGCGCCCGATTCTCCGAACTCCAGCGCGACCGTCACCAGGTCCTGGATGTTCACGACGCCGTCGCCGGAGATGTCCGACGCCAGCGCGGCTTCGACGGTCAGGACACCGGAGAACGGGCCCTCCTGGTCATCCGGGTTCCGCACGATCACGCCCGATGTCCCGACAGGCAGCGCGGGCAGCACGGCCGTCGCGTCAGTGGCGCCAGCAACGTCGAGAGGCACTTCGATATCGCCAATCACCACGACGGCGCCGACTTCGAGGTTCGTCCCCGTGACGGTGATTGTCTCGCCACCTAGTTCCTTCACCGTGAGCGGCTCAATCGCGTCTATGGTCGGCGCGGGAGGCGCGGCGGCCGTCTGATGGCTCACGTCGATCGTCGCGCTTGTGATGTCGTCCTCGGTGAGCGTGCGTTCCTCCGTGTGGCTCTCGCCGTCGGGACCATCGAAGGTCACCGTGAGGACGTCGCCCGAGCTAGCGGCGTTGTTGCCGCCGAAATCGAGCTGGAAGATCTGGTACTTGCCAGGATCGCCGTCCGCTCCGGTCTCCGCGGCGAGCTCCCAACGCGACCCGTTTGCGACCGTTACCGACCATCCATCCAGCGGCTCGCCGGTGCTATCGGACACCGACCCCAGCACTAGGAAGGCCGCGACGCTATTCGACCACGCCACCATCATCGCCCACGACCACAACAGAAAAACGGCAACCCCTGCTGCCCATAGGGATAGGCGGGTTCGCGCTCTCATCTCCAGACTCCTCCGACCTGCTACGTACGGTGGGGCACACCACATGCGAAGACGATTCCTACGAGGTTAGCTACGCCGCCCACACGCGCGGCGTTACGCGTACTGCCGCCTACGCTCGCGTCGTCGGAAGAACGCCAGCAGAGGCTCGACATACGGCTCGGCCGTGCTCAGCCTGACCCGGTCGATCCGCATTCGGTGGAAGAGCGTGCGACGCTCCTCCTCCAGTCTATCGGCATTTCGGAGCGTGATCCCTGTCCTGGTGAGCCTGAGCTTCCCGGTTTCGGCGTCCACCCACCGCATGACACCGGCCGCGGGCAACGCCTCCTCCAACGGATCGTGGATCTCCAGGGCGACGACATCGTGACGCGCGGCCGCCCAACGCAACGCCGATTCGTACTCCGGCGCATGGAAGTCGCTCAGGAGAAACGCGGTGCTGCGACGTTTCGTGACGCGCGCAAACAGTTGCAGCGCCGCGTTCAGGTCGGTGCCGACGCGCTCCGGTCGATGCGTCAGTATCTCGCGCACGACCCGCAGGACGTGTCGCCTGCCCTTCCTCGGCGGGACGTACTTCTCGACGCGGTCCGTGAAGAGGATGAGCCCGACCTTGTCGTTGTTCTGGATGGCCGCGAATGCCAGCACCGCCGCCACCTCGGCCGCGAGCCGGCTCTTGAGCATCCGCGAGCCCGCGCGAGAGAGCGATCCGCTGACGTCCACGAGGAGCATCATGATCGACTCGCGCTCCTCGACGTAGCGCTTCACGTATGGCTGGCGCATGCGCGCCGTCACGTTCCAGTCGATCGAGCGGATGTCGTCCCCGGGCTCGTACGGCCGCACCTCGGCGAACTCCATCCCCTGCCCTTTGAACACGCTGCTGTATTCGCCGGTAAAGAGGTGGGTCACTAGGCGCAACGCCGCCATCTCGATGCGCCGGACGTTCTTGAAGATCTCCGGCGAGATGTCCGCGCCGTGCGTGTCGGGCATCAGGGGACCTCGACTGCCCGCAGGATTTCGTCGAGCAGGTCGTCGGCGGTGGCCTCCTCGGCCTCGGCCTCGTACGAGAGGACCAACCGATGACGGAGCGTGTCCGCGGCGACGGCGTGGATGTCGTCGGGCGTGACGTAGGCGCGTCGGTTCAGGTAGGCGTGCGCCTTCGAGGCGAGGGCGAGGAAGATCGTCGCGCGCGGAGACGCGCCGTAGTCTATCAGCGGCCCAAGTCTGCCGAGCCCCACTTGCTCCGGGTCACGCGTCGCCCGCACCAGGTCGACGATGTACTCCTCGATCCGCGTGTCCATGTATATCCGCCGAACTGTCGTGCGCGAGCGCGCGATCTGCTCGGTCGCGACCACGGCGGACACTGCGGCGCGTTCGACCTGGGTCTCACGACGCAGGATGTCCATTTCCTGCTCCCGGTCGGGATACAGAACGCGGAGCTTGAACAGGAATCGGTCGACCTGGGCCTCGGGGAGCGGGTACGTGCCCTCCAGCTCAATGGGGTTCTGCGTGGCGAGGACGAGGAACGGCGTCGGCAGCATGAACGTGCTGTCGCCGATGGTGACCTGTCGTTCCTGCATGGCTTCCAGAAGGGCCGATTGGACCTTCGCGGGCGCGCGGTTGATCTCGTCGGCGAGGACGATGTTCGCGAACAGCGGCCCCTTCCTCGCGGTGAACGTCCCGTCGTTCTGGTTGTATATCACCGCGCCCGTGATGTCCGCGGGCAGCAGGTCGGGCGTGAACTGGATACGGCTGAAGCGCGCCTCGATCGTGTCCGCGAGCGTCTTCACCGCAGTCGTCTTCGCCAGACCGGGAACGCCTTCGAGGAGCAGGTGACCGTCCGCCAGCAGGCCGATGAGAAGCCGCGTGAGCAGTGGCTCCTGCCCGACGATCACCCGGCCGATCTCCTTGAGCATCGTCTCGCAGTATTGGCTTTCCTGCTCGATTTCAGCGTTCAGCGCGCGGATGGCTTGGGCGTCCATGGGCTCCGATGCGATGGCTCGAGTGTGGGTCGCGGGAAGCTGCAAATACCGTAACACCGCGCGCCGAGGAGCGTCAAACGAAGGCCGGGCTGTTGCGACCGGACTCGGCGTCCGGGTACGCTTGCTCGGACACACCGCTGCGGCGCCACGCGCCGCGCACAGGAGGAACACGGATGAGGCATACGCGATTCACGTCTCGCCTGGCCGCATGCGTCGTAACGGCCGGGCTCGCGCTCACATTGGCAAACGTCAGCTTCGCGGTCATCGATCCCGAGACGGCCGTTGGCATCTGGCTGTTCGACGAGGGATCCGGCGGCACCGCGATGGACTCGTCGGGAATGGGTCTCGACGCCGAGCTAATCGACGACCCCGCGTGGGTCGACGGCAAGTTCGGCAAGGGGTTGGAGTTCGACGGGGCCTCGTCCTACGTAACGGTGCCGGACCACGAGAACCCATCCGAGGCGCTCACCCTGTCGATATGGGTGCAGAGCACCGGGCCCGCCTGGAATCAGCCCGGGTGGATGATCGAGAAGCGCGACGCCTACATCATGCACCCGAACGACGGAGGCGTCTTGGTCGCGTTTCCGGTCTGCAACGGCGGTTGCTGGAACCTGCCGGGCGGGTGGGCCGACGGCGCGGCGGGGCCGCCCGACATCACCGAGTGGCACATGTACACGGGCACCTTCGACAGCGCCAACGGCGAGTGGAAGCTGTACGTAGACGCGCAACTGCTGAGCGAGCTCGACGTGGCCAAGACACCCCTCGTCGTGGACGCTGGCCCTGTGCACATCGGCTTTGACGATTGCTGTGGCGGGGCCCGCTTCGGCGCTGGCATCGTCGACGAAGTCGCGATCTTCAACGTGGCGCTGCCGCAGGAGGACATCCAGACGATGTTCGACCTCGGCATCGGTATGGGAGTTCTCGCCGTCGATCCGCGCGAGAAGGCCGTCACGACGTGGGGTGTCATCAAGCGGTCGCAATGAGCGCGTAACCACCTGGTCGCCGCGTCGCGTTGGCGCGGCGACCACCAACCCGACGCGCCAGGGAGATGAGCGTGGCCGAGCCGGAGATTCTGACGACCGTCGTTGGCAGCTACCCTACGCCTGACTGGCTGAAGGCGTATCCCTCGACGCCGCATCTGCGCGACGCGACCATGGTCGTCCTACGCACGCAGGAACTCGCAGGGATCGACGTGGTCGCCGATGGCGAGCTGTACCGGTTCGACGTCAACCATCCCGAGACCAACGGGATGATCGACTACTTCATCGGTCAGATGGACGGAATCGACACCGCCATCACGGCGCGCGACATCGCCGAGTTTCGGCGCGACGAGCAACTGCGGTATCGACGTCGGCCGGCGGGCGTCGTCCGGTCGGAGGTCGGGCCGGGGACGCTTAACCTGCCTCACGACTACGAGTCGTTCAGGGATCTTACGTCGAGCGCCCTGAAGTTCACGTCGACGGGTCCGCACATGCTATCCAAGGTGCTCCTGGATCAGCACTACGGCGACCGTGCGGCTCTGGCGATGGCAATCGCCGAGGTGTTGCGGGAACAGGTGGCGGAGATCGGGGCCCGCGTCGTGCAGTTCGACGAGGCCAACATCCCTGGACACACCGAGGACGCCGAATGGGCGGCAGACGCGATCAACCACGCCCTCTCCGGCGCCCCAGGCGAGACGGCCGTGCACGTCTGCTTCGGGAACTACGGCGGACAGACGGTGCAGAAGGGCGAGTATGCAGCGCTGCTGGACTTCCTGAACCGGCTGAACGCGGACCATCTGGTCCTGGAGTTCGCGCGGCGGGGGTACGACGAACTGTCCGTATTGCGCGACCTTCGTGAGGACATCGGCGTTGGCCTCGGCGTGATCGACATCAAGGACAACGGCATCGAGTCGCCCGAGGAGGTGGCGCGACACCTCGAGAACGCCGACAGGATCCTGGGACGGGGAAGAGTGCGATACGCACACCCGGACTGCGGATTCTGGATGCTGCAGCGCAACGTCGCGGACGGGAAGATGGCGGCCTTGGTGAAGGGCCGCGATCTGTATCTCGGGCGCGCGGAGAGTTAGCGCGCGTCCATTGCGCCCAGAAGCGTGGTAACGGCGACCCGCACCTCTCTCACTTCCTGCGACCGCGACGACCCCTCCGTGTCGGCAATCCCGTCGAGGGCGGCCAGAGACTCGCGCAGAGCCTGCCTCGCCGCGTCTTCGCGCCCGGATTCATCGTGTAGGCGACCCACGTGGAATTGCCACTGCGCGAGTTCGAGTGGCCACGGCGAGGCGATGGCGGCGGTCTCCGTGGCAAGCTGGAGCGCCTCGTCCTTGCGGCCCAGCCGGATGAGAAGGCTGGTGAGATTCAGCCGCGCCTCGTAGAACATAGCCTCGACCGAGATGGCGTGCCGATACTGCGCTTCCGCGTCCCCGAGGCGGCCGGTGCGCTCGAAGGCCTGCGCCAAGTACCGCGCCGTGTACCCGTCGTCCGCGATGAGTCGTAAGGCGCTGGATAGCGGGACAATGGCTTTCTGCCACTGTTCGTCCTCGCAGTAGAGGATGCCCATCGTCCGGTACAGTTCGTAGCGATACAGCTCCAGGAGACGCCGCACGCGGGCGGTCTGATCCATCGTGTCGAAGAACACCGTCGTGAGTTCCTGGCGGAACCGCGTCATGGTCGGGCAGTTGTACAGCCCGTCGAGTTCGCGCGGATCGACGGTATCGACATCGAGGGCGTCAAGCGCGGCGAGGCCCCGACGGATAGCGTTGGCCACCGCGGAGGCCGTGAGGGTCGCCCGGCCCCGGAACGCGAAGGCCGCCTCGTTGAAGTGGACCAGGATGTGGCTGGGCCGCAACGTAAGGGCGGTGTCCCTGTCGTGGCCGTATCGGCGGCCGTCGGTTCCCGCAGCGGCGGTGAGGGCATGGTCACTAAGCAAGCTGGCATCTGTCTGCCACCCGTCGATCTCCTCGATGCGCCGCCGGGCGGCAGACGCATTGCCCCCGGCCAGGAGAAAGTACCGCGCGTAGTCCTCGCACTCCTGACGATGATCCACCCCAAAGCGGGCGAGCCGGTCACTCCTCCGCCGTAGGAAATCGTCCGGGATCGTGCGGACGCAGGTGTCGACGAAGTACTCGATCTGCTTGTGCCACGGGAACTCCTCAAGGATCAGGCGGCGGCCGGCTTCGGCGATGCGCGCGCGTTCCTGCTCGTTCGTCGTGTAGTGGCGGATGAGTTCCTCGGCCTGGCGCCAGGAGTCGTAGTAGACGATGTGTTCGCCCTCGACCAACTGCCTGCCGACAAGGTCGCCGACATCCTCCGGCCTGCCGGAGATCACGAGGGCTCCGGCCGCCATCGCCTCGCTGATGCGGAAGGTGAGGTTGTTCGGTCCCTGTCCCGAGTGCTGGAAGACGATCTTGGAGTTGGCGTAGAAGTCCAGCATGTCCATGAGGAACACGCCGCTCCGGGCGACGACGTTGACCCCCTCCCGCCGCAGAAGTAGGAGCCGCTCGAGTTCCCGGCACCGCTCTCGCGACAGCTCGGGATCGATCATGCCTATGAAGCCGACATCCACGGTGCGTGGCTCAGGCCGCGGGTCCGGCGTGAGCCAGTTGCAGAAGATGAAGTTGCAGCACACGCGGTGGTCGTATCCTCGCTCGCGGTACAGACGCTCTATGTGCGGGAAGGACGTCGGCGCGACATCGAAGTAGTAGTAGAGGCGCTGGTCGATGTCGGCGAACTTGTACTCCTCGGTCAGCCACCCGACGGTGGGGACGGGGCAGTCTCGCAGCCCACGCGGCAGGAAGCCGACGCCGGGCTGAAGGTACAGCACCCAATCCGGGACGCCGCCCGTCCGCTCGAAGAGCGCGTCAATGTGGATGTCGCCGTCCACCTCAATGTACCGGCAGTCGGGCTCCAGCCTCGCGAATTGCTCGGGGTCCCCGTAGGCCGCGGTTGGGCCGGCGGCCACGACGTCGAATCCGAGGCGGCGCAGGCCCTTCTCGAAGGGATATAGGCAGGGCGTGGGCGGGTACGTGTGCAGGAGCAGTACGCGCTTGCCTATATCCAACGGCGGTCCTTCTCACGATCGTTGGCTGAGCGGGGCGCCAGTGAGTGTGCCGCGCCTACGGAGCGTATGGCAACGCCGCCTTCCGCGCGGGTGGATTGCGCGCGTCGGCGGCGACGATTATACAGATAGACGGCAACCGCCGGACGTGCATCCGTCACCCAGGTAAGTGGGAGAGGGCCTCGAAATGTCGCGCATCGTCGACCTGACTTTGACCTATAGAGACGGGATGCGCGGCGTCGGGATGGAAACCGCGACGACCATCTCCCAGCAGGGATGGAACGCCCGCAACCTGTCCCTCTACTCGCACGCCGGCACGCACATGGACGCCCCTCGCCACTTCGTCGACGGCGCGCGCACCATCGACGACATCTCGCTGTCGAAATGCGTTGGGCCCGCGTGGCTGATCGACATCCCGGATGTCGGGCCGTGCGACCTGCTTGGTATCGGCAGCCTCGGGGCGTACACCGACCGAATCGCGTCCGGGGACCGCGTCGTGCTCAAGACCGGATGGAGCGCCCGCGAAGGCAGCGCCGAGTACCGGGATGAACTGCCGCGCATCTCCGCGGCTCTCGCGCGTTGGTTCGTCGACCGTGGCGTGGTCTTCGTCGGTGTCGAGCCGCCATCCGTGGCGGACGTGCACGACCTGACGGAGGTCACCGAGGTGCATCGCACGCTGCTGGAAGCCGAGATCGTGATCGTCGAGGGCCTGTGCAATCTGGACGCGCTGACGAGCGACCGCATCTACATGATCGCCCTCCCACTGAAGATCGACGCGGGCGACGGCTCGCCATGTCGGGTCATCGCACTGGATGAACCGTCACCGCCCGACGCAAGCTTCCCGTGAAGGACCGGTAGGTGCATCTTCCCGCGAACCACCTGTGGCGCAAGATCGAGAGCGAACTCACCGGCAAGGACCACGCCGAGGCCGCCGCGATCATGCGCCGGTATCTCGACGAAATCCCCGCGAGCTGGCGAGGCTACCAGGCGTTGCGCGACCGGCTGGTGAAGCGCGTCGGCAGGTCCGAGGCCGCTGGCGCCGGGCGCTCCACGCGCGGCTCGCGCGACGAGTTCCATGTCCAGCGCCGGGGAATCGCGCGGGTGTGCTTCATCGGCGCGGCGAACTGTGGCAAGTCGGCAATGGTGAGCGCGTTCGCACAGGCCCCTACAGAGGTCAACGACTTCCCACAGACCACGCGCGAGCCGGTGGCGGGCCTGCTCCGTCTGCCCGGTGGCGACATCCAGTGCCTCGACACACCCGCGATCCTGCCCGGGACCGTCGACGGCGACGGCTTCGGTCGACGACTATTGCATCTCATATCGACGGGCGGGGCCGCCGTGGCCGTGATCGACGCCGGTGAAGACGCGACGGCGCAGGCGTCCCTCATCGTCGACGAACTCGCCGCGTTCGACGTGCGCGTGATGCCCAGTGCGATCGGCGTCGAACTCACGCCGCAGGGCCGTGGCGGGATCTCGTTCGCTGGCGACCCCATCGCAAAGTCCGACGCGGCCACAGCCCGCCGCATGCTGGCGGAGGCCGAGGTTCTGCACGCGCGTGTGACGGTGCGATCCGCGTTCAGCGAGGAGGAGTTGGCGGCAAGCCTGGCTGGGCAGACGCTTATGCCGACCGTTTTCGTCGTCAATAAGGACGACCTGCCGGGCGCCGAGAGGGCCGAGTCGGAACTCCGGGACGCCTATCCAGACCACGCCGTAATCAGCACGAATTTCCTCGACGAAGCGAACTTCGACGCGCTGCAAGCCGCCATCGTCTCCGCTCTCGGCCTGCGGGCCGTCTCTCTGCTCGAGGGACCCGCTGACGATGCGCGCGCCACGCCTCTGCTGATGCGCGCAGGAAGCGCCGTACGCGACCTCGCGGAGCGCGCAGGGGACGTGGACGAATCGCCCGTGGCTGCGTTGGTGTGGGGCGAGTCCGTGAAGCACCCAGGCCAGGAGGTGGGACTGTCCCACCTCATCGCCGAAGGCGACCGAGTGCACTTCCGCGCGTAGGGGCTCCGAGCTGACGCCTTCGTCGTGTTGGGATTCACGCGCCTCGCGGGGCTGCGTCAGGCGGAGGCCACCGTATCGCGGAGGCGGGGACGTGGTCGTAGACGGCGACGAGATACGCCCGTCGCATGAGGCTACTACGTACTGACCGTGCATGCGGCGCTCGACAGAACACCCACACTTGCCCAACGAGGTCTGTCTATCGAGGCGTACCGGCGCGTACACCCGTTGCCGGACGACTACGAGAATGAGATCGGCCTGCGGGGCCGGGCGTGGGATACGATCGGGCGCCAGGTGTAGGGCGAAGCTTCCGCCGGACGGGTCAGATCAGATCTCCAAGCGGAAGACGTACCCAGCCACGAACGACTCCATGTCCGTGAGATCGTCCAGGCCGAGGGCGTCAACGGAGGTTTTGATCTCGTCCAGGGCGGCGGGAAGCTCATCCGTCGAGACGAAGGAGGCAGGGAACCACGAAAGGTAGTAATCGGGGTCGTGATAGATGGCGCCGCCAGCGCAACGGAAGCTGTCCTCCGTCTGCACTACGACATCGATTTCGCGGAAGAGCCAACGGTCTTCGCTATCCGGGCTGGACCATGTGATGAGTATCGTGGGGTTGTCCTGCGGATAGAATACGACGTCCTCCAGACCGTTTGCCTCGACCCAATCCAGGATCACATGCTCGAACGGCTTCGTGTGCTGCTCGCGCATGGCTGCCAGGATCGGGTTCTGTCCGGCGCCGCCCATGGGTCTCTCCAAACGTCCTCTTCACGCCACGTTCCGCCGACTATGCCTACGACGGAAGCGCGCGTTCGATTTCAACCGGCTGTCCGTAATCCAACCCCTCGACCTCGAACCCGAACAACTGCCTGAATTCGCTCTGGTAGCCGCGGAAGTCCGCGTGTTCCGCCAAGTTGTCGGTGTCGACCGCGGCCCATCGACGGGCGATCTCGCCCTGTATCTCGTCCGTCATCTCGCGGTCGTCGAGACGAATGCGCCCGGCCTCGTCAGTTACTGGTGTCCCACCTAGATGCTCGCGGAACAGGCGGTTCATCTGGTCTATCGGCGCCTCGTGCGTGCCCGCCGCACGCATAACTGGATATAGCATACTCATGTAGAGCGGGACAACGGGTATGGCCGCAGACGCGGGCGTGATCACTCCCTTGTTCACGCTCACGTACGCCCGCCCGCCGACGGCGCTCGCCATACGCTGCGACAAGTGCGGAGTCGTCTCTTCAAGGTGCAGCTTCGCCATCCCGATGGTGCCGCTCCGATAGATCCCGTGCGTCACGTCCGGCCCGATGTACGAATACGCGACCGCTGTCGCGCCCTCGGCCAGAAGGCCTTCCTCCAGCAGCAGCGAAACCCAGAGGGCGAAGTCCTCCCCGCCCATCACCTGTATCGTGTCCGCCACCTCAACGCCCGAGGCCGACTCGATGGTAACGCTCTCGACCGCGCCGGTGTTCAGATTGATCGTCTTGCCCGTGAACGGGTCGCCGGTCGGCTTCAGTGTGGACTGGTGCGTGACGCCCGTCTTCGGGTGCGTGCGTCGCGGCGACGCCAACGAGTAGATGAGGGTGTCGACGGGGCCCATATGCTCGCGGAGCGTCGCGACGGTTTGCGCCTTGAGTTCGTCCGAGAAAGCGTCGCCGTTCAGGCTCCACGCGCCGACGCCGGCCTCCGCAGCGGCTTCGTGGAACGCGACGGCGTTGTAGTACCCCGCGGTCGCAGTGCGTTTGCCCCCTGCCGGCCGCTCGTAGAAGCAGCCAAGAGTCTTCGCGCCACGACCGAACGCTGCCACGATCCGCGACGCTAGCCCGTACCCGGTGGACGCCCCCACGACGAGGACGTTTCCGCCCGTGTCCTCGACGCCGAGTTCACGCGTGGTTTCTATCTGCGAAAGCACCCGTGCGCGGCAGCCTTCCGGGTGCGCGTTCGTCGCGATGAACCCGCGAATCCGTGGCTGTACGATCTCCTTCGCCATCGATTCTCTCCAAACCCCGGGGCGCTACGTCAATTGGCGGCCTTCGCGTACGGATGCAGTAGGCTGATGAGCCTGTCGATCTCTTCCTCAGTGTTGAACACGGCGGTCGAGATGCGGTTGCCGTCTACCTCCCCGACGATCCGCAGCTTGACGGCGTGCTGCTCGCGCAACTCGTGGAACACCTCCACGCCGGAAACTCCAGGCACGGAGAACGTCGTCATCGCCGACGAGTCCTCCCACGAACGGGGCGTGTGCACCGTGATGCCTGCCAATGGGCACAGCCGATCGCGCAGATAGTCGGTAAGATGACGCATCCGCACGACCTCGCGATCCATCCCGAGGCCGTGGTGCCACTCGATGGTTGCCTCGATGCCTCCGTACCTGCCGAAGTCGCGCGTGCCGTATTCGAAGCGCGACGCGGTGTCCAAGGGTTCCAGGCCGTCCTCGTCACTGAAGTGTCCCGTGCCGGCTCCGACGAACGTGGGCGTCAGTTCGTCCAGGCTGTCACGACGTACGTAGAGGAAGCCGGTGCCCTTCGGCCCGAGAAGCCACTTGTGGCAGTTCCCGGTGTAGAAGTCTCCACCGATGCCCGGTAGATCAAGGGGAAACTGTCCTACGGCCTGCGCCCCGTCGAACAGCGTCAAGATGCCCCGCTCCCGGCAGAGCGCTGCGATCTCCTTCGCTGGCGTCCGTTTGCCGGTCACTGAACTGACGTGGCTCGTGGCCACCAGTCGCGTGCGCGGCGTCAACGCCGCCCGGACGTTGTCCAACGACTCTTCGGGCGTCATGCCGACGGCGAAGCGGTTCAGCTTCACGTCGCGCCGTTGCGTGAGGTACGTCCACGGCCACAGCATCGACGGATGCTCTTCGTCCGACAGCAATGCCTCGTCGCCGTCCCGCCAACCGACGCCCTCGACGACCAGGTTCACGCCGTCGGTCGCGTTCCTCGTTAGGGCGATCTCCTCGCGCTCCGCGCCCAGCAGGGCCGCCAGGGCCTGCCGCCCGCGCTCCATCCGTGTAGCGCCGTCGCCCCAGCCGTGCTCGCCGTCGAGTTCAAAGGCCCGGATGTCGGTCCATGTTGCCGCTGCCACGGAGAGCGGCGCGACGCCCGCGGTGCCGGTGTTGAAGTAGACGATGCGCTCGACGATCGGGAACTCCGCGCGGATCGCCGAGATGTCGAGACCGGAGGCGTCGGTACTCACATCGCCACAATCTGTCGCATGCGATTCGCCGTCTCGACCTGCGCCTCAAAGTCGCCGCCGACCTCGTGGATCACGGCGTCGTCGTAGCCGATGGCGCGCAGTTCCGCGACCACCGTCGGCCAATCCGTGTCCCCGTCCATCAGGTCGGTGAACTTGTGGTCACGCCGGGCGAAGTCCTTGAAATGCACTTTCTTGATACGGCTGCCGAGGCCGCGAATCCACTGCTCGGGATACCCGTACGCCATCATGTTCGCCGTGTCGAGGTAGATGCCGATCCAGTCGCTGCCGACCTCGTCCACGAGTTGCGCTGCCTCGCGAGGGCTGAGCATGAACCGGTTCCACACGTTCTCGACGCCCACGGCGCACTTGTTCGCCTCGGCGACTGGCGCCAGCTCGATCAGCGCGTCGCGTAGGCGATCCCACGCGGCATCGTAGGTGCCGTCCACGGCCAGATGGCCGGGATGTAGGAGCGTAGCGTTCACGCCGAGGATGTTCGCGATCTCAACGGAGCGCGTCACGCGTTCTCGCCCCGCCTTTTGGTCCTCGTCGGCGGCGCTGAGAAGGTTGCCACCAGCAGAGCCCGATGCGATCACGCTGGCGATCTCCACGCCCGCGTCGGCGCACTTGCGACCCACGGCCTCTATCTCGGCGTCGCTCAGGCCCGAGTGCAGATCCTTGCCTTCTCGGAACGTGAGTTCGACGGCCTCGTATCCGGCCGCTTCGCAGAGCTTCAGCGTCTCGTCAAGCGTCTGCGCGCCGAGAATTATCTGCGTGATTCCGATCTTCATAGTGGGCCTCTCTCAGCCGGGCAAACCGTCACGGTGTGGCCGCCGGAGTTTACGTCCAAGGCGCTGAGAGGGTCAAGATCGCAGTCGCCCACTCGTGCCGCGAGCGGGTGGAGAGCGGTCGATTGGCGGTGGGCGGCGGATCGCCGCTCTGTACGCGGCGCTACTCGACGGCCTCGCGGAGGCACTCGTCGACGATGTCGAGCGCGTGATCCAGTTCGTCCTGCGTGATCGTCAACGGTGGGGCAAGCGACAGGACGTTCCCCATCGCCACCTTGAAGCTAAGGCCCTTCGTCAAGGCGGCGTACATGACTCGATCGGCCAGGTCGTTCGCCGGCTCCGACGCGTCCCCCGGCTCGACGAGTTCCACGCCCATGAGGAGACCGCGCCCGCGCACCTCGCCGATGACGTCGTGACGCTCCGCCATTTCGCGCAGTCGTCCCAGGGCGTGGGCTCCCAACGTCGAGGAGCGTTCGAGGAGTCCCTCCTCCTCGATCACCTGGAGCGTGGCCAGAGCGGCCGCGCACGCGACGGGGTTCTTCTCGTGCGTGTAGTGTCCCAGCGCGGCGTCAGGCGCCACGTCGAACTCACCGCCCGCGACGACCGCGGCGAACGGGAATACCCCGCCGCCCAGGCCCTTGCCGAGCACCAGGATGTCCGGGTCCACGCCGTCATGCTCGTAGGCGAACATGCGGCCGGTGCGGCCAAGAGCGTGCGGTATCTCGTCGAAGATGAGCAGCGCGCCGTAGCGGTCGCAGGCCTCGCGCACCTTCCGCCAGTAGTCGGCGGGCGGGAATATGGCGGCGCTGCGGGTCGGCTCCGCGATGACCGCGGCGATGTCGCCCTCGTTGCGCAGGATGAACTCCACGTAGTCCGCGCACCGCGTGTTGCACTCGCCACCACACCCGAACAGGCAGTGCCCGGCATACGGGTATGGCACGTGCTCCGCGCCCGGCAGCAACGGGCCGGCATTCCGACGGAAACCCGCCGCCCCTCCGATGCTGATTGCGTCGAGCGAGGCGCCGTGGAAGGAGTCCCACATCGAGATGGTCTTGTGACGGCCCGTCGCCATCCGGGCGAGTTTCAACGCCAGGCCCACCGCCGACGTGCCGCCCGGCGCGAACAACACCTTGCTGAGATCTCCGGGAGTGATCTCCACAAGCTTCTTGGCCAGTTCCACGGCGACGGAGTTCGTGTATCGCCGCGTGCAGAACGAGAGCGTGCGCATCTGCTCGGTGATCGCCTCGATCACCCGCGGGTGCCCGAACCCAACCTGGTGCACGCTGTTACCGTGGAAGTCCATGTATCGGCGGCCCTGCGTGTCCTGGAGGTAGATTCCGTCGCATGCCTCGAGGACGTTCATGCAGGGGGTAGATAGTGACTGGCGCAGGAAGTAGCGCTCGTCTTCGTCGAGTATCTGCCGCGTGTTCGGGTCGATGTGTTCGTCGAGCCACGCGCGCCGGTGCGCCGACAGGTTGACGTCGCCCTCGGACTCCGGCGGCTGACCCCGTGATGCGCTCAAGACGCCTCTCCCCTGGGTGTGCTCCGCGTCTCGCTGGCCGGAGGCGCGTTAGAGATCCCCGTGGACGCGGCCGACCGTCTCCACGTCGTGGCCCGGGAGTGAGACTGTAATCATCGGAGCGGCGCCTGTAAACGCCGGCCGCTCGAACGGTCTCGCGCGCTATTCTGCCCGCGGCGGATGCGGGATCACTCGCAACACGTTGCGAATCTCGTCGATTGAGAGTGCCGAGCCGCCGATGGCGTCGTACCAGGCGCGCACCGCATGTCGCTGGCCGTCCGTCCGCGTCGGATCGGCGAATGTGACCAGGTTGAGGAACGCCTCCTCGCGCGCGAAGGTCCGGTGGTACGGGTCCTCCATGAGCCATTGCACGAGCGGGTCGTCGTCCGTGGGAAATGCCTCATCTATGTGGGTGTCGTACGCATGTGCTCGACGATTGGCCAGGTGGAACATCTCGTGGAGTATCCATTGCTCCATCGAAATGTCCGTGGCGAACATGCCATCGCGCGACGCGGGCACGTAAATCCCAAACGGCAGGCGCCCGTCCGGATCGGGGCCGGCGAAGCCCTCCGGTGGGTCTGGTTCGCCCCACACGGTCGGCTTCACGATGTCATCGCGTTCCTGGATGGCCGCGTCCGCTAGGAACAGAAGCGGGAACGCACTCTTGAGTTCGGCGACCGACTGCTCGAACTCGCTTGGCGGCAGCTGGTGCCGATGCGCCCGCACCCCGCAGCCGGTAGAACACACGCCGCACCCAAGTATCAGCGCCCCGACGATCACCACTCCGTTAACCCGCTTCACCGCGATCCCCCTATGTAGGTTGAGCCCGCCCTTCGCGAGTCCACGACCATTGTTGTCCCGTCTTCGCGAGACGGCTATCGTGTACTTGGTGGCCGCCGC
The DNA here is from genome assembly GCA_018644665.1 of Candidatus Poribacteria bacterium. Classification (GTDB taxonomy): domain Bacteria; phylum Poribacteria; class WGA-4E. Next base: position 76,676 of record JABGQA010000138.1, read on the forward strand.
TACAGACATTACCAGGGACACATCGTGCCTCCCGAAGGCCTCGCCCTTGTTGGCATCGTCGTAGCTGTCAGCCCACTCATAGCCTTGGGGATGATCCTCCGTCATCGCATCCGGACACTCGCGATGAGATCCGAAGGGGCGGGTAGCATCGAGGAACGCGTGGAGGAACTCGCCCGCCGCCTTGCGGAGCACGAGGAGCGCATGGCCGACATCACCCTGATGGTCGAGGACGCCACGCGCCCGAGAGTGGACGCCGCTCCCGATGACCGGGTCATCTAGCACGGCCACCGTTGGATAGCACGGCCACCGTTGGACGCTCCGCGAGCGGAACCACTCGTCCGCCCACCTGACCCGCGAAACAGCGCGCACGGACATCGCCTGAGCGCATCTGCGGGAGTCGGACGGGCACGCCGCGCGTGATCTGGCGGTGGGCTCGACGACGCGTATGAGCCCATGCCGAGCACGCGGTCAGTGCCCCACAGGGCGTGGTCAGTTCAGCGGATAGGTCGGGACATCGACGTAGGTGCGCCATCCCTCTTCGTAGATGCGCCAATCGCCGTCGTCGTTGACGAACTTGAGCGTCTTGATGCCCTTGTCCTGATATGTGGGGCCGCCCTCGCCGCCCTTTGCCCAGGCGGCAAACTCCTGCTGGAAGCGCATGTCCGCCTCGGCGTAGGAGCCGCGTATGCGCACGCTGGACACATCGACCTCGATGCGGCTGTAGCGCTGCACGAGGCGCTTCATGCGCGCCTTGAGTTCCGCCTTGGTGAGCGTCTCCGGGATCTCCCGGCCGTTCACGACAGTCACGCGCAGGATCGTGGCGTAGTCCGCATACCACTCCATGTATTCGTCGATGTTCTTCTGTTCCCACGCCTCACGCCACGCTTCCAGGATCTGGCGGAGCTTGAACTCCGTGTCCAACGGCGGCGTCTCGTCCAACGAAACGAGCGACACGTCGCCGCGTGACTCCGCGTCGACGTTGGCCGAGGCGTGGATTTCCTCGAGCGGCTCCGCAGCCGTCGGCGGAGGCGTCTCAACGGCCGGGCCCGCGGCGATGATGTCGGCCACGCGCCACTTCTTGCCCCAACCCTCGCGGCGCAGGTGGAACGCCACCTCGCGATCGTCCCAGTCGAGGGTGAGTGCCGCCACATCCGCGCCCGTCTCATGCGTCGCGCGCACCGGGACCGTCACGGCGCCGGGCGGCGGGTCCGCCTCGAGCGGCTCCACGAGCAGGCCGTCGGTATGGAGATCCTGAAGAAGGGCCAAGCCGTCCTTCCACGCCTGGGCGTTCGTGTGTATCAGGTCGGTCGCCATGAGAGCATCGTACACCTTGTCGTCGTCGGCCTCGACGGCGGCATTCCATCGTGCGATGAAGCCGTCCAGCGGCTCGTCCTTAGGCTGGATAAGCAGGATGCCGCCCCAGAGCGCGAGTGTAGCGCCAACGCCGAGCACGCCGTACGTCGTCCATCGCGAGGCGGGGTTCGCCATCAGGCGTGTCCACGCGGCACGGACCTTGGCAAGAAACGTCTCGAACGGCGACGGCGGAATGCTGCTGAGTGGCGTTTGCGCGTCTACGTCGCGGCTTTCCATGCGCGCTCTCCCTAGCGGTCGGTGAACTGAGGCACTTCGTCGTAGTAACGCCACTCCTCGCGGACGATGCGCCACTTGGCGCCACTTCGATCCCAGAACGCCTTGCGGACCCAGAAGTCGTAGAGGGCGCTCGCTCCGTCACGTCGGCGATACGGTAGCTCCGCGACGACGTGCGGCCCCTCCGCGCGCGTAGCGGATCGCGCGACGCCCTCCCATCCTGCCGGATCGCTGGCACGAATGGCTTCCATCAACTGGGAGTGCGTGATCCGTGTCCGCTGTTCCTCGCCGTTTCGAACTGAGATGCGCTCGCCCTTGGCGTCGGCCCCGTAGAAGGTCAGATGGCGCGTCATGTCGTTGCGCTCCCAGGCGGATTTCCACTCCGTGAGGGTCGGGCCGGCGCTTCGCACCTCCTCGGGCGAGATCGTCGGGGCAGGAGGACGGGCGTCGGAGCGGGCCTTCGCCAGTGCCTGGTCCCGCGCTTCCTCCCGGCCGGCAGCCTGCATACGTTCCGTGTACGCCGCCGCGAGTTCGCGGGCCCGCCGCGTCTCAGCGAGGGCTTCCGCCTCGCGGCGCTTGGTCTCGTCCATCGACGTGGCGCTCTCGTGCACCTGCTGGGCGAGGGCGGCGACCTGTCGCTCCGTATCCGACTGATGCGCCCTGGCCTGGTCTAGGATCGCCGTCATTTCCCGGATGCTCTTCCGCGAGGCGGCCAGATCCCGCTCGAGTTCCCTGGCGCGGTTCTCGGCTGCCGCCTTCTGGCCGACGATGTCCTCAGCGTTGGTCTGGAACCCGTCGAGTTGGTCACGGAGCAGCCTGAGGTCCGATTGGATGGCTTGCGCGGCGCGGCGCGTGCTCTCCACCTCGGCTCGGGCCGAGGCCAACTCGGCCGCGTCGTCGTCGTGTTTGCGCGCTTCCTCGCGGATGAGTCGCTGGTATGCATCCGACTGCGCGTCAAGGGCGAGGGCGTTCTCCGCCTGCACGCGGGCCTCTTGCGCGGCGGCGTGCGCGGCGACTCCGTCCTCGTCGTCGAGAGCCCGCTTCGCCACGGCGAGCTTCGCCTCGGCCGCGGACAGCGCGGTCTTCGCGGCAAGTGAAAGGTCTTGGGTTCGGGCGCGCTCGACGCTCAGCTCCGCCACGCGTATTGCGTCCTCGATCTCCGACGGGTACAGCGTGCCCAGACCGGCGCTACACCCGAGCATGCCGACGACCATGCCGACGACGGCAACGACAGACGGCCAACCCGAAACGTGGCGTAACCGGCTCATGACTCCGTACCTCCCGACCGACAACGCGGGTGATCACTGAGAAAGCTGGACCCGTTGGTCACACCTATACCTTAACGCAGCAGCAGTTCAGACGGCGTGAAGAGCCGGATAAGAGTGTGTTAACCGCTTCGGGGCCGCCATCGCGGGCAGCGGCGGGCCCGGTCACGCGCCGGTCGATCGGCGTTCCCAGATGGCGCCGTCCAGGAAAGGGAGAATCGCCCGGAACGCCTTTGACACGGGGCTTTGCGTGTCCTACAATGCCGTTCATTGCGGCCGAGTTGGCGCGTTGTCTCGCCGCTCGGGAGCTTCCCTCCGACGTTCCGTTCGCGTGTGTATAGGGAGCCGGATTCCGATGAAACAGTATCCGACCGATGCCATCCGAAACATCGCCGCCGTAGCTCATGCCGACGTCGGCAAGACATCGCTCATCGAGGCGATGCTGTACCATGCCGGCGCCATTCATAAAATGGGCAGCGTAAACGAGGGCGATACGGTCTCCGACTATGACCCGGATGAGGTGGAACGGAAGACAACACTTGCGGTGACGCCCTGCGTCGCCGAGTGGAAGGACCACAAGCTCAACCTGCTCGACACGCCCGGCTATGAGGACTTCTACGGCGAGGTAGAGAGCGCGCTGCGGGTTGTCGAGGGCGCTCTGGTCCTGATCGACGGCGAGCGAGGCGTCGAGGGCGGGACCGAGAAGGTCTGGGCGCTCGTCAAGAAGTACGAGAAGCCATGCGCGATCGTGGTGAACCGGATGGACGGCGAACAGGCGGAGTCGCAGAAGGCCCTTGCCACGGTCGAGGAGATACTCGAGACGACTGCGCTGCCGTTGAACCTCCCTATCGGTAGTGGCCAGGCGCTGGAGGGCGTCGTCGACTTGCTCACCATGCGCGCGCTCACCTACGGCGCGGACGGCAAGACTGTCACTGAGGGTGACATCCCCGATGACCTGGCGGGACTCGCCGAGGAGGCGCGGGAAGCGCTCGTCGAGGCGGCTGCGGAGAGCGACGAGGAACTCCTCGACAAGTATTTCGAAGATGGGGAACTCTCGGACGACGAAGTCGCCCGCGGCCTGAAGGCGGGGATTCGCGAAGGACTCATCGTCCCGGCGTTGCACACGGCCGCCGAAAAGGGCATAGGCGTGAGCGCCGTGCTCGACTTCATCACGAGTTGCTTCCCATCCCCGGCCGACGTGCCCGTCACAGCGGCGGTGAACGGCGAAGAGACGGAGATCGAAGCCGACGCCGATGGCCCCCTCGCGGCATTCGTGTACAAGACGATCTTCGACCCGTACGCTGGGCGGCTGTCGCTCTTCCGCGTTTACTCAGGCTCCCTCGGCGTCGAGCACGTGCAGAACACGACGCGCGCGGCGTCGGAGCGTGTAGGCAAGGTGGTGCACCGTCAGGGCGGGCAGGATGTCGACGCGTCAGTCATCGTCGCTGGCGACTTCGGGGCCGTGGCGAAGCTTGCGGACACCGCTACGGGGGACACTCTGGCCCGTGCGGACGCTCCGATCCACCTGCCGCCCGTCGAGTTCCCGCGACCCGCGTATTCCCGCGCGGTCTTCCCCGAGAAGGACGGCGACGACGACCGGCTCAGCACCGCGCTGTCTCGCCTGGCTGAGGAAGACCCGACGCTGCACGTCACGCGGAACAACGAGACGGATCAGACGCTGCTCGAAGGTCTGGGAGACCAGCACCTGACGATGGCCCTGGCCAAGGCGAAACGGAAGTTCAACGCGAGCGCGCGACTGGACCTGCCCAAGATCGCGTACCGCGAGACGATCACCAAGACGGTCAAGGAAGTCGACTACACCCACAGGAAGCAGACGGGTGGCGCCGGACAGTACGCCAAGGTCGTCATCACAATGGAGCCGACCGCCCGGGGCGACGGATACGAGTTCGTCGACAAGATCTTCGGCGGCGCCATCGACCAGCAGTTCCGGCCGAGCGTCGACAAGGGCGTGAAGCAGGCCATGGCGGACGGCGTCATCGCTGGATACCCAATGGTCGACTTCCGGGTGACGCTCGTGGACGGCAAGACGCATCCGGTGGACTCGAAGGACATCGCGTTCCAGACCGCGGGGCGTGGAGCGTTCCGAGAGGCGGCGGCGAAAGCCGGAGCCGTGCTGCTTGAGCCGATCATGACCGTGAGCATCCTTGTTCCCGAGGAGATGATGGGCGACGTCATCGGCGACATGAACTCGCGTCGTGGGCGCGTCATGGGGATGGAACAGGTCGGTCGCCGCCAGGTGATCCAGGCCACCGTGCCGTTGGCGGAGATGTCGCGCTACCAGACGGACCTCAAGTCGATGACGAGCGCGCGAGGCTCCTACACGATGGAACTCTCGCACTACGAGGCGGTTCCTGGCGACGTGCAGGAGAAGATCGTCGCGATGAACGAGGACGTGGAAGAATAGCCGCCGACGCACAGCACCGTTCGTGGGATGAGGGGCGCTCGACGGGCGCCCCTCATCGCTCTAGGGGAGCAGGCGATTCGTGGATGTCCTCGTGACACTGGACGCCATGGACCGATGGACGAGCAGCGGCGGCGGGTCGGTCGGCCTCGTGCCGACGATGGGGTTCCTGCACGATGGTCATCTGTCGCTTGTGCGGCGTGCGCGCGGGGAAAACGACCGCGTACTGGTCAGCATCTTCGTGAACCCCACGCAGTTCGGACCCAGCGAAGACTTCGAGGACTACCCACGAGACACCGACCGCGACTGCGCTCTGCTGCTGGCGGAAGGCGCGGACGCCGTGTTCATCCCCTCAGTCGAGGACATCTACCCCGCGGGCTTCGCGACCTCCGTCACCGTGAGCGGGCCGCTAACGGAGCGATTGTGTGGGGCGTCACGGCCTACGCACTTCGCGGGCGTGACGACGGTCGTGGCGCGGCTGTTCGGCGTCACGCGGCCTGACCGCGCGTATTTCGGGCAGAAGGACGCGCAGCAGTTGGCCGTGATCCGTCGGATGACCGCCGACTTGGCGCTGCCCGTCGAGGTCGTCGGATGCCCGATAGTTCGCGAACCGGACGGCCTCGCCATGAGCAGCCGCAACGTCTACCTGTCGAACGACGAGCGAGCGCAGGCGCTCACGCTCCGCGAGTCCCTCCTCCTCGCCCAACGACGTGTGACGGCAGGCATCCGCGACGCCTCGGCGCTCCGCGACGAGATCGTCGGCCTCGTCGCGCGTCAGGCACTGCTGCGCCTGGACTACGTCGAATTCGTCCACGGCGAAACACTCGATCCTGTGGACACGTTGTCCGGGCAGGTGCTGCTAGCGCTGGCCGCGTTCGTCGGCAGGACGCGCCTCATCGACAACGCGACGCTTCAAGTGGACGAGTAGCCATGGCCGGATTCGCCGAGCATGCCCGCGCGGGAGTGCGGTCGTACGGCGTGTTCGTGCTGGCCGCGGTGGCCCTGTGGCTCGCCCGCGACCCCTTGACCGTCGATGTATCGACCTACACGTTGCCTATCTCGGACGAAATCTGGAGCACGGCGCTCTCGGGCGCCCTGTGCTTCGCGCTCGCGTTCGTGGGCGCGACGTTCCCCGACACGGACATCAAGAGCCGACCGCAGATGATGTTCTATCGGGCGCTGTTCGTAGTGGATGCCGCGCTGATCGCCCTCTACTACTCGCGTGGCGCGGTCATCTACCTGCAGGCGGCCGCGCTCCTCGGCTTGGCGGCGATGGCCCCGCTGCTTGGGAAGCACCGCGGATGGACGCACTCTCGCCTCGCGATGCTCGCCGTGCCGTCGCCTCTCCTGCTGCTGCCGATACTCACCGACAATGCACTCGTTTGGGTCGGTCTGCCGTACTATCTCGCAGCGGTCATCGGCTATGCGAGCCACCTCTACAAGGACGGCATGCTCTTCCGCCGGTAGCGCTTCCGCCCAGTTGTAATCGCGTATCCGTGTGATATGCTCCCTCCACTCTGGAGCGCCTTCGGCAGTGAGTCGGGAGCACCGCGTCGTGAGCCTTGAGGCGCCACATCCGTCGAGACGCGCACGCAACAGCGCCCCCACGCGGCGGCATGCCTACGCGCCTATGGTGGCGTTGATGGCCCTGATAGTCGCCGTCGCGTACGGGCAGAAGGCTCCCACGGACGTGCGGGCCTCGGACGTTCCCAACGACGACGCAGGCAAGGGTCTCGACATCGAATGGGCGTACGAGGCGCTGCCGGGCGAGCCGTCGGCCAAGGGGTTCCATGTCCTCCGCGCATCCGTGGATGAGGGCCAGTTCGTCGTCATCACCTCGGAGCCGCTGCTCGCTGGCGAGACCACCTACCGAGACACGACTGCCGCCCCCCGCCCGCGCAAGGGGACCGCGCTCCGCGAGAAGGCCACGACGTATCTGTATCAGGTCCGCGCGGTCTACGATGGGGACGGCGGCCCCACGGTCGACTCCGAGGCGAGCAACGCGGCGACGGCGCGCGGCAACCTGTACCACGTCCGCAAGACATGGATGCTCCTCTCCGTCGTCGCGTTCGCTGGCGTGATCGTGCATCTCACGCGGAGGGCGCGCGCGGGGCACGTGCCGAAGATCCGGCGGATCGCGGGTCTAGAGGCCGTCGACGAGGCGATCGGACGCGCGACGGAGATGGGACGGCCGATCCTCTATGTCGCGGGCATAGGCAGCGTGAGCCAGGTCGCCACGATTGCCTCCATCAACATTTACAGCCACGTCGCAAAGCGGTCCGGCCAGTACGGCACGCGTCTCACCACTCCCTGCCACGACCCGATACTGATGCAGGTCATGCGCAGCGTGTCCGAACAGGCTTACCTCGACATCGGCCGCCCTGACGCGTACGACGCCGACGACGTGTTCTTCGTGACCCAGAGCCAGTTCGCGTTTGCCGCCGCCGTCGATGGCATCATGGTGCGCGAGAAGCCGGCCGCTATCTTCCTCCAGGGGGTGTTCTACGCGGAGTCGCTCATCCTCGCCGAGACGGGGAACAGCGTAGGCGCGATACAGATCGCGGGTACCGACAAGGACGCACAGTTGCCCTTCTTCATCGCCGCGTGCGACTACACGCTCATCGGTGAGGAGTTGTTCGCCGCGAGCGCGTATCTCTCCGGCGAAGGGCAACTGCTGAGCACGATCCGCGCCCAGGACATCGGCAAGGCCGCGCTTATGGCCTGCCTCGTCGTCGGCGCGATCTTGCAGATGGCGGGAATCGACTGGATCGCTCGTTTCTTCGAGGCGGTCCAGTGAGCACCGAGGCTTCCCAATGAGGACACAACTGCCGCTGGCACTGTGCTTTGTCATGGGCGTCCTCATGCTCGGGCAGTACTTCGTCCCGCACGCGGCGTCGCAGGACCTGTTCCGAAGGACACAGGACTGGCTGCTGGCGATCGGCGTGTTCGCGCTCGTCCTGGGGTTGGGCAGCCTCGTCCACCTGCATTGGGAGCGCATCCGCCGCCGATCGGCCGACTGGCGGTACAGCGTGGTCGTGCTGACCGGGCTCGTCGTGATGGCCGGCGTAGGCCTGGTGCAAGGGAACCTCCAGCCCGCGCGCAAGCTAACGCGGACCGCCCCTCTGGTGCAGGAGGACGGCACATACACGCTCAAAGACACCACGATCACGCTCCGCGCGCAGGCGCTCGCCGGGCGCACGCTACTCCGTGGCGATCGTGTGCGCATACCCCTCGCCGACGGCTCGCGAGTGGAGGGGAAGATCGCGGACGACGTAACCGATGCTGACGATGGCGACGACGGCGACGGACGGCTCACAGCGCAGGTCACTCGCTGGAAAGGGGGCGTGCCCCCGGAGTCCGGCGCGGGCTTCACCGTCGTGCGACCGGGCGCCGACCTGTTCTTCTGGCTGTTCGATTACGTGCAGAGACCCCTCGACGCAACGATGTTCTCGCTGCTCGCGTTCTTCATCGCCTCCGCGGCGTTCCGCGCGTTCCGGGCTCGCAACCTCGAGGCCACACTGATGCTTGTGGCGGCGTGCGCGGTCATTCTGGGTTTGACGCCGCCGTTCGTCCAGATGTGGAACGCCGTCGTCCCCTCCATGCCCGGGTTCCCGTCGGCGCTGAAGGACTGGATTCTCGAAGTCCCCAACATGGCCTCGCGGCGGGGGATCTTCCTTGGCATCGGGTTGGGCGCAATAGCCCAGTCGTTCCGCATCATCCTCGGACTCGAGCGGACGTATCTCGGGGGTACCGACTGATGTGGCGATTCCTCGAGTCCGTCGATCGACGGTGGGTGTTCCTCCTGGTGGCCGTGGCGGTGATCGTGCCGACGCTGCTCCCTTTCAAGGTCCCGATGCCCATCTCGAACTCAACGCAGCTTGCATACGACGCCATTGAGGATCTGCGAGAGGGCGACCTCGTAGTCGTCTCTCTCGGCTACGGGCCGTCGTCGCAGGCGGAATTGCAGCCGCAGGCGAAGGCTCTCCTTCGACACTGCTTCCGCCGGGGCCTACGCGTGTTCCTGATGTCCCTGTGGCCGGACGCGCCGCCGCTGGGTGATGAAGCGTTACAGGAGGTGGTGGAGAGCGATGAATTCCTCGATTCGACGACCGGACAGAGCCGCCTTCGTGCAGGCGTAGACTACGTCGATGTTGGTTACCGCCCCGGGCTCGACGCCGTGATCTTGCGCATGGCGACCGACATGGCGGGCTTCTTCGAGACGGACGCGCGCGGCGAACCCCTCGGCTCGCTCCCCATCATGGAAGGGGTGCGGGGGTTCGATCAGGTGGCTCTCGTGGTGGACCTCGCCGCGGGCGATAGCGCCGACTACTGGATTATCTACGGCAACGGCCGGTATGGGGTCGATGTCGCGGTGGGCGTCACGGGGGTCATCGTATCGCAGATGTACCCCTTCCTCGACTCCGGCCAGCTTCGCGGGCTCATCGGAGGCGGCGTCGGGGCCGCAGAATACGAGGCGTTGGTCAACGCGCCCGGTTCCGGGATGAAGCGCGTCAGCACGCTGTCGATCGTGCACACCCTCGTGATCGCTCTCGTGGTTCTCGGCAACGTGATCTACTTACGACAGCGCCGAGCCGAGGGCGAAGCAACATGAGCTTCTCCCAGGAAATCGGCATATGGATCGCTGCAGCCCTGACGCTGTGCCTCTACAGCTTCCTGTACCGAGACAACCCGTTCTACAAGTTCGCCGAGCATCTGTTTGTCGGTGTGGCGCAGGGGTACATCACGGCGCGGACGTACTTCGACGGCTTCCTGCCGTACGTGTGGCGGCCGCTCATGAGCGCCATCGGCGCGGGCGACGCCCCCGCCCAGCCGATCGAATTCGTAGTCATCATCCCGATCGCGCTGGGGATGCTGTTCTTCGCGCGGTTCTCGCGGAGTCACGCGTGGCTGACGCGGCTCCCTCTCGCCTTCATCTTCGGGACGGTGTCCGGCTACAGCATCCCCGCCATCCTGAACGCGCAGATATTCCAGCAGATGAACGCCACGATCACGCCGTTCGGCACGATGGCGACGTTCGGGGCAGCGCTCAAGGTCGTACTCATCCTGTTAGGGGCGTTCACGGCGCTCACGTACTTCTTCTTCTCGATCGAGCACCGGGGAGCCGTGGGCCGGGTATCCCGCGTGGGGATTTGGTTCCTCATGATCGGATTTGGCTCCGCCTTCGGAAACACCGTGATGAACCGCGTCATGCTGCTCATACAGCGGGTCGAGTTCCTGCTGCAGGACTGGATGGGGCCGTTGATCGTACAGCGCGTGGCCGGTCTGTTCGGCTAGTGGCCGGCAGCGGGTCGACGGGCCAGGAGGAGCTTGGCGATGCGGGCGGATCGGGAGTATAACTGAGACGTAGCGGGCACTGGGCTTTGCGCGCGTCGTCCGCGAGGAGGCGCAGGCGAGGCCACCTCGGGACCTACCGGCGTGCCCTATCCGCGATCAATCGGCGAAAGGCCCGTGAATGGCAGAGCGCGAAGGCGCTTGGGACGAGGACTGGCGCGACGTATTCCGCGGCGGCGTATCGAACGCGGAACAGCTTGCCGCCCACTTCGACATCGACATTGAGGAGGCGCGCCGGGTAACCAAGGAGTTCCCGGTACGCATCAACAAGTACTACCTGAGCCTGATCGAGGAGCCGGGCGACGCCATCTGGCGCCAGGTCGTGCCCGACCCCTTGGAACTGACCGATTCGCTCGGCTGCGAGGATCCCCTCGGGGAAGAGGACGACAGCCCCATCCTCAACCTCACCCACCGATATCCCGACCGCGTCCTGTTCTACATCAACCACCAGTGTCCCATTTACTGCCGATTCTGCACGCGCAAGCGCAAGGTGGGCGACCCTCATTCCCTCCCCAAAGAGGAGGTGATGAAGGCGATCGACTATATCCGCGAACACCCCGAGGTGCGCGACATCGTCGTCTCAGGTGGCGACGCGCTCATGCTGTCGGAATCGCGCATCGAGTGGGTGTTACAGCAGCTCCGGGCGATACCGCACCTGGAGATCATCCGCATCGCGTCGCGCGTGCCGTGCGCGCTTCCCCAACGCGTCACGCCCGAACTGTGCGACATGTTGCGCAAGTACCACCCGCTATACATCAACACGCACTTTAACCATCCGCGCGAGGTGACCCCCGAAACCGCCAAGGCGTGCGGCATGCTGGCCGACGCCGGCATACCGCTCGGGTGCCAGACGGTGCTGCTCAAGGGCGTCAACGACGATCCTGAGGTCATGAAGGAGCTTATGCAGAAGCTCCTGAGCATCCGTGTGAAGCCCTACTACATCTACCAGGCGGACCTCGTGTTCGGGACGGCGCACTTCCGCACCGCCGTTGAGAAGGGCCTGGAGATCATCCGCGCCTTGCGCGGGCATACCTCCGGCATGGCGGTGCCGCATTACGTCATTGACGCGCCCGGTGGCGGTGGTAAAATAGCTCTGGTTCCAGAGTCGATCGTCGAGTGGAACGACGACGAGATCGTGCTTCGGAACTACGAGGGTAACGTGTACCGCTATCCGAACATTCCGCCGGGCGATGCGAACGCTCACGGGGAGTCGCCGGCCGGTGGCTTGACGCCGTTCGACCCTGATTGAACGGACGCCGCCGATGGCCGCCCGTGCGAATGACAGCGCGTCGTCGGAGGCGGACCGAATACTCCTGCGTGACATCCGCTTCTATGGGAATCACGGCGCCACGGTGGAGGAACAGGATGTCGGTCAGTGGTACGCGGTGGACCTAGACCTGTATCTAGACCTGGCGGCAGCGGGTGGTTCGGACGATCTGTCGAAAACCGTTGACTACGGTGAAGTGTGCAGGATGGTCATGGAGTTCGGATCGACACGGCGGTTTCGGCTTATCGAAGCGCTCGCCGAGGAGATTTCCTCAGGCGTTTTGAACAATTTCGCCGTGGATAGCGTTCGAATACGCGTGACCAAGAGCACGCCCGCAGGTCTGATTGCGTCGCTCTCCGGCTTAGGGACGTTAGGTTATTCCGCCGTCGAGGTACACCGCTCACGGGCTGCACAGTGAGTCCTCCGGCGTGACAGAGACGGGCAACCGTGGTGTGGCGGCGGTCAGGGCCGCGTGACGAGGAGTCAGAGCGCTATGGACGGTCAGACTGGGCTGTTGCTCGTGTCGGCGAGTGAATCCAACGCCAACATGTTCTACGCGACCCGCTTCGGCAGCTCCAGCACGTTCATATACCTGGAGACGGCCGAAGAGCGCGTGATCGTCATCGGCAATCTGGAAATCGAGCGAGCCCGTGAAGGCGCCCAGGCGGATCGCGTCCTGCCCTTGGTGCAATACTGGAAGATGGCCCAGGAGAAGCATCAGAAGCCCCCCGGCACCGAAGAGGTCGTAGACGTGCTCATGCGCGATCTCGGCCTGAGCAAGGTGATCGTGCCGCCTGACTTTAGCCTCAAGTTCGCGGACGGCATCCGTAGCTACGGTCACACCGTCGAGGTCAAGCTCGAGCCGTTCTTCGAGCGTCGGCTGCTCAAAGACGAGTTGGAAATCGCGGCGGTGCGGGAGACGGTGAGGCATACGGAAGCGGCGATCTCCGGCGCCATCGACTCGATTCGTAGGGCGAACATCTCCGCCACCGGCATCCTCGAACTCGATGGCGAGCAACTTACCTCCGAGCGCGTCCGGCGCGAGATGCATCAGTATCTCATTGAGCGCGACTGCGTCGCCTCGCACACGATCGTATCGTGCGGGTCGGACACGTCCATGCCTCACGAAGAGGGGCACGGGCCGCTGCACGCAAACCAGCCGATCATCATCGACTGCAACCCGCGCAGCGCGAGCAACGGCTACTACTGCGACATAACGCGCACGATCGTCCGGGGCACGGCTCCGACGGCGCTGCAGCGGCAATACGAAGCCGTGCTTGAAGCGCAGGAGTTCGCGCACGGAATGCTCAAGCCGGGCGCGAACGGCAAGGAAATACACGCGTCCGTGACGGAGTTCCTCGACGGCCGCGGATACAAGACCCACCAGGTCGCCGGCAAGCCGCAGGGCTTCTTCCACGCCACCGGCCACGGGTTCGGAATCGAAGCGCACGAGCGCCCGCACTTCGCCTTGAAGGAGGAGTACGCCCAGGCGGGCAACATCGTCGCAGTTGAGCCCGCGCTCTACTACTCCGACACCGGCGGCGTCCGCGTTGAGGACGATTACCTCATTACCGACGGTGACGCGGAGCAACTCACCACGCTCGACAAGGCCCTCGAAGTCTGACGATCGCGGCCTGCCTGACCGACCTCCACTCCCAGTCGACCCGTCCTATGCGTCACGTCTATCGATCTCAGCGTCTTAGCACGCCGTAGCGGGAAACATGCGTATGCGCGGCGTAGTCGTGTTCGACGGGGACTGCTCGTTCTGCCAGGGGCAGATTCGTCGCATGCGCCGCCTGACTATCCCCGGCCGGTTCGAGTTCGTCGCCCGGCAGACGGACGGGCTCGAGGACCGGTTCCCCATGCTGCGTGCCGACGAGTTCAGCACTGGCATGCGCTACGTTGCTGAGGACGGAGCCGTGTCGGTCGGGGCAGACGCGGTCTATCAGGTCGCGCGCGGGATGCGGTACGTGCGGCGGATCACGTGGCTGTATCGTGTCCCGGGGGCTCGACTTGTCGCGCGGGCGATGTATGGGTGGGTGGCCCGGAATCGACAGCGCCTTGGCCCGACAACGCGCGCGGCGCGTCGCTAACGGGTCCTGCGGCCCGTCAGAGGCCGGGGCTCCTGAGCACGACCATCTTCTCTTGCGTCAGTTCCTCAATCGCCGGGGCGATCCCGCCCATGGACAGCCCAGACGCGCCCCGGCCGCCGAACGGCATCCAGTCGACGCGGAACGCCGTGTGGTCGTTCACCATCACGGCCGTGGCGTCTAGCCGTCGGGCGGCGCGCAGCGCGACGTCGATGTCGCGGCTGAATACCGCCGCCTGGAACGCCCACCGCACGTCGTTCGCCCGCTCGATGGCATCGTCCAGCGACTCCCACTCCGACACGCACACTACAGGGCCGAAAACCTCCTCTGTCATCACCTTCGCATCAGCAGGCGGATTGACGAGGACGGTTGGGGCATAGCACCCGTTGCCCAACGGCTCGCCTCCGCAGAGCAACTCGCCGCCTTCGCGGACGGCCTCCTGGACCCAGTCGTGCACTCGCTCGACCTCGCGCTCACGGATCAGAGGGCCGACGTCCGTCCGCTCCGACGTGGGGTCGCCCACCACCAGGTCTCCCGCCGCGTCGGCGAGACGACTCGCTAGGTCCGCGGCGCACGTTTGCTCCGCGAGTATGCGTTGGACGCTCACACATACCTGACCCGCGTGGTAGAACGCGCCCTTCGTCAGCAAGGGGATGGTCGTATCGAGGTCCGCCGAGGCGTCCACGATTGCCGGGGCGGCGCCCCCGTGCTCCAACGCGCACCGCACGCCGGCTGCGAGTTGAGAGCGGAGATACCAACCTACCCGTGGGCTCCCGATGAAGCTGAAGAACGCTATGCGGTCGCTGGACACGAGTTCCTGAGCGATGTCATTCGCGCACGGGACGGCCATGGCCAGCTCCGGCGGCAGACCGGCCTCCCGTAGCAGCTCTATGAAGCGCACGCACGACAGCGGCGTGTCCGACGCCGGCTTCACGAGCACGGGGCACCCGGCCGCGATCGCGGGAGCCACCTGGTGCGCGATGAGGTTGAGCGGATGATTGAACGCGCTCACGGCCATCACCACGCCGATGGGCTCTCGCGTCGTGAAGGCCAGACGCCCCAGAGCCGCGTCCGTGCCCTGCATGGGGATCTCGCTGCCCTGGATGCGCGTGGCTTCCTCCGCGGCCAGGCGCACGGTGTTCTCGACCCGCGCCACCTCCGCGCGCGCGTCGCGTAGCGGCTTGCCGCCCTCGACCGCAATCGTCAGCGCCAGCGACTCCGCGGCGGCGTGCACGAGGTCGGCCGTGCGCTGTAGGATTTCGGCGCGTCTGAACGCCGGGTACTCTGAGGCGACCGTCTCCTGCGCCTCCACGGCGGCGTCCAGCGCCCTCTGAGCGGCGGCTGCGTCGACATAGCCGACTTCCCCGACGACCTCACCGGTGAACGGAGACATCACGGGACGATAGTCGCTGTCCTTGAACGCGTGCCCTGGGAGCGGGGACGAATGGCGTGCGTGGTGCATGGAGCCCTTCACGGCGCGCGTGAGTTAGCGGCAGATGATCTCGCCCAGGCGGCGGGTCAGCTTCATGTTCTCGGCGTAGTCCACCGGGGCCACGATCACTGTCGGACGCGAGGTCTCCGCGAATGCCTCGTTCAGGGCATCGGTGAAGCCGTGGACGGACTCCACGCGGATCGCCTGGCATCCGAAGGCCGCTGCCAGCGCGATGAGGTCTGGGTTCACCAGGTCGATGTGGGACGACTTCCCGAAGGAGTCCTCTTGCTTCCACTCGATGAGTCCGTACTTGTGGTCCTCCCAGACAAGCACGGTGATAGGCGTCTCATAGCGGACGGCGGTGATCAAGTCCTGGACGTTCATGAGGAATCCGCCGTCGCCACAGAGCGCGACCACGTTGCGGTCGGGATGCAGCCGCTTGGCGGCGATGGCTCCCGGTAGCGCGAAGCCCATCGAGCAGAAGCCGTTCGTGATGAAGCACGTTCCCGGTTCGTACGTCGGGTAGTGCCGCGCGACCCACATCTTGTGCGCGCCCACGTCGCTCAGCAGGATGTCGTCGTCCCTCATGACGGCGCGCAGATCACTGAGCATCTTCTGCGGCTTCATCGGGAAGGCGTCGTCGCCGTCGTGCTCGTGGAGTCCGCGCGTCATTCGAGCGCGCAGATCCGCGAACCTTGACGGCGCCTTGGCATGTGAGGCGGTCAACCGCCCGTTGATGGCTTCGAGGGCGGCGCAGATGTCGCCGACGACCTCGACGTCCGGGTTGTAGTCCTGGTCGACTTCAGCGGGTTGCGTGTCGATGTGGACGATGTGCTTGTCGGCGCCAATGTTCCATCGCTCGGGGTGCCACTCGACCATGTCGTAGCCAATGCACAGCACCAGATCGGCTTGCTCGAACGCCTCGAGCACGATGTCGCGGGAACCCAGACCGACACAGTAGAGGCAGTGCTCGTCCCGCGCGGAAAGCGCGCCCTTGCCCATGAACGTCTGCGCTGCGTAGATGTGTGTCCGGCCGATGAGTTCGGCGAGCGCATTGGCCGCCCCGGTACGGATGACTCCCCACCCGGTCAGGATCACCGGCGCGGTCGCCTTCTCGATGAGGCCCAACGCCGCCTCCACATGGCGCGGCTCCGCTCCGGCCCGGGTGTCGTCGGTCCGGGCGCGAATCGGCTCGTCGTCGGTGTCCTTCTTGGCGATGTCCTCGGGGAGTTCGATGACGGTCGCGCCCGGCTTCTCCGCCGCAGCCAGCTTGAACGCCTTGTGGACAACCTCGTTGATGTTCTCGGGCTCGCGGATCGTCGATGTCCACTTCGTCACCGGGCGGAACATCGCCACGGCGTCCATGTTCTGGTGCGACTCCTTGTGCAGACGTTGCGTGCTGGCCTGCCCGATGATGGCCACAAGAGGCGAGTCGTCCATGTTCGCGCTGGCGACGCCGGTGAGCAGGTTCGAGGCCCCCGGCCCCAGCGTGGCCAGGCAGACGCCCGGTCGGCCCGTGAGGCGGCCGTGCATGTCCGCCATGAAGGCGGCCGCCTGCTCGTGGCGGCAGATGACGAACTCGATGGACGAGTCCAGCAGGGACATCATCAGATCCGCGTTCTCCTCGCCGGGGACCCCGAAGATCGTGTCTACCCCTTCTGCCTCCAGGCAGCGCACAAGCAAGTCCGACGCCTTCATGGGTTCTCCTGATGTGAGGACGCAGATACGCGCTCTGACCAGACGCCACCGGGCCCATGCGGGGCAGCGCTAGACGTCTCTTGCAGCATACGGAATGGAGGGGCGCGGCGCTCAATGCGCCTAGCGTGCGGAGACGCCCCCAGGACGGCACGGACTGGTGAAGCGAGATGTCAGCCGACGATGTGGCCGATGAGCGTGTGCGCCGTGGCCGAGTCCACCTGGGCCCGCACGATGTCGCCCGGCTGCGCGTCGCCGGCCGGGAAGACGCACGTCTTGAAGTCGTCCGTTTTGCCGTAAAGGTCGGCCGGGTCACGCTTCGACGGCCCCTCGACCAGCGCGGACACGACGCTCCCGACGTGGCCCGCGTACACCTCACGCGAGACGGCTTCCTGGAGGTCGATGATCTCCCTCAGGCGCCGTATCTTCTCGTCCTCCGGGACATCGTCCTCGTGTTTCTTGTGCGCGACCGTGCCCTCGCGAGGCGAATACCGGAACATGAAGGCGCTGTCGAACCGCACACGCCGCATGACGTCGCAGGTAGCCTCGTGATCTTCCGCCGTCTCTCCGCAGAAGCCCGCGATGATGTCCGTGGTGATCGCCACCCCGGAGACGTGCGTCCGCAGGTCGTCGACGACCCGCAGGTACTCTTCGACCGTGTACGTGCGTCGCATGCGCCGTAGGACATCGTCCGAGCCGGACTGCATGGGCAGGTGCATGTGGCCACACACCTTTGGGTTCTCGCCCATCGCGCGAATCATCGCTTCCGTCGCGTCGGACGGGTGCGGAGACGTGAACCGCACGCGCTCGATCCCGTCCACTTCCGAGACGGCGTTCAGCAAGTCCGCGAAGTCGTGCTCGCCGTCGTCGTACGAGTTCACCGTCTGACCGAGGAGCGTCACCTCACGCACGCCACGCGTCGCGAGACCCCGCGTCTCGTCGACCAAGGACGCGAGCGAGATGCTCTTCTCGCGTCCGCGTACGAACGGCACGATGCAGAACGTGCAGAACTTGTCGCATCCACGCTGAATCGTGAGCCACGCCTTGATGCCCTCCTCGCGGACGGGCAGGATGTCGGCATAATCCTCGGAGCGGTCGAGGCGCACGTCCAAGAACGGCTCGCCGCCCGTGCTACCGAGGGCGTCGGGCAGGTTGCGGTACGTGTCTGGCCCCATCACGAAGTCGACGTACGGCGCGCGATCCAGCAGCCCGTCGGCGACGCGCTGCGCCATGCACCCGCACACCCCGAGTACGAGGTCCGGTCGCCTCGCCTTGCGGCTGGAAAGCTCCGCCAAGCGCCCGTAGACGCGCTCTTCGGCGTGTTCGCGCACCGAGCACGTGTTCAGCAAGATGACATCAGCGTCATCGACGCCTGGCGTGAAGCTGTAGCCGTCGCGCGTCAGGATCGACCGGATGATCTCCGCGTCGCTCAGGTTCATCTGGCAGCCGTAGTTCTCGATGTAGACCTTGCGGCCTCGATACGGAACGACGGCGTCCTCCCCGGTCGGGTCGGGGAGTTGTGTCGGCGCGCTAACGATGTCGAGTGCGTGCTTCATCACTGTCCGCGGAGTCAGACTAGGGCGTCTCGTCGCGAAGCCATTGTACGACACGCGACGCCGCGGCGCGCCGCGGCTCCTCACACGACGCGTTCATCCCACTTCGATGATCACAGGCAGGACAATCGGCTTCCGGTCGGTGCGCTTGCTGAAGAAGCGCCGCAACGCCGCACGAACGGCCTCCTGCGACGTCTCCTGATCCAACCGCTCCTTCACGCTCAGCCGGTTGACGGTATCCACCGCGAGTTGCTTGGTCTCGTCCACCAACTCCGTGGAGTCCGCCATGTAGATGAACCCGCGCGAGACCATCTCGGGGCTGCCCTGCACCTCGCCGGTATCCCGGTGGATGACGATGGTGATTATGACCATGCCATCCTCGGACAACTGACGGCGGTCGTTCAGGACGATCTCGTCCAGGTTGTCCAGCGCCCTGCCGTCGACCAGGACGCGGCCGGCCGGCACCGTCTCCTCGACGCTGCACGAGTCCTCGGTGAGCACGACACGCTGGCCGTTCTCGGCGACGCACACGTTCTCCGTCGGCACGCCCATCTCCTGCGCCAGGCGAGCGTGGAGCGTCAACTGCCGGAACTCCCCGTGCAGAGGGATGAAGAACCGCGGCCTCGTCAGGCTGAGCATCATCCGGAGGTCTTCCCGGAAGCCGTGTCCCGAGGCGTGAATGCCAGCCCCCGGCCCGTAGTGGACATCGGCGCCACGACGGTACAGGTTGTTGACGAGCCCCGCGATCGCCTTCTCGTGGCCGGGGATGATACGCGCCGACAACGCCACCGTATCGCCGTCCTCGATCCGGAGATGCGCGTGGCTATCGCTCGACACGAGGGAGAGCGCGGCGAACGGCTCGCCCTGGCTTCCCGTCATTAGGACCATGACCCTCTCGGGATCCATCTTGCGCACGTCGCGAATGTCCACGACGTGGTTTTCCGGCAGCCAGATGTAGTCCAGATCCGTGCCGACTTGCACGTTCTTCACCATGCTCCGACCCGTGACGGCCACGGCGCGACCGTGGTCCACGGCGAGGTCGATGAGCTGTTGCACACGGTAAAGGCTCGACGCGAACGTCGCGACGTAGAGTCGCCGTCTGGCTTGGTGGAACAGCTGGTCCAGTCGAGGGCGGATGCTTGCCTCCGCCGGGGAGAGCCCCGGCGCCTCGATGTTCGTGCTGTCCGACATCAGGAGCAGCAGACCCTCGGAGCCGAGGTCGGCGAACCGGCCCACGTCGAACCCGTCGTCACCCTTGAGCGTGTGGTCGAGCTTGAAGTCGCCCGTGTGGAGGATCGCGCCGATCGGCGTGTGGATCACGACCGCCAGCGCCCCGGGGATGCTGTGCGAAACGGGGATGAACTCGACCGACATCGACCCGAATTCCAGTTGCGAATCGGCGTCGATGTGGTGCAGTTCCGCCCCGGCCAGCATGCCGTTCTCACGCAGCCGATGCGACGCGAGCGCGAGCGTGAGGTCCACCCCGTACACGGGCACGTCCACGTGCTGCAGCAGGTTCGACAGGCCGCCGATGTGGTCCTCGTGACCATGCGTGAGGATCACCCCACGCACGTTCTCGCGACGCTCCACGAGCCACGTCAGGTCGGGCAGGACGTAGTCGACGCCGAACATCCCCGCGTCGGGGAACGCCATTCCCGCGTCAATCACGAGAATGTCGTCGCCGCACTCCAGGGCCATCATGTTCATGCCGAACTCGCCCAGTCCGCCCAGCGGCACTAGCGATACGCTATCCATCAAGTCTCCTCCCGGTCGGAGCTTCGTATGCCCTCCCGGATATCTGCAAGCATCGGTTCTATCGTAGCGAGTGACGCTCGAATATCTTCCAACTGCGGCCCGGGACCCACGCCCGATCGCGCCGCGGCGCTGTGCCGCGCGATGTCCTCGCACGCCTCGATACTGGCGGGAGGCTCCGGCGAGACCACGCGGCGGGCCAAGGCTCCGAGGTCCACGTCGTCAGGGGCCGCTATCTCCAAGGTGGCATAGTGCGCGCGGAGGAACGTCTCGACCGCGTTCTCCAGGCAGTACGCGGCGAACGTGTCGTCGTGATCGAGAAACCTACGCGCGCGCGCAAGCTCCTGTTCCGCCACGACTAACCATTCCTCAGCGGCCAACTCTCGGGTCAAGGAGCCACCGTCCTCCAGGGCCGGCCGCGAAGGGCCTGCGTGTGGGACCGTGCGCCACCTGCCCGTCGCGCGGCGGTATCCGGCCCGTCAGCCGACGACTAGGTTGAGGAGTTTGTCTGGGACGTAGATCACCTTGCGCACCGTCTTGCCGTCCGTATGACGGCACACGTTCTCATCCGCCAACGCGGCGGCCTTCGCGTCCTCCTCACCGGACCCCGTCGCAAGGGTGACGCGGCCACGTAGCTTCCCGTTCACCTGCACGACCACAGTCACCTCATCCTGCGCCAGAGCCTTCGGATCTGCCTCGGGCCAGCCGGAGCGGAGAATCGACTCGGCGTGCCCCAGACGCGTCCACAGCTCTTCCGAGATGTGCGGCGCGAACGGGCCCAGCAGGCGAGCCAGCGCGTCCAGAGACTCCCGCAGCAAGCCCCGCTGGTTGTCAGTGAACGGGCCTTGTAGACCCTGGAGGTGGTTCACCATCTCCATCGTCGCCGCGATCGCCGTATTGAACTTGAAGCGACGCTGTATGTCCGTCGAGACGCGCTGGATTGTGACGTGCGTCATGCGACGCAGTTCCCGCTCGTCCGGCGTCAACGTGTCGATGTCGTAGTCGGCGGCGTCGGATGTGTGTGGGAGCAGGGCGTCGAAGACGCGCCACAGGCGATGCAGGAACCGGTGACAGCCCTCTACCCCCGCGTCGTTCCACTCCAGGTCCAGCTCCGGCGGTGCAGCGAACAGGGAGAACAGCCGCGCGGTGTCCGCACCGTATCGCTCGATAAGGTCGTCCGGGGCAACGACGTTCCCCAGGGACTTCGACATCTTGCCGCCGTCTTTGGTGACCATGCCCTGTGTGAACAGGTTCTCGAACGGCTCGTCCACCGACGACACGCCGAGGTCGTACATCACCTTCGTGATGAAGCGCGCGTAGAGCAGATGCAGCACGGCGTGCTCGATGCCACCGACGTACTGGTCCACGGGCATCCAATAGCCCGCCGCTTCCCGATCGAACACGCCCTCGGCAAAGCGAGGCGATGTGAAGCGGAGGAAGTACCACGACGAATCCACGAACGTATCCATCGTGTCCGTCTCGCGCCGGGCGGGTCGTCCAGTCGCCGGTGACATGCAGGCCGTGAATGCCTCGTCACGGGCGAGGGGGTTGCCGCCCTTGCCGCTGAATTCCACATCGCGAGGATGTACCACGGGCAGGTCGGTCTCTGGCAGCAGCGTGACGCTGTCGTCGTCCTCGTACATCACGGGGATCGGCACGCCCCAGTATCGCTGCCGGCTGACCAGCCAGTCTCGCAACCGGTAGTTGACGGTGCCTTCGCCGATGTCGTTGGCAGCCAGGTGATCGGTGATGTTCGCGATGGCGTCGCGGTTCGGCTGACCGTCGAACGGCCCGGAGTTCACCTGCACGCCGTCGTCCACGTACGCCTGCGTCATCGTGGAGGAGTCGAGTGGGGCGTCCGCCGGCTGGATGACCACGCGCACCGGTAGGTCGTACTTGCGCGCGAACTCGAAGTCGCGTTGGTCGTGCGCGGGGACGGCCATGACGGCGCCCGTCCCGTAGTCCATCAGCGCATAGTTCGCCACCCACAGCGGCACACGGTCGCCGTTCAGTGGGTTGACCACGTGGAAGCCCGTGAACACGCCTTCCTTGTCGGCGTTCTCGTCCATCCGCACGTCGAGCGTCTGCGTGCGCATGCGCTGGACTTCAGGCATCACGCGCGCGCCATGCTCGGACCGAGCGATCAGTTCGTCGATCAGCGGATGCTCGGGCGCCAAGGACATGAACGTGACGCCGTAGACGGTGTCCGGCCGCGTCGTGAATACCGGCAGCTTCTCGCCCGTCGCCTCGATGGTGAAATCGATGCGCGCGCCCTCGGAGCGCCCAATCCAGTTGCGTTGCTGCTGTACGACGCGCTCCGGCCACCCCTCCAGGCGGTCAAGGTCGTCCAACAGGCGTTCCGCATAGTCCGTGATGCGGAAGTACCACTGGTCGAGGCGTCGCTTTTCGACGGGCGCGCCGGTGCGCCAGCCACGGCCGTCGATGACCTGCTCGTTCGCCAGGACGGTCTTGTCGACAGGGTCCCAGTTCACGAGTCCACCCTTACGATAGGCGAGACCCATCTCGTGCATCTTCAGGAAGAGCCACTGCGTCCAGGTGTAGTAGCCCGGATGATGGGTCGACAGCTCGCGATCCCAGTCGTAGGACATCCCGAGACGCCGGAACTGGCGCTTCATGTTGCCGATGTTGCTCACGGTCCATTCCGCGGGGTGCACACGCCGCTCGATCGCAGCGTTCTCCGCAGGGAGACCAAGCGCGTCCCAGCCCATTGGGTGCAGGACGGAGTGGCCCTGTGTCATCTTGAAGCGCGCCAGGACATCGCCCAGCACGTAGTTCCGCACGTGACCCATGTGGATGTCGCCCGACGGGTACGGGAACATCTCGAGGAGATAGAACTTGGGTCGGTCGGGATCTTCGGTGGCGTGGAAAGCGTCGTCCGCCTCCCAGCGATCCTGCCAGCGTGGTTCTATCTCGTTGGGGCTGTACGGCGTGGGGCGTTCCCCGGATGTGTCCATCGTGACCGGCCTCTCGCGGTTTCGAGTAATCTTACTTCCGCCCATATGCCCCTTCAAGGTGAACGCCGCTAGCCACCCGCCTCCGCGCCCGCGTTCGGTAGACTCTCGGCGGGAGATTCACACACGCGCGACGAGGGAGGACGAACACGCTGAGAACGGCAATACTGACGCTGATCGCATGCCTCGCCGGGACGTTTTCAGCGCGCGCCGACGCGGCGCCGTGGACCCAAACGAACGGCCCCTACGGCGGGTTCGTTTTCAGCATCCACGCCACGGCCGACGGGACCGTGTACGCGGGCACCGGCTCGGGCGTTCTCTACCGCTCCGACGACGACGGCGCGACGTGGGACATCGTCAACGCGACGGTGGCGTCCGGTGATCTGCTCACGCTGACGGTGTGGGACGGCGCCCTCTACGTTGGAACGGACGGCGATGGCGTCCTGCGCTCGTACGATCGGGGCGAGTCGTGGGAGAACGTCAGCGATGGTCTCGAATCGCCCAACGTCCAGGCGCTGACCGCCGCGCACGGGACGCTGTTCGCCGGCACCCTCGGCCGGGGGGTATTCAGATGGGACGGAGGAGCGCACGCGTGGGCGGCCACCAACGACGGACTACCCAGCCCGCTGATCCTATCCTTGCGCGCCCACGGAGCTAACCTATACGCCGGGACCTGGGGACGCGGAGTGTTCCGGTCCGCCGACGGGAAGACGTGGGCGCCGACGGGTCTGACGCACGGCGAGATCGTCTCGCTTGGTGGCACGGGTGGCGGCGCGGGTGACGTCGCGGGCGGGGCGCTGTTGGCCGGGTCGCATGCCGGCGGCGTCATGCGGTCCCCCGACGGCGGGGCCGCCTGGGCGCCTGTCGACGTCGGCGAACGGGTCGTCTGGGCGTTCACGGAACACCACGGGGTCACCTACGCCGCCTCGGAGGATGGGTCGGTGCTGTCGTCGCAGGATGCAGGGACGACGTGGGTCGCGTCGCCACGGCTGACGCATCGCGCTATTCGGGCGATATCGGCGTCCGACCACGCCGTGCACGTGGGTTCGGACGGTAGCGGCGTCTTCCGACGTTTCGCCGACGGAGCGCCGTGGACGCAACCAGGCCTGCGGAACTCCATCGTCATGTCCCTCCACACCGACGACGGGGCCGTCTACGCGGGAACCGCGTTCAACGGGGTGGTCGTCAGTCGGGATGGCGGCGCGTCGTGGCGACGAAGCAACGCGGGTCTGACGCGCTTTGAGATATGGGCGATGCTCCGCGTCAGCGGCGACCTGTACGCGGGCACCGGCGGCGAGGGCCTGTTCGTATCGCACGACGACGCCGAGACATGGGCCCCAACGGGCCTACGTGATCGCAACGTGCGCGCGCTCATGTCGCGCGGCGACGCGCTCTACGCATCCACGGAAGACGGCGGAGTCTTTCGCTCCGACGACGCAGCCGCGACCTGGCAGTCCCGCAACGAAGGTCTGGCGCAGATGCATGTGCCCGCGCTAGCCGAGTTGGGCGGGCACATCTACGCCGGGACGGGCGGCGATGGCGTCTTCACGTCCGACGACGGAGGCGCCACGTGGGTCGACATCCCAACCGGCCTGGAGCACAGACATGTCCTCAGTCTGGCGACGCACGATGGCGTCGTCCATGCCGGAACCACCGGTGGCGTGTACCACCTCGACGAGGCTGAGTCTCGCTGGTCGCCAACGGGCCTGGCTTCGGTATGGGCGTTGACCACTCACGAGGCCGTCTTGTATGCGGGCGCCGCGGACGGCGTCTATCGGTGGGAGGACCACGCCGACCGGTGGACAGCAGACGGCGGCATGGAAGGGTACTTCATACGCGCCCTCGCTCCGTCCGACGGCGGCCTCTACGCGGGCACGCTTGGGAACGGGGTATTCCTGGGCCGGTAACGTGTGCGACCGACTGGCTCCCACGCATCCGAGCAGGCGCCAACACCCAGAGTCGTCGTCCCAGGCCCGTACGCCTGCGTTCCGCTCCGGCCCGCCGCGCGGACCCGACCTCGGCGCGCCGCGTGGGTAGGCGCGCGGCCTAAGAGCGGTGTCAGACGTGTGCGGGGCCTGGGGCAGACGGCAGTATCCGATAGCCAGGGGAAGCGGCGGCCAAGCACATCGGACGGCGCTGTGCGGATCTCGTCCAGTCGGGCGCGTGATGTCAGATATCGCTACGCTTACCGGGACGCTGAGGAGGCTGCATGGCCTGCCCACCGGCGTCCAGCATTTCGGGGCGAGCGCGTAGTTTAGAGGCGGAGACATAGGCTCGAACCAGTGGCCGAAAAGGAGCCGCACATGGCGACTGTGTCTGGCGGTCTGAAGTGTTACACGTGTGGGAGCGAAGCCGGGGAGCAGGACCAACTCCCGCCACAGAATCTCTTCCCCTCGCCCCGGCCAGGCGACCTGTTCTGCGCGCCCATATGTGCCGATTGCCACAGTGCCACGTCAGAAGACGATGAGCTATTCCAGGTCCTAGTGATCAGCTCGCACGACCTGTCCGATGCTCGCGTAGCCGCCGTGTGGGCGCCTACTCTCCGTGGCCTGCAACGCCCTGAGGCGCGCCCAAGGCGCATGGTCCACGAGCTGCTACCGACGCTGGCATCGTCGTTGGCCAAGCGCCGGGCGTGCGGTTCAACAGGGCGCGCGAAGCAGGAGATGGACCGACTTGTCCGAGGCATGTATTGGCATCGCTTCGGCACACGCCTGCCGGACGGCGCCTACGTCGCTGACTTCGCGATGGACCCGAACCTTGCCGACCTCGATGAAGGAACTACTGGCGTGCTCCAGGACTCCCCGCTCTTCGAGACCGATGACCGAGTCTACCAATGCCGCATGGTCGCGTGCGCGGACGACCCCGCCGCAACGGTTTTCATCCGTCGGTGCTACGAGAGGACGGAGTTCGGCACCTGGACGCTGTCCGACGGCCTCGAGGAGAACACAGACGCCGGCCCGTGAAGGTCCACTACACGTGGGATGCATGCTAGAGGACGAAACCGCGCTGGGCCGGCACTGATGACTGGTTGTTCCCGGCGGACCGCAACATCTGGTATACCGGGAGGCGAACCCGCTCGGAGAGTGCGACAGAATGACGCTTGTTCAGGCACTAGATGGCAGGAGGTCCGTGACATGGACGACGCCCGCCTCATCCCGGCAGACCACCTGCACGCGTTCGTTGTCCGCGTGATTGAGAGGGTCGGCACCCCTACAGACATCGCGCGGGTTGTCGCTACGACCATCGTAAACGCTGATCTTTCGGGACATCCGTCCCACGGCGTAGCGATGATCCCGCACTACCTGGCCGCGCTTGAGGATGGGCGTCTTGCGCCAGCCGCGCGTCCGGTGATCGTCCAGGAACTTCCCGGATCGGCCGTCATTGATGCCCAAGGAGGGTGGGGTCATTACACGGCGGCGTGGACGATGGATTGGCTGATCGAGAAGGCGCGTGGCGTGGGCGTCGCGTGTGCGAGCATCCGCGACGTGAAACACATTGGGCGGCTCGGAGAATATGCAGAGCAAGCCGCCGCCAAAGGATGTGTTGGGATCATCTCGGTAGCCTGGGGAGGACAGGGCGTGGGTGTGGCGGCGCCGCACGGGGGGCGGTCGAAGTCTCTGGGGACTAACCCCTTAGCCGTGGGTGCGCCTACTGGTGACGATTCGCCGTTCGTCGCCGATCTCGCGACCACCACAGTTGCCGCGGGCAAGGTGTACGTGGCGCGCGACGGGGGGGAGGATCTGCCTCCTGGGTGCATCATCGACCGCAACGGATACCCAGCCACCGATCCCGAGGCGTTCTTCGATGGTGGCGCGCTGAGTCTGCTGGGCGGTCACAAGGGCTATGCTCTCTCGCTTGTCACGTGTGTGCTTGCCCAACTCAACGGGGAATACGACGAGGATGGGCGGAAGATCCACGGAGCCTACATGCAGGCGATTGACATCAGTGCATTTCAGCCCTTGACCACGTACCAGAGGCATGTGCGTGCGCTGATGGACGACATGAAAGCTGCCGACGCCGCTCCGGGCTTCGACGAGGTGTTGGTTCCCGGGGAACCGGAACGACGGGCGCGCGATCGCCAGCACACGCGCGGCGTCGAACTGCCCGGGCCAATGGTCGACAGCCTCCGCGACTGTGCACACCAGGTCGGCGTCGACCCCATAGGCTGACGCAGAAGGCCGACTCACCATTCGTTGCGCCGTCAAGCCGATGTTGCACACTAGCCTCTGTCGGGAGCGGGTTGACATAAGTCCGACGACCGTCAGACGACGCCCTGCCCGAGGATTCGTGTCACGCCGCAGTATCGTCGATAGGCGTCCGACGCCTGCCGGAGGGGCATTCGCCGGCTGACGGCGCCCTTCCACTGCCGGCTCTGTCCACCATCAACGAGTTTGCGGACCGTGCTCCCGTATGCGAGAATCGACCCGCTGATGCCGCCTGCACGGGGTCGGCGCCACGCCGGGGGAAGCATCGTGAACCTGTCTCTGTCTCGCCTCTTCGAACCCCGCCCGCGGCGGCTCCGCAGATCCGCAATCGGTGATGCGCGGTATGTCGCCTGCCCCATGCTCAAGGGTTTCCTGCGCGTCGCCGAAGACTGCGGGACGTGTGAATACAACTTGGGCGAGCGACCTCATTACCGGGGGATGGCACAGCTCTGCGGCCACGGCGTCAAGTCGAGGCAGATGCCCGCATGGTTACTCCGCGCGGTCGAGTTATGGCGTCGCATCCCTCGCCCGAAGCCGGCGGTCGTCGCGCGCTTCACGTGGAAGCCGCGCGAGCAGGCGCAGGTGTCCAGCAGGCAGGTGCGCAGACAGGAACGTAGCCGACGCCGCCAGGATGCGGGCGGCAGGCTGGCGCAAGTCGTGCGCGTCAAGACGCGGGCGCGACACGCGACCCGCCCCGCACACCGCGGTGAGAGGAGAACCGCCAGATGAGCTCCAGCTATCGCGCGCTGACCGACGAACAGGCCCGGCATTTCCTGGACAAGGGGCACGTCGTCATCAAGGGCGCCGTACCCAAGGCGTTGGCGAAGGAGTGGCGGGATCATGCCTTCACGCGCCTGGGCTACGACCCGGACGACCCGAGCACGTGGGAGTCCGAACGCATCCACATGCCTAGCATGAACTCCGCCGTCGTACGGGACATCGCCCCGCGCGCGTACGCGACGATATGCGATGCGGTCGGGGGTGAGGATAGGCTCGCGGAACCCGACTTCCGGTGGGCGGACGGCATGATCGTCAACTTCTCCCAAGGCGCCGACCGCGAGTGGGACCCCCCGTCGGCGAAGGTCGGGGGCTGGCACAAAGACGGCGACTGGTTCAAGCACTTCCTCGACACCCCTGAGCAGGGCCTGCTCATCATCGTCATCTGGTCCGACATCAAGCCGCAGAGCGGCGGCACGTTCGTGGCCTGCGACTCGGTGAAGCCCATCGCGAAGTTCCTCGCCGAGCGACCCGAGGGATGCCTGCCGCAGGACACGCACTTCGGGCAGCTCATCGGCGAGTGCTCGGACTTCGCGGAGATCACCGGCGAGACGGGCGACGTCGTCATCATCCACCCGTACATGCTGCACGCCGGCTCACAGAACCCGTCGGGAATCCCGCGCTTCATCACGAACCCTGCGGTTCGGCTGAAGGAGCCGATGAACTTCAACCGCGACGACGCCTCGGAATACTCGCTCGTCGAGCGGGCGGTGCTCCAGGCGCTCGACGTGGACCATCTCGACTGGGCGCCGACGACGGAGCGCGAGCGCGTGCACCCGAAGCGTGAGCAGATGCAGCGCAAAATGCTGGAGGAGCAGAAGGCGCGCCTCGGCGTGGCGTAGAGCCGGCTGCCAACCTCACGAGCGGGGAGACCATGCGCAAGACCGTGAAGCCCTACGGAGAGTGGCCGTCCCCCGTGACATCCGACGCGGTCGCGTCGGCGGGCATCAGCATCGGGCAAACGGGCGCCGACGGCGGCGACATCTACTGGATCGAGAGACGACCGACCGACGCCGGCCGATGCGTCCTCGTCCGACGCACGCGGGCCGGCGTTGTCGCCGACATCACGGAGGCGCCCTGGAACGTCCGCACGCGCGCGCACGAATACGGCGGCGGCGACTTCCTCGCTCACGACGGCGTGGTGTACTTCTCCCAAGACGACGACCAGCGGCTGTACCGACTGACCCCGGGCGGCGATCCCGAAGCCATCACGCCACCAGGCATGTGCCGGTATGCGGACGCCGCGTTCGATGCTGCGCGCGGTCGCATCGTCTGCGTGCGCGAGGATCACAGCACAGACGGTGAGCCCGAGACGCGGCTTGTGAGCATCGACGCGTCCGGCGTCGGGGAGCCGATCCTGTTCCCGTGCGAGCACGACTTCGTGTCATCGCCCCGCGTAAGTCCTGGCGGCGACCGTCTCGCATGGCTGTCGTGGGATCACCCGAATATGCCCTGGGACGGCACGACCCTATGGGTCGCCGAACTCGACGCCGACGGCCGACCCACGGGCACGCGCAGCATAGCAGGCGGCGATGACGAGTCCGTGTTCCAGCCTGAGTGGTCGCCATCCGGCGACCTCTACTTCGTCTCCGACCGGACGGGCTGGTGGAACCTGTACCGTCATGCCAATGGCGCTGACGAGCATCTGCTCGATATGGACGCCGAGGTCGGCCGGCCCCAGTGGGTTTTTGGCATGTCCACGTACGCGGTCGTCTCCGACGCGGAGATCGTCTGCTCGTACACGCGCGACGGGCGATGGACGCTGCTCCGGCTGGACGTCGAGTCGCGTGAACGCCGCGAGATCGACGTGCCGTACACGCAGATCGCGGGACTGCGAGCGGGAGATGGCTTCGTCGTCTTCCGAGGCGCGTCGCCGTCCGAGGCGGACGGCCTGGTGGTCGTCGATCTGGCGACGGAGACGTCGCAGGTGGTCCGCGCGTCGCGTGACGACGCGCCCGCGCCGGGCATGGTGTCCACGCCGGAGGCCGTGCGGTTCCCGACCGAAGGAGGCAAGCACGCACACGCGTACTTCTACTCCGCGTCTAACGCTGAATACGAGGCGCCCGAGGGCGAAGCGCCGCCGCTGATCGTCATCATCCACGGCGGCCCCACGAGCGCCACGACGGACACCTACAACCCCTCGGTGCAGTACTGGACGACCCGCGGATACGCGGTCCTCGACGTCAACTACGGAGGTAGCACTGGGTACGGACGCGAGTACCGCGAGCGCCTGAGAGACGCGTGGGGCATCGTCGACGTGGACGACTGCGTCAACGGCGCGCGTTACATGGCCGACACCGGCCGCGCCGATGGCGACCGACTCATTATCCGAGGTGGCAGCGCGGGCGGGTACACGACGTTGGCGGCCCTGACGTTCCGGGACGTCTTCCGCGCCGGGTGCAGCCGGTACGGCGTCAGCGACCTCGCCGCCCTTGCCCAGGACACGCACAAGTTCGAGTCTCGGTACCTGGACCGCCTCATCGGCCCGTATCCCGAGGCGGAGGATGTCTACACGGAGAGGTCGCCCATCCACTCCGCCGACAGCCTGTCGTGTCCAGTGATCTTCCTGCAGGGCCTGGACGACAAGGTGGTGCCTCCCAACCAGGCCGAGGGCATGGTGGACGTCCTGCGAGAGAAGGGCATCCCCGTGGCGTACGTGGCGTTTGAGGGCGAGGGGCACGGCTTCCGGCGGGCAGAGAACATCGCCGCCGCGCTCGACGCGGAGCAGTACTTCTACGCCCGCGTACTTGGGTTCGAGCCGGCGGACGACATCGAGCCTACGCCGATAGACAACCTGCCGGACTAACCCCGGGGCGCCCGTCCCGCGACTAACCGGAAACCGACCCGGCATGGGTTTCGCATCTCCGGGTGGGTCGAGCGGTCGCGAATGGAGGCGAGCGACATGTCATCAGGCGGGCGGCCATCAAGGGCGTTGGCATCGGCCCTTCTGGGCGTGGGGATCGTCGCCGTGGTCGTGGCGGGTCTGTCGGCTTCCTGGGAGGCGCGGCAGCGGCGCGAGGGACTGGAGCGCCTGTTTGCGACGAACGCCGCGATACTCACCGGTGTCCTCGGCTTCTCCGGCCTCCAGAGCGCCCGCGCATTCGAGGAGATTCGGACCTCGCTTGCCGACCGCGTCTACGGATTCCTCGACCGACTACACGAGAACGACCAGCACGAACCCCTGACCGACGAGCATCTCCAGACGGTCTCCCGGGCCGCCGGGCTGTTCCGCATCCTCGTGCTGGATGCCAACGGCGAAGTCACAGCGGGACTCCAGCCGGTCGGGAGATCCGGGCGCTTCGGGCCGGGCCCACCCGGAGGCAGACCGCGTCAATGGGAACCACCCCGTCGCGAGGGCGGCGGTCGTCGCGGGCCGATGGGCGGGCCGCCCCAACGCCAACGTGAAGGCCGGCCACGCTTCGAGTTCCACACGACCGAACATCCCGAGATCGAGCAGGTCCTCCGGGGCGAGGAGGAGTACGTGATGTTGGGCTTCGAAGGCCGCCGAGGAAGCCGCATGACTGCCGCCGCCCGGAGTCGCGAACGCGGAGGCGCAATCGTCGCCATCGTGCAAGCGGAGGAAATGACTCGGCTCCGGTCGAACGCCGGCCGCGAAGGCTTCCGCGAGATGCTCCTGGAGAGGGAGCCGGACATCGTCGATCTGACGTTGGAGACCGAGGACGTGCCCGAACCGGAGAAGGGCAAGGAGTTTGTCTGGCACTGGGACGAATCGGAAGGCGATACGACCTTCGTGGGCGCGCGGACGCTACGCGGCTTCGACGGGAAACCAGCGCGCATGAGCGTGACCCTGGACGCGCAGCCGTTCCGCGCGATACAGCGCGCCGCGTGGACGCAGGGAATCGGCCGCGTCGCCCTGGTTGCTCTGGTCTTCATCGGCGCGTCCGCGTTGCTGTTCACGCGTCAGAACGTGCAGTTGCTGACGACGGAGCGTGACCGCATGCAGGACGAGGTGTACAGACTCGAGGAGGAGTCGCGCAGGCGCGAGAAGCTCACGGCGATGGGCGAGCTCGCGGCAGGGGTCGCGCACGAGATACGCAGCCCGCTGAACGCGATGAGCATGGCGTCGCAGCGCCTGGCCCGGGAGTTCGAGCCGCCCGAGGAAGCCGACGACTATCGCGAACTCCTCGACACGCTGCGGTCACAGTCCACGCGCGTCGAGCAGGTGGTCGATCAGTTCCTGCGCTTCGCTCGACCAGCCAAGATCGCTCCGGTACCGGGTGATCTGGCGAGGCTCGCGCGCGACGTCGGCGCGCGGATGGCGCCGGCCGCAGAGGCGCAGGGCGTTGCGTTGGACGTTGATGCGCCCGACCGTCTGGAGCACGACTTCGACCCCATCCAGCTCTCTCAGGTCGTCGAGAACCTCGTGCGGAACGCCCTGGAGGCGCAGCCGGACGGAGGGGCGATACGCATCGCCCTCGCGACCGACTCGGAGCACACGGTCCTAACCGTCGCCGACGAGGGGCCCGGCGTGCCGGAGGATGGATTGGCGCGCATCTTCGACCTGTACTACACCACGAAGCCCAACGGGAACGGCCTCGGCCTGCCGATGGTCCATCAGATCGTGGCCGAGCACGGAGGAACGACGCGCGTCCTCAGCGAACCCGGTCACGGGGCCACGGTCGAAATCACGTTACCTCTAA
Source organism: Candidatus Poribacteria bacterium (assembly GCA_018644665.1). Lineage (GTDB taxonomy): Bacteria > Poribacteria > WGA-4E. Next base: position 109,706 of record JABGQA010000138.1, read on the forward strand.
TGCAGGACGCCTGACAGTGCGGATACTCGTGATCGACGACGACGACGCGCAGCGACGCATGCTTCGCGGCTTCCTGCGCAAACTGGACCATGAGGTGCTCGACGCGGGAACCGGCGAGGAAGGCGTCGCCATCGCGGAAAGCGAAGGCGAGCTCGACCTGGTAATCAGCGACATCCGCATGCCAGGCATCGACGGGCTGGAGGTGCTGCGGCGCTTGCGAGCGATGTTCCCTGAACTCGCCGTCCTCCTCGCGACGGCCTTCGCTACGTATGCGCAGGCCGTCGAGGCGGCCAAGGCCGGCGCTTGGGACTACCTCGCCAAGCCGCTGGACCTCGACGACCTACGCGTGAAGATATGGAAGATCGAGGGCGAGCTTGGCCGCGATACAGAGGCGGCGCCCGACGCGACGGACGCCGACGGCTTCATAGCCGAGAGCCCGGCCATGCGCGATGTCCTCGCCCTGTTGGAGCGGGCCGCGCCGACGGACGCGACCATCCTGCTCCTGGGCGAGTCGGGCGTCGGCAAGAACGTCCTCGCGGAGCGCATCCACCAGAGGTCGAAGCGCGCCGCGGCGACGTTCGGCGTCGTGAGTTGCGCCGCCCTTCCCGAGACGCTCATCGAGAGCGAGTTGTTCGGCCACGAGAAGGGCGCGTATACCGGCGCGGACCGCGCGCGTGACGGGCGGTTCGAGGCGGCCGATGGGGGCACACTGTTCCTGGACGAGATAGGCGAGGTGCCCCTGGGTACGCAGGTGAAGCTGCTGCGCGTGCTGCAGGAGCGCGTCGTCGAACGTATCGGCGCGTCCGGCAAGCCGATCAGCGTGGACGTGCGAATCATCGCAGCGACTAACAGTGACCTCGAGGCCGCCGTCGACGCGGGGACGTTCCGGCAGGATCTGTTCTACCGGCTGAACGTCGTGACCGTCGAAGTGCCGCCGCTGCGCGACCGGCGAGCGGACATCCCCGCTCTCATTGATGCGTTCCTCCGCTCGCACACGCCGGAGGGACAGGCGACACCTGTCCTCGACGAGGAGGCCGAGAGGGCCCTCCTCGCGCACGACTACCCCGGGAACGTCCGCGAACTGCAGAACGCCATCGAACGGGCGGCGATACTCGCCCAGGCCGGCCGCATCACTACCATGGACCTGCCCCCCACGTTGACGCGTGGCGCCCCTGCGCCGGCCGCGCACGCGGACACGCTCCCCGCGGCTGTAGAGGATCTCGAGCGGCAGTACATCGCCGAGGCCCTCCACGAGACAGACGGCGTGCAGACGCGCGCCGCCGAGCGCCTCGGGATCACCGAACGCAACCTTCGCTACAAGCTCCGCAAGTACGGCCTCACATCCGCCCGCGAGTCGACGGGATAGTCGAGCGCTTCGACCATATCGTCGAGTCCCGACGCTCGTGGAAGCCTTATATCACCGATTCTAGGGCGATATGCGTTGGCACGTCCGTTGCTCTGCGTGTCTCTACGAAACGCAACCTACGGCGAGACACACGAAGGGACGGGCAATGAGAAGGATCTTCGCACACGCCACCGCGACGGGCATGACTCTGGCGGCGTTCGGCGCCGCGATCGTGTTGGCGACCGGCTGCGGCGACGAGGCGATGGACCCCCTGGCCGCCGACGTAGGGGTGAGCGACGCGGACACGCTCCTCGCCGCGCCGGGGTTCCCCGGGCAGGTCGACCAGGACGCGGTCACGCGTGAGGTCACGCTGACCGACGAAGGGGCCGTCATCACGATCGACTCGGATGACCCGGAGATCGTCGCGCATATCCAGGAGCGCGCCGCGACCCACGCCGCGCGACCGCGGCCGGAAGACGCTCCGGCGGTGGAATCGACGGTCGAGAACACCGCAACCGGCGTCGTTGTGACTCTCACCGGGGCCACCGAGGAAGCCATCGCCCATATCCAGGAGCGCGCGACACAGGAGCCCGGCGAGCGTGGGCAGCGCGGGCGTCGGGAGCCGCGGCCTGACGGCGCAGGCGAGCGTGGCGAAGGCGTCGAGCGCACGCGGACTCTGACAGACACGGGCGTCGAGATCCGCCTGGAGTCGGACGACCCAGAGGTCGTCGAGCGGCTGCAGAACCGCCCGGACGACGAGCGCCCACGTCCCGAGAACGCACGCGAGGACATCACCGTCACCGTGACGGACACAGAGAACGGGGTCCTCATCACCATGACGGGCGAGACTGCGGAAGCGATCGAGTTCCTACACTCGCACGACCCCGAGGATCGCCCCCGGGACGGCGAGCGGCGGAATGCACGCCGACCGCAAGGGCGACGGTAACGGAACGGCCGACACGGGGCTGACGAAGGCGGCCCCACGGGAGATCGGGAAATGAGCATACGCGGCGTCTCGATTACGGCGACGGGCCTCGCGTGGATGATCTTGGGCGGCATGGTCGCCGCCCAGGAAGCGACGGACGCGACTCCCAGCCCACAACTCACGCGCCCCCGCCTGCAAACGCAGGTGGGGGCGTCGCCGTGTCCGGTGTGTGGATGCGCGCTCCCTGGTGGCGGATGGCTGGCGGAGACGAGAGGATATTCCTGGGGTGGCCGCAACTCGCTGCGAGGCGGTCGCGGTCGGATGAGCGGCCGGGCGGCGCGTGGCGGCCGGGGCGCGTACCGCGGTTGGGGCTACGCCTGGTCGGACGGGCGGCCATCGGCAGCGGCCCTCGACCGCACGGTAACCGTGACAGAGGACGGCTTCGACGTCCTCATTGAGACGACTGACCTCGACCGAGTAGCCGCCGTGCAGCAACAAGCGCGCGCGCGGGCCGACGACGGCCTGATGGGCCGTGGACTCGACGTCGACGACCCGCTGTTTGCAGCACTGTCCGAGCATCGCGAAGCGCTCGTCATAACAACCGAGAACACGGAGCAGGGCGTCCGCATCATGCACCGAGGCGCGACGCCGGAAGCCACCACAGTCGTCGTCCAACTCGGGGAGCGGCTGCGGGATACGGGCCACGGGCGGTCGTTGCGTCGGGGCGGAGGCCGCCGCGCAGGTCGGCGAGGCGGCGGGCCAGGTCGCGGTCGCGGCAGAGGCGCGTGGTAGACCCACCGCGCCTGTTGCGCGGGGCGCCGACCGGTGACCCCGCGCAACGCCCGGCCCGGATCCGATCAGCGCCCTCCGGAACGAGGCTCTCCTTTGGGTCGGTCGCTGACTCGGCGCAGGCGCACTCTCCCCGACGCGACAGCCTGGGCGTCAGCGCGGTTGCGCGTGGTGATCGCGCGCGACACGTTCGGTCGGGGAGATCAGTATGTCTTCATTCAGGGTTCTTCTCTACGCGAACATGGCGTGCGCCGCGATCGCGGCAGTGTCACGAATCAGCAGCATCAGACGCTCCGATAGGCTTGCGGAAGCGCGGGGAGACACCGGACCCAAGGCGAGCCGGCGCAGGCGCGTGCCGTTCACCCGTCTGGAGCGAGCGTCGCTCGCCGGGATGCTCGTGACCCTCATGGGCGTGCAGGCGATGGTTATGACCACCTTGCTTGCGTCGGCCCGCATAGTCTATCCGCGGCACGGATGGAGGGCGTACGCGCCCATTGCGGTCTCGGGCGTGGTGTTTGCTGTGACCGGGGTCGCGCTGTGGTTCGTAGTAAAGTGGCGTCTGCCTGGCGTCCTCGCGAAGCCATTCCCGCCGTCTCGTGATGGCGATACCTAGCTCGGCCGCGGGCGGCTTGTCGACGCCGAACGGAAACCCAAGACGCTGCTTGCTTGTCCCCTATGTGCGCGCTATCGTGGGACATGGAGTTCTACCCAACGCTTCGGTATTGGGCCCTCGTTTCTGTCGCCGCCGCCTCGGCCATATGCGTGGTCGCCGGCGTCCTCCGTAGATGGCGATCCGACGAGGACGCCACTGCGGGTGGGCGGCACGAAACGGCTCGCGAGCACGGCCTGGACCCGCGCGCTCCGCGCTGGGAGCGGGCCTTAAGCGTGGCTGCCCTGGCGACCCTTACCGTCGCCGTCGTTCCCTGGGCCTGGACGGGCGCCCTCGTGGATCTGCGCAACGACAGCCTTCCGCGGGCACTCGCTTACCTGAGCGCGACCGTCATGGTCCTGATCGTGACGATGACGGTCGTCCTCCTTGGCGGCGCAGTACGCCATTACATGGCCGCGCGCGCGGGCCCGAGCGACTGACCAGTCACGCTCCGTTTCCGCTAGCTCGGCCGTGTGCGGGAGCGCCCCTTGCTGGCCGGGTAAGCGCGCGCTATCGTGCGGGCATGGCACTCCACTCGACGAACCAGCTTTGGACACTCGGCTTCATGGCTGCGGCGGCTGCGGTGGTCGTGGTCGCGCGCATCCTACGGCGGCGTTCCGGGCCGGCCGGCGTTCGCGGCACGGACGTGCCGACTCCAGGTTGGGAGCGGGTCGCTGGCGTAGCGCTGCACACGGGCCTTGTAGTGTACCTACTGATGACGCTCGACCGTGCCATGGACGGTCCATCCCTCACCCCAGCAGACGCCACTCCCTGGCAGCGGAACGCGTTCGCGGCGCTCGGCAAGGTCATCTACGCCGTTCTCGTCGCCGTGATTGTCATCGCGTGGTGGCGCGACGTCCGAGACGTTCCCCATAGCCTCAACCGCTTTATCGCTCGCATGTTCGTCGGCGCTCCATCCGGCCAAGACGATGCCACACATCGCTAACGACGCGCCGATACCCCACACAGTCACGTCGTCGGATGGGCAAGGTCTGCTACTTGGCGACCACCAGTCGCCGGATCTCGGAGCGTTGGCCTGTGGCGAACCGGTACAGGTAGACGCCACTCGCCACCGGGGTTCCGGTCTCATCGCGACCGTCCCAGTAGGCAGCGCGCTGGCGGGTCACGTGCTGCCCCGCAGGTCGCACGCCCAGCGCAAGCGTCCGCACGACACGACCGCGTACGTCGTAGATGCGCACCGTCACGTCGCTCGCCTGCGACAGGCGGAATGGAATCCACGTCTCAGGGTTGAACGGGTTCGGGTAGTTCTGCCCCAACGATGACCCCGCTGGGATGGACACGCCAGACAAGCTCCGCAGCATCGCGATCCCGCGTCGGAAGGTGTCCGAGCCGTCGTCGGCCAGGATCGCCTCGTCCAGCCACCGCTCGACATGCGACGCATGTCCGGCATGCATTAGCCGGGGAGCGGCCAACGCGTCGGTCTCGCCGAAGTGACTCGCCACCGTCACCAGATCGATGATGCTCACGACGCCGTCGCCGTTCACGTCCGCGGCGAGATCGTCGCCGACCGCGCCGAACAGGCGCGCGACGGTTACCAGGTCCAAGATGTCCACGCCGCCGCTGTCGTCGGTATCCCACGGGGTGCGCGCGACGACGGTGACACGCACCGTCGCCGGTGCGCTCTGAGCGAGCCCGTCATCGGCAATGTAGTCGAATTCGATGGGACCGGTGCGCCCTCTCTCCGGGACGTACGCGGCAACGCCGTCGGCAATTGTGACAGTCCCGTGGTCGGGCGGCCGCGCCACGTGATAGGACAGCGCGTCCCCGTCGGCGTCCGCGCCGAGTAGCACAATCTCTACAGCGCGGCCTCTGTTGGCCTCGGCGGCCCCGTCACCCGCTGTTGGCGGCGAATTGACCGGTTCGGGCGCCGATGCCGCATCGCCTGGGTGCTTTCCCGCCGCCAGTTCATCCGCGTTCGTGAATCCGTCACCGTCGGAGTCCAGATCCGCGACTGCCGCGAACGCTGCGGCTGCTCCCAGGCGGAAGTCCTGGGCGTTGGGATAGGCGGCCTCCCAGGCGAGTCCGAACGGGTTGCGCGGCGTGCCTCCACCCGTCGTGTGGCACGCGTTGCACGTGACGCCGTTCATGCCCGGTTCCCCGAGATCCGGCAGCGAAGGAAGCCGGTCCGGCCTCCACGGGAAACCGTGCGCGGGCGACACGCACAATCCGACCGCAACGACAACGCCCGCCAACACCTGCCTCGCGCCACCTCGTACACGCCAGATCCCGTTCCGCATTGTGTACCCATCTGCCTTTAGTCGCCGGGCCCGAGAGCGGGCAGCGTGACGCTGCCCGCTCTCAAACTCTGCGATGTCGCGCCCGCGGTCGGGCGGATCGCGTTAGCCGTTCGCTTCCATGCCAGGCCAGTCGATGTCGACCCAGTCGGCGTTGTGGCCGAACGTGATCGACACGTCGCCCGACACCCCGTCCAGGCCAGCAGAGCCGTCCGCGGCGGTGGCTCCGTCGATGCTCCACTGATGGTCTGGGAAGGACGCAGCCGGCCCCCCGACGGGCGGGGTGTACTCGCCGTTGCCGTCCAGGTCCGCGTAGAAGTCGACGCGGTACGACGCCCCCATCGCCAGGACATCGCCGAACGACAGCGTGACCTCGACATCGCCTACCACATCGACACGCCCAACCTCCGTGTCCGTGTCGACGTCGACGACACGGGCTTCGATGCGCTGCCCTGCATGCGGCGCGAAGGGAGACAGCGTAAGCTCGAGCGCCGCCATGGCGACTTCGTTCATCTCCATCCCCGGCCAGTCGATATCGACCCAGTTCGCGTTGTGTGCGAACGTGATCGCGACGTCGCCGGATACCGCGGCCAGCGCGGCCGCGCCTTCCGTGGCCGTCGCGCCGTCGATGCTCCACTGATGGTCTGGGAACGACGTCGCCGGGTCACCCACGGGCGCCGTGTACTCCCCATCCATGTTGAGGTCGGCGTAGAAGTCGATGCGGTACGCCTGTCCATCGGCCAGTACGCGGCCGAAGTCGAGCGTGACGTCCGGTTCGCCGACCACGTCCGCGCGTCCCACTTCGCGCTCGTCCGCGACGTTCACCACCCGGCCCTCGATACGCTGACCAGCGTGCGGGGCGAACGGGTTCAGCCTGAGGCTAAGCGCGCGCGACGTTGTGCCGCTGTTGCGTTCGAAGTCGGGCCAATCTATGTCGACCCAGTTCGCGTTGTGACCGAAGGTGATATGGACATCGCCCGACACGTCCATCAGCGTGGACGCCCCGTCCGCGTCGGCGGATTCGGCACGGAGACGCCATTGGTGGTCGGGGAACGCGGTAGGCGGATCGTCGACAGGCGGCGTGTATTCATCGCTCCTGTCCAGGTCCGCGTAGAAGTCGACGCGGTACGTCCGTCCGCCCACCAGACCGTCAGGGAAGAAGAGCGTGACTTCGGGCGCGCCGGTCACAACCGTCCGCGCGACTTCCATCCCCGACGCCACGTCCACGACGCGTCCCTCGATCTTCTGGCTCGCGTGGGGACTGAACGACGTCAGGTCGAGCTGGAGAGAGTAGGTGTCCGCGTCGCCCACGGGCATCGGGTCCTGCTCCTCGCAGCCAAGCAGCAGGGCCGACGCGCCGACGAACGCGGCACAGCCGACCGCACGTAGGACGGTACGTAATTCGCGGTAATCGCGCATATGCGTGTACTCCTTGATGGCGTCCCAGATCACTGGTAACAATCTGAGTATACGGCGCTAAGCCGCACGCTGGCCGAGAGGGTAAGCCTGTGGTGGCGCCGTGACGTTGCCGCCATTCTGCATCGCGAGGAAAGCCGCATGAGCGCTGCACGGACCAACCCGCGGGGCGCGGACGCAGCGTACGACCTCGTTCAGCGCGTCTCGGTGCACATGCTGATGCTCAACGCGCTGCTCGCGATCGCGAAGGGCGCAGCCGGCCACTTTGGGCACTCGTACGCCCTAACGGCAGACGCGCTGAACAACGCGTCGGACATAGGCCTCTCGCTGGCGGTCATCCTTGGCATACGCTGGGCTCGTCGGCCGCCGGATCGTAGACATCCGTTCGGCCACGGCCGTATCGAGACGGAGGTCGCCCGTATCGTGGGAGTGGTGGTCCTCGTCGTGGCGGGGGCCGTGGCGTACGGCGCGTGGAAGAGGGCCCCCGACGCGCAAACGGCGCCACACTGGCCCGTGATCGCCACCGCCATGGTGGCCCTCGTCATCAAGGAGGGGATGTATCGCGCGCAGCGGCGCATCGCCCGGAAGGTCGGCAGCCTCGCCGTAGAGGCGGACGCCCTCAATCACCGGTTCGATGTCGGAGCCACCGGAGCGGTCGTGCTGGGGACATTGGCGGTGAGGGTCGGCGGAGAAGCGTGGGCATTCTGCGATGACGTGGCAGCCATCGCCGTCTCCGCGTTGATGGCCTACAGCGCGGTTCGCATCATCTGGCAGGCGAGTTCCGAATTGCTCGACGAGATGCCGCCCGATCACGTGTTGGATGCCGTCCGCACGGCGTCCACCCACTTCCAGGACGACGGGGTGATCGGCCCAGAGAAGGTCATCGGCAGGAAGATGGGTCTCCACTACCGCCTGATTCTGCACTTGGAGATGCGGCCCGAGATGTCCGTGCGGCGCGCGCACGAACTCGCGCACCTCGTGCGTGCCCATATCCTCGACAGCGTGTCCCAGATCGGCGACGTGGTAGTACACATCGAGCCGGCGCCAGGCGCCGAGACGGGCGATTTGGCCGACGGGCCGTAGGCGGGCGGCGGGGGCAATGGGTGGCAGACCCGGCGTCAGACCGCGGAGCAGCCGTTCCCAGGAGCGTCCTGGAGGGCGAGCACACCATCGGCGATCGGAGGGCCGCGGTATGGGTCGTTGTCGATGAGCAGGTTGCCGTCGAGATCGACATAGTCGACCAATGGCGCGAGCTGCGCCATGGTGGCAATGCCGACCGAACTCTCGATCATGCAGCCGACCATGACCTGCAGCCCGTGGACGCGGGCGAGACGAATCATGCTGAGCGCCTCTGTTGGGCCACCGCACTTAGCCAGCTTGATGTTGATGCCGTCCACCCGCCCAGCCAGCTGTGTAACGTCCGCCGCGGTGCGCACACTCTCGTCGGCGATGATGGGCAACGGCGAACGCTCGCGCACGAAACGCATTCCGTCCAGGTCCGCGGCCTTCACGGGTTGCTCCACCAGCTCGACCCCGCTGTCCGCAAGCCATTCGCACGCGCGCACGGCCTCCTTGGGCGTCCAGGCGGTGTTCGCATCCACGCGGACAGGCTTGTCCGTGACGTCCCGAAGCGCGGCGATGATGTCCCGGTCCCGCGGCGTGCCGAGTTTGACCTTTAGGATCGAGTAGTCCGCGGCCTCGGTCGCTTTGCGCTGCATCTCCTCGGGCGAGCCAATGCCGATCGTGAAGGAAGTCGGGGGCATCTCCGCGGGGTCGGCGCCCCAGAGTCGCCATAGCGGCGCGGCGTAACGACGGGCCATGGCGTCCCAGAGCGCGCTCTCGAGGGCCGCTCGCGCCGAAGCGTTCCCGCCGAAGCTCGCGTCGACGAGGCGCATCGCCCGTTCTACCGGGGCGTCGTCTGGGAGATCGCGCAGGGCCGCCGCGTAACGGTCGACCGCGACGCGTACCGTGTCAACGGATTCGCCGTAGTAGGGGTGGGGCGCGGCCTCACCGATCCCGTCGCCCACACGGACGTGCACCACCTGACGCACGTCGTCCGCGCCCGTGCGCGCGATGCGGAATGGGTGCGTGAGCCGCAGCGTGACGACATCGTGTTCGATCTTCATGCGAACGCCCGTTCGAGGCCGTCCAGCAGAGGGTCCACGCCGAACCGCACGGTATCGGTGGCCGGCAAACCCGTCTCGTCCTCCGCCGCTCTCACCGCAGCGAGCGCATCGTCCGCGGACAGGTCGAAGGTGTTCAGCGCGATGCCCACGACCTCCGCCGCGCGACGCCAGGACGCCGCCTCCTCGTTGATCTCGACAACGCGCGCAAGCGGCGGTATGTCTGCCGATTGCCGTGCCATCCGCGTGCGGGTGGGCTGGTGGCACAGGATCATCGCGTCTGGGAGACTCCCGTGCAGCAGACCCAACGTCACGCCGGAATACGCCGGATGTGTCAACGCCCCCTGGCCCTCTACGAACAGCCAATCGGCTTCCGTCGCGCGAGAGCGTTCGAGGATGATCTCCTCGGTGGCCCCGGCGATGAAATCCGACACAACCGCGTCAACGGCGATGCCGGACCCGCAGATCATCATGCCGATCTGGCCCGTCGCGCAGAACGCGCTCGTCCATCCCCGACGCCGCGCCCCGTCGTCGAGCTGCAGCGCCGTGACCATCTTGCCGGTGCGACAGTCGGACCCGACGGTGAGCACACGCCTCGCTCGAACGCTCAACGCGCGCTGTGTGCCGATGGGGAGGTCGTCGGGAGCCCTCCGCACGTCCCATATACGCGCCCCCGACGGCCGAGCCAGCGCCGCGAATTCCGCGTCGTCCGCGAGGAACTGGTGCAGGCCGCTCATCACATGCAGGCCGCGTGACAGGGCATCAGCGATGACGCCACGCCATTCGGGCGGGAGGCCGCCGCCCGGAGGCGCGATCCCCAAGGTCAGAAGCGTCGGCGCGTGCCGCATAGCCGCGTCGAGTCCGCGGACGATGGGCACGCCCGCGCCGACGCCGACGACGGCGGACGCATCGCGCCCCGCGTTTTCCCGGTCGATGACACAGGTGATGTGTTCAGGCCGATACCGCAGCAGCGATGTCGCCAGCTTCGACTCCAGCACGCCGAACGAGCCGTCGGCGAGTATCGCCATGCGTTCGTGTGTCGGGTCGAACGGACGCGACATCATCGCAACGGGTCTCCTGGGCGGGGTTGCGAAGGCGATGATGCCGAACCGCAGCGGCGGCCGACCATCGCGCCGATGCCAACGCGGTCCAAAGGCGGGTCTAGAACCTGATGCCCAGGTCGAGGAAGTTGTTCATCCCGCTGAAGGTCCGCTCGGCGTAGTTCACCAGCGTCTGTAGAATCCACGGGATGAGCAGGAGGAGCATCGTCACGATGGACAGGATCTTCGGGATGAACGTGAGCGTCATCTCGTGGATCTGCGTGATTGCCTGGAGGATGCTCACGAACAGTCCGACGACTAGTGCGGTCAACAGGACGGGCGACGCCACTAGCAGCGCCGTGAGGAGCATGGTCCGAGTGATTTCGCTTACCGCTTCAAGCGTCATATGGAGCTCCTAGCTCGGCCGGAATCCCGTCACCAGGGATGTGACGAGCAGATTCCACCCATCCGAGAGCACGAACAGAAGGAGCTTCAACGGCAGCGATATCATCATCGGAGGCAGCATCATCACGCCGACGGACATCAGGGACGACGCCACAACAAGGTCGATAATCACGAAGGGCATGTAGACGAGGAAGGCGAGCTTGAACGCGGTCTGGAGCTCGCTTATGACGAACGCCGGGATCAGCGTAAGGGTCGGCACTTCGCTTTCGTTCGCGGGCGGCGGGTCCTCCGACAGGCGGATCATCACGGCGAGTTCGCCGTTCCCGGTCTGGCGGAACATGAAGGCCCGTATCGGCTGTATCGCCCTCTGGAACGCCTCAGGCTGCCCGATCTCGCTCCGCAGATAAGGCTGTACCGCGGTCTCGTTGATCTCAACCCAGGTCGGCCGCATCACGAACATCGTGAGGAACAGCGAGAGACCCAGCATTATCTGGGTTGGCGGCATCTGCTGAGTCCCCATCGCCTGACGCAGGAAGCCGAGGACGATCACAATGCGCGTGAACGACGTCATCATGATCAGGATGCTGGGAGCGAGCGACAGCACCGTCAGGAAGAAGAGAATCTGGATGTTGCTGGTGAAGTTCTGCGGACTGCCGGACTCGCCACCGAACTGGATCGAGATGTCTGGGAGGGCCGGGATCAGCGGTACCGTCGGCGTGTCCGCCACCTGCGCGAGGCCAGGTGTGACCGCCAGCAGCGCCAAGGCCACACTCATGGCCACCAGCCCCACCGACCCGATGATCTTGGTTCCGCGACTACGACGCATTGCTATCCTACGTGTCGATTTGGGGCGGTCGGTCACGCGTCGCCCCGTTGCGCGCGATCCAACCACTGACGAAAGCCTGGCACACCCTGCAGCAAGGCCGGCTTCCCGGAACCTGACGGATCGCTGCGAAGCTGTTCCACCGCGGCGGTGTCCTCAATCGTCGACAGAGCGGTCACGCTATGCTCCGTCACGCCCAGGACGACGATCTCGCCCGCAATATCCACCACGCTGAGGAACTGTGAAGGGCCAAGGGGAACCTGCGACACCACGGAGATCGTGCCTCCGCCTACCTGGCGCATGCGGTACGTTGCGCGCTTCAGCAGGAAAGCCAAACCGACCACGAGGGCCAGTACGACGCACAATGCTACGAGGATCTTGATCGCGGATTCGGTGAGACTTGGTACTTCGGCGGCGACGGGTGCAGGGCCAAGCTCGGACTTTAGGAACTCGCCGACTGTGCCGTCCTCTGCATCACCGTCCGCAGCCGCAGCCACGGCGGAGAAGGAGAACGCGCAGCACAACAGTGAGACGACGACCAGGGCGCAAGCCCCGCGCGGCCGCCTCGAGGATGTCATGTTACGCTCCGCAGGCGCTCCGCTCGCGTGACGATCGATGTGACTTCGACGCCGATGTTGCCCTCGGGCGTCTGGATGATCTGCCCGTTAGCGATCATGCGGCCGTTGATGTACAGCTCGACGCCATCGCCCTCGTTCTTGTTCAGGCGTAGGATGGACCCTGGGCCCAACTTAAGCACTTCGCGGAGGGGCATCCGAGTCTGCCCGACCTGTACATGCACAGACAGCGGGACATCCAGAAGGATGTCCATGTTGGCCTGCTCGGCCGCGGCGGAGCCATCGTCCGCGACGTCTTCGTTGACGACGTTTTCTTCCATGTGCAGCGATCCCTATCGACAGGATACGACGGACATTAACTCACTCGAACTCGTTCAGCCCAGCGACGGTGTCTTCCTCGAGGTAGTCCCCGATTTCGACCGCCTTCCTCGTGCCCGAAACGCCCATGCGGCCGCTGTACTTCGCGGCGCCCTCAACGCACACAACGACCTCGACGCCGTCTTCGTCGGAGGCTACTTCCCAGTCGCCGAACTCCAGGATATCGCCCTGCTCAATCGCCAGCATCCGCTCAATCGTCACGTTCGTCGGCGGGAGCACAACCTGTAGCATCAGCGCCAGCACGTCGGACAGAGGACTGTCGAGCGGGCTCTCAGCCTCAGCGTACGCCTCCATCGTCCTCCGAGCGCCAGCCATCGCGCCCGCCAGCGGAATGCCCAACTGGATGGACCCCTGGGCGAGTTCCTCGATCTCCACTCCCCACTGCGCGATGATCATCTTCTCCTGGGGGAAGAAACCATCGAGCGAGTAGGTGAACTGCGCTTCCTGACCGACAGTCCACGTCTCCGGCACCAACTGGTACCACGCACGCTGCAGGTCTTCGGCAAACGCTTCGAATATGTTCCCGAGAAGGTTCTGTTCCAGTGCGCTCAACGATCGGGTTTCCACAGGCGGATGCCCGCGCCCGCCCATCAGGAGGTCAACGATCGAGAAGGACAGGCTCTGGTTGATCTCGAGCACCCCGTTGTACCGACCGCCGAGATCGTACGAGCAGAGACTGCTCGGACCGTCGACGCGGTCGGAGAAGTCACGGAAGGTGCCGATGGTCAACGCGCCGATCTCGACGCGCACGTCGCGCTTGAGATGCGAACTCAGGCGCCCCTCTAGGAGCGCGCGGGAATACGACTGCAGCACCAGCGACTGCGTGCGTATATCCGACGAGCCTGCGGGTTGTTGTTGCGTCGACAGCATCTTGCCAGGCTACCCTGTGGTGCGGAGTTCGAGACCGAGGCACATTCTAGCAGAGCGATGGAGGTCGTTCAACCGGTACATTACCCGCGCCACGTGAGAGTATAGCATAGCCAGGGCGAGACGGCGCGCCGGAATCCCGCTCGACTGCGACATCCGAACCGGCCGTGGCGCCCTGGACATGTACGACGTAAAGGGGCGCGTGTAGCGCGCCCCTTTACGAATCCAGCGGTGTCACACAGGCGCGCTAGGACGGCGCGTCCCCTGCCGGCCAGTCGGTCTGAGAGAAGACCTTGTACTTCACGAGGATCTCGATGCGCCGGTTGAGCCCACGCCCGTCGGCGGTGCTGTTGTCAGCCTTCGGGTTGTGCGGCCCGTAGCCCTGGGCCGATATCTGGCGTGGGTTCACGCCGATCTCCTCGAACATACGGAGAACGGTGTTCGCGCGCTCGGTCGACAGCCCGCGGTTGTCCGAATACCTGGCCGCGGTCCCGGAGCTGAGCGGGACGTTGTCCGTATGACCGATCACCGAGATCTCGAAGCTATCGTCGATGAAGTCCCGCAGTTGCTCCTGGATAAGCGCCTGAAGCTTGGGAATCGCGTCCGGCGGGAGGTCGGTGCTGCCTGAGCCGAAGCGCGCGAAGCCCTCCTGCAACTCGATCTTCAGCCCCTGCGTGGTGAGAGTGGCGTCGATGCCGGGCATGTCGCCCAGGTCCAAGACGCCTTGCTCGAACTTCTGCTGTTCGGCCTCGGCGACCTGTATCATCGACTCCTCGGCGACCGCCTGCTGCGGTTGTCCGGCCTCCTCTGGCAGGTCGTTGCTGCCGACACCGTCCAAGTCCGAAGCCTCGGCGGACTGCTCTGGCGTCGCAGTGAGACCACCTTTACCGGGGTTGTTCGCCCCGGAACGCTCGGTCGCCTGTGAGTTCGCGGCCGATTGCGTCGCCTCGGCGCCGGGCGACATGCTCCCCGGGTCGCTGCTCATCGAGGCGCCGCCGCGCAACACTCCCGCGCCGGACGCCCCCTCCATACCGAACGCGAGGGACATGTGCGCGAAGATGTCCTTCAGCTTGGCCTCATCGAACTCCGCCATGGTCATCAGGAACACGAAGAACGTCAGGAGCAACGCCAGCATGTCCGTGAACGTCGGTGGCAGTTCGCCCGGCTTTCCGGCCAGGGCTGCCTTCGGCCGGAGCAGCGGCAGCAACAGGATCAGCAGCACGAAGACTGCGAGCTTAAGGAGCATGGTCGTTCTTCCCGCGTGGCGCCCGTGTGAGCGCCGCGCTGTTACGCGCTGGGAGCAAGCTCTTCGCGGCGATCCGGCGGCAAGTACATGCTCAGACGGGCGGCAAGGATGTTCGGCGGCAGCGCTTCACGCATACCCACCGATACCATCAGTATCCCCTCGATCACGACCCGTTTGTACGCCGCTTCCGTAGCGTTCGCGGCCTTCAGCTTGCCAGCGAGGGGCAGGCCGATGAGGTTCTGGAAGATAGCGCCGTAGAACGTCGTGATAAGAGCGACAGCCATACCGGACGCCACCGCTTCAACGGCTGATCCGCCGCCGCCGCCGCCACCCAGACCGGCGAGCATGGCCACCAGCCCGATAAGTGTCCCGATCAGCCCAAACGCCGGCGCGTAATCGGCGAACCCGCTGATGACGCCTTCACCTTCGGTGTGCCGTTCCTCCATGAACGCGAGTTCGGTCTCGAGGACGTAGCGGATCTGTTCGTCGGGGGCGTTCGATGCAACGAGTTCCATCCCCTGGCGCATGAACGGATCAGGCAAGTCCTGCGCCAACTGCTCCAGGGCAGCCGCGCCGCGCTTGGCGCCGGCGTCCGCCATCTCGACAAGCTGCGTGACGATGGGCACCGGGTCGAATTCCTTCGCCTGGAACGTCAGCGGAAGGATCTTCATCGTGCCCAGCACGCGGGCCATCGGGAAGTTGATGAACAGCGCGGCGATAGTGCCGCCCAACACGATGAGCAGAGACGGCGGGTCGATGAACGCCGAAAACGGGACGCCCGAACCGATGATGCCGTAGATGATGGCCCCGAACCCCATCGCGAAGCCTATTACTGTTGCGAGATCCATTAACCGCTCCTTCGGTTGCTTAGGGGCTAGAGGTCAACATCCGTGCGTTGGACGCCCCGAGGATTGCCATGAGGGACTGCATGCGCTCTTCCGCCCCAAGAGAGGCCGCCGTTTCACCGACATCACCCGTCAGGATCGCGTCGATGATCTTGCCGGCGTCACGTTCCTGCATGCCAAGCAGTATTGGCCGCGCCTGGTCCGCAGGCATGGCGAGAATCAGTTCCGCCGCAGTCGCGGCGGTCAGGTTGGCGTACAGCTTCGCCATCTTGCGGGGGTCCATCGGCGGGCCACCGGCAGCGGCCGGCACGGTGGCTCCGTCGGCAGCCGCGCCCGTCGCAGCGTCCGGGTCTGCAGCGCCGTTCCCGTTCACTCCCAGCGCCCCATCACCGGTGACGTCGGCCGGCGCTACCACGACGGGGGCCGGCTCAACACCAAGGACATCTACGTTCACGATTGCTTTGTACAGGACGCCGCCGCGATCCTTGTCTTCCTCACGGACACTGTCGTTGCGCGTCTGCAGCGCCTCCGCGGCGACTACGAGGACATCCGCAGCATCGGTCGTCGTCTCCACCGCCGTGTACTGCCCACGATACGCGGCATCGACGTAGCGCATCGTCCCACCGTCGACGACGACGCCTTCGGTTGCGGTGGCGACGAGCGCGTCATCGACGGACTCGGAGCCGTCCAGACCGATGACGATGGCGTCTATGCCGACCGACGTGAGAGCGTCGCCGGGCACGTTCTCCGCGCCATCCGACAGCCGCGCCATGACCCCCGACGCGCGCACGTTCACGCGCAGCTCGTTGGGGGTTTCGTCGGGCGCGAGGAAGTACGTGACCTGCTGCCCGTCAGGCGCGCTGAGGAGGACATCGTACTGGAACTCGTCCAGAATCGCCCCGCGAACCGTGGCAGTGACGTTCTCCAGCCGATTCATGTCCGCCAGGAAACCCCGCAGCGTGTCGGACCCCGTGAGCGTGATCTCGAATTGCTCCGATCGGCCGCCCTCCCAGTCCTCGACATCCTCCGCCCCGAGCCGACGAGTGATCGCAACGTTAAGCGGGCCGTTCTGCTCGAATTCGTCTGCAAGGCTTATATACCCCTGCCTCTGCTTCGCCTCAACGCTCGCCAGCGGCAGGTCGAGGAACTCGTCGCGCGTGGCGACGGCCGCGCTGGACCGCAGTTGCGCGAAGTCCAGATGCATACGGACGGCCGCTCCACGGATGACCAAGTCGAACTCGGCGATCTGCCTGGACGAGCGCGCCAGTTCGTCCAACTCGGCCCCAAAGGCGGTGACGAACTCGGCGACCGTGCTGTCGCCACGTAGCGTCGCTTCGGTGTCCTCGGGGTCGCCGACGAGGCGTGCAGTATGGAACAGGGTGCTCTCTCGCAGCTCGAGGACTTCCTCGCCGCCGCGCACGTTCTTAAGGAGCGACAGGCCATACGTATCCAGGAACAGGCCGACAGTGGTGTTGCGGCTGAACTCCGCGTAGCGGATGCGTGGGCCCGTAAGCGCCAGAATCTCTGCTTGGAATCCGCTCTTCTCGGTTGGGTCATCGCTCAGGTCGAACGAATCGGAGAACGCGACGAACGTGTATTCCTGGCCCGTCGGGGGGGCAGGGGCGTAGACACCATCGTCATCTCGGCCGTCCCACACCCAGGTCTGGACGCCCGCCTGTCCGGGCTTGCCGAGACGTTCCGATCGGATGGGAACGCCATCCGCGTCGCGAATCTGCACCGACTGGAAGGAACGGCGCGCCATCTCGTAGTTGAAGCCAACCGAGGGGGTTCTCTTGTCCCAAACGAACGACTCGCGGGAGAGTTCCTCGCCGACTTCGCCGAGCAGAAGCGCGCGTGCCTCCTCAGCCGTCACGTCGTCGGGGAAGTGCATCTGAAACGGGGGATCGCCGGGGATGCGCTCGGACGCATGCGCGCGCCGGACGATCGTCACCTCGTCGTCGATTTGGAGGTTCGGGAGGTTCCGCAGGCCCGCCAGCAGGACCGCGCCCCACTCTTCGGCGTTCTCGGGGGTGTCCCCGCTCGATACTCTCAGCTTGCGGTCAGTCAGCATGATGCGGTCCGCGTCCGGCGTCCCCGAGGCGATCGCCGCTCGCGCCGGATAGTCCGCGAGTAGGATCGTCTCGCCCTCGATGGCGTCCGTCTGGTCGAGGAGTGCCGCGGGCGCAGACATCGTCGCCTGGACCGTCACCTTGTCGTCGTCCGCGATCGGGGGCCGGAATCCCAAGAACGTCGCGACGTACGCGAAGCCGTTCTTCGCGGTGGCCTTGCCCTTAACCGTGCGGCCGCCTTCACGGCCTACGCGCACGGTGACTGTGTCTTCGGGCAGGCTCTCTCCGTCCGTCATGCGGACGTCGCCTCTGACGGCGAACGAATGCACCAACGGCACTCGCTCAACCAGCCCGAACGGGTTCTGGTTCAGCAGTACGAGAGCCACCGGGACCAGAACGGCGACCGCGACTACGACGCCAAACCCTATCAGGATCTTCTTAATCATTGTGGTTCGTCGCCGCTTCCATTAGGCCCTCGGTATCGCTGACTGGTCAGTTCGTCCAACGTTCGCTGCTCCGCGCGCCTGCCCTCTTCGTCGACCCGCTCGCCGGTCTTGGAGGTGAGGATCTCCATCGCGCGCTTAGTCTTGTATTTGTCCAAGACATCCTCCCGGCGTACCTGGATAGTCGGCTGCAGCGCCTCAATCTCCGTTGCTTTCCCGTCCGCCAGATGTCCTAGCGATTCCCCGGTCTTGACGTATGTGACGAACACCTCGCTCGCCACTGTCCCGTCGCCGTCGTCGAATGCTCCCAACATCGCGGAATGGGCGCCACGGGCCGCGTCGAGATACCCATCGCGTTCCTGGCGAAGGTCCTCTTCCTCGCGAAGATAGACCGCCAGGGCCTGTTCCGCGTGCTCTTGCTGTCGCTCGCGTATCTTGAGAATCCGCTGCCGACGCCGGAGCGTGAGCTGCAGTCGATGGAGCACGCAAGAGCCTCCACATCTGACTATCGGAACGGCGGGGTGAGAGATTAACGCGGATTCCGGGCCGAGACGGGATTACGTCGTTTCGGGACCGGCTCCGGGGCCGTCTTGCGGGAAGAGGATCTGGCGCGCCGCCTCCAGCAGACGCGCCTCCATACGCGCATCCACAACCTGCGTCGGACTCTCTACGACCGCGCCTCCGCGTGTGACGGCCTGGTCCGGGGAGAACGTGAGTTGCTCGTTCGCCCAAACCTCCGGTGGCTGCTGCGACAGGAGACCGTAGTCCTCAGGATGGAGGCGCACGACCAGGGGCTGGCCGACTCCCAACGACGCGATCGCCTCGCGAACGACAGTGACCAACGACGCAACATCCGTCTGCGCGTCGTGCCGCAGCACGCATTCACTCACCAGCAATACCGCCCGCGGCAGCCACGCCTCGAAGTCCTGGCGCACCCGTTCGCCCTCGGCGCCGACAGCTCCCGCGCCCGCCTGTAGCGCTTCGAGCAACGTGGTGAATTGCTCCTCAATCGCCGCGGCGAGTTCCTGTTCCTTCTCCTGCGACCCGCGGTCGTACCCCTCTTGGATGCCGGCGTCGAGCCCTTGCCGGTATCCCTCCCTGAAGTTCTCGGTCGTCGTGATGTCCTCGGGCTCCGGCGGCTCTTCCTCCGCGCCCTCGTCCGGGGCGATGTCGCCCTCGGGCCACAACTCCTCGCGTTCCTGCTCCGCAGAATGCGGGCCGCGGCGAGCAAAACGTCGGTACTCGAGCCTTGTAGGGCCGACCGAACCGTCGGCAGGAAGCCGTCGCACTCTCACGTGGCGCGTTCCTTCCGTCGGCTATACGACTGCTTCGGTGCCGCCGAAGATGATAGTGCCCTCTTCGTTCAGCTGCTTGGCGATCTCGACGAAGAGGTACTGCGCCTCTTCGATCTCCGACAGCCGGCGGGGAGGCATGACCTCGAGGGTGTATTCCACCTCCTCGCGGATCGTGGAGGTCATCGCGGCAAACAGCTTCGTCCGCATGATCTCGGAGCAACTGCGCAAGGCAAGCGGCAGCATTTCCTTGTCGGTGGACCGGGCGCGCGCAAGCACGGCCTGTAGGGCTCGGTCATCCATGCTGGCGAGGTCGTCGAAGGTCGTCAGCTGGCGCTCGATCTGGCTGCGCAGCTCCTGGTCGGTTTCGCCGATGGCGTTAAGGACGGCTTCCTGGGAACTGCCGGGAAGCGCTTTCAGCAAGACGGATGCGCCGGTGTCGCCGTGGAGGTTCACCAACTCGTTCGACAGCTTGAGCTGTTCCTGTAGGGTTTCCCTCAGCATCCCGACCCACTGCTTGTCGACCTTCTCGATGGCGACCATCCGCGAGACGACTTCGGCCTTGAGTTTGCCGGGCAGCATCTCCAGCACGCGCTGTGCGTGCTCCGGGCGCAGGTGAAGGATGGTGACAGCGGCGATCTGTGGCAGTTGGTTCTGCAGGAAGTAGGCGAGGTTCTCGAGGTCGTTGTCCCCGATGAAGAGGAACGTCTCCGTCTGCGGGATGTCGAGCCGGTCAAGGATGTTCCTGGCGCGCACGCCGCCGACGGCCTCGTTCAGGATCATCTTCGCCGTCCCGCGGCCGGCCATCAGCCGTCCCTGCACAGACGGATCCTCACCGAAAATGTACTCGTAGGCCTCCTGGAGCACAGCCTCGCGCTGCTCCGTGGAGATCGAGCGCATGCCGGCGATTTCCTTCGCGATTCGCTCGATTTCCTCGTCCGAGAAGCCCGCGATGACGGCCTTGGACCGTTCAGGGCCCAGCGCTACGAGCAGGACGGACATCTTCTGTCGAGACGTCAGCCCATGCGATGCGCTGAATAAGCCGCTGCTCGCGCCTTCATCTTCGTCTTCTTCGTCCGCCGCTTCGATCGCCGCGTCGTCGACCGGCACCGGGACGTTCTCGCCATCTTCTGGACGAGGCTCTTCCATCGCACATCACCCTTCTTTAACGGCGCGGCGACCGATCCGCCGCGCCGTTACAACCCTACGCTGCGTCAGTTGGCCTCACCCCAGTGCTGCATCACGCGCCCGATCTCTTCGGGATTCGCGTCTGCCAGATCAGCCAGCGCCTGACGGCGGCGGCGGTGCTGTTCCTTCTCTTCCTCGTCCAGGGCGTCACGCTGACGCGCCAGGAGCGCCTGTAGCTCTTCCTCGTCCACGCCAGGCAGCGCTTCGGCCTCTTCCTCGACGGGCTTACGGGCCAGACGCGGCTTCAGAAGCAGGAAGGCCATCAGAGCGAGCGAAGTGGCCCCCAAAATCGCCGCGATGATCCACGGGTTCCGCCACCACGTCGTGATAACCACGGCCGGAAGCGGAGCCCCGGGCATCGGCGCATACCGCATGAACTCGACGGTCGGCTCCTTGATCGCCGGGTCTATCCCATCGTAGCCAACCGCCGAAGCGACGAGACTGCGCACCTGCCGCATTTCCGGCGTGTCGAGCGTACGGTCCGACAGGTCCTGGATGGGTGTCACGCCCGGCAAGACGGCGGCGTTCACGGACACGGTCGTGGACAGGCTGATGAGCTTAGGCTTTTCCTGGGCAACAGTGCGGGTGACGCCCGACTGGTACTCCGTGATGCTCTCTTCGTTCGTATATGTCCCGGCTCCCGAGACGGCCCCTGCGCCGACGATGTTCGACGTCACGCCCGGGACGCCGACGGCCGACGGTATCGGCACGCCCTCGGAATTCTCGGACGTGATCTGCTCTTTCGAAACGACGGTCTCGGGATCGTATGTGGTGGATTCGGTCTCGAGCAGATCGTGGTTCACGTCCGCCGTGACGCTCACCGATGCGATGCTGGTGATCATCCCGCCGTCCGCGTCGACTTCGCCGATCCGGTTGCCGAACATCTCGTTCAGGAAAGCATTGATCTTCTGTACCCGCGGTTCTTCCTCCACCCGGCGCAGAGCGCGCCGCTCGCCCTCGACCATCGAGATGGCGTCGGATGTCTTGGAGATGACCTTGCCGCGGCTGTCGTTGATCGTCACGTTCTCGGGGATGAGGCCGTCGACGGCGCCGGAGACGAGGTTCGCGATGCCCCGTACTTCGGATTCCTCGGGCATCGCGCCCTGGCGGAACGTCAGCACGACGGTAGCTTTGGGCGGAGTTTCACGCTCCGTGAATATCGCGGGCTCAGGTATCGTCAGGTGGACCTGCGAGGCGCGCACCGTCTCCAAGCTGTTGATGGTCCGTGTCAGCACCTGCTCAAGCGCACGCTGGAAGTTCGTGCGCTGCATGCGCTCCGTTGCGCCCATCCGCTGACGGTCGAGTACGCCCCAGCCTTCAAGCGCTGCGCGCGGCAGGCCCTGTTCCGCGAGCACCATGCGCGCCCGGTCTTCATCCTCGGGCAGCACGGCCACCGAGCCCAATGTCTGGTCTGACTCGAACGGGACGCCCATCGTCAGCAACTCTCGCTCAACGTCCAAGCGGTCGCTCTCAGCGAGATTGGCGTACAGCGTCGTATAGCCGCCGGGAAGCGACACGATCAGCGCGATTACGACGACTATGGCGAGAACCGGCACGCCAACGAGCAGACCTCGTTGCCACGTGTTCAACCCTTGCCACAGTTCGCGCACCTGCGCGCCGAGCGTAGAGAAGAAATCCCTCATCGATAACACCCTCACATCCTTGCAGGAACATGGCGCGGAACCGGCGTTCGGAGCGTACCCTCATGCGCTCCGAGCGCCCATACGGAAACGCGCGACTATACTGGCATGCGCATCACTCTCTCATACGCCTCGACGATCTTGTTCCGAACTTGCGTCATCAGTTGAAACGATATGTTCGCCTTCTGCACGGCGATCATCGTGCCGGCCACGTCCGACTGCTCGCCGGTGAGTATCCCGCTAATCGCGGCATCCGCCTGCAATTGCGCTTCGTTCACCTGGGCGATCGAGGACTTTAGTGTATCGAGGAACGACGCGCCTGCCTCGGGCTGGTCCCCGCGCAGTCGCGCGAATCCCGAATCCTGCCCGAGCTGTTGCAGACGTTCGCCACCCTCGCGTAGCGGGAGAGGCTGGAGCGACATCGGGTTCGTAGGCGCCATTACGGCCTCCTTGAGCCGACTAGAGCTTTCGGAGTGTTGCACACTGCTCGTTTGAGTTCAAACCTTGCGTTCAAACCTCGTGATCTTCGCGCGGTCTGTAGACCGGGAGCAGGATGCGTATTCGCGTGCCAACATGCTCCGTGCTATCGACCGTTACTTTCCCGCCGTGCGCCTCAACGACCTTATGTACGATCGGCAGGCCGAGGCCAATGCCGTCGTCCTTGGTCGTAACGAACGGTGTGAAAACCCGTTCTAGCATATCCGGGTGAATTCCGCAACCGTTGTCGGCAACTTCGACCTCAACCCAAGGCACGCCCCCGTAACCGTCCGCCATGGGCCGATCCATGGGGTCGGGATCACGCCGCCGCGCGCGCACGGTGATAGCGCGCGAATCCTTCGACGCGGTCGCCTGCACGGCGTTCAGGAGGACGTTCAGCAGGGCGGTCACGAACTGCGACTCGTCCACGTGGCACATCAGGCCGATCGGCGGATAGTCGCGAGTCACCTCTACATGTTCCACGCGAATCGCGTGTTCGGCAAGAGCCAACGCCTGGTCCAGCATCGGCGACAGGTTCTGGAAATCCGCGGCCGTCAGCACGGGGCGCGTGAACTGCAGTAGGTTGGAAATCGTGCTGTTCATCAGCTTGATGCCGTTGAACACGTGGTCGAACATCCGGTCTCGCTCGTCGCCCTCCAGCCCGCCGTCGCGCAGGGTCTCCATATACAGTTGAATCGCGCCCAGCGGATTGCGGATCTCGTGCGCGATCGCGATGGAAACCTCTCCCAATGCGGCGTGGACCTTCGACCGCTCGAGCTGCTCCTGCATCTCTCGCCGCTCGGTCAGGTCACGCAGCACCTCGACAGCTCCGCGAACATCGCCCTGGTCGTTGAGCACAAGCGCCGTCGTGACTTCCATATGGCGCTTCCGGCCGCCATTGGCGCCGAAGTAGTCCTCGAACTCCTGTACGTGAGCCTGTGCGCCGCGCAGCGTCTCGAGAAGGATCGTGGGGTGGTTCGGGAAGACGTCGGCGTACACGCGCCCGATCACTTCCTCCTCCGTCCGCCGAGTCAGTTCCGTGGCGGCGCGGTTGAAAAGGGTGATGCGCCCTTCGAGGTCCACAGCGATGACGCCGTGGTTCAGGCTGTCCACGATCGCGCGCAGGGAATTGTTGAGGTGCTCTACCTGGGATTCGAGCCGAGAGTACGTCTCTTCCAGGCTCGACGCGCTCTCGCCAAACGCCTGCATCGCCTCGATGAGGACCTGCTTCTCGGCGAGTTCCTGGTTCTTTCGCGTCACTTCCTCGGACAGACGGGCGGCTTCGGCTTCTAGTCGGCCGTAGGTGTCGGTAAGGTCGGTCGCCTTAGTCTGGAAGGCGTCGAACGCGGCCATGATCGACCGCATCTCGTCGGCGGCGCTCGAGTCCGGCGCGGGAGAGGCCGGGGGCTCGGAAGGCGGTTCCGACACGGATGCCTGGACGTGGTCGTGCGGCATCGGTTCCTCTGTCCCCCTAGCGCCTACGGATGGGCCAGCGTGTTCTCACGATTTCATGTCCCGGGCGAGTATACGGGCCGCCGCGCGCGTGCACAATTCACGCGTATTGCTTCAACGCCGCCGAGCCGGTGTTGTTCGATTAGAGCGGCCCTGTGGTAGGAAAGAAGGGAAGCGCGAGCTCCCGAATCGGCCGCCGACGCGAGTGGCGGGGCATGCCCGCGGCGGCGGGAGCCTACTGCCTTGAGCGGCTGACAGCGCATAACCGGATCAGCCCGGTGGGCGGCCAGGTCGGCGAGGCGCGCGAGTCTGACGGAGCGGGTCATCAGGAGAATCGGCCGTAAGAAGCCGGGCCGTGGCGTGTCTAACATGGGTGCAATGGAGGACCGGTTCCGAATGCCGTCGCACTTTGATAAGGGGCTCGTGTCACAGGTGCCCGCGATCCGAGCGATCGGTCGCGCGCGCCTCGCGGACGCTGGCGTACTCGAGGACTTCGTCCAGGAGACGCTGCTCAGAGCGTACACGCGCCGCGACCAGCTTGCAGACGCCGAACGGCTGCCGCAATGGGTGCACGCGATCGCGCGCAACACGGCGTCCAACTGGAATCGGGATCGCAGGTATCTGCCGATTCTCAGTGACGCCATCGCGGACTCGGCCGACGGCGCGGACAAGCCGTGCGCCCGGATGGAAGCCGAAGAGCGATTCCGAGCGCTGCGGTCGGCTCTGATGACGCTCTCCTCGCGGGATCGCGAGATGCTGGTGGCGCACGTGGTCGATGGCGTCGCCTACCGCGATCTGCGGGCCCGGTACGGCCTATCGAGTTCCGCCGTCGGCGTGCGCTTGCACCGAGCGAAGCGCCGAGTGCGAGAGCGCCTCGGGACCATGCTCGGAGCCGCCGCGTGCGGGGTTGGACTCGGCGCGCGGCAAGCCATAGGGATGATCATGATGACTGCGAGATGGAAGGCGGCGGTGCTCGTTGGGGCCGCGGTGGGCGGGACCGTTGCGATCGGTGTGTGGCAGGTGGCGCGGCCTGTGAGTCCGGCCCCAGACGCGGACGGGCGCGCGAAGGTGGCGCCGACGACCCGCGCGGCTGTGCCGCGTCGCGGTCGCATCGCTACGCCGCCTGTAACGGCGGACCAGCAGACCCGGCCCACGCCTGCCCCCAGCATAGATTGGCAGGCTGCGCGCCGACCCGCCCCCAAGGCCGCGACGGCGTCGTCCACTGTAACGCAGGCCCCGCCGGAGCCAGCCAGCGTCACAGGCCAGTCCGCCGTCACGGCCGGTCGCGGCGCGGAGGAGCCCTTGCCCGCGGATATCGCATCGGGGGCATGGGAAGGAATCCCTGAGTCAGGTACGATCGTCGGCGCGGTTGAGCTTGTCGTCGGCGGGGAGATGCAGATTCGCTTGGCTGACGGGACGCAGGCAGTGATCGTGACGCCCGATGGCGCGCCGTTCCCGGAAGGCACCGAAGGCGCCGCCGTCAGCTTCGAGATCGCGCCTTCGGACGAACGCTAGGACGCGGCTCTGCTCGGGCGCGATCCCGCCGCCGAGACTGTCACCGGCCGCTGACGGTCTCAGCTCCGAGCGCACGGCGCGGAGGCGCCGGTTCGCGGTCACATCCCCATTTCACCTGGGTCCGGCTTCCGCGCGGACGGCGGCCACGTATGCTGCGCGGTACTCGCGCGCGGCGTCGATGTCGGTGATGAACCGGTCCCAATCGAAGGCGGGTCGGGCACCCACAGGGCGCGGCGGCGATCCGGCCGTCACGTCGTCCGCGAGAGAACGGAAGCGTTCGCCCCATGCTTTCATCTCGCCGTCGGCGGTCAGGAGACCCGTCAGCGCGCTGACGTCCGTCGCCTCCGGCTGGTCGTACATGCCCCAATTCAGCCACCCCGTCGCGAGACCGCGGGTCACGTCGATAAGGCTTGCACACCATTCCGCCTGATCCTGCTCGGAGGCCTCGCGTGTGCGCTGCCCGTTGCGGATCGGGAGCGAGCCGCCGCCGTACCACCCGAACTCACCCACGACGACCGGCTTGCCGGGCGCAGCCGCCTCGCGCGCGACGGCTTCGACGTACGCCAGATTCGCGTCGCGCGCGTCGGCGCCGCCGTACTGGTACATGCCTTCGGCGAGCGGGTAGAAGTGGAACGACAGGAAGTCCAGAAGCGGAGCCTGCCGAGACGGCCGGAACGCAGCGTAGTGCGTCATGGACGGAAGGAGATACGGCACGGCCCACTGTATCGCGCCGACGGTGACCAGGGCGTCGGGATCTCCCGCGTGGATGGCGGCCACCTGCCGACGGGTCCACTCGTCGGCGATGGATTCGCGGAAGCGCTGGTAGTCGAGCAGATGCGGGCTACTTGGGGAGGGATCCGGCAGAGGTACCGGAGGCGTGGAGCCGGTGGCCGAGGACACTCCCCATGCCTTCGCCGCCGCCGACGCCGTCCCGTAGCGGTCGCGCGTCCACGCGGCCCATTTGGGTCGTAAGGCGTCGGTGTCCCACCCTACCGACGGCTCGTTGAGTAGATCGTAGGCGTAGAGCCCGCCACGACCGCGGTAACGGCGCGACGCCTCGTGCCAAAACAGCTCCAGGGCGTCGAGGACGACATCGTCGGCTATACGATCGGTCCTGGCCCAGGACGGGAGCCCCTCCCAATGGTCGGGCCCCGTCGGGTGGACGCGGAGACCGTGCTCCTCGGCGATGTCGAGGAACGCGTCCAGCTTGTCGAATCCCTCCGCCGACGGCGTGCCCTGCTCGGTGGTGAAGGAGCCGAACGTGAGGAAGACGCGCACGCAGTTCGCGCCCAGATCTCGCAGGATCTCGAAGTCGGCGGCTGTGGCGACGGGGTCGAACGCCTTCCACACCTGGGGAGCCCAGCCGGTGCCCGGTCGGTAGTAGTTCACGCCGAACGGCGCGAACGGCTTGTCCGCCGCCTCGAAGCTCCGGCCGTCGGGGCCGACCGTCACTCTTTCCATGCTCATGCCATCTCTCGGTGATCGCCCTGCCTGTACGGCCGCGCGGCGCGTCACTTCGAGAAGTAGCTCCCCGGAACGAACTTCGGCGGCGTGCGGTTCTCCGGGGTGTCTGGAATGAGCTCGAACGCGAAGCCGATTGGCGCCGGCCCGAGGTCCTTTGAGCGGCCGTTGTAGGTCGTCGCGCCCCATCTCACGCCCGTGGCGACCACGCGCAGTTCGGTGACCACGCGCGCGCCGGGATTCACCTCGACGACGCCGTCCACGTCGACGCCGCGCTCCGTATCCACCCTGAAGCCGGAGAACGGATTCTCCTCCTCCGTCGGCCCACGGCGCACGCGGACGTGTCCGGCGACGCTCATGCTCACGCGGGCGCCCTCGGCGCTCTCGACGCGCAACATCAGGCGAGCGTCTTCGACATCCTCGGCGCGCCACGACGGCGCCTCGCCACGGACATGGTCAACCATGTGGAAGCGCGCGAGCCTAGTGACGACGGCGGGTGGCGCCTCGAACTGCGACCCCACGGCAGTGTCCAGTGGGATGAGACCTTCAGCCTCGTCGGCCGTAAGCCACATGTAGTCGAAGTTATGCTGCCACGTCGACGCCTCGGGATCACCGGACCTCGGAAGATCGCGCATCGTCTCGCGGAGGATCAGGCCGCCTTCGGGGAACGTGCGCGCGTACCGGGGGTCGGCCGCGTACGCGCCTGGCGCATCCGTGTCGACGCGTTCGCGCGCGTCCCACGCGGCTAGGGCCTCCTCCAGAACGCTGAGTAGCCGGTCGGCGTTCGTCGTGTTGACTGACGCGAGCAGGTCGCCGTCAGCGGTGCAGGCGTACAGCCCCTGACGCGTTGCGGTCGGGTTGGTGCGGCCGGCGTAGTGGCCCTGTTCCGCGATGTGGCGGAAGAATTCGCCCTTTGCGTCATCCTGACGCTGCGTGTAGGAGCAGTTGTCCGTCACCGCGACGAACCTGGACTGTAGAAGGCGGACGATCCGATCATCTGAGAAGACGGACGCACGGCCCGTCACGCCATTGTTTCACACGGCCCCGAGCGGGTCTCCGTTCATCGCCCATATGAACATGGGCCGTCCGGCCTCCGCCGCCTTGACCCGGCCGTCCCAGATGTCCGGGTTCCAAGAGATGTCCCGCCAGCGAGTCTCCTTGCTCGCGGAGCTAATGTGGGTCAGATCTCGCTCAAGACTGTTTGTGGACGCCGTGCTCATGGCGCTTCCCCCTTCTGTCGCGCTTGCCGTTACCCCTCGTCCCAGCCGAACGCCTCCACCTCTGGAGGCCCCTCCATATACCCCAACGACGCCAGAAACTCATCGGCGGCGCGGAGCGTGTCGAAGAACGCGTCGCCGCGGCCGTAGTTGAAAAAGCCGTGGTCCTCGCCCGCGTAGGCGTGCAATTCGCAACGAGCGCCTGCGGCGGCCATCGCGTCGGCGAATAGCTCCGCCGTGCGAAACGGCACGGTCCGATCCGCCTCACCGTGGAACACGATCGCGGGCGGTGCGCTTGCGGCGACGTGATGGTACGGCGAGATTGGGGCTCCGTCCTGCCCGTCGAGCTGCGTCGCAATGCCTTCCTGGCGAGAGCGGTCGTCTGCGGTCAGCCCTGTCACGGGCGCGAAGACCGTCACGGGGTTGAACAGCACGAGCGCGTCCGGCTTCGAGTCTCGCGCGCCGTCGCGGTCGGGAATGACGCCCGCGCACGCCGCCAGGTGGCCGCCCGCAGAGCCGCCGCCCGCAGCGATACGACTGGGGTCGACGCCCAGTTCCGACGCGTGCGCGCGGACCCAGGCGATCGCGGCGCGAGCGTCGTCCACGGCATCGAACGGCGTCGTGCCGTGCCGACCTCGCACGCGGTATTCCGCGCTGATCGCCACCAAGCCGCGTGACGCGAGATACGCGCAGTGCGGGTAGAACTGCGTCGGTGTGCCGCCCGTCCAGCCGCCACCGAAGAAGAAGACTGCGGCCGCTCTGGGTTCTGCGGCGGCGGCTGTCGAGGAGCCGTCGGGCGGCTCGAATATGTGTAGAGCGAGTTCGGCGCCGTCACGCTCCAAGTACGGGATCTGTCGCGTGGGTTGCATTCGCGTCCCTCAGGTGTACCCGCCGACGCCCAACAACTCCCGCGTCTCGTCGTCGCCGTCCTCCAGGAGGCGGTCGGCCAGGCCGTTCTCCGGCTTCACGCCGTACGGAGAGCGCTTCATCCATGTAGGTGTGTACGACAGGATCAGCAGCCGGCGCTTCTCCCCATCCGGCGGGGGTGGGCATCGCCCGGCGCCACAGGCTGCTGTGGATAATGACACACGTCCCCGCCGGCGCCCGCACTGCGACCTGCCCCGGCACATCCGCGTGGTCGTCGCCGTCAGGATGCACCGTGTGCCTCAGATGCGAGCCGGGCAAGATGCACACAGGACCGTTTGGGTCGTTCAGTTCGTCGAGGTAGATGAGGCAGTCCAGGGCCTGGGGCGGGCAGAAGAAGCGGGGCAGCGGGTCCGAAAGGACTCGATGGTGTCCGTGCCAGTGGGTTGGCTGATTGTCCGCGCCTGGATAGCTGATCCGCGCGCTCAGACCACGGACCTGGACGAGCGGCCCCAGGACGGCGCGGGCAATGGACAGGGTCGGCGGGTAGTTCAGTAGCCGCAGGAACGCCTCGTCTTTGTCCATCAGATGTCGCAGGAACAGACCGCCGAACCGCCGTGACATGCTGACGCCGATGGCCTCCTTCTCGCGGGCCTCGACGTCGTCCAACGCGGCCCGGAGGTCGCGCAGCTCGTCGCCAGCGAATAGGCGCTCACGGAGCAGATAGCCTCGGCAGACGAGATGGTCGATCTCGGCGGGGGAGGCGTGGACCTCGACATCGCGCATCGGGTCGGACAGGTCGTGGTTCAGCACTCGGTACGTGATGGTGTGTCGATCGTCGCGCGTCGTACCCACCGTCCTACTCCCTGTCGACGGCGGCCTCCGTCCCGCCGGGGGTCCAGTCTACGATGCCGCCGTCCATGCGCTCCAGCAGCGGCAGCGCCTGCGCGAGCACGCTGTGCTGCGTGGCGACGTCGTGCGCGCCCCCGAGAGGCCGGCCGAGCCCGAACGGGGTATACAGCGATCGCGGCGGATTCACGCGCTCCGTCACCTCACGACTGAGGGTGATGGATACGGTCGGGATGCCCCGCGACTCGATCTCCCGCTGTACCAGTCCGACGGACCGGTGGCACAGCCCTCAGGCGGGCGTGAGCAGCGCGTAGTCGACCTTACCCTCGACGAGCGCCGACGCAATCTCCGGCCCTGTCACCTCGACCAGAGTCGCGACGTGGCTGCCGACGATGTGTCCCATGAGACTGAAGGCATCGTGAGCCAACGAACCCACGACGCCCTCGTCAGCCAGTTCACGGAGGCGGCCCGCCGGCAGAACGACGTTGAGGTCGAGGTCCGCCTCGCGGTGGTCGTAGTAGTCGTGCGTAATCACCACATCGGCCGGCGCGGCATCGACCGGCACCCGGCGCGCCGTCGGATCTCCGTCTGGGTCGAACATGTCGAAGGGAGGCTGAGAGTCTAGGTGCACGCCCGCCGTCGTGACGAGCGCCAAACGGCCATCACGTAGGGGCTTGCCCGCCTCGGCCAAGGGCGTGGGCGCCAAGGTCTCGATGTCGCTGTTGACGGCCCATTCGCGGACAAGTTCGTGATCGCGCGCGTAGCGCCGGGCGGCAAGTTGGTTCCGTAGCCGTCGGGCGCGACCAGCGAGCGCCATCGCGGGTCTCCCTGTCATTCGCGCGGGCACGCGGTATCGCATGGCTTCGCGACCGGTGCGATGCGTGGAGGAACGGCCGAATCGAGCGGTGCGAGGAGGATGGCACGCCCAGAGGGACTTGAACCCCCAACCTACGGTTTTGGAGACCGTCGCTCTACCAGTTGAGCTATAGGCGTACCCTGCTCACGGTGAGACATTTTAGCCGACGGCCCCCACGCAGACAACCTAACCGGCGCCCATTCGGCGCCCGTAAGACGAAGCCGGCGCCGTAGAATCAGAGGCTGCTAGCTTGACACAGGGGACCGTGGCCACGAACCATTGTCCGGCCCGCCGCCGACAGACCGACCACCTGCGTCCGGGGCAGAGATGACCGCGCGCCCAGCACAGACTCTCGCCCTGGTGATCGCAGTCTCTGTCGCGTGCGCTTCAGGGGCACGGGCGGCGCTCTCTCTTACGGAATCCGGCCGAAGCGACTCTCCCGCCGTGACCCCGCGCGAGATCCTCGTGCGGCTACGCGACCATCGTGACATCGTGGGCGACGCGAGCCTCGCGGGAGCCCACCGTCGGTGGGATCTGGATTCCGCGGAGCGGGTCGTGACGCCGAAGCCGGGGGCTCACCAACTGCGCACGGCGATCGAACGCACATGGGTGCTGCGCTTCTCGCGCCATGTGGACCTAGCCGCGGCCATCGCCGACTACGAGACGGTCGCCTCCATCGACTGGGCGGAACCCAACACGCTGTACCGCACGCTACAGGGCGCAGTCGTCCCGGACGACCCGGAATACGAGAACCTGTGGAACCTGCCGGGCATCGCCATGCCTCGCGCGTGGGCGATTGAGCGCGGCGACCCTTCGGTTGTCGTCGCCGTCATAGACACCGGGACAACGCTGGGCCATCCCGACCTCGAGGGACAGCTCTGGCAGAACCAGGGCGAGGTCCCCGGCAACGGCCGAGACGACGACGCGAACGGATTCGTAGATGACGTCCACGGATGGGACTTCGTCGACGCTCCCACGGCCTCGGGACGGGGCGACTTCAACGAGCCAGATGGCGACCCAACCGACGAAACGGGTCACGGCACACACGTATCGGGCATCGTGTCCGCGCGCCCGGACAACGGCATCGACATAGCGGGAGTCGCGTGGAATTGCCGCCTGATGGCTGTGCGATCCGGCTTCGCTGCGAGCGGCGGGGGCACCTTCCTACAGGAAGACGACTCGTCGGCGGGGATCATCTACGCGGTCGAGAACGGCGCATCGGTCATAAACATGAGCTGGGGCGATGAGCGGGGATCGCGCCTGCTCAGAGACACGCTTCGCTACGCGAACGCCATGGGCGTAGTACTCGTGAGCGCGTCGGGCAACGAGAACCACCCGTCGGTTCTGTACCCGGCCGCGTTCCCCGAGGTCATCTCGGTCGCAGCCTCGGCTCGCGACGGCGGGGCCGCGCGCTTCACGAACGCCACGGCCGAAGTAGATCTTGCCGCGCCGGGGGTGAGCATCCTCAGCCTGCACACCGAGGGACGCGTCCGGACGCTGAGCGGGACGTCGATGTCGGCGCCGCACGTCGCGGGAGTCGCGGCGCTGATGCTCTCGAAGCGCCCCGGCCTACGCGTCGACGAGGTGAAGCGGCTGCTGGTAGCGTCGGGGTCCGCGCTCGTGGACGAAGGGCGAGCCGTCGGCGTGCCACTGCTCAACGCCGCGAACGCGCTCATGGCCAGCGAATCGCTCATCGCTGAGATCGCGTACCCCGGGCCTCGGCTCGGCGGCGATCGCTCCGTGGAAATCGTGGGATCGGTTGGCGGCCCGGATTACGCGGGGTACCGCCTGTCGATCGGCGAGACCTCTACGCCAGCGACATGGACCCCACTCGTCGACGCGCGGGGACGAGACGACGCCGGGTTCAACCGCCTGTTGTACGTTTGGGACACATCCGCGTTGGCGGAAGGCACATACACACTACGCCTGGAGACGTACGCGTCGACGGGCTCGTTCGTCCGCGACCAGCGCCTCGTCGAGGTTGACCACACACCGCCCCGCGTGCTGCGGCACGAGTTGTTCCACGCCCTCTCCGGCGGGCTCGGCGTGCCGTTCCTATGGGTGGAGTTTGACGATACCGCGCTCGCGTCTCTCACTGTCCGCGACTCGGGGACGGGCGTCGTCCACGACGCGACGGAGTTCGCAACGCCGCAGCGCCACTTCATCCTGTCGTTGACGGACTCCGTTCCCGATGGGGCGTGGGAGTACACGTTCGTGGCGCGGAACTTCGCGGGCATGGAGACGACAGTCGAGGGGGTTGCGTCAGGCGGGCGGGAGGTCGCGAATCCCGGCAATCGGGCCGTGCAACCCGGGAACCGTCTGCCGTCCCTGGACGTGGCGCCACGTCTGGTGGACTTCAACGGCAACGGCCTCCCTGAAATCGTCGGCTCGTCGCCGGGCACAGAAGGCTTCGTGTTCACGCAGGTGTTCGAGGCACGCGACGGCGGACAGCTCCGATCGGTCCATCAGTTCCCAGACTTCTTCACGCCGCTCGATGTCGGCGACCTCGACGGGGACGGGCTGGTCGAGGCCCTCGGACAGGTCGGTGACGACCTGATCGTGATCGAGGCCCCCGCTGTGGGACAGTTCCCGTCGGAGCTCATCTGGACCGGTGACAGGATGAAGCACGGACGCATCGTCGACGCGGACGGCGACGGCTCCGCGGAACTGCTCGCGACGACCGCCGGCTCTAACCTGGTTGTCATACGCGCCGTGGGCGACAACGCGTTCGAGGAGATCGCTTCCCTACGGAACGCCACGGAGGGCCTGAACTTTTTCGCCCGGTCACGCGTCGTCGATGACATCGACGGAGATGGGCGACGCGAGATATTCATGGGCGACGCCGACGGCAGCCTGGTCGCGTTCCGATGGGACGGAGCCACGCTTCGCCAAGTGTGGGAAACGCAGACGGTATTCAGCGCGATCCACGACGTCGCTTCGGGCGTGTTCCTAGGGCGTCGGAGCGTGGTCGTGCTGGGCGAGGAGTCGTTCGGGGTGACACCCCGAGGCGGCGCGATGTCCACAGTCGCCGTCTATATATGGGATGAGAACTCCGCGGGACTGGAAGTCCACCCGACGCCGCGCCGCGCCATCCGCCGCCTGCGACAGCGTGATGACCGGGCCCGGTTGCTCACGGGGCGGCTGGCGACCGAGGGCGACGACCTGATTGCCGTGATCTCCGGGGGTCAAGTATACCTGCTCCGCATGGCGGCGTCGGGTGAGTTGGCGCTGGATTGGGCGGGACGCGCCGACCCCACGCTGTCGCCGGTATTCCTCGACCTTGATGGCGACGGGCGGGCGTCGCTGCTCTACAACGAGCGCGGCTTCCTAAACGTGCTCACTCCCGATGGCGCGCCTACCCAAGCGACGAGGCCGTTCGCGCTCGACGTTACTGCCTTGAGTTCCCGATCCGTGCACCTCACGTGGCGGTGGGCCGGGGACAGCTCGCAAGGCGTCGTCTACCGCGCCGTTGGAGACGATGGCGAGTTTGCCGCGTTGGCCGACGCGACCGGGGAGCCGACGTACACGGACGAAGCGGTGCACGAGGGGGAGCGGTACCGGTACGAGGTACACGTTGGTGAGGCGGCCTCCGACGCCGTCGGCATCTTCATCGGCGAACAGCCCCGTCTCGTGTCGGCGGAGGCGCTGACGACATCGCGCGTGCGCCTCGCGTACAGCCTCCCGAT
The DNA here is from genome assembly GCA_018644665.1 of Candidatus Poribacteria bacterium. Classification (GTDB taxonomy): domain Bacteria; phylum Poribacteria; class WGA-4E. The sequence continues at coordinate 144,396 of JABGQA010000138.1, forward strand.
GAACGGCAGCGCGCGGCAGGCGTCGGTCTACCGCGTCATAGCCGCCGGTGGCGACCCGCGCGCGTGGACGCCGACATCCGTCGCCCGGCAGGGCCGCGAGGAGGAGGTGATCCTCACGTTCTCGCCGACATCTCCCCCTCCGGGAGACTACAGCGTGGAGATCGCACGCCCCAACGACGTGCGCAGCGCGGACGACATGCCGGTTGACGCTTCGGCCCGCTCGACCACATTGCATATCCCGACGGAGCCCCCGCTGCCTACGGACCTCAGCCGCCTGCGTGTGTATCCAAATCCGGTGTACGTGCGCCGCAACCACTCGGCGCGCGTGGAGTTCGCGGGGATGCCGGCGGGAGCCATCGCGCGGGTGTATTCCGTGGACGGCGGGCTCGTTGTGGAAGGCGTCGCCGACGAGCACCGCAACGCGTGGAGTTGGGATCTCCTGAACGACTCCTTACGACCCGTGGCCCCCGGCGTCTACATATACTCGGTGGAGTGGGGAGGCCGACGACGCGCCGGAAAGCTGGCCGTGGTCCGCTGACGCGGGCATGTCTCTGTCTCGGCGCTTGCGGCTACTTCCACACTTGCGTCGCGTTGCGCCCCCCTCGTCCGCAGGAATCTCCACTATGACCTTGCCGCACAGCGAACACACCACCCGCATGGCGCTCGCCTCGTTGGACGGAATCGGAGCCGCGAGCTACGAGCAACTCCTGAGAGAGTTCGGCTCGGCCGAGGAGACCGTCGGGGTCAACATCACGGCGTTGCATTCGCTCCCCGGCATCTCGCTCAGCATGGCGGAGCGCATCATCGCCCTGCGGGACACACTCGACCCTGTGCGGGAACGCTGGGAATCGCTCAAGGGGCGACGGGTCGTCGCGCGGCTGAGTGACACACCGGAGTACCCGGGACAGCTACGCAAGATCCCAGGCGCGCCTCCTCTCCTGTTGACGTGGGGCGCGGAAGGCATGCTCCCCGAGCGCTCCGTTGCGATCGTCGGGACGCGCAACCCGTGTCCCGAAGGCCTCGAAGCCGCGGCCACCGCGGCGCGCCTCGCGCGCGAGGACGGATGGTGCGTCGTGAGTGGACTCGCCCGCGGCATCGACGCCGCCGCGCACCGCGGCGCGCTGGCGGCCGCGGAGGACGGCGAGTGGGCGTCCATCGCCGTCGTCGGGCACGACCTGACGTCGATGTACCCGCCGGAGCACCGGCGATTGGCGGTCGAGATCGGCTGTGCCGGGGCGGTGGCGTCCGAATGCCTGTTCGGCGCCGTCGGCGCGCGCCGGCTTGTGCGCCGCAATCGGATCATCAGTGGCCTTTGTCGCGGGGTGATGCTCATACAGAGCGGCCAGAAGGACGGAGCGCTACACACAGCGCGGTTCGCCGAGCGGCAACGCCGCGACGTGGCGGTCTGGGACCCGACCGAGCTGAGCGTCCCATCGGCGGGCACGGCCGAACTTGTGTCGCGAGGAAGGCGACACTACAATGCCGCGAATTTCGCCGACTGGCTGGATCATCTGGGCAGCCGGACGGAGTTTCCCGACCCGATGTTGCTCTTCGACAAGAGCGAACGTCCGGCTCGGGGCTACTGGCTTGGCGCCCGCGAAACGGTCCGCGCGGCCGGGGGTTGCGGAGCCGAGGCGGTTGTGCCAGACTACCGCGCGGTTGACAGCCAGGGCGCCTGTGGAAGCCCATGGTGAGCGAGTTTCGAGGGCATGTAATTGCCCTTTACACCGCTTACCGGGTTTGCTACACTTGGCTACGGCTTGCTTGAGGGCTCGTTTGGGGGCACGCTATCAAGCGTTCACCCGATGTGGCCTTCGGTTCCAGACCGACGATTAACGTCGTCGGACGGAGCGGCAGGCGCGGGCGTTCGTCCACGATTCGGTGGACTACAGGTAACGAATTGCGGTGTTGTGTCGTGTATGCTACTGTGCTAATGTTCGCGCGGCACGAACCGACTCTGGCATCGAGATGTGGTTCGGGCGTCCTGGGTGCAATGGTTGCGCTCGGCGTCACTGGAACTTGGCAGTTCCTAGAAATCGGCTAAACTCGGTCCGTTGGGGCACCTAGACCCCAAGCGTGGGCGGGGAAGCGACAACGAGAACTAAGGTAAGGAGCTGAGGCTCATCATGAGGAAATCCCTTCGATGGCTCTCGCTGTTCATGGCGCCAGCGCTAGTCATCTCACTCTCAGCGTTGATGGTCGCATGCGGCGGCGACGACGAGGTCGCTGACGAAGACGTCACCCTGGTCAGCACGAGTCCAGAGGCGGGCGCCACCGTGAACGAGAACAGCCCGGTCACGCTGACCTTCAGCGGCGACCCAGGCACGGTGACCGTCAACGGCGGCGCGGCCGAAGGCGCCGGCAGCACGCGAACCTTCAACGTGACCCAGGCCAGCAACGACATCCAGTGGGACACCGGCAGCTCCACCCTGACGTTCGGCAAGGTTGACCCGCCGGACGAAATCGCACCGACGCTGACAGGAGTCGATCCTGACGTGCAAGGCGCGACCGATGTCGAGCCGGGCGATCTCTCTGATGGCTTGGCCCTCACGTTCGATGAGGACATCGACGATACCGACGAGCTGGCCATCTCCACCGGAGGCTCGGCGCTGAACTGGGTGCCGACAATTGACGGCGACACGGTTACTCTGCAGTTCAATGCCGACGACCCGATCGTCAACGAGACCGAATACGACGTCGAGGGCACAGTCCTTGACGCCGCCGGCAACGAGACTGATATCAGCTTCTCCTTCACGACGAAGGCGAAGGAATAGGTCTCACCGGCCGTTCCGTATAACGCGAAAGCGCACCTCGCCATGGGTGCGCTTTCGTGTGCCCGGAGCCGGAATCTACGGTACCGTGTGATATACTAGGTCTCATCGCCCGTGGCCCGGGTCGGCTGCCCACGACCCCTACCCAAACCCAAGAGGACGTGACGATGAGCGCCGACGCCCCTGCCGCCGCCGACCGACGCATCGAGGTGTGTGACGAGACCTTGCGCGACGGAACGCAGGCCGAGGGCATTGCGTTCTCCGTCGAGAGCAAGCTGCGACTGTTGCAGGAGTTCGACGGCCTTGGCATCGACTTCGTTGTCGGCGGATGGCCGTTCTCGAACCCGAGGGACATCGAGTTCTTCCGCCGCGCCAAGGAGGTCTCGCTGCGTCACACGCAGTTGATGCCGTTCGGCAGCACGCGCCGCAAGGACAACGCCCCCGAGGACGACCCGAACCTCCTCGCCCTGGTCGAGACGGGTTGTCGGCACGCAACGATCTTCGGCAAGAGCTGGGAACTCCACGCCACGGAAATCCTCCGCGTGACGTTGGAGGAGAACGTCGAGATGATCCGATCGTCCGTACGGTTCCTCACCGACGCGGGCATGTCCGTCCTCTACGACGCGGAACACTTCTTCGACGGCTACACGCGCAATCGACCCTACGCCCTGGAGACGTTGCGGGCCGCCGTGGACGGCGGCGCCGTGCGACTGGTGCTGTGCGACACGAACGGCGGCACGCTGCCGCTGGAGCTGGGCGACATCGTCGCGGACGTCGTCACCGAGTTCCCCGGCACGCCCGTGGGCATCCACGCGCACAACGACTCGGGCGTAGGGGACGCGAACACGCTGATGGGCGTCGAACGCGGCGCCTCGCAGGTGCAGGGCACGTTCAACGGCTACGGCGAGCGGTGCGGCAACGCGAACCTGTGCGCGGTCGTGCCGAACCTCGCGCTCAAGATGGACCGAGACTGCCTCGTACCGGGCGCGCTTGCCGAACTCACCCACGTGTCGCGCCTCGTGAGCGAACTGGCGAACCACGCGCACAACGAACGGCAGGCGTACGTCGGGCGATCGGCGTTCGCGCACAAGGGCGGCGTGCACATCGACGCCGCGCGCAAGAATCCGCTGTCGTACGAGCACGTCGAGCCGGAGCTAGTCGGGAACAAGCAGCGCATACTCATATCCGACCAGGCCGGGCGCAGCGCGATCATCGAGAAGCTGGAAAGCGAGTATCCAGACCTCGACAAGCGATCTCCCGAGGTGCAACGGGTATACGACAGCATGAAGGAAGCGGAGCAGCTCGGGTACGCCTTCGAGGGCGCCGAGGCTTCGTGGAACTTGCTCGCGCGCAAGGCGATGGGTGAGCACACCCCCGGGTTCGAGTTGCACGGCTTCCGCCTGATCATCGAGAAGTTCCAGACGCACGACATGCGCTCCGAGGCGACGATAAAGGTGCGCGAGCCTAACGGCCTCGAAGAACACACGGCCGCCGAGGGTGATGGGCCCGTGAACGCCTTGGACAACGCCCTGCGAAAGGCGCTCGAGACGTTCTACCCGTATCTCCGCGATGTGACTCTCGTGGACTACAACGTGCGCGTCCTCGACTCGCAGTCGTCCACGGCCGCGCGCGTGCGCGTGCTGACCGAGTCCACCGACGGTGAAGAGACATGGGGCACCGTCGGCGTGTCCGAGAACATCGTTGAAGCGTCGTGGAAGGCGTTGGTGGACAGCTTCGAGCACAAGATCCAGAAGGAAATGCGCCGGCAAGCTGGCGTCAGCGTGTAGTGGGCATGGCACGGGCAGTTGGGCGCGCTTGGACCCCATCCTAGCCTTCCCCTGCGAGGGGAAGGGACTCACTCCTCTGCTGCTCTACGCTACTGGCTGTAGGAGCGGGTTATCTCGCACGAGCACGTCCCGCCACCCGACTCTCCGATCACCCTGATCGTCAACCCCGTGGCGGGCAAAGGGCGAACCCGTCGCGCCTTGCGACAAGCCGAGACGCTCATCCGCGACGCGGGCCTCTCGGTCACCATGCAACTGACGACGCGGCCCGGCCACGCCACGGAGCTCGCCCGCCGGGCCGCCGAGTCTGGCGTCGGCATCGTGGTCGCGATGGGCGGAGACGGCACCGTTCGCGAAGTGGCGACCGGGCTGTTCGGTTCGGAGAGCACGCTCGCCTTGATTCCGATGGGTTCCGGCGACGACTTCGCGCGGTCGCTCGGTATCCCACGCACGCTGCCCGAGTCCTTCGAGTTGCTCCAGTCCGGCGTCGTCTCCGCGTGCGACGTCGGAGAAGACTCTTCCGGTCTGTTCATCTGCCTGAGTGGCGTGGGTTTCGCCGCCGAAGTGGCCTACGAGGCGGTCAGGTCGCGCGTTTTCCGGGGATCGGCCGGCTACTTCATGGGTGTTTTCAAGGCGCTGATGGGGCTGCGGCCGTTCTCGATGCGTCTCCATGTGGACGACGGCCCGCGCGAGATGGACGCGCTGTTCGCGCTCGTCCAGAACACGCCCTACTGCGGTGGCGGGCAGTG
>JABGQA010000138.1:149709-217962 GCA_018644665.1 Candidatus Poribacteria bacterium
CCCGCCGCAAAGCTCGACGACGGCCTGTTCGACATCGTCATCGTCAAGCCGGTGAGCCGGATGGAGTTGGTCCGGACGCTGCCGAAGGTCTACTCCGGCAAGCACATAGACCACCCGGCGATCGAGGTAATCCGCTCGTCAACGGCCCGTATCGAGACGGACGCCCCCCTACGCAAGCTGCTCGATGGCGATGTCATGGGTTCCGAGGCGTTGGACTCACGCGTGCGGGCCGGGGCGCTTCGCGTGCTGACGCCTCAGTCTTCGCCGTTGGTTCCGGTCGGCTCGTCGCTGACGTCCTCGCCGTAGCGATCCAGCTTGCGGTACAGGGTGCGCAGGCCGATGCCGAGCATGTCCGCCGCCTTCGTCTTGTTCCCGTCCGTCGCCTTGAGCGTGCGCAGGATCGCCTCCCGCTCGATATCGTCCATGGACCGCCCGACTTCGACGAGCTCCGACGGCCTCGCGGGGGAGCCGTCGCGGAGCGAGTCGGGCAGGTCCGCCTCAGTAATGACTGCTCCCTCGACGCTCAGGACGAGGAACGACATGAGATTGCGGAGTTCGCGGACGTTCCCCGGCCAGTCGTATCGGCGGAATGCGTCCATCGCCGATACGCCCAGCGGCTTGGGCGGGACGCCGTGCTCCTCCGCTGCCTTCATCAGGTGATGCTCGGCCAGTACGGGCATGTCTTCCCGCCGTTCTCTTAGCGGCGGTATGTCGATGGGAAACACCTTGATGCGGTGGTACAGGTCTTCCCGGAACGTGCCGTCGCGCACGGCCTCCTCGAGTTCACGGTTCGTCGACGCGAGTATGCGCACGTCGATGGGAATCGCGCGCGTGCCTCCGACGCGCATGATCTCGCGCTCTTCGAGTACGCGCAGGAGCTTCGCCTGCGCGTCCATCGTCATCTCGCCTATCTCGTCCAAGAGCAGCGTGCCGCCGTTGGCTTCCTCGAAATACCCCGGCTTGTCGCGCGAGGCCCCAGTGAAGGCGCCACGGTTGTAGCCGAACAGCTCGCTCTCGACGAGTTCCCGCGTGACGGCGGCGCAGTTGAACGGCAGAAAGCGCGCCCGCGCCCGCGGGCTAAGGTTGTGTACCGCGCGCGCGGCCAGTTCCTTGCCCGTGCCGCTCTCGCCGAGGAGCAGCACCGTCGCGTTCGTCGGCGCGACGCGACGGATCTTGCGGAACACCTCCTGCATCGCCAACGACGAACCGATCATGTTCTCTAGGCCGTAGACGCTATCCACCTGCTCCCGAAGAGTGACGTTCTGCCGTTCGAGTTCGTGCTTCTCGACGGCCTTGCGCACGCGCGCGCGCGCCGTTTGGATGTCCAAGGGCTTCTGCAGGAAATCACCCGCGCCGGCCTGCATGGCGTCCACAGCGCCCTCCACGGACCCAAACCCTGTGACGACGATCACCTGGAGTTCGGGGCGGGCCTCCTTCGCGTGGCGCAGAAGCTCCTGTCCGTCCATCTCGGGCATCTTCAGGTCCGTGAGCAGCACGGCCACGTCGCGGCTCTCGATGATCCGCAACGCCTCGACGCCGCCGGCCACACCGACGATGTCGTATCCCTCACCGCGGAAGATCCGGCCGGTCTGCTCGCGTTCGGCGGCGTCGTCATCGACGATCAGGATCGTCGGCCCTTCGGCGGGGTCGGTCATTCGATGGCGCTCGCGTGTGTTGGTAGTGGGATGCGTAGGGACACCGTGGTACCGGCACCCGGCGAGGCCTTGGCGTCCGCCGCCCCTCCGTGCATCTCGGCGACTTCGCTGACGACGGCCAGCCCGAGACCTGTGCCGTCCTCCTTCGTCGAGTAGTAAGGCTCGAACGCCCGACGCCGCGCAGCCTCGTCCATCCCGGGCCCCGTGTCGGCGAAGGAGACCACGACGTCGGTTCCGACGGCTGCCACGGTCACGCTAAGTCTACCGTCTTCCCCGATCGCCTGAAAGGCGTTCACTATCACGTTGAGGAAGGCCTGCCGCAGCAAGGCCGGGTCCGCCACCGCGGCAACCCCTTGTGGCACTGAGCGCGTAATCTCGACGCCCGCGCGCGCGGCCTCGGCCTCCATGAAATCGAGCGTCTCGTTGACCAGCGCCCCGATGTCCATGTCATCCGGGCGGAACTGCATCCGGGCGTAGCGCTGGAAGTCCGACAGTATCCGCTCCAAGCGATCGACCTCGCGCCGCACACGCCCAACGTCCGCGAGCACCGCGTCTCGATCCGGCTCCGACTCCCCGGCCAGGTCTTCCTCCAGCAGTTGTAGGGTGATGCTCATGGTGTTCAGCGGGTTGCGTATCTCGTGGGCGATGCCGCGCATCACCGTCTGCCGAAGCGAATCGCGCGGACCTGCCGGGCCCGAGGCACGACGGCGCAGCAGCAGCGCGGTGATGGCGCTGCCGAGCACACAGCCCAGGATGCCCGTGACAATCCACATCGACGGCTCACATGAGGTGGGAACAGGCGTGCAGTGTAATGCCGGCGCCGCGAGCGGTAAAGACAGGCGAGGCGGGTGGCGTCCACGACGGAGGCAGGTCGTCCTCGCACTGCACGTGGGATTGGATGTGGAGGCGTCCGCTGCGTGTCGCGCTGTCGTGACAGTGCGGGGCGCGAACCCAGCGTCAGCATGGATGGGGCCTACCCGGCCCTGCTACTTGGCCCGGTCCCCTGCGATCTGTCGGTGCCGTTCCGCGCCGTCGATATCTCCGAGGGCGTCCAACGCCCGCGACAGGTTGAGGTGGAACGCGGGCACGTCGCCACCGACGCGAATCGCCTCCCGGAACGCCTCCGACGCCATGCCCGGCTTCGACTCGCTCATGGAGCACGTGCCGAGCGTGTTGTAGTACGCGCCGACCGTCGGATCGAGCCGGATCGCGGCAATCGCGTCCCCCTTGGCCTCCTCGGTGATACCGAGGCGTAGGTACACGTGCGCCCGCATGTCTCGGTAGGACGCGTTGCCCGCGTCGGCCTCGATGGCCGATCCCATCGGGGAGAGCGCCTCGCGCGCCTGCCCACCGCGCATGTAGTGATCCGCCAGCAGGAACCATCCGCGCGCGTCGTCGGGGTTCTGCCGGGCCGCCCGCGAGAGCCGCTCACGCTCCTGGGACCGCACTTGCAGCGCCTGGAACCGTTCCATCATCTCGCGCGACCGATCGGCATTCCCGAGCATCCGGTACAGCCGTCCCAGGTGGAAATACGGCTGCGCGGCGAACGGGGCAAGCCGCGCGGCCTCCATGAGCGACTGCTCGGCCTCGTCGGTCTGCCCCGTCCCCAGATACGCCTGCCCTAGGTAGCGGTGCAGGAGGTCGTTCTCCGGCCGCCAGACGCGAACGCGCGTCAGCGCCTCGATGGCCGGCGCGAACTCACCCAGCGTGACGTATTCCTGGCCCAGCAATAGGTGCGCGCGCGCATGGTACGGGTCGACGCGACACGCGTGTTCGAGCGCGGCGACGGCCGCCTTCGGATCACGCAGACCCGAATGCGTCGCGGCGAGGAGATAGAGCGTCTCGACATCGTCCGGGTGGCGTTCCAGCACGCGTCGACAGCGGTCGAGGGCGTCGGTGTTCCGCCCGGTCTTGCGATACAACTGGATGAGGTATACAGCGGCCTCGAGACGCCCAGGCTCTATCGCAAGCGCCGCCTCAAACGCCCGGATGGCGGCCTCGTCGTCGCCGGCGATGGCAGCGGCGTAGCCCTCGTGCGCCAGAACGATGAACTGATTGCCGGCGTCCTCGGCCAAGGACGCGCCCGCGAGGGCAACGGTCAGCCATACTACGCCAAGCAGGTGGGGCGCCGGCATTGCGCTACTCGTCCGCGGGTAGTTCGAGACGTTCGATGACCGACACGGACCGGACGGCCATATCCGACGCCGTGGGGGTAGCGAGGCCGGGTATCGTGAGTTTCATGCTCATCGCGCCGTCCGACTTGATCTCGCCCTTGACCGGCCAGCCGTCGTCGGCGGAGATGTCGATGACGCCCTCGGACGTCATCTTCTCCAGCCGCAGCTCCATCTCGGCGAATCCGAGCGATGTCGTCGTCGGCTCCGATGGCGATGTGATCTCGGATGTCGCGCTCATCGGGATGGTGGTCTGGCCGTCGATTTCGCGCGGCGGGCCAAACGTCCACAGCATACTCACCGCCGCGGCCCCCACCATCGGCAGCGTGATGGTCGACTCCGTCTCCCACTCGTCGACGGCGTCCTCGGGGTAGATGGGCAGGAACGACTGGTACATCCCGGTCATCGACTCGTCACCGACGATGCTCTCGACCTGCTCCAAACTGAGCGCGTTGACACCGTCGGCTTCGAGGACATCCTCGACGATGTCGGTGAGCCCGTTGACCTCGATCACCTTACCGCGCGGGGAGATGCGCATCGTGAACGGGCGGTCGATGAGTTTGCGGTATGTCACGCTCTGCTCGGACTCGCCGTCTTCTGTGTCGACGTCGAATCCGCCCATCTCGCCCATATCCACCTTGACCACCACGCGGCGGAATCGGACTTCGATCGTGGCGTCTCCCGTTTCGGCGTCCACTTCGCTCACACGCTGCTCCAGCGTGTACCACATCGTCTGCTTCGTCGTCTGCGGAAACGGGATCTCCACGTCCGTCTCCGTCGCGAGGGTGTGACGGAACAGATACCGGTCGCCTTCACCGAGCCGCAGGCGAACGGGCCCCGCCGCATGGGACGCCAACGCCACGGCGGCAAGCGCCATCGCCATGAAGCCGAATGCGCGCCGTCGATGTGATGCCGTCATCGGGACATTCCCTCCAGATGCACGTCGCCGACGCGCCGCGCCAACTGCTCGCACAGATCCGCCGTCTTCGCCAGGTCATCGAGAGAAACGACCTCCGAGGGCGAATGGGTGTACCGCGTCGGCACGGCAAGCGCCGCCGTGGGGATGTCGAGGGAGGGCAAATACGCGCCGTCCGTGACGACGCCAACGACGATCTCGCGTTGCGTCGGTATCCCCGCCGCGTCCGCCGTGCTCTCGATCCACTCTACGAGGAATTCCGGCACGAGGAGGCCGTTCAGCGAGCCACGGCCGTGGAAGTCCATGATCTTCACAGCCGGCCCACCCCCGAGACGCACGGTGTTGCGGCCTTTCAGGTCGGGGGTATCGGCGGCGGGCGTGATGTCCAAGGTCAGCGCCAGGTCCGGGTCGAGACGCTTCACGGCGGGGATGAGCCCGCGCAGGTGGAACTCCTCCTGGACGTTCGCCAGCAGGTGCACGACGCCCGGGGGTGGGTCCTCGGCGAATCGCCGCGCCAACTCGCATAGCGCCCAGCATGATATGCGGTTGTCGAGCGTCTTGCTCATCACCTTGTCCGGCCCGAGCCGGCGGAAGTTCGGCGCGAACGTCACGAACGTCCCCACGCGCACGCCCATTTCGGCGGCCTCCGACGCCGAGGCGGAGCCGATATCGATGTACCACTCTTCCACTGGCGGAACGGTCCAGTAGTCCGCGGGCGGGGTCAGGTGATGGGAGGCAAGACCGATCATGCCAGGGATCGGCTCGTCGTCGCCGAGCGCCATCACCGCGGAGCCGAGCGCCGCGCGTCTCCCCACGCCTCCTACGCGTTCGACGCGCAGAAACCCGTCGTCGGTGACGTCCCGCACCACGAACCCGATCTCGTCCATGTGCGCACAGAGAACGACCGACGGCGATCCCGTGCCGAACGTCGCCGTCACGTTCCCCTGCCAGTCCACGGTCACGTCCGACGAGTGACGGCCGAAGGCATCGGCCATGTGACGGGTCATTCGGCTTTCGCGCCCGGCAGGGGCGAGGATGTCGCAGAGAGCGCGGAGTTCGGCGATCGCGGCGTCGGTCACGGGCGGAGATCCTTCGTCGCGGCGTAGATGCGCCGGTAAACCGCCCGACGCCGGTTATGTATGGCGCGCGTTTCCGGGCGTGGTTCGAATCGCGCCCCCAGCCGCGTCATCGCATGCGCGGCATCCGCCATCGTCTCGTGGCGCCCGTGCCCGACAGTGGCGAGCATCGCGGCGCCCAGCGCGCCCGTCTCCATCTCCTCCGTCACCTGCGCCGGCACGCCGACGACATCGGCGCGGATCTGCGTCCAGATGTCGCTGCGCGCGCCGCCGCCGCTTACGACGAGTTCCCGCACAGGCTGCGAGGAACATGCCTCCGCCAGCGCGATGATGTGCCAGACCGCGTATGCCACGCCTTCCAAGACGCTGTACGCCAATTCCGCCTTGCCGTGACGCCGACTGAGGTTCACCCAGATTCCGCGCGCCTGCGCGTCCCAGACCGGGCTACGCTCGCCGTCGAGATAGGGCAGGAATATGGGCAGGTCGACGGAGGGGGTAACGCCCTTCGCCAGGTCCAGCAGGTCATCGAAGCAGGAGATACCGAGCGCCTCCCTGGCCCACGCAAGCGCGTCTGCCCCGCAGTTCGTAAGGCCGTAGAGCACGGAGTTCTTCTTGTCGAACGGCAGAGCCAGGAGCCCTTCGTGCCGAATCCGCAGGTTCGACACGCGAATGCCGACGATCTCGGACGTGCCGGCATAGTCGAACGCGGCCGCCTCGCGGTATACCCCCGTGGCAAGCATGCTGCAGAAGGCGTCTATCCACCCGATGATGACCGGGACGCCGATGTTGATTCCCATCGCCTCGCGCGCTTCGCGCGTCGTGTACCCGGCGTTGCGATAAGACGGCGTGAATCGCGGCAACTGCGATGGACGCAGCCCGATGTCCTTCAGGTACTCCGCGTCGGAGGCGCCCGTGGAGCTGTCCACGATGCCGACGAACGACTGGAGGTCCGAGCACACCTCGCCGCAAAGCTGCAGGGCGATGTAGTCCTTCGCGTGACACACCCATTGGGTGCGGTTCGCGATCTCGGGTTCGTTGTTGGCGACCCACCGGAACTTCGCGGCGGGCATGGCGGGCGAGAACGGCACGGAGATCCCGAACAGGTTGTGGATGCGCGCCTCATCGTACTTGTCGCTGAGGAAGGCCGCCTCCTCATGCGCGCGCGCGTCCTGCCAGGTGATCGCCGGCCGTGAGGGCTTCCCGTATTCGTCGAGAAACGCCAGCGAAAAGTGGCCCGATACGCCGACGGCGACGACCGTGCCGGGGTCCACACCCGTGGCCCGGATGCGATCCCAGCACTCCAGCACGGAGGCCCACCACGCGTCGGGATCCTGCTCGACGTGGTCCAGGGCCGGCCGCTCAACCGGGACGACCGCCTGCTCTAGAGCCACGCGCACCCCGTCCGCGTCAAACAGGCCGACCTTCGTCGCTGTAGTACCGAGGTCGATACCGAGGAAGTACTCCGGCAACGCGCTGCTCCCGCGTCAGGTCAGATGGCTGGGGTGTCGTCCGAGTGCAGAAGGAGATGGCACCGTAGATGCAGCCCGTCAGTCGGAAATGGCGCCGGGGCCTCATGCGTCAGCATGATGATGCTCGGGAACCAGAACTCGCCCAGTTCGTCGGGGTTGTCCGCGTGATCCACGAGGACCATCCCTGCCTTCCCGTCGCCTAGCGGGCCGACGGCGCTCATCCACTCCGCGGGATGCGCCTCACGCGCTCTCGAGTCGTCGCGAGCCGAGGATGCCACAGCTCCGGATTCGAGGATGCTGGTCGCCGCCCGCGCGGAGAAGTGGAACGGAGCCTTGACCTGCTCTTCGAGCGATAGCACGTGCGAGTGCCAGTCGATCCGCCAAGACGAGCCGCTCACCCGCGAGTAGTTGATGTCGCGCGTCTCCTCGCCGATGGGGTCGCCGTCGCCGTTCGTGTAGACGAGACGCTCCGTGAACCCGTCGCCGCGAACGTCCGTGAACTCTACGTGGTGCATCGCGCCGCACGGGCCGTAAGGCGGTTCGTCCCAGTCGGACCATATGTTCGACGCACCGTTGTGACCGTGCAAGCCGTAGGCCAGATAGAACCCGGTCTGGTGGGGATGGTCACCCGTGCCGGAGCCCCGAGCGACGCTGCCCTCGGCGACGTTGAGCGGCCAGAAGTAGGGCCGACGAGCGCCGATGAAGCGGTACGCCCCGGCGAGCGCATCGCCCTCGAAGATACGCAGCTGATCGTACGTCTGTTCGGTTCGGTAGTCGGACATCGTTCACGCTACCCCTTGAACTTGTACGGGTCCGTGGCAAACTCCGCGACTGCCTGCGGGATGACGCCGCGCGCCGCATCCGTGACGTCGAGCATGAGGTTCGTCGGCGCGATGACGCGCCGCCGCCGGCTGATGCGGCCGAGCCGCTCTTCGCCGAGCGCCACGCGTTCCGCGGCGAGATCCGCGGTCGCCGGCTCAACGCATCCCGCGTGAAAGGCGTCACGGTCGATCAGGTCCAGACGCCGATCCCGCAGCCGTATGTGCAGCAGGTCGCCCGTCATCAGGTAGAGGATGTCGCCCCCAGCGGCTGCCTCGGGCGTCACGTGGCCGATCGCGGCGCCGTATGAAACGCCGGAGAACCGACCGTCGCTGATCAACACGACGAGCGGGTTCAGGGCGTAGTTGTGGTTGATGTACTGTGTCGGCGTGAACTGCTCGGGCATTCCGAACGCCACCGGCCCCTGACCACTGATGAGGATAGCGAGCTTCAGCGTCCGCTCCTTCGCCATCGCATCGAACAGATCGTCGTAGTCGAGGGCGGCGGCGGATTCGCCGGCGGTGTTCTCCGGCGCGGAGTTGTGATCGGCCATCGCCAGCAGGTCCTCGCGCGGGAACGCCCCCCCGTCGCGGAGTTCGTCGAGAAGGGCGACGTTGAGAAGCGCCTCGGTGGCCTCCTCTTCGTTCTCGTAATACAGGACGAAGTGCGCCTTCCCGTCGAACTCGTCGATCTGCGAGCTCTTCATGCCCGAGATCTTCACGACGGCCGACTCGATGAAGTTCCCCTTGAGCACATCCACTCCGCTGAACGGGCGGCGTGGAGTCGAGAGGATAACCGGGTTCTTCGACACGCCGTCCGCGGACAGGTTCGACGTATCTGAGAGTCGCTCACGCCACGATGTGCCGGTCACCGTCGGCGCGTCGAGATGTACGGGGATGTCGTTCCGCATGAGTTCGTAGAGAACCGTCTCCATGCCGCGGATGTCACCGTCGCAGCACTGCTGCGCGAGGGCGTAGATGTCACGCCCTTCCGTCAATGAATAGTCGAAAATGTCGGGGACTGGGTGGGAATAGAGAATCTGCTCGTAATCGCCTAGATCGAACCGCACTCCCGCGTGGGCCATCGCGGCGACAAGGTGCATGACGAGGTTCGTGCTGCCGCCCGTCGCGGCAAAGACTCGGACGCAGTTCTCGATGTTCTCCCGGACGATGTTCCCGACGCTGAACGTGGCGTCGGCGCACGACAGCATCATCGGGTCGACCGCGCCGTCGATCTGCTCCTGCGTCGGCGGCTCCGTCAGCAACTCGACCGACGGGTGCACGATCCCGAACGCGCTCATCATGTTGCGCGAAGAGTTCCCCGTGCCGTTGAACGCACAGATGCCGCCCTTGCCGTCGCAGGCGTGCACGGACAGGTACTTCTCGAAGTGCTGCCGCTCGGCGTCGTCGATGACGCTCTCCTGCACCATTCGCTCGAAGATGCCTTGGAACGCCTGCGCCGACGCGCACTGTAGTACGTAGGCGGACGTGCCGCGGATGTCCTCGGCGAAGTGTGCCTTGCCCATCCGTTCCGCCTTGACGGCGGCGTCTTCGAGTTCGGCGAGCAGATCCTCCGGGATCGTGCCGCCCTTGAGGACGTGGGCGGGTGCGAACGTCGCGAAGACGTGCGCGTCTCCGCGCGCCTGGCGGGTCACATCGAGCGTGGCGAGTCCCGCGAGAATCGCCATCGGGGTCTTATCGCAGCCCTGTATCACGAACGCCCCGTGGTACGATTGCCCCTCCATCTGGTTCACGACCATGGATGTGACGGCGTTGCGCGACTGGAGCGAGTAGCACATTCCTGCGTTGCTCTGCGCGGTGCCGTCGCAGACGACGGGGATGCCGAAGTAGAACGGCACGCCGCCCATCTTCCAGATGCGGTAGGCCGCCTTGAGGACAGTTTCCCAGTCCACGACGTGCGCGGGATGGTCGAGTGAGCCGCCGATGATCCCGACGCGGGGAGCGTTGGCGTGTAGGCGGTCGTAGATCGCGTCGAGGGGGTAATCGATGTCGTCGAAGTCCAGGGCGTACCGCGCGCGATCTAGGAGCCCGGCGACGCAGATGGGCTCGTTCGCCTTGCCCTGGATGTTGTCGCCGTAGTTGTTCGCCCCCTGAACGATCCTGAGTTCGCGCATCGTGCTCCTCGGCTGCCTGCTCGCCCGCTTGCGATGGTGGCGTACTCTAACATGCGGGAATACCCCTATCAACGCAGGTGGACGGCGGGCGGGCGAGGGGAACGGCGCGCGGTTCGGACGCGCGCGTGGCGGATGCCCCGGCCGAACGCGGGGCCGAATGCAGGAGGGCCGACTCGGTATGCGCGGAGTCGTGGTCGCCATAGGGCCGAGGGTCATGTGGATTCCGTGTAAGAAATCGACCGCGGTTGCATCAATAGGCAGCAGACGCATAAGCGGAACCATAGGCACGGACCGCGAACCGACGCCGTTGCGGCCCATACCTCACATCCGAGGAGATACCCCATGCTGCACGCTAGCAGAGCATTTGCCGCGATCCTCGTCATACTCCCGGCCGCGATCGCCGGTTGCGGAGCCTCTTTGACCACCGAGGAAGGCGGCGAGGACGAGGGAGGCGAGGAATCAGGCGTGCTATACGCGCTGGACGAAACCTACAACCAGGTCCGGGGCGGCGCCCGACTGATCCTGGCCTACGACGCGCAAGCCAATGCCTTCGTCGGCACGGTAGAGAACACGACGAACGAGGCCCTGACCCGCGTCCGAGTTGAGGTGCACATCGCGAATGGGCCGGAACTTGGCCCAACGACGCCCGCCGACCTCGCGCCTGGCGTTGTGCGGGACGTGCGCCTCGACGGCCCCGAGTCGGACTTCGTAAGCTGGAACGCCCACGCGGAAGTCGGGAATGACGAGCACGGCGGCGCCGGGGACGAAGAGCATGACGGAGAGGGCGGCGAGCACGACAGCGGACGCGGGGAACATGACGGCGAACGCGGCGAGCATGGCGAGAGCCGCGGCGAAGAGGGAAGGCGCGGAGAACACAGCAGCGAGAGCGAGCGCTCACGCTAGCTAGCCTGTTCGGAGTTGGCCGCGGCGGCGCATCGCTGCCGCGGCCCGCCCAGAGATCGCGTCGCCACCTCGAAGGCCGGCCATCTCAGCCGACGCGCCCGCAACATTCGCTGTAAGGTTGCGGTGGTCGCGATAGCTCGCCGGTAGACGCATGAGCGAGAACAGAGATGAACGCGCAGCAGTTCGACACGAGCGTGCTCGGACAGATCGAAGCGATCCGCCGTGTGGGGCGGAAGCGCCTCCGTCGGCCCACGGATCTGGACGACTTCACGCACGAGGTGATCGCGCGCCTGTATGCCAGCCAAGACCAACTTCGTGACGACGAGAGATTCCCTCATTGGGCCGCGGTCACGGCCAAGAACCTCGCTGCGGAGTGGAATCGTAAGCGCGGGCCGGCGCTTCGCGATGTTCCTCCCGAGAGATCCCCCGCCGACCCAGCGCTGCTGGCCGAGCGACGGTCGGCATTGCACGGGGCGCTCGGGTCACTGGGCGCCGTCGAGCGGGACCTGCTCGTGGCACGGTATGTCGACGAGGCCAGCTACTCTGAGCTACAGGAGCGCCACGACCTGTCTTCCTCCGCGGTCGGCGTGCGTCTGCATCGCGCCAAGCGGAAGCTGCGTGGCCGGCTCCGGTGGCTCGTGGCCTCAATCGCCGCGCTCTTCCACACCAAGCACGCGCGCGCCTTCGGACAGATGCACATGGGACTGTCAGCGGGGTCCATGGCGTGCATCGCAGGTGTCGCCACGACGATCACGGTGGGCATCGGTTACGGATCCGTTCTATCCGCGAACTCCGATGGCGCGTCCTCGCAGGGGTCACTCACGACCGTTCGCGTTACTTCCCTTGGGCAAGCGGGGCGCGGCCTCCCGGCCCGCGGCGCCGTGCGTCTCGCCGAGGATGGGGCGCGCCTGACGGTGGAGGAGCACACCTTCGCCGGCGCGGACCGCATCGAACGCCACGGCAACGGCGAACAAGGTCCCGAACACCGCGAGCGCGACGGGGAGCGACATGGCGACCGCCCGTCCCGCGAGTCGGACTCCGGGCACAGCGACTGAGCAGGGAGGCCAGGCCGCTGGGCCGGGTCAGGACCCCTGCTACGTGCGATCGCAGGCGTGCTGGCGTGATTGCCGCGCGATGCTAGCGCCGCCTTCTACAGCCGTTCGACTGGCGCCGTGTGGTTGGGATTCGCGGAGCCGACCGCCTTCCGCAGCAGCGACGTGTCGTGCTCGAGGTGGGCGTCAGGCGCGCCGCCGGAAATGAGCAGTGAGATGAGCTCCTCGCGGTGAGGCAGGTCCAGGGGATCGAGCGCGACTAGCCTACGACCCCACCGAATCCGTTGCTCGCCGTTCTCGCCCGCCGACGCCAGGTCCATCAGCTTGCGCAAGGCCGTGCGCGCGATGTGAGGACAGGCGTCGTAAGCGGCTTCGTACAGCTCGGCGGCAGCGGGGTAGTCGCCATCTCGCTCGGCCAAGTCCCCCAGCAGTTCGCATGTGCGCCAAAGCAGCAGGGCCGCCCGTTTGGCCTCGGCTCCGGGCTGGAACGGCGTGGCGTTGTAGTGGAACGTCAACGCACGATCGAGCCCAGACACGTCGGCCGTCCGAATCGGATACGTCATCGCCGGCGCCCGAATCGCCGCGGGACCCAGGTCGACCAGCAACCGACGGGCCTGCGTGAGCAGCTCGGAGGCGCGCTGCCACTGCTTTCGCGCGATCCAGTAACGCCCGTGATTGTAGAGCGGATGCGCAGCGGTGGGGTCGGCCTCTGCAGCGAGGCGCCAGAGCGACGGTGGCGACCACGCTGGGTTGCTGCGCAGATGGCCGGCGCGGGCGGAACTGCCCAGGTCGTCCAACTCAGTGGCTAGCTCCGCGACCGCGACCCCGAGGAGGTCGTGCCATCGTGGATCGTCCCCGCGTGCAGGAGCTTCGCGTTGCGCAAGATCCAGGATCGCTTGGAGCACGGCTGGCTGACGCCTGCTGCCCGGCCCCCAGTTGCCAAACCCACAGCTCAGCCCGATAAGGACGTCGTAAGCTGATCGCGAGGCCCTTTCGGGTCGGGGGGCCGCGACGATCTCTTCGAGGACGTCCACGAATGTCGCGCCGTACGGAGCGCTGGTCTTCTTTCGAGCCCTGTCAGCCATCGCCTGCGCCTGGTCGAGATGCGTGAGGGCCCAGCCGATGCGGTCCGCGAGAGTGTGCCCATCGTAGAAGAGGACCTCATCCTCGTCGAAGTAATCGGACGTGCCGAGGTTGTACGACTCGCACAACAGCAGGGCGCCGCACACGGACGCTTCGAAGTTCCGAGCGTTCACGCCCTGCTGCACCGACCACGCGGCGTGGTTCACGACGATCTTCGTATTGCAGAGCGTGTCGCGGTACTGGTCGGGCGTCAGCCCGCTCAAGATGCGTACGTCAGCCTTCGCCGAAAGCGGGTAGAGCGCGCGAAGCCCCTCAACGCGGCCGGCGTACTGCTCCTGAGGGGTTGCACGGCCGATGAACGCGACATCGTGTCGTCGCGCCGCCAATGGCAACGGAGGGTCGTCGGGCTCGACGCGTGAGAAGTTCCCCATGGGGCAGAACGTCCTCGTCTTCTCTGGGAAGAGACGCGACAGGCCGGCCGTGCCGCTGGCATCTACCAGGATGTGGTCGAACGCGTTCGCGTGCGCTATCAGGGCATCGGCCCACTGCTGCCAGTCGACGAGCACGGCGACTGTGGGGCAGGCGCATGCCTCCATGTCCGGCGGCAGGGGGAAGGTCTCCGCCAGGACAACGACCAGAACATCGGCCCACTCCGGCGTCAACCCCACCGCGGCGAACGACTCGCCGAGAGTGGAGCCGTACGGCAACCACGCGGCCGCGCAACCTTTCGGTGGCGGGTAGAACTGCCCGCAGTAGTTGGAGCCCATATAGGCCATGCGCATGGATGAACTGTCCTCATTCGCGTGTCAGCGGTGGCGCCCTAGCGGCTGGTCATTCCGCGACCTGCTGGAGCAGCGCCTGTATTGCGTTCCGTGTGCGCACGATCCGGTCCGGCTGGATGGCGCCCTCGACCCGCAGGATGTTCCATGAGCCCATGTCGATCAAGCCCGTGTCCAGGTCGGCGCTCGCCTGGGTCAGGGCTCTGCGGGCTTTCACGTGATCCGTGCGGACGTACGCGGCGCCGAGGCCCACCAACACGCCTATACGAGAAGCGTCCGCATACGTGTACGGCAGTCGCGCCCGTTCCGGGAAATCCATGACCTCGGGTACCGGATGCAGCGGAGGAACAGATCCGACAGTTCATAGTACGCGTCGCCGAAGTGCGGCTCCAAGGAGATGACCGTCCGAAGAGCCGGGTCGTTGCTGCGCCGTCGCCCATCTCGTTGGCCGCCCGAGCCAGGCACGCGACCGCGTCGCCGTCGTCTGTCGCGGTCCGCGCGGCCTTCAGCCGCCGATCGCGCGCGTGGGCCCACTCGCCCGCCTCGAATAGCGAAATCCCGAGACACGTGTATAACTGCGGCAGGCGAATGGAGCGCAGGCGTGCCGCGCGTTCAGTCCCAACAAGATCGAGATAGGAGGCGATATCGTCACGAAGCCTCACGTCGTTCAGCGTGACCAGGCCTTCGAGTGAAGCAGGCGAAACGTCCGACGGCCGGCCGCTCGCGAAGCGATCGATCGCATTCTGTAGTCCCTTTGCGGCGTGGCGCGAGCCGATGTCGTGGGGCGCCCGTCCCATGTCGACACCGTTCCTCGCGGACGGGATAGAGAGCGCCCGATCCGGTGAGGAAGGCCCAGCTGTGCACGAGCGTGGCGACTCTCGACTCACGTTGAAAGGGCGAGCGCGCTCCTCGCCGTGACGATGAAGCTTAGACCTTGGGGCCCTATGTCATCGCGGGCGGGTCGAGGCCGTGACGACACAGAGAATCCGTGCGAAACTGGATTGCACCGGCTCGCACGAACGCGGGGGATCTCGAACGACCGGGTGTGCCATCCTGACGGGACGTGTCAGCGGCCACACGAGGCCGGCCAGGACGCATTGCCGCCCCACGAGGCGGATCGCCCGTTCGATGGGATGTTGGGAACGCGGAACTCGCGTCCGCCGACAGTCGACCTGCTCCCCGGCTGAGACGTTGGGCAAGGTCTAGCGGAAAGACACGGGACGTCCACCAGCCGTGAGGACGCGGCCGCTCTCGTGGCTAGCTCCGAAGACCCTATGCGCGGCCCGACGGACGTGGCGGAGTTGTGTGGGTTGGCGAACGCGTACATCGCCGGACCGTGAATTCCGAGTGCTGGAGATTGGGTCTTGGGCCGGCGGCTCGGATCTGCGCTGGGCCGCGGCCATCGCAGCCCTTTGTGAGCGGACCGGCGGCGGCGTGTGCGTCGACGGGGATCCAAGTGGGAGAATGCCGGGTTAGGCGGGTGACACCCGCGGCGGGCACTGCGGCCTAGCGGGGATGCGAAGTTGTCTCCGGGCGCCTCGAGTCGGGACCCACCCCGCGCGAAGAGACGCTGGACGATCGCTGCCCCGCTCTATAGGCCGCGAGTCACCCAAGGTGACCATGGCAACGGTGTCGCGCAGGATCGCGTGCACAGGCCGGCTCCCCGCCACGACGCAAACGCGAAGGCGCCGTCAGTATGGATTCCGAACCAAGGCCGACCGCCGTCGATAGCATGGCGCAGCGCCGGGCCGACGAAATCGGCCGGGTCTCACAGTCCATCTACGACGAGCTGTTGGTGGCTCCCCGGGTCAGAAACTGGGTGCGATCTCGGCCCGCGATTTGCTTCTACGGCCACTCGCAGCCGGCGCGGAATGTGCAGATACGGGGGCTGCGCGACGCGGCGCGCAGTTGGGGAATCCCGTTCCACTGGGTCACCGTCGGCGACGAGCGCTTGTTGGCACAACTGCTCAAATATGACCACGTTCTGTTCATCACGACGGCGACCTTCCTGCGGGTCGCCGCCGCGCTCCTCGCGAGGCGAAACGGCGCTATCGCGCTCGTCGCGAACTGGTACACGCCACCCGACTCTCCCGTAATCTGGCCCCACACGCCGGCCGATATCGCAGCCCTCGACGAGTGCCGTGAACACATCGCCGTTGTCCTCTCAGAGTGCGCACCCGAGGGCAAGGGGAAGTACTGCCGCGGGTTCATCGACAACCACGGCATTCCCGTGATGTCGTTCACGTGGGGGATCAACCTGCTCCGGCACTTCCCCGTCGCCGTGCCTAAGGTTGCGGAGCTGGTCTTCCTGGGCTCCTACTTCGAGAAGACCACGCGTATCAACGACTACTTCGGCGAGCCGCTTCGGAGATTCAGACACACGATCTACGGCGCAGGCTGGAGCAGTTCTCCCTTCCCAATACCAGACCGCATGTTGGAGGACTTCGACGCCGTGGCCCCCACGCTGTATTCGGGCCACACGATCTCTCTGAACGTGCATCACCCGTATGAGGAGGAGGGGTTCACGTGCAACGAGAGGACGTTCAATTCGGTCGGTTGTGGCGGCTTCCACATCAGTGACTACGCGCCGCGGATCCGGGACCACTTCCCAGCAGATGAGGTAGTGGTCGCGGACAACCCCGGCGACTTCCTCGCGAAGATCGAACACTTCGTCCAGAACCCGGAGGAGCGGCTGCCGTACATCGAAAAGGCCAGACGACGCGTCGTGGAGAACCACACGTATCACCACCGGCTGTGCGATCTGCTTTGGTACGTGATCGAGGGCAAGACGCGGTATGGGCACTGTCCTGTCCTCGAGAGCTAACGCGTGTGTGACCGGCCACCGGCGCCAACGAATCGGGCAGGCCAAATGTGTGGACGCGGCCCTGGAAAACAGACCCACGCGGCGGGCCCCATCGCGCGTGAAGGCGCTCACGCGTTGCGGGCATTCCGGGCGTTCTACGGGTTCTGCCTAGCGACGTTGCGCGCGCGCTGCCCGCACGAGTACCTGGCGAGGAGCTACAGTGTCGGGCAAAGTCCTACGGAGCCGCCCGGGGAAACTCGCGCTCTCCCCGGAGCTAATCCCTCATGGCGTGCGGTCAGAATCAGGGTCGCCCTGAGTACGGCCGACAGCGCTGGGACGTATAATGAACATGCGGACCGGGTGTACGTTCTTCCGTCCACCGACTCCCGCCGTGCAGTCGATACCATCTCAGTGAGGTAGCTCTTGGATCGTCGCCACGTCTGCGCTGCCATGCTTGTGCTATGTGTCGCCGCGCCGCTTCCTCTGGCGGACGCGCAGTTCAGCGACACGAGCGACACCATGTCGTTCGAGGGCGTGGTGAACTCCATCGTGGCGTGGATCAACAACAAGCAGGACCCCACGACCCCTACGGGTATCGACGCCTGGGACAACTCCACTCTCACCACGACGCAGACCGATTCCGTGGCGATACTCCGACTGGTCACCAACGTCAGCGTAACGCTGACCGCGACCACGCAGGACACGCTCAGCCAGACCCTAGGCGCAACGACGGCCGTGCTGGCGACGTACTACCAGGTTGACTCGGACGGTGACGGGTCGGCGACGACCGGCTTCCTCGGGAGTGAGACGGGCATCGGGTCGCCGATATACGTTGGCGGGGGCAGCAGTGGCTACGAGACCCTAAACGGCCTTACGGTCGGGGGCGACACGTTCCTCGGCGCCGGGAAGACGCTGACATACGTCGAGCAGGACGGAAACGTCCTGATAACCGTGACATGCCGGGGATGGAACGGTGAGGACCTCGGATCGGACAGCGACAACACCGAAGCGCCCGATCCCGGCACATACACCGCCGACCTAACGCTCCTTGCGACGGGAATATGATCGCGATGACTCCGCGCCGCAAAGGAATGGCGATGGCCGCGACGCTAGGCGTCGCGTTCCTGCTCTCGACCGGCCGCGCGTACGGCCCGACGTGGGGCACGCCGACAGGGCCGTCGACTCCCTCGGGCATGTCGGATTGGGACAACACCACGATCGGGACGACGAACGACTCGGTGGCCACGATAACGCTGAGTTCCCTGGGGTCGCTGTTCACGAATGTGCGCGTGAGTTCGATCGGCGACCTGACCCATCCGACGGTCGGCAGTGAAACCCTGACGACGACGTGGAAGTTCTCTACGGACGGGGACGGCTCCGCGGCGTCGGGTGTCATCGAGAGCGGGACAACGCAGGCGCTGGGACACAACACCTATGTGGCGTCTGGGTCGTTCCTGTCCACCTGGGTGGACGTGACGCACGTGAGCGGAGACACGGATACGGTGTTCACGATCACCTCGCATGGCGAGAACCCGTATGACTTTGGCCTCGACAGCGACAGCACGGAGGCCCCCGTTACTGGGACGTACACGGCGGACCTGTCGCTAGAGGTGTTCGGGCTCTTTTAACGCGGTTGGCGCCTGTCTTGCACTGGCGTCATTGGGAACGCGTGCAGAGCACATAAACGCGACGGACGGGAAAGGAAACGCCAGGATGCAGCGAGTGACTCGTACTGCGGATCGTATTGTCCATGGACTATGCAGTGTGGTGGTTGCGCTGAGCCTTATCGGGTCAAGCGCCGCGTGGGCGGCCCCGAGTGCGACGATCAGCGCTCCGACGGACACGGCGATCACCACGACTGACGACACGACGGACATCACGTTCAGCGGGTCGGTAAGCAGTGGCACGACGATCCTCTACGCCGCCTATGGCGTGTTCGACTCCGCCGGCGCACCGGTAGTGGAATCACTCATTACCGGCGGCACGACGTTCTCAACGACAGTGACGCTTAATGCGACAGAGGCCGGCGAGACGTACGACCTCCTCGTCGGCGTGCTGGACGTGGACGCCTCCGCCGTGACCACGCACACGATCACGGTCACAAAGGACGCGGGCCCAACATGTGATCCCACGGATTACGAGTGCCTCGCGCAGGTGGTCCTCGATACGGCGGAGGCAGAAATCAACACGGTGCTCGCCGACGCGCTCCAGGACATCCTCGACCTGCTGACGCCGCCGTTCGACCAGGACGACGCCGACGCGGCATGGGACATTCAGGACACGGCCAAGAACACCGCCGAGGCGATCGAGTCGCAGGCGAAGGACGACGCGAACGACATTAGGGACCTGGCAAGCGGGTCGGTCAAGGGCGAAATCGCGTCTGCGATTGCTCATTGGCAGAACGTCGTGAAGCAGGCCCTCGACGACTGGAACAGTCAGACGGACGACATCATCAGCGATGCTGAGGGCACTCTCTAGGGTCGGATGCAGACGCAAGCCATCGGCGGAACCAGCTCAGGGGAAGTGGCGGCGGATGAGATCAGTTATCCAGCGGTCTGGCATCGCGGCGGCGCGTGTAGTCGTGGGGCTGCTCTGCCTGAGCATGGCGATACGCGCGACCGCAGCCGCTCCCACGGTGACGGCGACCGGGCCGACGGTACTGACCAGGACGACATCGTCCGACACCGAGACGGTGACGTTCACCGGGACGATCGGCGACGGCGGCGAGACGCTCCTCTACGGCGCGTGGGGCCTCATCGACGACGCCACGGGCGAGGTCATCTATGAGGCGCTCGTCGGCGCAGGCGACTTCTCCGTGGATCTCAGCCTAACGGCGACGACGCCGGGCAGCTCGTACACGCTCATCATCGGCGCGCTCAACGCGTCTGGGTTCACCCTCGACTACAAGACGGTCGTCATCACCAAGGATGCGGGCGTCGAGTGCGACCCGGATGACTTCGTCTGCATCGTCGAGGAACTGTGGGGCGACGCGGAAACGACACTCCTCGATGAGATGATCGACGAGTGGTGGGACGCCATCATCGCGTTGGTCGACGCCGGGGATCTGGACGACGCCAAAGACGCCGTCAAGGACTTCGATAAGGCTGCCAAGGACCTCGTGAAGGATGCCGACAAGGTCTCGAAGGACCTGGAGAAGGACGCCAAGGCCGTAAGCAAGGCGCTGAAGGACGACGTCAAGGACATCCGGAAGTACGAGAAGAAGGTCCTGGACCAGGATCGCAAGGCCACGAAGAAGCTGATGGACGCCTACATCTCCCTTGCGGAATGTGGCGCCACGGACTATGTCTGCCTGGCCGAAGCCACTGCGGAATTCGCGGACCTCGACATCGATGACGTTCTGGACAGCGCCGAGATCGAGTTCGATGAAGTCCTCGACGACGGCAAGGACGACGTGAAGGATCTCTTCGACGGCGACGTCACCCAGGAAACCATCGACGAGGCCTACGACATCAAGGACGAGGCCGAAGCGGACGCCCTGGAACTCCAGTCGGATGCTGACACGGCCGCGCAGGCACTGCTGGCGCAGGCGGTGAGCGATCTCGAATCGCTACGCGATCAAGCGAGCGGAGGGGACGTTGCGGACATCCAGGACGTCATCGACGACTTGATCGACGACATGACCGACGACATCGACAAGTTCAACGACGATGCCCTCAACAAGGACATCCCGGACAAGGTCGAGAAGATCCAGAAGGAGATCGACAAGGAGGAGTAGTTCCTCCAGCCAGATCTCGTGGACATGTGACCCGGTGTCGCCCCGTCGAGACCTCGGTTTCGTCGGCGGCGACATCGGGTTACCTTATATCTGACCCGACGCACAGTCTCACTGCCCCCTCGACCGGTGTAGGCAGAGCACGGCATGTCAAATACGCGACGCCCTCTCCCATTCACGGCCCGTCACGTCTGGCGGGCGGTTCACGTCTGCGCCCTTCTTCTGTGCTCACTGTTGGCGCAGCGGACACCGGCAGATGTCGGGCTGACGCCCATGCACGTGGACGTGGTCGCGCCCCCGGGCGGCGCGGCGGAAGCCGTCGAACTCACCGTCATCAATACGAGCGCCGAACCCCGCACAGTGCGGTTCACCGTCGAGGACTTCACTGTCGGGGCCCGGGGTGACTTGCGCTTCCGCCACGAGCTGGAGGCGCATGGCCTGCCGCTGGACGCGCTCGAACGCCACGCGGGCGCACAGTACGTCGGTGTGACGGAGGAATCGGTGGACTTGGGGCCGTTCGAGCAACGCGTCGTTGCGTTCCCTGTCAGCCTGCCCCAGAACGCACGCGGTCAGTACTTCGCGATGGTGCGCGCCGACGCGGGTACTTTGGTTCCGCAGGCGATGCGCGGGGCGCCGCACAACCTGCGCGTGCGCCTGCAGGTGGGCGCGTTTCTATTCATCACGGCCGGCTGGAAGCCTGAGCGAGCGAGCGAAGACGGCTCCGCGGCGGCCATCCGCCGCGCGACGCCCGCCCGATATGAGGTCGAGGTGGCCGATGTACGCGCAGAATTCCCCTTCCCAGACGACGAGCGCCAGACATTGCGCGTCGTCGCAGAGGTCGAGAATCGCAGTACGGTGCACTATCTCGGCGACGTAACCGGGGTGATCCTGGATGTTAAGGACCGCCGCATCATCGAGCGCATTCAGTTTGCACAAGGTGTGCGGCTCGTGCTGCCGGGCTCGCGCCGAGTATACGTAGGTGAGGTCCGGTCGCGACTCGGACCGGGCACATATCGCATCCGCTTCGACGCGGACGGCGACAACCCGCGTCTACGTGACTCGGACGGGACGCACGTGGAACTAAGAGAGCCCGTAGCTGGCGTGGGCGAAACCGTCGGCGCCATGCGCGTCCTCGACGTCGCGCCTACAGACCACATCACCATCGGCGGCACGGGCGACCAGCGCCATCAGCGCGTGCGCGTCTACAACAACACGGACGACCCGATCCGTGTCGCCTCGGAAGTGACCGCGACGGGAGATCCGGCGCCCACTGTGCGCGTGTCTCCGCAACGTTTCAGCATCCCGCCCGGCGGAGTCCGTTCCGTGCGACTGTCGGCGCGCTCGCGACACGGCGCGGAGGGGGGTATCGCAGAGCTGGCGCTCCGGCCGGCGACGCGCGGTGGCATCTCCTTCCCCGAGGAGGAGACACGGCGGCTGGAGGTGCGCGTCATTCCCGGGAAGCCTCGCCGGGCTGCGGACTCGCTGCGGGTCGGTTCATCCCAGTAAATGCGCATAAGACGCCGGCGTCCCCACACGGCCGGCCGCGGCTAGCTGCGGGCCCTGGCGCAACGGACTAGGTCGGGGCATCAGGCCGGACGCGCCCCTGCATTGAGCCGGCCAGGCGTGACGATTGGCGGCACGCGTCGATCCGAGTCGGATCGTGTGCGTCGGAGGTCCAGTCCGGGCATGGGGCTCAGGGGTTGCCGCCCTCGGTCTGCCTCACACACGCACTCCGCCAACTACTGCCGCGCCACGGCCACGCAGGCCTGTTGACCCCGGGCAGAACGCCGCGTGAGCCGAACCCGCCAAGGCCGGAAGTCCATGAAGGACATATAGGGCTTAACCCGTCCCCGTAGGGTGTATACTCTAAGCAGGTGCGTGGGACCGGCGCAATGTGTGCTCGGCGCCGGCGTAATGCGAGATCATTGATATGAGCGGGACGCGGCGGGCCTTCGGGGCCCTTCGGTACGGTTTGGTGGTTCTTGTCGCGGCGGCGATTGCCAGTACGGCAGCCGCGCAACTCGACGGCTCCGCCGGCGCCCTCATGCAGAGCCCCGCGAACGACTGGGGGCCGATGTGGTCCCCGGACGGCGAGCATATCGCCTTCTACTCCGACCGCGACGGCAATACCGAGTTGTACGTGTCGGACGGCGAAGGACAAGACGTCCGCAACGTCTCGCACTCGGCGGCCGCCGATCGAGACGCCGCGTGGTCTCCTGACGGCTCCAGGCTGGCATTCGTCGCGGGCGATGAGCGCGGCGACATTCACGTGGTGGACGTAGGTGACGGCTCGCAGCGCGTCATCGCGGTCCACGACGGCCGGGACTGGGGGCCGGCGTGGGCGCCCGATGGCCTGCGGCTGGCGTTCCTCTCCGATCGCGAGGGTGGATCGCACATCTACGTCGTGGACGTAGACGTCGACCTCGCGCCGCCGGTAAGACTGACCTGGGGCATGGCCGAGCAGCGAGAGGTCGCGTGGTCTCCCGATGGCTCGGGGCTCGCGTTCATCTCCCACCGATACGGCCTCACCGACATCTACATGTACGACTCGAACGGCGGGTCCCTGCGAGCGCTGACGCGGCAGGCAGACCCGAGCGGCGGGCCTGCATGGGCGCCGGATGGTGGGCGCCTCGCGTATGTGTCCCGGATCGATGGGAACGCCGAGGTCTACGTCGTGGGTGTGGAGAGCCTCGGCACGCGCAATCTGTCTCAGCACGGGATGGCGGACGGTTCGCCAGTTTGGTCGCCGGATAGTTCGCGCCTCGCGTTCGTGTCCAGCCGCGATGGCAACGCGGAGGTGTTCGTGATAGACGCCGATGGGACCGGCGCGCGCAACGTGACTCAGAACGAGTTCGCCGACGGCGCCCCGTCCTGGTCGCCCGATGGCCGCCTCGCTTTCGCCACGAACCGCGACGGCAATTGGCAGATATACGTCCACACGCCCGCGCCCGATGCGGCGTGGGACGTCAACGACGACGGACGTGTCGACATCCTCGATCTCGTCACGGTCGCGCAGACGTTTGGCGCGTCTGGGGCGGATCTCGCGGGCGATGTGACGGGTGACGGGACGGTCAACATCCTTGATCTGGTGTTGGTCGCCGCGCACTTCGGAGAGGCTACCGTGGTGGGCGCCGCGCCGGCCAGGACGCCCCGGCCGTCGGACGCGAGCATGATCGAGGACTGGCTGGACGCAGCGCGTGGCGCAGACGATGGCTCGGCAGGGCATCGTCGCGGGATAGAGACGCTGCGACGACTGCTGGCGGGGCTCACGCCCGACACGACCGCGCTGCTGCGGAACTACCCGAATCCCTTCAATCCCGAGACGTGGATACCGTTCCGCCTGTCCTCCGAAGCCCAGGTCGCGATCACGGTGTACGACGTGACGGGGAAGGTCGTCCGCGAGATCGACGTGGGCGCGTTGGCCCCGGGCGATTACCTGACGCAAGGGCGCGCGGCCCATTGGGACGGCCGCAACCTGATCGGGGAGCCCGTCGGGAGCGGTGTTTACTACATCGAGTTGCGGGCGGGGACTTACCGGGCCGTCGACCGGCTCATCATGGCCAAGTAGGGGCGGCGAGGCACATCTCCGTTGGGATAGACGTATGAGAGCATGCTCCGGCACACCGCGGAAGTCGAGAACCGACCTGGCTCCGCTCGTGGTGTGCCTCTCGATCGCCGCGTGGTTGGCAGGCACGGCTCGCGCGGGGACGCCCTCCTTCGCCATAACGGCCCCGGCCGACCCCGCCGTCACGACGACACTCTCCACCGTTGCGGTCACGTTCTCCGGCACGGCAACGAGTTCCCCGGCGATCCGGTGGCAGTCGTGGGGCGTGCAGGAAGACTCGACCGGCTCCATCATCGCGGAGTCTTTGTTCACCGGGTCCAGCTTCTCCACTACGCTCGTACTCGACGCAGACGCGGCTGGCGTAGGCTACACGCTGCTCGTCGGCGGGGTGAACGCGGACGCGTACGACGTCGTCTCGCTGGCGATCACGGTTACGGATACACTCACCTGTGGCCCCACCGAGTATGAGTGTCAGGCCCAGGAAGTAGCGGACGAGGCAATATCCGATGCGGATGTTCTCATGGCAGACGCCCTGGTCGCCATACTCGTCCTCCTCACGGACCCGTTCGACCAGGCGGATGTGGACGCCGCATACGCGCTAGTTATCGCAATGGAGACCGACTTAGACGCCGTCATCGACCAGCTCGAAATCGATATCGAGGCAATCCGCGATGAGGCGTCTGGGGGAGAGGCGGCCCGGGTCCGAGCGATTTTCACAGCAGGTAGGAACACTATAAACACGGCGTTCGCCGATTGGGAGAGTTCCACCAACGCCACGATCGCCGCCGCCGAGGCAACGCTCTAGCGCCCCGCGGCGAGCCGCCGGGCAGTATTGACGACGATTCCGCACGCGCGCCTTCTCCCCAGCCGATCCACGGACCAACCCCGCGCGCCATACGGGTCAACACCTGACTATAGTCAGGTGTTTGGCGGATACGGCGCGGTATTTCACCGAACGGCGCGGTCACAATCAGGGAACGCCCCCCGTACCGCGCCCGTGTCGGCACGTCTGCCATGGGATACAATGTGCTGGAGGCGCGACCGGACGTGCACACACGCCAGAGCCCTCCCGCGATGGCGGTTGCTTTCGCCCCGCGAACCGGTTCGTAGCCCCGGCATTCGGCTAGCCACGCCATACGGAGAGGACCGCCTGTGTTCCCTACTTCGCCGCTCGCGCGCGTGGGCCGAAGATTCCGACCGTTCGTCGTGTCGCTTGTCGCGATCGCTGTTGCGGTGCCGGCGGCGCACGCCCAGCAGGTTCTGACGGTCAACGATGTCGCGGACTGGAATCCCGTCTGGTCGCCAGACGCCTCCCGGATCGCCTTCGCATCGGATGAAGGTGGCTTTGGGGGCCTCTACGTGATGGGCGCCGACGGTGGCGAGCGCACACCCGTCAGCGGAGGCGCCGCGAATCCTCGAACGCCTCTGTGGTCCCATGACAGCGCGAGTGTCGCGTTCCTCGCGGATGACAACGGGCACAGCGCAATCCACGTGGTCGGCAGGGATGGCTCGGGCCTACGAACACTCACTATGGCCGGAGGGCACGACTGGGATATCGCGTGGTCGCGCGACGGTTCTCAGTTCGCGTTCGCGTCCGTGGATGCGCATGGCATCGGCATCCACATCATGAGCAGTGACGGAGGCAGCCGTCGTCGTCTTGTCGTCAGCGGGGAGCCCCAGACCGCTCCCGCGTGGTCGCCCGACGGAAGTGAAATCGCGTTCGTATCCGGGCGCACGGGAAGCGGCGATGTGCATATCGCCCGTGCGGACGGAACGGCTCAGCGGGAGGTCACAGTTGGGGCCGTCGCGGGCGGGCCTTTGTCGTGGTCTGCCGACGGCGCATGGATCGCGTTCGTCTCGCGGCGTGACGGGAACAGCGAGGTGTACGTCGTCGATGCGGCGGGCGAGAACCTGCGGAACGTCAGCCAACACCCGGGTCTGGACGGTTCCCCGGCGTGGGCGCCCGACGGTCGGCAGTTGGCGTTCGAGTCGATCCGCGACGGCAATATGGAAGTGTATGCGGTGGACGTTACCGGCGGAGCGCCGGTGAATATGTCGAACCACCCCCTGGCAGATGGCGGGCCAGCGTGGGCGCCTGACGGATCCGCCCTTGCGTTCGCCTCCAATCGCGATGGGGACTGGGATATCCTCGCCGTTGATGTGGACGTGGATGTCTATGTCCCCGAAGACGAAAACGAGCCGGACCAGCCACTAGTAGGGGACGTCAACGCGGATGGCGTGATCGACTTCGTCGACCTGGCGCTCATCAGTCTCGTCCGGCACGGCCGAAGCTACAGACGTGGTCGGGCTGTGGACACACGACTCGACGTGAACGAGGACGGGGTCGTCGACATAACGGACCTCGTCGTGGCCGCGGCGAGCTACGGACAGACCGCTGAAGGGGCCGAGACGTCGCCAAGAGAGCCGAGCCGGCGACACGCCCGGATGATCAAGCGATGGATAAAGTCCGCGCAGCGAGCGGACGACGGATCGGACGTGTACCGACGTGGCCTTGAGACCCTCGATCGACTGCTTGCGATGGTCAAGCAGGGGCAGACTGTGCTTCACCGGAATTTCCCCAACCCCTTCAATCCCGAGACGTGGGTGCCCTTCGAGTTGGAAGAGGCCGCGGACGTCACACTGGTGTTCTACGACGCGGGTGGACGGACGATCCGGCGCCTAGAACTCGGAAACCGGGCGGCCGGCGAGTATACGACGCGCGGTACCGCCGCCTACTGGGACGGACGCGACGTGCACGGCGAACCCGTAGGCAGCGGCGTCTACTTCGTCGAACTTCGGGCCGGCTCGTACCGTCAGACGCGTCGTCTCCTTGTCAGGAAGTAGCACACGCCACGGCTACCGACGGCGCGCGCGCCGTTCTCTGGCTCATCGCAACGGATCGCGGGAGAGGGTTGTATGAACCGCCACCTGGCATCTATTCGGTCGCGCATGGTTGTTGCGTTAGCCATCGGCCTGGCGACATCAGCCGCGACCATGGCGACTACCGCCTTCGCGGGCGCGCCGGTGTTCACCATCACGTCGCCGGCCGTTTCGGTCCAGACCGGGGACAACGACACGCTAGCGCTGACCTTCTCGGCGACGTCGTCGAGTTCGCCGGCTATCCTGCATCAGGCCTGGTCCATACAGGACGGCGAAACCGGGGCGACGATCGCGGAGGCGGTCTTCAACGGTGGCAGTTTCTCGACGACGGTCACGCTCGACGCGGAGCCGAGGGGGAAGCCGTACACGCTCTATGTGGGCGGTGTGAACGCCGATACGTACGCCGTCGAGAGCATGACGATCGAGTGCACACGGACGCTGCTCAAGGTTCTGGTCCTACAGGGGTACGCTCAGGAGCGCGAGTCCGCGAATCTGCCCAGCATAACGGGTGTGGGTATCTACACGTTCACGTACGAGACGCTGGACATCAACCCGAGCAACTTCGATGGGGACATGCGGAGCGCGGACATCCTGTGGATGGCGGGCGCGTCGTCTGGGGTGTTCAACGACTACTTCATGACCGCTGGCGAACAGGTAGTGTTGGACTTCGTGGCAGCAGGAGGGACCTGCTGGGTGTCGATGACCGACGACACCCCGCTGGACGACGACGGAGATCAGGTAGGTGGGTGGATGCCCATCGATACACACCCGATCACCGTCATCAATGAGGGTGATGTCGACGCTACCCCGACAGCGGCTGGAGTGGCGTCGGGGTTGTTCAGCACGCCGAACACCGTGGACCTCGACGATCTCTTCCTAGACGATTTCTGGGTCAACCTTGACTCGTCGTGGACCATCCTGGCCACCCGAAATGACAGTGGTGAAGCGGCGGCCGAGTATTTGCCGTGGGGCGACGGCGTCTACCTCCACGTGTGCATGAACAGCTGGTCCCAGGCCGCGATTAACGCAGCGCTGCCACTCATGGAGAATGGGCTGCAGTTCATGACGGATTGGATCAACGCGCTCTAGCCAGCGCGTCGCGACCTGTTGTCAGTAGGCGGCGGGGGCTTCCCGCGCCTACGTGCGCAACCCCTGCACTGTCCGCTCCCGACGGTTCCTTCCTCCCGGCGCCCTATCCCGCTGAGCCGTCTCTGCGTCGATGGAGGATGATCCGATTCACGTCGGGATCCTCGATCACCGTCAGATGGCAGACGGGCGTCTCGTCGAAGTCCCAGTAGTTCCCCCCGGGCGCAACCTGCGGGGACGGCCGCGGCGCAGGCCTAGAGAGTCATTCGGGCGGCTCCTCCGTGTCGAATACGCGCACCACGCCGCGACGGCCCTCGAACGCGTCGTCGAAGCGCGCCGCCTGACGGTAGTGGAGCGGCGGCAGTTCAGCACGGGAGAAGAACCGCACCTCGGCGATCTCTGAGTTCGGGGACCACGCCTCCCGGTTCAGGATGCCCGCCTCGAAGAAGACCACCATGTCGTCCTTGAACGGCGAGGAGTAGATCCCAACGAGCTCGCCGGCGGCCACACGGTGGCCGGTCTCCTCGAACGCCTCCCGTTCGACGGCCTCGATGATCGACTCGCCCGGGTCCATGCGTCCGCCGGGGTTCGTCCAGTTCTTCGGCCCGTATGCGCGCCGCACGAGCAGGATTCGGCGTTCGTCGTCGAAGATGGCCGCAAACGCCCCGATCGTGGGCATGCCGTTCTCCCCGATGGCTGGTGTCCCGTGACCCGACGCATCTCTGCGGCGCCTGGGCCTATCGCGTGCTATATGTTCTAACGACCGTAGGACATAGGAGGGTTCCCGTGCCGCAGCCTGCCCAGCAGCATACCGATGTCGCGCCCGTCCGCGGGGCGCCGTCTCTCAGCCCGCTCATCGGCAACTACTTCGTTGCCGCCTACCCGCCGTTCTCGTGCTGGACGCCCGACCAAGCGCCCGATGCTGACGTCGCGCTGAACGCTCCTGCGCCGGATGCGCCCGTGGGGATCTACGCGCATATCCCGTTCTGCGAGCGGAAATGCGACTACTGCTACTACCTGTCGCGGGCGGGCGCGAAGTCGGATGAAGTGAACGCGTATCTCGAAACCGTGGTCGCGGAACTCGCGCTCTACGCGCGCCGCCCGGCGATGGATGGACGCAAGGCCACGTACGTCTATGTCGGTGGCGGGACGCCTTCCACACTCAACCCCGACCAGATCCGGTTCCTGCTGGACGGGATGAAGGGAGCCGTAGCCTGGGAGCGGGACGCGGAAGTCACGTTCGAGGTCGCGCCGAAGACCGCGCGACGAGCGAAGCTTGAGGCGCTCAGCGCATGTGGCGTCACGCGCATCAGTATGGGCGTGCAGAGCTTCGACGACGCGCTCCTGCGCATGAACGGCCGCATTCACCTCGCCGCCGACGTGGAACGCGCCTACGGTCTCATCCGCGAGGAGGGCTTCGACTGGGTGAACCTCGACCTCATGGTCGGCCTCGTGGGAGAGACGGAGGAGAGCTGGAGACGATCCGTCGACAGGACGATGGAGCTAGCGCCCGACAGCGTGACCATCTACCAGACGGAAGTCCCGTACAACACCCAGCTCTACCGCGACTGGAAGGACGACAGGCTGCCCTCCGGCCTGATCCCGTGGGAGATCAAGCGTGAGCGGCTGGCCTACGCCTTCGGCAGGCTGGAGGCCGCGGGTCACAGCGTCGCGAGCGCGTACGCCGCCGTGCGCGATCCGTCCCGGCATCTGTTCCAGTACCAGCAGCATCTTTGGCGCGGCGGCGACATGCTCGGCCTGGGGGCCTCGTCGTTCTCGTACTTCGGGGGCGTCCACTACCAGAACGACGCCCGGACGGACGCGTACGCGAACTCGGTAAGGGATGGCGCGCTTCCCATCTACCGCGCCCGCCGGCTGTCCCGTGACGAGCGGATCGTGCGGGAGTTCGCGCTGCAACTGAAATGGGGACGCGTCGACGCGGCGGCGTTCCGACGGCGGAACCACGTGGACGTTCGCGATGTGTTCGCGGAGCCGTTGCGCGGGCTCGCGGCGGCCGGCCTGCTGGCCGCGCCCACCGATGGCGAGGACGCCGAGGTCGCGCTCACGCGTGAGGGGCTGCTGCGCGTCGACGAGCTTATTCCGCGCTTCTACCTGCCGGAGCATCAGGAAGCGCGCTACTGGTAACGGCCCGAGTGTCGATGATAGGGGGACATGCCTACATGAGTAGTACAGATCATGCTTCGGACGAGTACGATGTCGTCGTGGCCGGAGGCGGCCCGTCAGCCACAGCGCTCACCACGCTCCTGGCACGCGAGGGACATCGCTGCCTGATCGTGGAGCGCGGCAAGTTCCCGCGTTACCACATCGGCGAGTCCCTCATCCCGCACACGTACGGAACGCTCGACCGGCTGGGCTTGCTGCCGAAGCTCAAGGCGTCGTCGTACCCGGAGAAGCACAGCGTTCGGTTCGTGTCGCGACGGGGAACGGAATCGGACCCGTTCTACTTCTCCGAGCGTATCCCCGGCGACGGGTCGCGGACGTGGCAGGTCGAGCGGAGCACGTTCGACAAGATGATGCTCGACCACGCGCGGGAGAATGGCGTCGAGGCGCGCGAGGAGACGACCGTTTCGGAAGTGCTGTTCGATGGCGACCGCGCCATCGGCGTGCGCGTGGACAGCGGCGACGGCGTCACGGAGGACATCCACGCCAGGGTCACGGTAGACGCGACCGGGGCGCGAACGCTCCTGGGTAGGCAGCTCGGGGTCCGCGAACGAATCCCCAGCCTCTCCAAGGGCACGCTGTGGAGCTACTACCGCGGCGGCGCGCGACTCGACGGAATCGACGCCGGCGAGACGACCATCTTCATGATCCCCGACCGCGGATGGTTCTGGTACATCCCGTTGCCGGACGACATCGTCAGCGTGGGCATCGTGGCGTCGCCGGAATACCTGTTTGGCGACGTGAAGGAAGGGACGGGCGACGCGGAAGCCATCCTCGATCGCGAGGTGGCGAAGTGCTCGGCCCTGGCCGACCGGCTGAGCAAGGCGAACCGCGTCGACCGAGTCCGGGGCACGCGCGAGCTGGCGTACGTGAACCGGCAGACCAGCGGCGACGGCTGGGTGATGATTGGCGACGCGCGGGCGTTTCTCGACCCGATCTACTCGTCGGGTCTGTTCCTGGCGCTGGCGTCGGGTGAGTTGGCCGCGGACAGCATCCACGCGGCGCTCGAAGCCGACGACCTCTCGGGGCCGACGTTGGGGGCGTTCGAGGGGGCGCTGCTGGAGGGACTGGAAGTCGTACGCCGGCTGATATACGCGTTCTACGATCCTGAGTTCAGTTTCGGCGCGTTCGCCGACCGTTTCCCGGCGCATCGGCCCGAACTGATCGACTGCCTGACGGGCGACGTCGTCGGGAAGGACATGAGCGCCTTCTTAGGAGCGTTGGCCGAGATGACGCCGGTTCCCGATCCACTGTAGCCGCGCCGCAACGGCGGTCGCGTTCAGTCCGTCAACACGCCACGTTTCGCGATCGGGGCAGGGCTGCAGCTGCGCGAGGACAGAGGCGATGATTGGGCACATGGAAGCGCGCGGCATTGAGGCCCGCCAGTTGCCCATGCCCGGTCAGCACCGTCCCGATGGCACCGAGCGGTTCCTGGCGTTGGCGGCTTCGATCCTACCCGTCATTGACGATGCGCGGCCCTAGTCTTCTGCGCCCGGGGCGGGCGAACCGACAGCGACATGGGGCTCCGTGAGGTCCGGCATGTAGACGGACGAGTCTACCGACCAGCTCTGCTCAGGCCTGTGGCACAGTCCGCATTGTCGGGATCAGAACTCAGTGGGGGTATTCCGTGTCGCGGCGCCACTCGTCGAGGGTGGCGCGCATCGCATCGCGCGCAAGCATGTCCACGCCAGCGCGGTTACGCGTCTCGCCGGGGTCCAATGCGAGGTCGTACAGGAACTCCTCGCCGTCCGCGTGGCGGGCGTACTTGTAGCCGCCGCCGCGCACCGCGAACGACGCCGGGACGTCCGACCCCACGACGCGACGTCTCTCGGGATGCGGGCCGATACGCTCGCAGAACGTGTACTCGGGCGGAGGCCCGGCCGACGTGTCTCCACGCCACCACGGCGCGAGTGAGCGCCCCTGGACGCCCTCCGGGATGGGCGCCCCGGCGAGGTCGAGCAGCGTAGGCATAATGTCCGTAAGGCCCGCGGCAAGCTCGGAGCGTCCGGGCGTGAGCACGCCGGGGTAACGCACGATCAACGGCACGCGCATCACCTCGTCGTAGAACGAGGCGGTGCTTTTCCACACCATGCCGTGGCCGCCCGCCATGTCGCCGTGGTCCGCCGCGAACACGACGATCGTGTCCCCCGATCTCCCTGTCGCGTCCAACGCGTCGAGA
Organism: Candidatus Poribacteria bacterium; assembly: GCA_018644665.1. Classification (GTDB taxonomy): domain Bacteria; phylum Poribacteria; class WGA-4E. Next base: position 182,194 of record JABGQA010000138.1, read on the forward strand.
ATGCGGCCGATCTGGTCGTCCATCAGGGCGGTCGCGGCATCGTAGAGACGCAGGAACTCGCGCAACCCCGCCTCGCCCAGGTCGGCGACGACGCGCCGCGACCACTCGTTCGAGAAGCGGCGTTCCAGGAAGTCGAGGTTGCCTGCGAGGTCGATGTCCGCCGGGTCGAACATCTCGTAATACGGCGACGGCACGACGTTCGGATCGTGCGGGTAGTTCATCGAGCCGACGACGAAGAACGCGTCGTCGCCGAGGCGCTGGAGTCGGTCTATCACACGGTCAGCCACGCGGGCATCGAACGTGTCCTCCGGCGGCATCAGCAGGCGGCCCATCTTCGTGACAAATTCAGCGTGCCCGTGGCCGTCCCACCGATCACCAAGCGCGGCGACCGCGCTCCGCATCTCGGGCGAGACTTCGACGGGCAGGCGCCACCCGTACCAGTCCAGCCACTCCGCCGAGGGCCGATCGCTAACCGAAGCGAACGTCTCCCGCATCTCGTCCGCGTATGCCCCGTGTTCGGTGTACATGTCGGGGTAGTAGGGGAGATCCTCGTCGAGCAGATGCCACTTGCCGTAGTGGTGCGTGGCGTATCCGGCATCGTGCAGGCATCTGCCGAGGGTGGGTTCGTCCGCCTTGATACCCTCCTCGGTCGGGCCTGCCGGAATCGCCGGGTAGTCTCGGCGGTTCACGTTGTGAACAATGCCGTGCGCGTGCGGATATCGGCCTGTCTCCAACGACGCCCGGCTCGGGGAGCAGAACGGCGTCGGACAGGTCGCATTATTGAAGACAACGTCGGAGGTCGCGAGTCGCGCGAGATTCGGGGTGGGAACGGGGCCGCCGTACGGGCCGAGCACGCTCGCGTTCAGTTGGTCGCACCAGAGGAATAGGATGTTGGGACGGCGCATCGGCTCCCTCCCTACCGCAGCGAAGGGCGCGGCGTGTTGGCGGCGTTCAGGTCCTTCGGTTCGATGCGTTCGCGTCCTCGGGCTCGTGGCGCCCAGTGGGATAACGTGATCTACACACCGCACTCAGCAGCGACAAGCTCGATCACATCGAAGACGAGCGGGAACCACCCTTTGACTGTGGCGAGAGACACCGGGCTTGTCTCGCCGTGCGCAAAGTAGTTTCTCTTGTCGATGATGCCATCTACGGCTTCCTTGAGCTCGGGTTTGGATCTGAGTGTGTCGTCGATGTTCCGGCGCCATTCAGGATCAAATAGGCCGCATATTCGCAGTATCGTCTCGGTGTTCATGTTCCGGTCGCGCAGCCTACGTTGCATGAACCTTTGGACTCGCTCGTCAGCGCCTGACGTGGCGTATTCGAGGAATATCGATTGCACGCTGATCTCAATCGCGCCGCTGATCCGCACGCACAGGTAGCCCGCCCATTCCGACTGGAACTCCAAGGTGTCCGCCGGGTCGGGTTGCTCGGTCACGCGCGTAAAGAGACCGTCGATGTGGGATCTCTGGCGCGCGATAGCCTGACGTGCGGCTCCTGACCTAGACGGCATCCTGGAATGCCTCAATCCCCATTTCGAGACGGCTCAGGACCGTATTCTGATTCGTAGTAGCTTGATCGGTTGTGGCTAGGAAATCACTGTCGGTGAGCAACGCGTCATACTTCGCTCTCAGACCGGCCGCATCTGTGATGTCCGCCTTCGCGAGCCTCGTCGCGACGCCAATCATGACTCCATCGAAGACCGCAGCGTTGAGACGACCGTGCGGCTTGAAGGCGTCGTTGCCAACGGCGCCGTGAATGGCCCGGATCGACCGCACAAAGGTCTCGTGCACCGTCGCCCGCGAAATGCCAGCCCCAAAGTTCCGATGCCGCTTTAGGAAGTCGTTGAGGAACTGCTTCATGGGTTCCTCGTATCCGCCGCTCGCATGGTACAGCGCCGTGACCCTAAGGATCAGCTCCTGGTCCTTCATGCGTGAATGGCGCGCGCCGAATATATCCCTCCAGTCGTCATCGCTGTTCAGTTCTTGCAGCAAGTCTACGAACTGACCTTGGTACAGACAGTTGCGTATTTCATGCGGGTACAGCGGCGTCATGCCGGAATTCAGCCGCTCAAACACGTGGTAGATGCTGCTGTGATCATCCGTGGGTTCTTCCTGCCTCACGATGAATGCGTGGAGCAACGAGTCGTCCAGAGTACGCTTCTGCTCCGGCCCAAGCGTGTCGTACGTCAAGCCCTGCATATCGTCACGCACGCCCTTGAGCGCGAACGTCGGCTTTCCCTTGAACGATCCAGAACAGAAGTATTGGATGGAGCGAAGCCGTTGCTGGCCATCTATGACGACGAGGCGCTTGTCCTCGTCCCTCCAGAGGAAGATCGTGGGCGTTGGTAGACCGATAAGCAGCGACTCGACAAACCGAGACGCACGCTCCTGGCTCCAGACGTAGCCCCGCTGGAACTCGGGTATGTAGATATTCCCTTCCTCCAGCCGTTTCACGAGACCATCGACGGGCATGTCCGCACCGAACGTCATGACGTCGTAGTTGGCGGGCAACGTCATAGATTCGTCATCGGACCCGTCCTCAATTGCCTCCTCGTCGAGCATCGCGCCGAGTGTCAGCTGCTCAGTAGCCATGTCCACCTATGCCCCCTCAATGCGTCGAGCCGAGACTCGCCCGTGCCGATATGCTACTCGCCGCGATGTGCGAGCACCAGCGCCCGGCGACCGCGCGGCTCTGCAAACGCCGCTTACGGAAACCGGTCAACGGTGCCGCCAATATCCTCCAACCGGAAAAGACGACGCCCGTCTTCGGAGAGGCCGTCATAGGTCTCTTGGGGGATGCCGATGGGCGGGTAGCTCGTGCGCAGCCAGTGGCGCGCGTGGATCATCGCCATGTTCGGTCGTGGGGCGTCGGAGCGGTTCGGCGTTCCGCGATGCCACATGCGGATGTCGCGGATTAGCAGCGACCCGCGGGGCATGATGCACGGCTTCGAGTCCATCGACTCGGCGAGTTCGTGCATGTTCGCGTCCTCGGGCATGAGATGCGTGCCGCCCGGCCATATCTCGACGGGGCCGTTATCCTCGCGGAAGTCCACGAGGGGCACGTTCAGCACGACGGCGAACGTCGGCGGAGCTACCGGCATGCCGGGGAAGAGACGATGTATGTCAGAGTGCACCGCCTGGTACTCCGAGCCCGGCATCGGCGTATCCGACGCGAAGTACTGACACACGCAGTCGTCGCCGAGCAGCGCCTTGATGACGGGCAGCGCGAACGGGCTGGTGATGACCTGCGGCGCGTTGAACGGCGCGGCAAACGGCAGGTGCGTCTGGTACCGGTTCGTCCCACGGTTGTCGTCGGTGGCGGCCGTGTAGTCGCGGAACAGCCGCATGAAGTCCTCGTGCAACTCGTCGACGACATCGCTGGGCAGCACGCCCTCGAAGACGACGAACCCGTTCACGCGCACCTGCTGTACCGCGAGGCGCAGCGTCTCGGGGTCGAGGGCGTTCGCGTCGAGTTCGGCCTGTGTGAGTAGCATGGCTCTCTATTCGGGCATGTCCGCTGTGGTGGTCAGCTCGACGGTTTTGCCGACGCTCCCCGCCTCGAGCCCGGCGAGCAGCACTTCCGTGACGTGACGCGCAGTCCAGGCGTTCTCGACGGGCGGCTGTATCCCCCGCTCGATGCAGTCGTGCCAGTGCTCATGGAGGCCGCCGACGCCCTCGGTGAGTTCCACGGCTTCCGTCGCGACCGGCGCGGTCTCGCGGGTGTAGGAAGTCGGCGTGTACTTCGTGACAGAGGCGCCGTCCTCCCCTGGACTCATGAACTTCCCGGCAGTGCCGTGGATGCGGAACATGCCGGTCCGCGCGGGGTCGCACCAGCTCGTCTCCGCCGTGACGACGGCGCCGTTCTCCATCTGGCAGACGAGCGTCGCCACGTCGTCCAGATCGGTCGGCTTGTCGAAAGTAGTCACCATCGCGGCTACCCGGTTCACCGTGCCGAGCACGGCCACGACCTTGCTCGCCGCGTAGACGCCCATGTCGAACAGGGCCCCGACGCTCGCCTGCTTGGCGTCGAAGAACCACAGGTCTTCGTCCTTCTCGCCGAAGATGTCGCGGATCTCGGCGTAGTAGATCTCGGGGCCGCCGTGGCTGTGCCGGAAGTTGCCGCCAGACACCTTCCCGATCGCTCCGTCCGCGCACAGCTTGCGCAGCGTGTACTCGGCGTTCCCGAAATGAGGCATGCACTGCACGGTGCGATCCGTCTTCTCGACGGCAGCGACGAAGTCGTTCGCCTCAGCCATATCGCCTGTGAGCGGCTTCTGCATGAGCACATGCTTACCCGCCTCGATGGCGGCGATGCCCCACGATACATGCAACGGGTGCGGCGTGCCGATCACCACGGCGTCGACGGAATCGTCGGCGATCACGTCATCGTAGCTCTGCGTCCAATTGGGAATGTCGAACTGCTCGCAGAGCTGCGTGAGCCGATGCTCCTTCCGGCCGCTTACCAGGCAGAGCTCGAAATCGTCGTTCTTCGCCAGGTCCGGCAGATGTAGACGGGCAACGATCCCACCAGCGCCGATGACGCCAATACGCACCTTGGACATGCATGCCTCCGTATTCCTGATAGATGTGGGCGTGAAGCGAGATTAGGGTATGAGATGTCCGGTATGCGGGCAAGACGGGACGGTGAGAAGGGAGCGTCTACGGGCCGCAGGGCAGCGCGACCCGCAGTGGGCACGGGCGGCCTCCCGGCGTGGCGCCGGACAGCGGCGCCGTACCCACTGCGCCGGCAGGCTTCGCCTAGCGACGGAAGTCCCGCCTCCCGCCGATTCACTCGCCGTCGATGCGACGGTTGCGCGGGTCAGCCCAGCCCATGCTGCCGTTCTGCGGGATCTCCTCGGCGGCGGGTGTGCCGAACTTATTGCCGAACGGGTTCCGACGGCCGGCCTCTCTGCGTAACCAACCGGACGACCCGACGGCGACGATCAGTTGATCGCCTGTGCGGCGCTTTCCATCTCGGCCGCGGCCTGACTCTCCAGGTCGACGATCTCCTCAATCACGCGGGCCAACGCGTCCCGCCCCGTGACGGACGCGATCGCTTCCTCGCTCAGGTCCACGCCTTCGAGCGCCTTCACGACCGCCTCATAGCCCCGGGCGGCGGCGCCCAGACGCGTCGCCACGGACTCGGGATGGCGCTCGCCCATCGCGTCGAGGTACCGGACCGCGCTGCGTCGGTTGATCGCCAATTGGTAGACGACATTGCGGTGCCAACGCGCCTGCCCGAGATGTTCCGTGTCTTGCAGCGCGGCGATCCAGGCGGCGTACGACCTGACGCCGGTGCGCCAATACTTGCCGTACCCCGCGTGGCGCACGGGGTAGGCGCCTGCGTCAGGGCCGAGCACCCTGTCCTGATGTAACGCCACGGCGTATCGAAGCGCCTCGACGTCGGCGGCCTTCCGATCGATCTTCGCGGAACGGTCGCCCGGCGCAAGCAGCGTGTAGGGGTAGCCATCTTCCAGTCGCTCTATCTCGCGCCTCTCGCCGCACGCCCAGGCGCCCTTGATGGGCGGATCCCCCTCGTCCACACCGGTCACGACGAAGAACGTGCCCACCTGTGCGAGACACGGCCGCCCTTCCGCCAGGGCCGCCTCGAGCGTGGGCGCCAGTCGACTCTTGTAGAACTGGGCGGGGTCTTCGCGGTATTCGACCTGTGCGCCGTGGTCGTCTCCGATGGTGACGTCGCGGAGCTCCCGGCCGACCGCCTGTTCCAGGAAGTCCAGCCGGATCGTCATGCCCACGGGCTCCAGCGGCCACCACCCGACATCCACCGCGCCGTCGATGAGGTTGATGCTGTCCTCTTCGCCTTGCGCGATGAACGCCTGCCCTGAGTCGCCCATGATCGTGTCGTAGTCGACCTCGTGCCCGAGGTAGCTGAGGACCAGCGCGAGTCCCCGGGCATAGCTGTTGTTGTTCGCGACTCCCTCGGGAATCCACTCCGCGAGCCTCGCGTGTGCGGCGATGTTGTCGGCGTCTGGGGCCGCCTCGTTCGCCACAGCCGTACCGGCCGTCACCCCGTAGACGCACATTCCGAAAGTGAGAATCCACCTAGCCATGTTGCCGTCGCCTTCCTAGCTCGTGTGCGGCCCTTCCCCAGGGCCGGTCGCGGTCGGCGTCTTCGGCGCCTCGCGCGTCGGTAGGGCGTTCCTTTGGCGCGCCGCCATGGACGTCGGCCGGCGTATCTGCATCAGCCACCTACCCAGGAGAGTTTCTCGTCCTCCCAGATGACCCCGTCCGGTGGGAAACGCTCGGGGTCGTCGAGGCTGCCGGTCGTGATGCCGATGTCTGAATCGCCGTCGGAGCCGTAGGTGAGCTGCGTGCCGCATCGACCACAGAACCCACGTCGCGTGGGCACGCCATCGCCGCGGGTGTACGCATAGATGGTCGGCTCGCCGTGGGTGAACGCGAGGCCGCCCGGCGCAACCAGCACCCACGCCACGGACGGCGCTCCGCCGGCCCGGCGGCAGTTCCCGCAGTGACACAGTCCTCCACGTGTCACCTTCCCTGCGAGCTGGTACCGCACATCGCCGCAGAGACAGCCGCCGTCTACGGGATTCGTGTCCATTGTCTTCCCTGTTCGCCTACGCGCACTCTAACGCCGAACTCGCCGGCCCCGTGTCATGTGCGCGACCTCGCCGTGGGTGATCGCGATGTCGTAACGGGAATGGGCGCCCGGCGGACGGGCGTCAATCGCCAACAGCCGTGACGAGGCCGATGAGCGTGCCTTCTACACAACGGACGTAGGAGATCGTCCCGCCCCACGGTGGCGACCACGGCTCCGTGACCGCTGTGGCGCCTGCCTCGACTGCTCGCCGGAACGCCGAGCTGACATCGTCGGTGGTGAATGCGAGTTCGATTGCCGTGTTCGGCTCGCCCGGTTCGTAGGCTCCTCGCGTCACGAAATCCGCGCAAGCGTAGGACGCGAACGCAAGCGTCGCGTCGCCTGTGTCCAACTCACCGGACCCGCATCCCTCGTCCTAGAACTTGGTGGCGTCTGCGAAAACGCACTCGGCGGGGACATTATCCACGAACACGACCGCAGCGGCGAACTACACTGCCGCCTCCCTCCCTGATGGATGTGCGCGTCTCAGCGGCGGATGGCGTCACTCGACCCATCGCCACTCGTCCAGGTTGTCCGTGACATCGATGACGTTACCGTCCGGGTCGGCGACTTTATACGACCCCGCGGGAGCATCCTCCTGCGCCACAACGTTGCGCAGCTTCACGTCATCTCGCAGCACGGTAGCGCCGGCGTCCCGCAGACGCTGCCACAGTTCTGCCGCGTCCGGCACGATGATGCCGAAGTGGATGTATTCCTCGCCCTCCTCGAGACGCGGACGCTCGCCCGCGTGTGGAAGGAGCGTCATGTTGAGGGCGCCGTCGCTCAGGTCGATGCTCAGGCCGTCCGGCCGATAATCGACGAAGCTGAACCCGAGCAACTCATAGAAGCGCCTGGACGCCTCTGCATCCGCGCACCGAAGCGCGATGTGTCGCAACCGTGCCATCTCGTATCTCCTGTTCCTGGTAGTGAACGCCGCGTCGGATACTAGCGTGATTGCGGCCGGGCCATAAGTGGGCCGAATACTGAGTGTCAACTTGACCGGTTTCCGGCCGGTTTGGTAGAGTGACGCATACCCTACCGCACGGGCCTGGGTCGGAGAGCTGAGTCGTTGAAGCCATTCCTGCTACTAGTCTGTCTGTGTGTGGTCGCCGGGCCGCTCCATGCGCAAACCTTCCGTCCCAGCACACAGTCCGAGCCGGACGCTGCGGCTGAGGCCGCGGAGCGGGAGGCCATCGAGGCCGCGCGCGCCGCGGAGGAGAAGGCCCTGGGGCTCGTGCCTCCGTACAACGCTCTTGTGCGCTCTGCCATCGTGCCGGGCTGGGGTCAGTTCACCATACGCCAGCCGGTACAGGGGACGGTGTTTATGGCCGGCGCGGCAGGGCTTCTGGCGGGTTGGTGGGTCACCCGTCGTGACTTTCGAAACATCTACAACAACGAGTATCTGCCAGCCATTGCGGCGTACGGGCTGACCTCCGACGAGGCCGAAGCGCTCTACGCCACCTCCAACGAACGGTTCAAGGTGAGTCAGACGTTCCTGTTCAGCGCCCTGGGTCTGTGGGCGTTTGGCTTGATTGACGCGTATATCGACGCGAACATCTATAACGCAGAGCGACGTGCGGAACAGGTGATCGAGCAGGGGCGCGACCTGCGGAACATCCAGGTGGACTGGGAAAGCGCCGCGCCGACTCTAAGCCTGAACTTCGCATTCTAGGGAACGGCGGAAGCCGGGAGGGGTAGGGACTATGCAACGGACACGGCGCGCGATAGGGTTGACCCTCGCGCTAAGCGTCGTCGGTCTGGCGGCCGTGGGACTCGCCGGATGTGGCGACGTGGACAAGCCGCAGGACCAGGACCCGGTCCTCGCGGAGATCAGCGCGATTCTACGCGACCAGTGGCAAAAGGGCTACATGACCGAGGACGTCGAGCTGTACATGTCGGCGTATTGGGGCGAAGGCTTCCTGTACGAGTCCGACATGGGCACCGACGCCGATCCGACCGACGACCTGATCTTCGACGACATCACCCTGGAACGCGACGCCGCGATCCGCGTTTTCGGCCAGTTCCAGGACATCGAGATCGAGATATCCGAGCCCCCCGAAATACAGGCGCTCAACGACGAGAAGACGCGCTACGAGGTCAACAACCACTACCGCATCCAGCTCTTCGTCACCGAGGGAACGCTTGAGGGTGGCTTCACGGGCGCCTTCGCCGAGGGCGACTCGCGGTTCATCTTCGAGAAGCGCCTGAACCCCGCGACAAGCGAAGACGAGTGGCGCATCGTCGAATGGATCGACTTCGCGTTTACCGAGGAAGAGATCCGAGCCGCCAACGACCTCTAGACCCGACTCACACGGCGAGGGGCGTCCGCCCCTCGCCCGCGAGCGTAGCGCTCCCCTCCCCGTTCTACACTGCGTCCTTACCACGCCCTCGGAGGCCACGTGCCGTGAACTGCGGGAGTTGCGGATACGCCAACGGCCCCAACGCGAAGTTCTGCTCAGAATGCGGCGCCAAGCTCGAGCGACGGTGCCCCGAGTGCGCCGCCGAAGTGCGACCCGACGCGAAGTTCTGCGACCAATGTGGGACCAACCTAACGGCCGACGCGCAGCCGTCCGCTGAGCTGACCCCTGCGCCCGCTCCGGTCGATCCCCCACGCGCGGCTGAAGCCGAACGTCGCCACCTGACGGTCATGTTCTGCGACCTCGTCGGCTCGTCCTCGATGGCCGAGAGCCTGGACCCCGAGGAACTGCGCGAAGTCGTCCGGGCCTACCAACACACCGCAACCGAGGTTATCGAGAGCTACGCCGGGCACACGGCGCAATACCTCGGCGACGGACTGCTTGTCTACTTCGGCTACCCGGTCGCGCACGAGGACGACGCGCAACGCGCCGTGAGAGCCGGTCTTGGCATTCTCGACGGCATCCGCCGCATGAGCTCCCGCTTCCGCGAAGAGATGGGCGTGGACGTGCAGGTGCGCATCGGCGTGCACACGGGGCTGGTGGTGATCGGCGAGGTCGGTGGAGGCAGTCGCCGCGAGGATCTCGCCCTGGGCGATGTCCCGAACGTCGCTGCCCGCCTGCAGGGGCTGGCCGAGCCCGGCGAACTCGTCGTCAGCGCTACGGCCCATCATCTGGTGCGGGGATTCTTCGACTGCGAGGATCTCGGCCCGCGCGCGCTCCGGGGCATCTCCCAACCGATGAACGTCCACGTCGTACGTGGGGAGCGCGACGCCCAAAGCCGCCGCGACGTGTCCGGCGCTCTGACTCCGTTCATGGGCCGCGAGCAGGAGATGGGCCTGCTACGCGACCGCTGGGAACTCGTCCGCGACGGCGCAGGTCAGGCGATCCTGCTCAACGGCGAGGCGGGCATCGGTAAGTCTCGATTCACGCAGGTGTTCCAGGAGTCGCTCGCGGCGCAGGACCACAAGTGGATCGAGGCCCGATGCAGCCCCTACCACGAGAACAGCGCGTTCTACCCGATCATCGAGATGATCCGCGCCAATTGCGGGTGCGCCATGACATCCACCCCGGAGGAGCAGGTCGAGAGGATGCGTGAGCATCTCGAGGCGGCCGGGCACTGCGTAGAGGACGATCTGCCGCACTTCGCCGCGCTCTTGGACCTGCCCGCGAACGATGGCATTGCGCGGCCGGAGGCCCTGCCGGAGCAGCAGAAGCAGAAGACGATCGACGCCGTGCTGTCCCATCTGCTCGCGTTCGCGGTTCGTGAGCCGATTGTGTTTGTGGTCGAGGATCTGCACTGGGCCGACCCGTCCACGCTCGAGTTCGTGACGCTCCTGATCGAGCACGCGCCGACGACGAAGATGCTCCTCATACTCACGTATCGACCCGTTTTCCAGCCGCCGTGGCGCCCGCGCTCGCACGTGTCCCACGTCACTCTGAATCGACTGCCAAAGACGCAGATGGCTCCGATGATCACGCACATCGCCGAGGGCAAAGTCCTGCCCGACGAGGTGCTCGAACAGATCCTCGCGCGCACGGACGGCGTGCCGCTGTTCGTCGAAGAACTGACGAAGATGGTGATCGAGACGGGGTTGGTCCGGGAAGGCGGCGAGGGGTACGCTGTCGATGGCCCCCTAGCTCCCGCGGCGATCCCAACAACGTTGCACGACTCCCTGACCGCCCGGCTGGATCGCCTCGCGCCTGTTAAAGAGGTAGCACAACTCGGCGCAGCGATCGGTCGGGAATTCGGGTTCGATCTCCTGGCCGCGGTGTCGCCTATGCCCGAGGCCGAACTCCGTGACGCCCTGCAGCAACTCGTCGAGGCTGAACTCGTGTTCCCGCGCGGCATTGGTCGGGCGGCGACGTTCGTATTCAAGCACGCCCTGATCCGCGACGCGGCGTACCAGTCGCTGCTGAAGAGCAGTCGCCAGCAGTACCACCGACGGATCGCCACGGCGTTGGAGGAGCGTTTCCCCGAGATCGCGCGGGCGCAGCCGGAGGTCGTGGCGCACCACTACTCGGAAGCGGGGTTGACCGCTCTTGCCGTGGAGCATTGGCGCGACGCTGGTGACCGCGCGCGGGAGCGCTCCGCGTTGGCCGAGGCCGAGGCGCACTTCACCCGGGGGCTCGACCTACTTGCGACAGCTCCCGACAGCCCAGAGCGCGACGAGCAGGAGCTGTTTCTAACGCTGGGCATCGGCGCCACGCGCATGGCGACCGAGGGGTACACGGCGCCACGCGTCGCGGAACACCTCGCCCGCGCGCGTGAACTCGCCGCCGCGGTCGATCGACCCGTCGAGTTGGGAACGGCCCTGCTCGCGTCCGGCGTCGTGGCGATGGTGGGCGGAGAGCTTGTCGAGGCCCACGGACACGGCACCCAGCTGTACGACATCGCGCGCGACACAGGCCACGGTACGACGCTGGTCGCGGCCCATTTCATGCTCGGCATGACCACCGGGCACTTCGGCCGCTTGCGAGAGGCGTGCGAGCACCTGGACACGTGCATCGAACTGGTCGACGCCGAGCCGCCCGAGAGCGTCATCTTTCTGCACGGACAGCATCCACGTGCAGTGGGCCTCGCCTATCTTGCCATGGCCCGATCGCTTATGGGGATGTTGGGCCGGGGGGCGCGGGCGCACGAGGAGTCGCTGGAGTTCGCCCGCACGCTGAACCACCCGTTCACGACGGCGCTCGTCCTCGGGTTCGGCGCGCAGCAGGCGCTGACGCTCCACGGCCCCGATCGCGCTCTGGAGTTGGCCGACGAACTGCTCGCGCTCACCGCCGAGCACGACTTCCCGTTCTGGCTCCTGCATGGGTCGGTGGCAAAAGGCCGCGCTCTCGTCGAGCGGGGCGCCGTCGAGGAGGGGTTGGCGCTCCTGATCGAGGGCAGTGGGGCGCTACACGATGGGGGAGGAAGCAGCGACGGCAGCCTGTTCCTCGGCGAGGCCTACCTCATGACAGGCAAGATCGACGAGGGTCTGGATATCGCCCGTCACGTACGCTCCTATATCGCGGAGATCCACGAAGACGCGCCCGACGCCCCCACGGGCATGGCTGCGCCATGGTCGGCTATCCTCGAAGGCGGCCTTCTCGCCGCCAAGGCCGAATACGAGGGCGCGGAGCGATGTTTCACCGAGGCGATCGACATCTCGCGGCCGCAGGAGTCGCTGCTGTTCGAACTCCAGGCCACGATGGGCCTCGGCCGCGTGCGCCAGAGTCAGGGGCGCCACGAAGAGGGCGCGGCCGCCCTTCAGGCGGTCTACGACCGGTTCACGGAGGGGTCCGACCTGCTGCCGCTGGTCCAGGCGCGAGCGCTCTTGGACGAACTCCGCGCGGGCTAGGACCCGTCGCCACAATCCGCCCGACGATGATGACCGGCGACAGTGTGAACCGAGTATCAACCCTCGGCAGGGCGATGCCCCGCAGCCATCTTGGTTGCGGCGTGTGCCAAAGCCAGCCGTTCGCGTTGCCAGGAACGACAAGGGGCATCTCGCCCGCGGAGCGAAGGCGGCCCGCGCGAAGTCGCCGAGGCGCCGCGGACGAGCCTGTGCACCAATCGTCTCTCTCGGTACCTCACGATGCCTCCGCCTCTCCCTCAGCCGCGACGCCGGGCCCCGAGCACAGTCGGAAGGATGACGCGATGATCGATCCACAGCTTGACGGGAAGGTCGCGCTCGTCACCGGCGCGAACCACGGTATCGGCGCCGCGACGGCGCGGGCGCTGGCCGCGCAAGGCGCGTCGGTGTTCGTGACGTACCTTCGGGTCGCACTCGAAGACTTCGGCATCAGTGAGCAGGAAGCGGGACGGGCGACCATCCCCGGCGAGACCCTATATCGCGTCAATCAGGCGAGGGCCGCTGACGAGGTGACGCAGGCCATCCGAGATGACGGCGGTCGGGCAGTCGAGTTGGAAGCCGACCTGACGGACCCGGCGACGGTTCCTCAACTCTTCGAGGCCGCGGAAGCGGCGTTGGGCCCTGTCGACATACTCGTCAACAACGCGTGCCACTGTGTGCCGGAGACCTTCCTGCCAGCCGGTCATCTTGTCGGCAATCGCGGCGAGGGCGACGACCTGAAGACGGTCTCGGCAGAGGGCATTGACCAGCACTTCGCGGTGAACAGCCGTGCCACGGCGTTGATGATGGCCGAGTTCGCTCGCCGACACGTGGAGCGGGACGCCAGTTGGGGGCGGGTCATCAACATCAGCACCGACGGCGCTTCTGGGTTCGGCGGGAATGTCTCGTATGGCGCCAGCAAGCACGCGCTGGAAAGCTATAGCCGCGCGGCGGCGGGCGAACTCGGCCGCTACGGCATCACGGTTAACGTCCTGTCGCTAGGAGCCGTCCAGACCGGCTGGATATCCCCGGACCACGAGGAGGAGATCAAGAGGGGATATTCGGTACAGCACCTAGGTCAGCCAGCGGATGTCGCCAATGTCGTGGTCTTCTTTGCTTCCGAGCAAGCCTGGTGGATCACAGGCCAACTGCTGTACGTCGGCGGCGGACACGTCATGCCGCTGTAGGGCGCCCAATCATGCCGCGCCGATTCTCACCCGGGGATCACGAGGCATCTCCGTGCGGGGGCTGCATACCTGCCGTCCATGATGCGCCCGTCGGCGTGCGCTCAATCGTCTCCTGCCTCCCTGGCTCTCGGCGTATCCACGCGTTCGGTTGCTTGCTGCGCGATGGCGACGATTGGGGAACACCCCCACGCGTCCGCGGCCATACGGCACTCCAGTACCAGCGTCCACGTGTTTCTGGGGAGCGAGGACGTCACATGCGTCGGATCAGCGCGTCGCGCTCGCGGCAGGCGCGACATTCCTACACGTCAACGGCATCGACTTCATCGTGGACGAGCGGGAGGCCGTGATCGCGATCCACTCGGTATGCGAGGACGCGACTGACGAGGCGGCGCTCGCCGCCTGGTTCCGGGCGAACTCCGCGCCTATGTAGGTCGCGTATCGCATGCGGCGCCGCAATCGCCCGGTGCGGTGTGCTGGACCCGCCGGAGTCGCGGAGTGAGGATGCCGTTTCCCCCGCGACCATGCCTGGGGCGTATCGATCCCGTCCCCAACCCAACGGCGTGCATCGCGAACTCCTCTGACCGCGCCACCACATGGCGCCGGTACTGTCAGTCCAGCAGCGGCAACTGCACCGGCCGGCCGGTCTCGTAGCACTCCTGCGCGGCGAAGGCGATCTCGTGCGTGTGAATCGCGTCTTCCAAGTTGCAGTGCGACTCGCGGTCGGCCTGGATGCACTCGACGAAGTGGTCCATCTGCCCCTGGAACGGGTGATGCGCCACGTCGGCGCTCTCGGGCAGGATCGCCGGGATGGTCACCCAGTCGTTCTGTCCAGGGTACTTGTGCGACCAGACGCGGTTGTCCTTCACCGTCCCCTTGTCGCCGAAGATCTGCAGCGGGAACATGTAAGGCATGATCGCGCCGTAGTTCACCGAAACCTTGCCCACCACGCCGTTGTCGAACTTCACGATGGCGATCTCGTAGTCGTCGTATTCCAGCGGCGGGACGTCGTCGGTCCACTCGCCGGCGATGTAGTTGTATTCGCGCGTCAGGCCCTTACGGTAGCCTCCGGAGTACGCAAACACCTCCGTCGCGCGCGCGGCCTCGAACTCGCCCTGCGCGGCGAACCAGCGCATCGAGTCGATGGCGTGGCACCCACCGGTGAGGAAGGCGCTGATGCCGGTCTCCTTCTTCCGCGCGTCCTCGTAGCCCGTCCACCAGCTCGCGATGTCGTGCTGATAGTCCGTCTCGACGGCGTACACCTTTCCGAGCGCGTCGTCCGCGACCATCGCCTTGACCGTTTCGAACAGCGGATTCCAGCGCAGCACGAAGCTCACGATGGTCTTCACGCCCGTCTCTCGCACAGCGGAGCGCATCGCGCGCATCTCGTCGAGACTGTTGCCCATCGGCTTCTCAACGACGATGTGCTTGCCCGCCTCGGCGGCGGCGATGGCGTTCTCCGCGTGGAGCTGCTGCGGCGTGCATACGCAGACGATGTCGACGCCGTCGTGGGCCAGCGCCTTCTCGTAGTCGTCGTACAGGCCGATGCCCTCGAGTTCAGCTTCGTCCGCGCGCGCCTGCGCGCTGGTCAGCTTGCGGCTGGAAACCGCGACAACCTCGGTATGTGGGTTGTTGTTGAAGGCCGCGATGTGTTGCGTCGACACCCAACCCGCGCCATGAACCAATACGCCCAGCTTATCCGCCACGACTCTCCTCCCGTCTCGCAAAACCGCTCCATCGGCGAAGCCGTCGGATTATGGCATGTGGGATGTCGGCGCTCAAGGAACGGAACCACGCCTTTGCGGCTAGGCCCGCGCCTCGGCCTCAACCGCCTCGACGACGGAGCACAGCTCCACGGTCAGCTCGCACGGGAGGCGCTCCGCGAGGATGTCAGCGGCCGTCCGGTAGTACCACAGGGAGCCTTCCTTGCGTCCCCCGAACCGCTTCCATACCGCATCTCCTGACGTCCGCACGTCCGCAAGCAGGCATCTCGCGTTGTGCAGTTTATCCGCTGCGCAGACGAGCATGACCGACGCGGACGCCGTTCTCAGTCCAGCGAGGAACGCCTCCTTGCGCGGGCGCCATGGCGGTTTCGGCGTGATGTCGGTGTCGGTGCAGCCGTCGACAATGTCCACCACGGTGGGCCCAAACCGCTCGCGGACCTCCTGCCGCATGCCGTCGCCGCCCCGGTCCTCGATCGCGTCGTGGAGCAGCGCCGCGATGGCCTCGTCTTCCGTGTTGCCGTGCTCCATGACGAGACTGGCGACGGCAAGGAGGTGCGCGACGTACGGCACGCCGTGCGACTTGCGTTCCTGACCACGGTGGGCGCGCGCGGCGAAATCCAGGGCCTCGTAGAAGCGATCTGTAAGTTCCATCGCGGTGACTCCCCTCGCGGCGTCGACGGGGTGGACGCGTCGTTACGCCACGTCGCGCGCGTAGGCGATCGCCTCGGCCATGAGTTCGAGCGCGACGCGTATGCGCTCCGGCTCCTCGAACCCGTACGACAGGCGCAACTGACGGCGCCCGACCTCGATCATCGACCCGTCTGGATGAACGCAGTGCTCGCCCGGGATGTAAACCACCCGCGGCCCCATATCCGGCGCGCCATCCACGGAGGGATCGCCCGTGGTTCTGCTGAGATATGCGAAGAAGGGCGAGTCCTCGTGCGTCTCTACCTCGCGGAGCGTCAGGTAGTAGTAGAACCCCGCGCGGCCCCCACGGCATTCCACGACGTCGTCTCCCAGGCTGTGCTCCGTCCACGCGCGCACAGACGTGGCCTTCCGCCGATAGCCTTCGTTCACGGAGCGAATCTGGCGCTCGATGTGGTGGTCCAGCAGGTAGCTCGCGATCTCCTGGTTGATGAGCGGCGCGCTGAATCCGACGTCGCTCGTGCGTTGGATCATCGCGCGCAGCAGCGGGCCGTCCGGGCCGATCATATACCCGACGCGGAGGCCCGGCGCGAGGATCTTCGATAGCGTGCCGACCTCGTACACGAGGCCCGCGGCGTCATAGCGCAGCGCCGACTCGAGGGGTTCGACGGTGGGGTCGTGGACGAGTTCGGCGTACGCCTTGTCGACGACCACGGGAACCTCGCGGCCGACGTCGCGGGACAACTCCTCGGCCAACGCCACGATTTCGCGTAGGCGGGCGTTCGACAGGATCGTGCTGGTCGGGTTGTTCACGGTCACGACGTAGAGGAACCGCACGTCCGAGCGGTCATCTCCGAGCGACGACAGCGTCTCTCGCAGCAGCGAGGGACATAGCCCGTCCCCGTCCTCGGGCACGGTGACGACGCGGTGACCTACCCGCTCCAAGGTGTCGCAGTAGATGTAGTACATCGGGTCGGCGGTGAGGACGATGCCCGGCGCCATGACCTGCGCAAAGCTCTCCAGCAGGCTCGTAGCCCCGTTGGCGCCGACGATGATCCCACGGTCGGCGAGGTCCGCTTCCGTGACCCCGCCGATGCCGTTCCGCGTGTAGAAGCGGCGGATGGAGTCGATCAGGTTCGGCGAGCCCTTGGAGCCACCGTAGTTGAGCGGCACGCGGTACTTGTCGGGTCGGGACAGCACCTCCTGGAGCGCCGTCGCGACCAAATCGCGGGGGATCGTCCGCTCGTTGACATAGCCCACGCCGAGGTTGATGTCGTAGCCGTCGCGGAAGTCCACGGCGAACTGCGTCATCATACGGTTCACGGGCGAGGGCGTCGCCGAGCGGGCGCCGTAGTCCGATAGCTCCACACGTACTGCGTCCATGTCGCCGCCACACGCGGGTGGGAGTAGATCGCGCCAGACCGGTCAGTCCGACGAGCGGTCGATCCACGACGGCAACGATACGGACTCGGAGATCGCCCACGCCGTCTCAAACACCACGGCGGTGAAAAGCGCGGACGCCTTACCACGGTCCAGGGCCAACGCCCGGATCGCCGCCGCGTCTTCCTCGGACGGGTCTTCGTCGGAGAGCAGAGCCGCTTCGAGCTCGTACACCGCGTCGATGTGCGTCCTCGACTCGTCGACCGTCGCCATGATTCCGGCCATCAGGTCTTCGCACGCCGCGGGCGGCGTGTCGGACGCGAGGTCCTCTTCCGTGAGGTCGTGGCCCTGGATGAGCCCGTCGACCTTCTCATGGATGCCGTTGTGAGGCGGCCTGCCGCCCTCCGGGACGCGCCCGTCGAAGTGGATCGTCAGGTGTAGCGGCTGGCCGGCGTCGTTCGCGTAGTGCGCGAGGATGCCCGCGTACACGAGCGCCTTGCTCTGCACATACGGGTTGTCCGGCCACTTCCGATGCTCCGCGAACGCCACGGCGAGGCGCTGGGTCCACTCCGCGACCGAGTAGGCGAGGAAGCCGACGTATTTCGGGTTCGCCTCGAGTTCCTGACATAGCGCGACGAACTCGCCCCGTGTGGGCGGAAGATCGCGGCCCTGGAGCAGTTCGAGATCCAGGTAGTGGTCCGGCCCTTCCGTGGCGTTCAGTTGCGGCACGGCTCGGTTCTTGATGATGTCCGGGTCTTTCACCGCGTGGGCGATCATCGCCTCGCCGTCGCGGAAGAACCCGGGCATGTCGTCGCCGAGCGACCGGACCGCAGCGCGTGTCACGATGGCGTGACCTTCAGGCCACCACGCCTGCGCCGGCCCCTGCAACGCGAACAGTACGAGGCCCGCCGCACACATCCCACGCCAGAACTTAGGCACGCGAATCATCCCGCCTCCACCCTACGTTGTCCGGCGCTACGAGAGCGCCTGCTTCAACTGACCGAGAAGCGCCACGTAGATAGTGTGACAGAACTCGACGGCCGCGTCGTCCTTTGCTTCCCAGCTCGACGACCATTCCACGAAGGAGCCACCGCCCTCGGTGATGCTGCGCACCTGCACGCACCCGACATAGTCGGAGACTTCGTCCTTGGATGCGGGCGACGGGCCGTCGTCGATCGTGTAGCGGAACGTGCGCTGTATGTCGCTGAGCCCAACGAGCGTCTCGTGGAACACGCCGTTCAGGACGCGCTTTGCGCCCACCTGATCGCCGACCTTGTCGCCCACGGTCTCAACCGCCTCCACCACCCCGGGCGCCCACGACAGATCGTGGAAGTCACGAACCGTCGCCCACACTTCGTCGGCCGGCTTGTCGATTACGATGGACTGGTACGTCTTCCCCATCTTGCGCGTTCCTCCCGGTTGTCTAAGGCAGGTCTCGTCAGGCGCGGCACGCGCCCTGGTGATACTACGGAACCGCGGCGTGGCTGAGCAACGCGGCCCCGAGCCCGCCGGGCACATGCCACCCAGCGGCGGCGGGCGGCAACAGAAAGGGCGGCCCGTTGGCCGCCCTTCCTTGGAATGTGTGGTCTGGCTGCCGGCCTAGATAACGCCGGCGAGTTCCTGTAGCATCCGCCAGTTCTTCAAGCGGTCGTCCTTCGCCGCAAGCAGAGCGTCGGAGGGGTTCCCCTCCGCATCGAAGTGCTTCGAGAAGCGGCCCTCGGAACGCGCAAACGTAATGAAGTCGATCACCTCGCCGGTCTTCGGAATCGTGTACCAATCTTCCTTGACCGTCGGATTCCCACGCAGGTCGATACGCTCCTTCAGACGGTCACCCGCGTTGGGATCGTGGATGAAGATTGGGAACGCCCGCGATTCCTTCGCCAACCGCGCCTGCGCCGAGGCCATGTCGTCGGCGACGCCGTGTTCCGGCTGACACGTCGTGTAGACGTTGATGATCGCGGGGCCCGGATACTCGTTGGCGGCCACGACCGCCTTGTAGAAGTGGTTGAAGTCCGCGCATGTCGTCTGCGCAACGTACACATCCGGGTGCATCATGCAGATCTGCGCGAGTTCCTTGCGCCTTTCCGTCTTCCCCTGAACGGCGGTGCCATGGAACGACATCTTCGTGTTCTGGCCCATGTACGACGACGTGGACGCCTGGCCACCGGTGTTCGAGTAGACCTGGGTGTCCAGCACCAGAACGTTGATGTCCATCCCGGTGAGCAGCATGCGCGACAGCGACTGGAAGCCGATGTCGTTCATGGCGCCGTCGCCACCGAGAACCCAGAGCTTCTTGTCCTGCCAGCCTATCTGGTCCCACCGCGCACGCACGCCCATCGCATCCGCCGGGGCGTTCTCGAAGAGCGAGTTCGTCCACGGTATGCGATACGGGTTGTACGGGTAAGTCGAGGTGTAGACCGTGTTGCAGCCCGTCGCCGCGACGATCCCGACCTCCTCGGCGCCGTACCTGAAGCCAGTCGCCGCCAACATCATGCGGATGGCCGTCGCCTCGCCACATCCCGCGCAGGAGCCCGCGCCACCGGTGTACAGCAGCGTGCGCTCCGTCAACATCATGTCCGTGAGCAGGCGCTCGTTGATGTAGTCGGGGTGCGTGTCTGGGAGGTTCTCGTAGGCGTTCCAGGTCTCCTGGTACTGCGGGATGTTCTTGTCGGTCTTCTGTAGCATCGACAGCGCGAAATCATCACACTGGTCCACGCACTCGGCGCAGCCCTTGCACTTCGTCGGGTCGATGAAGATCCCGAAGAGGCCGCCAGAGCCTTCCTTCTTCTTCTCGTGCGCGTCCCAGTACTTCCGAGTCTTCACGAAGCGAGAACGCACCGCCTCCCGTACCTCGGGATCGGAGATCTTCGCCATCTCCTCGTCGAGCGTGTCGGGGTGGACCACCTTCGCCAGGATCGCCGTGTCCGGGCACTCGATGACACACTCCATGCACCCGATGCAGTTCGACGGGTCATAGAGGGGCAATTCCGGGGCGATGTAGCTGAAGTCGCGCAGCGTGCCCGTGCCGGCCGGCACGATGCTCAGCGCGGTGGCGACATCCGCCTCGAGTTCCTGCTCGCCAGCCCCACGGTTATAGGCGCCAACGACGCGACGGTTGAATTCGTCGATGTCGAAGAGGGCAGGAGACGGCTTGGGAACGCCGGTCGTGGTTGTATCGCTCATCCGCTGAGGTCGTCCTTTCAGTCTTCGTCGCGCGCGCGAAACGTCTCGCCGTTGACGATGATCCGAGGCAGTCCCAACCGCGTCCAGGCGGGCCGGGCTCCGGCTTCGATCTCGCGAATGTCGGCGTCGATGGCGTCCTGCTCGCGCCGTTCCATGACGAAGTCGCCTTCGTCGTGGATCTTCTGGCTCGTCCAGCCGTCGTCGCTCTTCGTGTACTCGACGTAGTCGAGGATCTTCGGCATTCTTACGCGACCTCTGCTTCTTGCGGCGGCGTGATGATGGCGGCCGGGATCTCAAACACTTCCTCGTAGCCGCGCGAGACCGCCTCCACGTTCGCCTGAACCACGGCCTCGCCGCGCTTTCCGAACCACTTGCGCAGCGCGTCCTCAATGCGGACGAACAGGTCTTCCTTCGTAGCGTTCGCAGCCTCAACGATCGGCGAGACCCGCAGGAAGATGCCCGCGAGGACGATCCCCTGCATACGCATTTCGAGGTCCGCCGTCGGCGCCACTTCACGGGCGATCCTGACGGTGTTCAGCGCAAACACGCGGATATTCCGCTTGCGGATGATCTCCTGCGACTCGTACGGAATGCGGGACCATACGTCGGCCGGGTCCGTCTTGTCGCTCTGGATGAACAGCATCCCGTCTTCCTGCAACCCGGCCAGCGGATTGCCGTACTGGAACGCGTTCACATCGTTGAGCGGCACGAACTCGACGTGGTTCATCTCGCAATGCGTGCGAATCTGCTCCGTCGCGACCGACAGGTAGTACGTCGTCGGCAGGCCCTTCTTCTCGGAGCCGTACTTCGGGTACGCCTGCACGTTCCAGCCGAGTTCTCCCAGGAACGACGCGATAACCTTATTCGTCGTCACCGACCCGAACCCACCGACCGAATGCCCGCGCATCGAGAAGGAACCGACAGGGCGGATGTCCGGATCGAACGGAGGCTCGAGCGCGAGGTCGTGCTTGATGCCGAGGACGAAGTACCGCGGCTCACCGTTGTTCCACATGTGTGCGCACGTGGCGATGAAGTCGCCGGGACGGACGTCGCGGCTGCCAAGACCGGCCGAACCGGAGTAGATCCTCGGTATCGTGTCGATCGTCGGGTAGCCCGCGTGACCGGTGAGGGCGTCTGCGAACGACGACTTGATCTCTGCGGTCAACGGGTTCGACTGCGCGATCGGGTTGTCCATGCGCTCTAATACTGCGAACGCCTTGACGTCCTTGAGCGCCTCGACGATTTCCGGCCCGGGGAACGGGCGGAACGACGAGACGTGCACAACGCCGACCTTCTTCCCCTGCTCATCGCGCAGGTAGTCGGCGGTCGCCATCGCGGTTTCCATCATGCCGCCCATGCCGACGAGAGCGTATTCCGCGTCGTCCATGCGATACGGCTCAACCACGGAGTATTCGCGGCCGGTGAGTTGTCCCCACTCCTTCATCGCACCTTTGAGGGCGGGCATCATCTCGTCATAATAGGCGCGTTGTGCGATCTTGCCCTTCATGTACGAGTCCTGATTCTGCACCGTCCCCGTCATGATCGGGTTGTACGGGTCGAACAGGCTCGTGAGGCGTTCGCTTGGGCTACCGATGAAGTCCTTGAGGAGTTCCTTCTCCGCCAGCATCACGGACTCCACCGTGTGCGTGGTCAGGAACCCGTCCTGCACGTTCATGAACGGCCGTCCGCAGTCCTCCGCGGCGCGACGCGTGATCGCCGCAAGGTCGCCGGACGCCTGACCGTTCATCCCGAACACCATCCCCCAGCCGCAGTCCGCTACCGCCATGACGTCGTCATGGCCTGCGTGGACATTCAGCGATTGGGACGTGAGCGCGCGCGCGCCGATGTGGAATACGATCGGAAGGCCCTTGCCGGAGATCGTGTAGAGGACCTCCTTCATCAGGACCAGTCCCTGCCCGGACGTGAACGTCGTCGTCCGTCCCCCGGCTACGGCGAAGCCTTCACACGACGTCGCCGCGCTGTGCTCGGACTCCGGCTCAATGAAGAGGATCGTCTCGTCCCAGAGGTTCTTCATCCCGTTCGATACGGCGAGGTTGTAACCCTCACCCATCTTCGACGACGAAGTGATCGGGTAGGCGCAGGCGGACTGAGTTATATTGGTCTCGACCCATACGACGGTTTCGGAGCCGTCGGCGGTTGTCGGAATGCCTGGAAACCGGGGCGACTTACCAGACTCAGCCTTGGATTGCGACATTGGGCGCTCCCTGTGTCAAGTGGACCTTCTCCGGGTAGGACGCATGGCGGAGGATCCTCTTTAAGGCCGCTGCAATCCGGCAGTGGGACTGCGCGCTGAACCTGCCCGCGTCATACTCAGTTTAGGCGACGCGCGCGCGAATAGTCAATGCGGCCTGGCCCCCTAAACCACGCGCGATCCCGCGCGCCGAGAGGATTGCACACGCTTGAGAGCGCTGGGGAGCGCGCTTGATCGGCTCGCTGGAATCGGCCCTGTGCGGACGCCGAAATCGGGCCTGCGGGAGCCCGTCGAAGCAGGCGCCGCCGTAGTCGGCTCAGTAGCGCGGCAGGATGCGTGGATGCTCGGAGCCCCACACGTACGTGACAGTGCTGCGCGGCTCTAGTGCGGGCAACGTCAGCGCCCTGGAACTGCCGGGAAGCGTCACTTCAACCCGCGACGTTGGGGCGTCGCTCCCGAGACCCACGACGATTTCTGGCGCCCGCGCGCACAGGTAGCTCGTCCCGCCAGGGAACGCGCGCTCCCGCGTTGCGCCGCGCGATGTCACAGTCAGGCGCGTGCCAACCGGCGCCCTGACTTTCACCCAGTCGCGGCCCTGTCCCACGTCGTTTCTGAACAGGAGCATTCGGCCGTTGTTCTGCGTGACGAGCACATCAACGTCCCCGTCCCCGTCGTAGTCTGCCGTAGCGACGCCGCGGCCCGCGCCCCATTTCCCAACACGCACCGCGTCGACCATCTCGACGAATCGCGGGCCGTCGTTGCGATACACCTGGTCGCGCTGTCCTTCGCACACGCCGGGGTCGTCTTCGCTTGGGCTCGTGTGCCCGTTGGTGACGTAGAGGTCGAGGTCGCCGTCATTGTCGAAGTCTTCGAACGCCGCGCCCCAGCCGGTGAGACCGACGCTCGTGTCGCCCAGACCCGCGTCAGTCGACATGTCGTCGAAGCTATCGGAGGTCTGGAAGCCGTCGCGGGCGAGCCTGTTGTTGCGGTAGTAGGCGTTCATCTCGTTCTGCCAATTCGTGACGAGAAGGTCGAGGTCGCCGTCGCCGTCCGCATCGCCGAAGTCCACGCCCATCCCCTGTCGCTGATCGTTCGTGCCGGTGAGGAATCCGGCGTCCTCGAACGTCCCGTCGCCACGGTTCTTGAGCAGCGAGTTCGGCGTGACGTCGTTGGCTATGTAGATGTCGAGATCGCCGTCGTTGTCGTAATCCACAATGCCCACGCCGAGCCCCTTGCCCGCCGAGTCCTCGGCCCTTGCGCTCGCGGCGATGTCCGTGAACGTCCCGTCACCGTTGTTCCGGTAGAGCGCGTTAGACTGAGCCGGATAGGGGTCCGGCACGAGCGTTATCAGGTCTGCCGTTCTCTCCGCGGGATAGATCTCCTCCGTCGATCCCGGATCGGTGAAGTCGATGTACCGCGCCACGTAAAGGTCGAGGTCGCCGTCGCCGTCGGTATCCCCCCACGCGGCGGACGTCCCCCATTCCTCCGGCAAGCCGCCAACGCCCGCGGTCTCGGTGACATCTTCGAAGGCCCCGTCTCCGCGGTTGCGGTACAGGACGTCCGGGGAGTCGAACGTCGTGAAGAAGATGTCAGTTCGTCCGTCGCCGTCGTAGTCTGCGATGGCGACGCCCATGGCGTCCCCGAGGTGTCCCACCCCGGCCTCTTCGGTCACGTCAGTAAAGCGCCCGCCGTCGTTGCGGTACAGGACGTTCCTATGACCGGGGCCGTCGAGAACGTACAGATCCCAGTCGTCATCGTCGTCATAGTCGAGCCACGCGGCGCCGGAGCCTGTGGTCTCTGGGATGTAGTCGAGCAACCCGTCGCCCTGATGTCCGGTGAAGTCCAGGCCGACATCAAGAGCCACCTCCGTGAACCGCAACGGCACGGGTGGGTCGGGAGGAGGCGCGGAGGGGCCGCCGCAGGAGACAAACGCCTGCAATAGGGCGCAGCAAATAGGCAGTATGTAGCGCAGGCGGCGAGCAGCTAGGAGTTGGGGGAGTTCTTCCATCGCGTGTCGAGCGCGGTGATCATATCCACACGCGTCTCGTGTCGACCTCCTCCAAACGTGGTGTCGAGCCACGTGTCGACGATGGCCAAGGCGTGCTCGATGGCCGTGAACCGCGCGCCGAGCGCGAGGACGTTCGCGTCGTTGTGTTCGCGCGACAGCGCCGCGTGCGCCTCGTGCGAGCAAAGCGCTGCCCGCACGCCGGGAACCTTGTTGGCGGCAATCGAGATGCCGATCCCCGTGCCGCACATCACGATCCCCTTGTCCACCGAGCCGTCAGCGACGAGCTCCCCGACCGCGGCGCCGTATTTCGGGTAGTGGGTGGACTCCGTGCTATCCGTGCCGACATCCACCACGTCGATACCACGCTCCGAAAGATGCGCCTTCACCGCCTCTTTCAGGGGGTACGCCGGGTGGTCCGATCCTACGGCGATTCGCATGGCAGGCGTCCCAGGAAACATCTAGACAGCCGAAGGGAGAAAGCCGAAGGCAGGCTACGCGTCGCCGCCCGAAATGGTGTCGACGATGGCGAACCACGCGAACGTCCCGACGACAAGCCCAACGATTACTAGAGGCACGATACTTAGTCCTTGGTGGGAACAGGTGCTTACCGAAATACTACCTGCCCGGCCTTCCAGTGAGCAAAACAGAACCGCCCTTACTGCAGGTCGTCCAGCGCGGCTTGCAGACGGGCCCGGGTGTCCGCTGCTTCCTGAACGCTCGAGCTATCCACGAGGGGTCGCTCCTCAAGCGCGTCTGCTTCGATGTCGTAGAAAGACCCGTCGTCGTACAGTTTCCAACGATGCGTCTGCGCCCAACGTTGTAGCCCGTATCCGTCCTTGCCCCACCCCGGCAGTGGGTCGTGGTGCGCGAAGATCCATTCGCGCGGGTCGCCATGCTCTCCCCGAAGCTGCGGAAGGAACGACCGGCCGTCGAACACGTCGTCTGCCGGCAACTGCGCCTCGGCCGCGCCCATGAGCGTCGGAAGGAAGTCGCTGCAGTCCACGAGGTCACGTAGCACGGCGCCCTCCGGGGCAGTACCAGGCCAATTGGCGATCAGCGGCACACGCGTGCCCGCGTCCGTCGAGAGTCCCTTGCCGCCCTGCATCTCCGCGCCGTCGATGCGCGCTGTGACCTCGCGCGGCGAGCCGTTGTCGCCGAGGAACAGGATCAGCGTCCGCTCGCGAAGCTCTAGCTCGTCGATTTTGTCGGCGATCCTGCCGACGAGCTTGTCCATGTACTCGACCATGTCGCCGAAATACCGCGGCCCTCCGGCGTGCCGATCCGTAGCCCAGTCGGCGCTGTCGGGCGTCGGCTGGAACGGCCCGTGCGTGAGCGCCATCGGGTAGTACACGAAGAACGGCTCGTCGCGGTTGCGGCCCATGAATTCCAGGATGTAATCGGTGAAGATGTCCGGGCCGTATTTGCCCTCGGTGTCGTCGAGATACTCGCCGTTCTGTTGGATCACCGGATCGGCGTACCTGGACCCCTTGTCCTCGGTGTGCTCCGTATGCCAGAGGCAGTATTCGTCGAAGCCGGATTCCTCCGGCCGCATCCCCTTGCCACGCCACTCCGGCTCGTAGTCTGGCGGGTTGTAGCTGTACAACTGCCATTTGCCCGAGATGCACGTGCGGTACCCCGCCGCGCCCAAGTGATGCGCGAACGTCGTCTCATCGGAGTCCATGATCCCGAACGCCCGCCAGTTGCGGAAGTTGTACTTGCCGGTCATAAGCTGCATACGCGTCGGCGTGCAGAGAGGCAGCGCGTACGCGTGCGAGAATCGAACCCCCGTGGCTGCGAGCGCGTCCAGGCGCGGGGTACGGTACGACTCCCCACCGTACGATCCGAGGCACTCGTAGCCCAGGTCGTCCGCCAAAATGAGCACGATGTTCGGGCGATCATCCGCGCGTGGCGCCATGCTGTGTCCTGACCTTCCCCGCGTCACCCGACGATCGTGTTCGACGGCGAGATGTAGATGTAGTAGCCCGACCCCAACTGGCTCCGGTCGTGCCGATACTCGAAGTCGTCCCACGGCGAGTAGCCACGACGGTCGTTCACTGTCGGGTTCGCCAGGACCATCAGCGCCTTGCGCTCCATGTCGACCGTCACGATGTTTTCGCGATAGTCGCCGATCACGTCGACGCATCCCAGATTGCGTTCGTACTTGCCGCCTTCGGGGAGTCCGCCATCGTCCAGATCCACCATCTCGCCGTCGCCAGACAGTGTGACGATGCGCTTGTCTTCCTTGCGGATGATGAACGCGACCTCCGGGCCGCCGTCCCAGTGCACCGGCACGAAGTTCTTCCGCTCCCAGTCGGTCAGATTCAGCCAGTGCGACCCGTCGGGGAGGTATATCGGGAAATGGCCCGATTCGCGCATCCCCGCGTCCACCGCGCCGTACTCGTGACGACCGTCCTCAGCGGTGTGGGGATGCAATCCGCCGACGCCCGGCGCATGACGCGCCAGCCAGCCGTAATGCGCGTGGCGGAACGGCTCTTTCCACAGCGTCTTTCCGTGCTGATCGACCAGGTAGACGCCCGTGTTGTTGCTCTCGACGGCGTACCAGATCTGCATCCCGTCCAAGCCCGGCACGATCCGGCCCGGCTTCGAGATGTCCGTGTGCCCGAACGGCTCCGCCTCCCATCGAACCGTGCCGTCGCCGTTGTAGCACACGCCGCCGCAGATCACCTCCTGCGCGCCGTCGCCGTCGATGTCCGCGATGTCCAGGTTGTGGCCGCCCGGCCGTTCCTGCTCGACGCGCCAGTCGGCCTTAGCCGTCGCGCCGTTCACGGCGGTCAGGACGACGTTGCGATACGTCTCGTCCTGCACGACAACGCTCGCAGGGGCGTCCATGCCATGAAGCTGCCCAACCGTCATCATCACGCGCGGCTGCACAGACGGCCACGGAGCTTCCCAGACATCTTCGCCGGTTTCGCCATCCACGGCTTTCAGTCGTGAGTTGTCGCTCGGCGCCCCGTGCTTCTCGTGCGGGTAGGAACCCACGTGCGAGTGGTACACGACTTCGGTGCGCCCGTCGGCGTTCACGTCCCAACACAGCAGCGGCACGTGCAGCGTGGAGCCGTCCCAGCCGCCGACAGCGGGCAGGTTCGTGTCGCGTTCCCACAGGAAGTCGCCGTCATGGTGGTACGCGACGATCCACACGCGGCCGTCGCGAACGGCGCGCAGGACGTAACCCAGCTTCCCGTCGTTCGATAGGTCACCGACGACAATCCCGGGCACGTCGGTGATGGAGTCTTCCAACGGGATGTCGCGCGCGAGGTTCGTAGCTTCCGCCGACGCATCGACGGTGATCTCCTCGGACTCGGCCCCGCCGACGACGCGAACCCGATAGCGCCGCACGCCGCCTCCAGGCGGGGAGTCGAGCCAGTTCGTGGAGTCCGATATGGGCTTCGCGGTGACGCTTTCACCGTCTCGCTCGACGTGGAACACAACATCCGGCGCATCTGACGGGAGCAGCCTCCACGACAGGTGCACGACGCCTCCGACACCCGGAAGTCCCAACAGGAACCGATGCTCGGTCATCACGCCACTCCCCCATAGGGATGGTCACTCGCCGTCGATCAGCGTCCGTTTGAGGAACGCGACCTCGTCGAGGTCGTATTCGGAGCCGTCCGTCCACAGTATGTCGTGGAACCAGCTCTCCGGTTCCGACGCGCCTTCCGGCGATCCCCACGGAAAGTGCGTCTGGGTCTTGCCATTCACCAGGCCCCACGCATAGCACCCAACGCCGCCGTCCTTGAGTATCGGCAGGTGCGTGCGGTACAGCGACTCGGGTCGACGCATCCACTCGGTACACATCATTGGTCGGCCGTGCTTGCGCAACTCGTCTATCTCGGCGCGTAGCGCGGGCGGCTCCCCGTAGTTGTGGAAGCTCACGATGTCCGACTCGCGGAGCGCGAGCGCGTTGAGTTCAGGGAGGTCCGGCGTCCACACGCCCACGGTCAGCGGCTGCGTCGGCTCCGCGCCGCGCGCCCAGTCGAAGCACGCTTCCACGAGCGGGTCCGAACTCGCGCCCATGCCCGCGTTGCCGGGCTCGTTGTAGAGGTCCCATGCGATCACCCGGGCGTCTTCGCGGAACTGCCCGACCACGCTCGTGACGTACCTCTCCAGGGACGGCCACGCCCCACGATCCACGACGCGTTCGTGACCCGGGCTTGGCGTCCATCCGCTGTTGTGCACGCCTGGGGTCGGAGCGTCCTGTGCGCCCAGGTAGGGCTGCCTGCCGGAGAAGGCGCAGTCGTCGAACACGGTCGGCATCGTCGAGATGCCGTTCGATGTCGCGATCCCCAGGAAACGCCGTAGGCGATCCAGGAGCCCGTCCGGGTCCGATTCCCATACGAGGTACTGCACGAAGACGCGGCAACTGTTGAACCCGATGTCTGCGGCCCACTCCATCTCACGTACGATGGTCGGCTCGTCGAACGTGTCGGCTTGCCAGAACTCCGTCGTGTTGACGGCCGTACTCGGGACGTAGTTGAAGCCGCACGCCCACCCGACGGTCCGCGCCCACTCCGCCGCCCGCTCTGCCGTCCACCGCGCGCCCATGCCGCGTTCCTCCGCATTGAGTTTTCGCCGCATTCCGCGCGACGGCTCCAGACTCGCCGATGCTAGCACGGTCCCTGGCACGTGCGCTTCGGGGTTGAGTCGGAAACTGGCCCATAGCGTTCCCGCGGGAACCGGCACAGCCCTGGGGAACGCTCGTCTACCGTAGGCTCCATAGCCCCACAATCGCGGCCAGAATCGCCGCGGAAATCGCCACGTATGTGTAGGTGTGATCGCTCACCCAGCCATACTCGGTGGACACGCTCCGCAGAATCTCGCGCCAAAGCGCTTCCCCACCGTCACCGTTCGTCATGATGACTACCGCTTGCCCCCGCTTCGGATAGGCAACCAGGCCGCATCGGTACCCCTCATTTGCGCCGGGGTGCAGGAAGTAGAGCCTGTCTCCTCCATCATCGCCCAGCGCCGGTCCCAGGCCGCGGTCCTCGATCTGTGGCGTGAGCATCTGCGTCGCCATGGCCTGGGAGATGACCCCATCCGACAGACCCTCGTAGGCACGCATCACGCCGATGGCGAACCGTGCCAGGTCCGACGGCGTGGCCCACATGCTCGCCCCCGCTCCCATTTCGGGGTAGGTGTGCCATCCTCCTGGGATCACTGCGCCATCGCTGCGGTGGCCGCTCGCCGCGATGGCCCAGGAGCCCTCCGGCAGAGGC
This sequence comes from Candidatus Poribacteria bacterium, assembly GCA_018644665.1. Lineage (GTDB taxonomy): Bacteria > Poribacteria > WGA-4E. The sequence continues at coordinate 212,131 of JABGQA010000138.1, forward strand.
GATTCGAACGTGCTGACGGCCATTCCCCACGGATCGAGAACGACGTCCCGCATCACATCCGGGAACGGCGCGCCGGTGACGTCCATGAGCAACTGTTGGACCACCATGTATCCGCCACCCGAGTACCGGTACTGCGTCCCAGGGATGGTGTCCACACGGATCGGCGGGGAGTTGGCCGGGAGCCGTCCGTCCATTACCTGTCGGAGACTGGGTGTCTGTTCACCGTCGGCATAGCCTCGGAATCCGCTCACCGTGACGCCCGCGCTGTGGCTTAGCAATCGCCGGAGGGTGACCTTCTCTCGCGCCGTGAACCCCTCCTCCGGCAGCCGCCAGGACGACAAGTTGCGGCTGACATCACCGTCCAGCTCAAGAAGCCCCTGATCCACGTAGTGCAGGGCGGCGGCCGCGACGACCACCTTCCCTATCGAGGCGGCTTGAAAGAGCGTGTCCGGGGTAACCCGCTCATTCCGACCGGCCGTGGACACCCCATATCCTCTCGCCCATTCCACCCGGTGGTCGTCTACAACAGCGATGCTGACACCCGGGACGTTGTAGTGCGCCATGCGGTCCGACAGGCTCATCGCGCTTCGGCCAGAGCCCTGGTAAGACGCGCGGAGTCCATGCTCTACTCGTCGGATTCTGCTCTCGATTGCGCCGCTCGTGAGCGACGCACTGGCGGCCGGCTCCGCCTGCAGCATCTCGGCCCGGGTTGACACCTTGTAGGGTGAGTCGCCAATCGTCGCGTCCGTGGCCGGCATGGTTGGGTCTTCAGCCGACTCGGAGCACGCGACGACGGCGAATGCGACGATGATAGCCGGCAGCCTTCGGTACGCGAGCCATCCCATGGCCATGCCCCCGCTCGCATGGACGCCGTTGTGGCGCGTCGTATGCCCGCAGCGCCCGCAATCTCAAACATAGCGCCGGGCGCCGGCGTTTACCCACCGAAGCGTGCAATGCGCGTGGTAAGGACCACGCCGTTCGCGCGCGCGGATATCCGCCATCGCGGGCCCGCCTGCTGAGCCCTCGTCGGGAGGCGCACGATTTTCGTGGGACAGTGGCGCCGTTGGCGGGGACCTGATTGCGCGGGAATATGTGCCTGAGATCGCAGCGGCCGGAGGGCGTGCAGTCGCCTGCGGCGCCGTTCGGTGGGACAGTGCGGCCGTACGGCAGGGCTTACGCGCCGCGCGCGGCCTCGACGGTCTCGCGAAGGTCTCGAGCGGCGGCGGTGAGCAGGTCGAACTTGTGGTCGCGCACCCAGTCCTTCTTCACCAACGCGCTCCCGATGCCGACGGCCGCGGCTCCAGCGGCGATGTAGTCGCCGATGTTGTCCACGCTGATACCGCCGGTGGGCACGATCGCGAGATGCGGCATCGGGGCGAGGACGTCTTTCAAGTACCCCGGGCCCACGATGTTCGCCGGGAACACCTTCACGAAATCGGCGCCCAACGTATGCGCGCGGAACATCTCCGTGGGCGTGAACGTGCCGGGCATGACCACCTTCTGGTACCGGTGAGCCATGGTGATGACATCCTCAGCCAACACGGGCGAGACGACATACTCCGCCCCCGCGAGGATCGTCGCGCGGGCGGTCTCCGCGTCCAGCACCGATCCGGCTCCGACGAGCACGTCGTCACCCAACGCTCCTCGCACGTCCTCAATGACTCCGAGCGCGCCGGGCGTCGTCATCGTGATCTCGATGATGCCCACGCCGCCCTGCTGCAACGCCTTGGCCACGTCGACCAACTCGCCGGACGAGTCCGCGCGCACGACGACGATGATGCCGCTCTCACGGATGCGCGCGCAGTGGGAGTGCTTGCCCATCATACGCCTCCGAGCTCGGTTCCCATGAGCGCGGCATGGGCGGCCCGCGCGTGGAACGCTATATGGCCGTGTTCGTGATCCATCAGCGATTCCACCGTGGATGCCACAGCGACGGCTTTGACGCCCGCATCTTCCAGAGCCGTCAGAGCCGCCAGTCGCACGCTGAGGAGTTCGCCTTCGTCCGTAAGCTTAGCCAACACGGCGTCGTAGGCCCCGAGCTTCACGAGAGCGGTCGCTGCATGGCGTCGCACGGTTTCGTCAGCGTCGGTGGTTAGCGACTCGGTCAGTCCCGCGACGGCGTCCTTCGCTCCGAGTTCACCGAGGGCAATCGGCACGTCACGTCGTTCTTCGACGCTTCGCGCGTTCTGCAGCAGGTCGACCAACACCGCCGACAGCGTATGATCGTGCGTCAAACCCATCGACTGGATGGCGAACCGGCGGACGTGCAGGTCGCCGTGTTCCAGGACGCGCAGGAGGGTCGGCACGGTCTCCTGGCTCCTGACGGCGCCCATCGCGTGGGGAACCTGCCGCCGGACGTGGATGGAGTGCCAGACGTCGTTCACAAGCGCATCGAGATACGGCAGCAACTCCGGCGCAGGCTCGAACGCCTTCGCCGCGCGGCTAGCGGTCTCCCAATACACGTAATGCTCGTCCGCGCCGATCTTGCCGACCGTGAGTTCCGTCGGGTCCATCAACACCGCCGTCAGAGCCTCGCCACCGGGTTCGAGGTCTATGGCGGCCAACGCCGTCGCGGCCGCTCCGCGCACGGCATCGGTCTCTCCCCGATCGCCGACGACGTGGGAGAGATGGGCCACCGCGGCATCCGCGTCCGCGACGCCGCAGGCGACGATCACAGCCGTGCGTAGCGCGCCTACCTCCCGCGCGAGCAACTCGACGAGCGTGGAGCGCGCGCCATCGGTCTTGAGTGCCCCCAACGCGGCGATCGCCGCGGTACGCACCGCGTCCGGCTGCCGGCGGTCCTTCACGAGCCGCGTGATGGCCGGCTCCGCCGACTTCACGCGCATAGTCGCCAGGGCCGTCGCGCCCGTTGCGCGTATCACCGGGTAGTCGGATTCGAGCGCCTGCGTGAACGCGTCCATGGCCTCGGTTGCCCGAATCCCACTCAGCGCCCACAGGGCCGCGTTGCGTACGCGGGACCATTCGGACGTGTCGGCCGCGACTTCCAGAAGAGCCGGTACGGCCGATCGCTGCTTGAGGCGGCCCAACGCCTCGGCCGCGAATTGCCGCACGCGAGGGCTGTCGTCGGTCCTCATGAGGTCGATGGCGTCGTCGACGGCGTCCGTGCCTGCGACAACGCCGACAACATAGAGCGCTTGGGCACGCACCTTCGGGTCGAGGTGTGTGAAGCCGGCGGCGATCGGATCGGCCGCGCTGGGGCCGTCGAGCTTCACGCGGTCGGTGGCCACTAGCACCAGAGACGCGCTCACGCGGGCGAAAAGACTTGGTGAGAGCTCCTCGTCGGCGTCCAGATGCGTTCCGCGCAGCACCTCCGCCAGGCCGCGCAACGTAGGCTCTGTCCTGATGTCTCTCAGCGTACTGGCCGCCTCCACGCGAGCCGTCTCGTAATCGTCCTCGCGTATCGTACGCAGCAGGTGAGGCACGGACTCCTCGCCCTTGATGGTCACCAGTGCGAACGCCGAAGCCGCGCGCACCGCGCCAACCTCGTCCTCACGCATGGACTTGAGGACGGCTTCCCGTCCCTTCGCCAGTTCCTTCAGCGCTCGCGCCGCCGCCTGACGGACCGCGGCCCTCTGGTCGTCCTCGAGCACTTCCATTAGGAGGGGAGCGGCGTCGGCCCCTTTGATCTTCCGGTATGCGTGCACGACCTCCGTGCGCACGAGGCTCGGGATCACCTTCACCTCGCGGAAGTTGCGGTACCCGGCCTCCCAGCCGAGCGACTGCCAGCGTTCGTTGAGTCCTTCTTCGTTGCCGTACAGCTTCTTCAGACGGCGCAGGAAGTCGCGCTGTTCCTCGCGCCGGACCGTAAGGATTTCAGCCAGCGCCGGGGCAGCATCTACCGACTTCGCCGCGCGCTCTCCGAGCGCCCAGGCTGCCGTCTTGCGTAGCGTGTCCGGCTCCTTCTCGTCCAGGAGCACCTTACGCAGATCCTCCGTGACGCCGTCAGGCTTGATCTTGCCCAGCGCCGTGAGCGCCTGGTTGCGCACCGCCTCCCGCACCCCGTTCGACAGAGCCTGCTCGCGGTCGACCTTCGAGCGAATGACCGCGATGGCGCGCTCCATCTCGTCGGGATAGAGCGTCAGATTGCCGATGCGCCCGATCGCGGAGATGACCGCGCCCTGGACACGAGAATCCGCCGAACGCGGCGACTCCATAATGTCCACAATGATCGGGATGGCGTCTCGGGCGCGCATCGCCTCGATCGCGGCGATCATCGCGGCAAGCGCTTCCGCCTCGCGTTCGTTCTCGATCCGCCGTATCAGCGGCGTGGCGGCGTTCAGGTTGTTGATCGCCCCCAATGCCTGCGCCGCGGTGACGCGGATACGCACGTCATCCGAGTCGAGGCGGTCCACGAGTAGGGGCAGTGCGTACCCGCCCATGCCACGGAGACCCGCCGCCGCTCCGCCGCGCAGGTCTTCGTCCGCCAGAGCCGCGTCGAATATCCGAAGCGCCTCACGACGCTGCGCGTCGCTCATCACCGTGGGCTCGCGCAAGGCCACAAGCGTGTTCACCGCGTGGCCGAAGACGGCAGTGCGGCGCGCCTCCTCGCGATCCGCGTCAACGGTCGGGATCACCGACAGACGCGCGGTCATCCACCCGCCGTCGGCGAGGGCGAGCGTCGCGTTTACCGGAGCCGAGCCGAGCGACACGAGCGCCGCCTGCGTCCGCGTCACCACGTACCCGTTGTCGTCGCCGAGACGCTCGAGCAGCACTGGTATGGCATCCCCAACTCGATCGGGATGCGCGGCAAGCTTGTGCGCCAGTTGGTCGATGGCTTCGGCCCGTGCCTGTCCCGAGCCGACGACATACGAGCCATCTTCCCGCAGGGCGAGCATCGACATCAGCGTGTCGACCGTCTCGGGCGAGGAGAGGTGCGCCAAAGCCATGGGTAGTTCGTAGAGAGCCGTGAACGACTCTTCCGTTCCGATAAGCCCGCGCAGCGGAGCCAACGCGCGCTCGTCTCCAAGGTGGCCCAAGTGCCGCACCGCCGCCGCGCGCATCGCCGGACCCTCATGGCTGAGAGCGGCAACCAGCGCGTCGTACGCATCCGCCCCGAGTGCTTCGACGATATCCGCGACGTGGGCGCGCGTTGCGGGATCAGGCGACTTGTGCGCCAACAGCGCGGCATCCACTACCGCGTCGATCTCCGATGCGAGCTTCGTCGGATCCTGCCGCGAGAGCCACTCGATGATCCCCTCCGCAGCGAGATCCCGGGCGTCGTTCAACGCTCGCATGCGCCGCAGCGAGCGGTCATCGAGATCTTCGGTGCGCGCCTGCTCTTCCAGTCCTCGTATCGAGGCGTCGGCCTTCACCAACTCGCCCAGCACTGAGCGGAAGCCCGTTGGCCAGGCGCTGTCGGGCATGCGCACGGCGGTGGCGATGGACGAAGCGAGCTCGCGGGAGTACCACGACCCCTCGTTGAGCAGGCTTTCCACGCCGGTTGCGGCGCCGCCGTTCGCGAGCCGCTTGCGAATCTCATTTATGGTCGTATCGTCGCTCGTGCCACAGGCGCCCAAGAGGGTCGTCAAGACGGCGAGGAAAGCCCCAACCCAGTACCTCTGCGCACGCAGTGTTCGAGAAGCGTGCTCGGTCATCTGCTTCCGTGTCCTCCTGAGCGTGGCGCGTGGGCGGCGGCGCTTGGTGGCGCGCATTATACGGGCGGGCGACGGGCTCGGCAACCGCACGACTAGAAAAGCCGCCGGCAGGCGCTAAAGGTCCGCCAACGGCAGAGAAAGAGGTCAACTCGTATCGGATATGAGGTCAACTCGTATCGGATATGAGGTCAACTCGTATCGGATATGAGGTCAACTC
>JABGQA010000138.1:218062-225137 GCA_018644665.1 Candidatus Poribacteria bacterium
GTATCGGATATAATGATAGCGACTCGCGACTATCGTCGCAATCGGCTACGCCTCCGGGAATGTGGGCCCACCTGATGATCCCCCTCATCACCACCACCGTCCGAACGGGTCACAACGCGGGCGACACGTTCATCGGCGTTGGTCTGCAGCACCTCGTAGAGAGCGCGCTCGGTCCCCACGCCTGGCTCCTGATAGACCGGTTCGTCCCAGACGGCTTCCGGCGCTACGAGCGGGAACTGAGAGACGCCCCTTTCGCCGTCTACGGTGGCATGCCCCAGTACAACAACTACGACCGGTGGAAGCACTGGTACGACGACGCCATGTGGCGACGCCACATAGCGCCTCTTGGTCTGAAGGTGATGACGATGGCCGGTGGCGCGGGATTCTCTCACCCGCACATCGGCATCGACGAATACGTCGCGGACTGCCTGAGCAGCGCGCGCACAGATCGCATCATTCGCCGGCGCGTCGATTCCACCCTCTGCTTCACGGTGCGCGACCCCTACGCTCACGCCCTCCTGAACGCGCTCGACATCGAGAACGAGTACCTCCCGTGCTCGGCGACGTGGGCGACGCGTCATTGGGGTATTGCTCCGGCTGGAGAGCGGCCGCTGTCGCTGCTCGTGCCACCACACCCGCGTTACGCGCCTGGGTACGACGCGCCTCGCAAGCCCAGCCGCGCCGCGCGCCGCGAAGGGTTCATCCAGCAGTGGGTCGGGCTGTACGAAGCGCTGAAGGCGGTCGACGCGGGGGCGAAGGTCCTGTGTCACGGACACGAGGAGTTCCAGGCGTTACGCGGCCACATCCCCTCGCCTGACCTGCTGCACCACGGCGACTCGTACACGCTCCTGCGCCAGTACGCCCTTGCGCACACGGTCGTGTCGGCGCGTCTCCACGGCAGCCTGCCGGCGTATGGCCTCCCCCGGACGCGCGTGCTGAACGTGTCGGTCGACGTGCGGGGCTCTGCCGTCGAGTTGTTCCCCGGGATCGGGAACGTCGCGCTGCCGGCGCTGACGCCTTCGCGTCTGCCCGAACTGGTGGAAGGCTTGCGTCCGTCCGCAGAGGAGGATCTCGCTCCGTGGCGCGCACGGTACGAGCGTGTCATCCGGGCGAGCGTCCCGCCGGTCTGAGATGCCCACAGATGCAAAGGAAGAAGCCCTACGGGCAATGCCCGCAGGGCTTGATTCCTGACAACAACTCTATGAAGAATCCCGTTACCGATTCCCGGAACGAAAGAGACTTCATGTGGGCCTATCGGCATGATCGGCCGTGGGCTGAAGGAGTCGGCGCGGTATAATGCGCTCGCGGAGGCCCTCGTCCATACGCGGCATTTGGGAAGCGGCTCCACCATGCGCCCAACCCGTAGCCTCAAGAGAATCGCCGGACTCCTCGCCGTGTCGTTCGTTCGGACGGTGCGCGACGACGGGTTCGGCCGCGCGTCGCAAATGGCGTACAGCGCGCTGTTCTCCGTGTTTCCCGCGTTGCTGATACTCGCCGCGATCTTCCAGCGCCTCGGCTCCGAAGCGTTGTGGGATGACCTTCGGCTTGTCGCAGACGCATACCTGCCGCCGGAGATGGCGGCGACGCTCGACCGCGGGCTGCGCGACCTGATGGCGGAGCCGCTTCCGGCCGCTCTGACGTTCGGGTCGCTGACGCTGGTTTGGGTGGCGTCGGGCTTCCTGAGCGCGGTCCTGAAAGGGCTGAGCATCGCCTATCCGCAGCCCCGCGCGCGGAGGCTGTTGTCGCGGAGGCTTATCGCTCTTTGGATGGTGATCGTGCTCGGCGTCGCGACGAGCCTCAGCTTCAACCTGTTCGTGTTCGGCGTGCGCATCGCCCGGGTCATAGAGGAGCCGCTCGGCCTGTCGGGCTCGCTCTCGCACTTGCTATCGGTGCTGCGCTGGCCGTTCGCCTTCCTGTCGATGACGGGCAGCATGATCCTGCTCTACGCGATCGTCCCCGTGGAACGTCTACGGCTGCGTATGGTGTGGCCCGGCGCGGTGACGTTCAGCGTCCTGTGGTTACTCATGACCGCCGCGCTGAGCGCCTACCTGTCGATATCGCTACACATCCCGCGCGTCTATGGCGCGATCACCGGCATCATCATGCTTCTGCTCTGGTTCTATCTGACTTCGCTGCTGCTCTTCTACGGCGCCGAGGTGAACGCGACGTGGATGAGCGTGCGCGAGGAGGTAGCCAGGAAGCGCCAACAAGGACCCGCGAACTCGCAACGAGACCAGCAGCCCAACCGCCCTCGATGACGCAGCCCTGAGGGCCGCCTACCATGCGCCGCGCTTGACACCCACCGAGCCCCCACGTAAGATATTTAGGCATGGCTAAACTTCGCAGGTCGCATGTTCAGGGGGCTTGGGGTCGGAATGGGCAGACTGGTGTTTGGTAGGCTGTGTGCGCTCGCCGTGGCGTGTGTGTTCCTTGCGTGCGGTGGCGGCTCCGGCGACGCGGACGGCGCCAAGCCGTCGGCGGCAGGCGCGAAGGCCCACGAGGGCCCAATAACGATTACCTGCACGACGGGCATGGTCGGCGACCTCGTGAGCAATATCGGTGGCGACCGCGTGCACGTGACCACCATTATGGGCCCGGGCGTTGACCCGCACCTGTACAAGGCCACTGCGGGCGACATCGCCGCGCTCCAGGGCGCCGACATGATCTTCTACAACGGGCTGCTCCTCGAAGGGAAGATGGCGGAACTCTTCGTGAAGATGGCCCGACGCAACCCATTCGTCGTCGCCGTGACGGAGGAGGTCGACCGCGAACGCCTGCTGGAGCCGCCCGCGTTGGCCGGGCATTGGGACCCCCACGTGTGGTTCGATGTGGACCTGTGGTCCGAGGGCGCGGACGTCGTGCGGAAGAGCCTTGCGGAATACGCCCCGGACCACGCCGCCGAGTTTGCCGCGAACGCGGAGGCGTACACCGGTCAGCTCGCTGAACTGCACGCGTGGTGTGCGAGCGAGGCGGCGAAGCTCCCCGCCGAAAAGCGGGTGCTGGTCACCAGCCACGACGCGTTCAGCTACTTCGGCCGCGCGTACGGATTCGAGGTTGTCGGGCTGATGGGCATATCGACGGTTACGGAAGCCGGCCTCGCAGACATCGCCCGCATGGTGGACTTCATCCGGCTACGCCAGGTACCCGCGATATTCGTGGAGTCGAGCGTGTCCAAAGCCGCCATCGAGCGGGTCGCGCAGGACGCCGACGTGAAGATCGGCGGCGAACTGTTCTCAGACGCGATGGGAGCTGGGGGAACGCCCGAGGGGACGTACGTCGGCATGGTGCGGTTCAACATGGAAACCGTCGTCAACGCGCTATCGGGCGCTTCCGAATGAGCACCGACGCCGCCGCGACTCCCGCGAACGACTTGGCCTGCATTGAGGTGCACGACCTCACGGTCAGCTACCACAAGAAGCCAGTCCTGTGGAACGTGGACATCGAGGTTCCCACGGGCAAGCTCATCGGCATAATCGGCCCCAACGGCGCGGGGAAGAGCACGCTCATCAAGGCGGTGATGGGACTCCTGCCCCTGGCGTCCGGCTGGATCAAGGTGTTCGGCAAGCCGATCGACGACGCGCGCCAACTCGTGGCCTACGTCCCGCAGAGGGAGTCCGTCGACTGGGACTTCCCGGTGACCGTGATGGACGTCGTGTTGATGGGTCGCTATGGTCGGCTAGGCTGGTTCGGGCGCGTGCGCGCCGAGGACCGCATCGCGGCGCTGGACGCTCTGGAGAAGGTCGGCATGCGCCCGTTCGCAAAGCGACAGATCTCGAACCTATCGGGCGGGCAACAGCAGCGTGTCTTCCTCGCGCGGGCCCTGGCGCAGGACAGCCAGGTATATCTGATGGACGAGCCGTTCGTCGGCGTGGACGCGGCGACAGAGAAGGCGATCGTCACGTTGCTGCAGGCGCTCCGGTCGCAGGGCAAGACGGTCCTCGTCGTTAACCACGACCTCGAGTCGGCGCGTCAGTACTTCGACTACCTCCTCCTCCTCAACATGCGCGTCGTCGCCTTCGGGCCGACCGAGGAGGTGTTCACGCCTGAACTGCTCCAGAAGACCTACGGGGGCCGACTGACTATCCTCGCCGACGCCGCGGACGCGGTCTGGAGAGCGGAGCGATGACACGCCGTCGCAGCCTTCTGACGGCGGCGCTCCCCACGTGCGTCCTGCTGTCGCAAGCTCTGGACGCCCATGCCGCCAAGATCGGCGACATCGACATGGGGGCCGGCGGACTCGCGGTGCAGGCGCTCCGGTTTGTGCGTCTCACCGATCCCTCGGTGCGCCTCGGGCTGAGCGGCGCGGTGTTGCTCGGGCTGACGTGCGGGCTATTGGGCGCGTTCATCGTCCTGCGTCGACTGTCGCTGATGGGCGATGTTCTGGGCCATTCCGTGCTGCCAGGTGTCGCGATCGGCTTCCTTATCACGGGCACGAAGGCTCCCGGCCCCATATTCGCCGGCGCTCTCACGGCCGGGGTGGCGTCCTCGGCGCTCATGAGCGCCATCGTGCGGCACTCGCGGATTAAGCAGGACGCCGCGATGGGCATCGTCCTGTCGGGGTTTTTCGGTCTCGGCATCGTCCTGCTCACCCGCATACAGAAGCTACCTTTCGGGAACCAGAGCGGCCTCGACAAGTTCCTGTTCGGCCAAGCGGCGGCGATGGGTTCGGACGACATCACGTGGATGGCGGCGATGACCGCGCTCGCCGTAGTGATGGTGCTCCTCTTCTACAAGCAACTCGCCGTGACCAGCTTCGACGAGCCGTTCGCTCGGTCGATCGGCATCCCGGTGCGGTTCTTCCACTACCTGCTCATGGCGCTGCTGACCGTGGCGACGGTCATCTCGATACAGGCCGTGGGCGTGGTGTTGGTGTCCGCGATGCTCATCATCCCCGCCGCCGCGGCATACCTGCTGACGGATCGCCTTCCGTTGATGCTCGCGTTGTCGGCGCTCTTCGGCGTGCTGTCGGGAGTGCTGGGGGCGTTCGTGAGTTTCCTCGGCCCCAGTCTGCCGACAGGGCCGTTCATGGTCGTCGCGGGCGCGACGCTCTTCGCTGCCGCATACGTCTTCTCGCCGCGCTACGGCGTGCTGATCCGGTTCGTCCGGCGCGTGCGCAAGCGGCGACGCGTGGCGATCGAGAACATCCTCAAGAGCATCTACCACGCCCTCGAACGCACGGACTCCGGCTCAACGAGCGTCGCCGAAATCGCGGAGGGGAGGGCTGAGACGGACGGTGTCGTGCGCCGGCACCTGAAGCCGCCCATCAGGCGAGGCTTCGTGACCCTTGAGGGGGGCGCCGTGCGCCTGACCGCCGCGGGCGAGGCCCGCGCGGAACGCGTCGTGCGGAATCACCGCCTGTGGGAGCTGTACCTGACGAAGGAGGCGGAGATCGCGTCGGACCACGTGCACGAGGACGCCGAGGAGATCGAACACGTGCTCGGCGAGGACATCGTGCGCCAATTGGAGCAGCGGCTGGATTACCCGGACACCGACCCGCACGGGCGCCGTATCCCGGGCGTGCAGGCAACGTCCACCGGCGAGGCGAGTCCATGAACGGGCTGATCCCCCCATTCGAGTGGTACCGCGTCGTGATCGAGCCGTGGGCGGTGGGCGCCAGCACGTCGATCTGGATCGTGCTCATGGGCGCGCTGGTGGCAGTGTCGTGCGGGCTGATCGGATGCTTCCTGGTTCTGCGTGGGATGTCCCTTATCGGTGACGCGATCAGCCACGCCGTACTTCCCGGCATCGCGTTGGCGTTTCTCCTCTCGGGGTCCCGAGCGTCGCTACCGATGTTCGTTGGGGCGGCGATCTTCGGGGTACTGACGGCCGTGTTGATCGAGGCCGTCTACAAGCACAGTCGCATCAAACAGGACGCCGCGATGGGCGTCGTGTTCTCCACGCTGTTCGCGGTGGGCGTGATACTCATCAGCGTGCTGGCCGACAAGGTGGATCTCGACCAGGAGTGCGTCCTGTACGGCGAGATCGCGTTCATCCCCTTGGAAGATCGCGCCACGTGGCTCGGCGTGGAGCTAGGACCGGAATCCGTGATGATCATGGCGTTCGTGTGCGGGATGATCGTGCTGGGAATCGCGCTCTTCTACCGGCCGTTGCTGGTCGCGTCGTTCGACCCGGCGCTCGCGACGTCGATGGGGTTCAGCGCGATGCTGATCCACTACGCGATGATGACGATGCTGTCCCTCACGATCGTTAGCGCGTTCGAGTCCGTCGGCGCCATCCTCGTGGTGTCGATGCTCATCGCGCCCGCCGCGACGGCGTACCTGCTGACCGATCGTCTATCGCGCATGCTCGTGATCTCGGCCGCGCACGGCGTGTTGACGTCGCTCGGCGGGTGGCATCTCAGCGTCTGGCTGGAGTGTTCGACCGCGGGCGCAATGGTGGTGGTCGGCACGAGTCTGTTTCTGCTCGCGTTCGTGTGTTCCCCGTCGCACGGGCTGGTGGCGCGCTTGGCGCGCCGCGTGCGACTCACGCGACGCATGGCCGACGAGAACGTCCTGGGCGCCCTTATCCGCGCCGAGGAGGACGGTGCCCCGGCGTTCACGACCGTCACGTTGGCCGCCTGGCTACGCCTACCTTCCGCGCGCGTCACCCACGTCGTCAGACGACTTCGGAGGCGGGACTGGCTCATCGCGATGGGTAGCGACGGCGTGGGCCTGACCGATGCCGGCCGCGAGCAGGCGACTCAGGTGCTGCGAGCGCACCGGCTCTGGGAGACGTTGCTCAGTCGCGAGGTGGGTCTGCCGGGCGACCATCTGCACGATGCCGCCGCGCATCTCGAGCACTACATCGACACGGACACGCTCGAAACGCTCGACCTCACGCTCGGCCGACCCGACACAGACCCGCACGGCGCGACTATCCCTGCGCCCCGTCGGTAGCTGAGGAATAGGCCGCGCCACACATCGCGTGGCTCCAGGCCGCAGTCCGGGCGAGCTAAGGGTGACGGCTGTGCGAGCGAAGGGATGGCCCGTGCTGTGCGAGGGGTCGTGCTGGGCGGCTCCGGCTAAGTAGCTGGCCATAAGTCTCGGCATCGTATGTCGTGGGTTTGTGGAGGACT
>JABGQA010000111.1 GCA_018644665.1 Candidatus Poribacteria bacterium
CCATCCTCGGTCAACCATTCATGCCAGCACCAGCGTCACCGGCTGAGTAGTCACCGACGTTGTAGAGTTCCACGCCGCCGGATCCGTCCTGTCCCCATTGCGTGAGACGCCAATCGCCGTAGCGGACACTATAACCCATGCCCGCCGAGCCTCGGACGACCTGGGTGAAGGCGGGCCTCTGCCAATCTGCCGACGAGTCCGCCAAGATGGGCCTCAAGCTCTCGCCCCGCAACTCGTGGGGTGCCTCGACATCGCAGAGGTCGGCGAGCGTGGGGTAGATATCGAGGAGTTCTACGACGGCTTCCGTCTCGGCCCCCATTCCTCGGGATTCCGGCGTCCATATCACGAGGGGAACACGGGCTCCGATATCGAACACAGTGACCTTGTTCCACCACCCGTGTTCGCCAAGGTGGTAGCCATGATCTCCCAACAGTACGACCGTCGTGTTCTCCCACAGGTCCAGACGGTCCATCGCGTCGAGCAGCTTCCCGACCTGAGCATCAACGAAGGTCGTGCAGGCGTGATAGGCCCGCTTGAATCCACGACGGTCCTGGTCCGTGAACGTCTCGAAGTTGTAAGCGTTCGGCAAGGCGTGCTTTAGCAGCAGAGTACGGTCCTCCGGGTCGTCCGCCAACTGCATCTCATCCAGTGGATATAGATCGAAGTACTCCTTCGGGGCGACGAACGGATCGTGCGGCTTGTGGAAGCCGACTCCGATGAAGAACGGGCTGTCGCGATTCTCCTCTAGGAGGCGGACCGCTTCAGCAGCGAGCATCCCGTCCGCTTGCGCCTCGTCGCCGCCCTCGGCGGCCCGCCATCGAGCCCAGTTGACCGTGCCATCGCCGAGCTTCCGTCCCTCGCCCTCGCGGCCGATTTCCGGCTCGGCGCCCATCGCCTTGTAGTAGTGATCGAATGACGCGTCGTCGCGAAAGAGGGTCGTCTCGCCGTGTTCGTCCGTTCCCCGATGGAACAGCTTGCCCAGGCCGGCGGTGAAATGGCCGTTGCGACGGAACAGTTGCGGGAGCGTTACCAGGTCCGGCCGCTCATGCCGCAGTGCGATCTTGTTGGACAGGATGCCGAGTTCGTCTGGACGCAGACCCGTCAGGAACGAGGAACGGCTCGGGTTGCAGACCGGGTACTGGCAGTAGGCTGCGTTGAACTGCAACCCCTTGGCGGCCAACCGATCGATATTCGGCGTGCGGATGCCATCCGTCTGGTAGGAAGCCAACTCCGGCCTGAGGTCGTCTATCGTGATGAAGAGGACATTCCTCGGCCTATCGCTGGCCGCACTTGTGGAGCCCCAACCACCGACCAAACCGGCAGCGGCGGCGGCGGCTGATCTCCCGATGAACTCTCGGCGATTGAGCGTGTCCATATGTCGTTCCTCACGTATCGGCAGCGGGTGTTGGACCACGCGGCGTCCATGGCGTAGGGATTCGCGCTCCTAGGACAGCATGGCCCCGTCTTCTTTGCAAGCGCGGTGAGAGCCCGCAGAGCCTCGGCCCGGACGCGAACGGCCTTGCGCTCGGAGACGGCGGCCCGCACGCTCTCCCATGCGGCGCGTTGCGACGCCGTTCAGTTGAGGCGACTCGGAGCCGTGGGAGGCATTACGTTGTCGGGAGACGGGGCCTCGGAGGACATCCTGCGATGGTGCGCGTCGGTCGTTGGGTCGTGCGAGGTGGAATCGGGAGACGCGCGGTTCCACGGGCGGACAACGGTGTGCCGGCTGCGGACAGCAACTGGACACGCGTACGTGAAGGTCCACAGGGACCGCGGTACGTGGGGGCCGGAGGTCCACGGGTACGAGCGGTGGTCGAGGGCGTTTCCCGGGCGCACGCCGACGCTGCTAGGCGTGTACGATGCCGGGCCGTTCGCGCTGCTGGTGAGCGGGATGCCGGGTAAGAACCTGGAAGACGCGGCGTTGCCAGAAGCTAAGCGTCGGGACGCGTGGCGCGCTGCGGGGAACGCGCTCACATCGCTGCACGAACTCGAGGTTGGGGAGTACTTCGGGTCTTGCGATCGCGACGGGCACGCGCTTGGGGTACCGGTAACGGACGCCGTTGAGTACATCGCGGCGGCGTACGAGGAGGACATCGGACGCGGCGCCCGCGGGGGCTGGCTAAGCGAGCAGGAACTGGCGGTCATCGAACGGGCGCGCGTGATGATCCCCGCCTTCGCTGGCGAGCGCCCCATCCCGTGCCATCGCGACTATTGCCCCGTGAACTGGATCGTCGACGACGACGGCGAATGGATCGGCGTGATCGACTACGAGTTCTCGCGCTGGGACGTACGAGTGTCGGACTTCAGCCGCTATCCCGACTGGGACTGGATGCTTCGCCCTGACCTGACGGACGCGTTCTTCGAGGGGTACGGCCGCCCGCTCTCGCCCGTCGAGCAGGACCAGTTGCTCGTTTCGCGCACGCAGTACGCGCTGGGCGCGATCGTGTGGGGTCGGGAGAACTCGTTCTTCGGCTTCGAGCAGGAAGGCCGTGACGCCCTGGTCGTCCTCGCGGAACTGCTGCCGTAGCCCAGGAGGGATGACACCGTGCGGCGCCTGGGTGACGGTCTCCGCCCCGAGTCTCACCGCGTGTCGCACCTCGCGTGCCTCCACGGCTGCCTCCGGTACCTGAACGTGCGCATCACGCCGGGATGGCTGTTCGGGGTCACCGGGCACGCCTTCCTCCTCAACGTCCAACCCAGCGTGTGCGTCAGCGGGCCCAGCGTGTACAACTGGGAGTGGCTGATGCGCCTCGTTGGGCACGTGGGCGGCGACGTGACGTTCGTGAAGGCGGGCGCCGGCGACGACGACTTCGTGCGCCATCGTGAGCGTGCGTGGCGACACGCGCGGGCCGCCATCGACGCGGGCAACCCGTGCTACGGCTGGCAGATGGATGGCCCTGAGTTCCACGTCATCGCGGGATATGACGATGTCGGCTATCGCTACGTGGACGCCGAGAATCCGCGCGGCCGGACGGCTTGGGACGTGGTCGGCGGGCCACCGACAGGGATGCTGTGCGTCGCGTCCGTCGCGCGCGGGGACGCGTCTGATGACGTGGGAGCCATACGCGGGGGCCTCGAACTCGCATTGACGCATACCCGCGAGGGCATGGAGGGCGACCGCCCGTGGTCGGGAGCGGACGCGCTAGCGGAATGGGCCGACGCCATGGATACGGGCAGGGCCTCCGCATCCGGCGTCGCGTACAACGCCGCCGTGTGGGAGGAGTGCCGGCGGTACGCCGTGGAGTTCATGTGGGAGGCGAAGGAGCGACTGCGCGGACGCCTGGCGCCTGTGTTCAACGCCGCAGCGGAGGAATACGATCGCGTGGCGCGGGCGTTCGGCGTCGTCGCCGGGTTGTTCCCATACCCGCCACAGGGCCAGCCGCCCCCCGGCCGCGTCGCCATCGCGAGTCGAGCGCTGCGGGACGCGCGCGACGCCGAGGCACGGGCCATCGACGCGCTGGAGGCGCTCGTCGCGAGCCTATGAGGGAAGGGCAGCCCAATGTCGTCGCGGAGTAGCGTCGCCGCCCTGATCGCGGCTCTCGTCATTGCCGGATGCGCGAAGGGGCCCGGGCCTCGTCCGTCCGAACCGGCGGAGGTCACGGTCGGCATATCCGTGTCTCACCCCGCGCCGTGGTCGGTGATCTCCAGTCCGCTGCGGATTGAGGGCATGGCGGATCGCGGGTGGTTCTTCGAGGGGGTGTGCGGCGCGCGGCTCGTCGCGTCGGACGGTACGCCAGTCGCAGAGTGGTATGTGAGGGCTCAAGGCGATACCTACGCGGCCGAGACGTGGCTGCCGTTCGCCGGGGAGATCGAATTCGAGATGCCCGAGGCTGGCTACGGGTCGCTCGTTCTCACGCACAGCAGCGCGGACACCGGCTATGCGCTGCGCGAGTTCCAGATGCCCATCCGGTTCCGCATGTACGAGTAGATGCCGGGTACGCAGGAACGCCCCGGGTGGGAGGCTACCCGGGGCGTTCCCGTCCTTGGCGTCGCCGCCGCGACCTATCGACCTGAGCGCTCGGAACGCGCGCCGCCCGTCCCACCGCCGCCCATTCGACCGCCGCCGCGCTTGGGACCGTCGCCGCGCTTGGGACCGTCGCCGCGCCGGCCTTCCGGGCCGCGGCGTCCCTGCATCGCTTCCTTGACCTTCGCCTGCTGATCGTCGGTAAGGACGGCGCGGGCGTTCACGCCTGCCTCGATCGTGGCGAAGCGCTCCGCAACGTGCGCGTTCGCGACCTTCTTCAGGCCCTGCTCGATGGCGTCGAGGTTGGGGTCATCGCTGCGGATGAGTTCCTGCAGCTCGATCTGCGCGAGTTCGGCGTTCGCGCGCAACTGCACCATCGACTTGCGGCTCTCGGTCGCAATCTCCTTGATCTGCGCCTGCTGGTCGTCTGTCAGCTCGAGCTGTTCGGCGTGCGCGAGCAAGCCGTGCAGCATCCCGCCGCCACCGGGGCCGCGTCGTCCGCGGAAGCCGCGGTGACCGCGCGCGCCTCGCCCGGGGCCGTCGTCGCCGGATGAGAAGCGTCCGCGACCGCCGCGCCGTCCCTGCGGCGGGCCCATTCGGCCGCCCATCCTACCACCCCGGTGGCCGCGCATGAGCGGGCCGTCGCCCTCGTGAATCTCGACCTCATGACGCTCCTGCCCGTCCGGGCCGCGCCACACGCGCTCGAACCGTCGGACGCGCACTTCCTCGCCGTCGGCGGGCGCTTCCGTAGCGTCCTGCGCGAATCCCGCCGTGCCAATCAGAAGGAAGCAGCCGAGAGAAGCGGGTACGATCGCCTTGGTAAGAGCGTTCATGTCGTGTCTCCGTTCGTCGTGTGAGCCGTGCCTCTTGATGTTCGCCTCGTGTCTGCGGGGAGCAGTGCAACCGGCGTGCCAATACCGACGGCCACTGATACCGCGGGTTTAGGTTGTGGCGAGGGCGCCCGCCACCGAGATTTCGACGGATTGGTCGAACTGGGCGTCGGTTTCGTCGACCCCTGACCCGCGGCCGCGCTGCGGCATGGCATCGGTCTGTTGGCGCGCTACCACCTGAAGAAGCGGTACGGGTCGTCCATCTCCTCGGGCGCGTCGAGGTACAACCCGGCGAGCCAGCGCGCTTCGTCCTCGGCGACGGGGTCTGCGAAGTGGGCAAGCAGCGGCGTGGCCGCGCGGGCGTCCAGGTTCCCCAGCAAGCGGGAGAGCAGGTGGCTCGTGCGTCGGAACGGCAACTTGAGGTTGAAGCAGTCCGCGTAGGCGAACTGCCACGGGGCGACCTGGCAGGCGAGGACATCGCCGCCGTACGCGGCCAGCAGGCCGTCGGCAAGCACCGTCTCGCCGACGAGCAGGTCGATCTCTCGCGGCTCGCGGATGTGCGTTTCGCCAGGGCCGATGCCCGCGAACGGCGAACCCGCGCGCCCTGCGCCGAGCCCTGCGGCGACGTATTCCGCCCGCCGCGTCTCAACGGTGGTCGGCATGAGACGCGCCAGTTCCGCGGCGTCGAGACCGGCGGCTAGGGTACTGCCGCCGTCCGCGATCCACCGCTCGACGGCGTCGGCTGCGGGCAGCGCGCGCGCGGCGCCGGGCCCGAGCACCAGCACGCGACCGCCGGCCGACTCCTCGGCGGAGTAGGCCGACGCCTCGTATCCTGCCGAGGTCAGGTGACGCATCCCTGCGTCCTCGCCGGCGTATACGACGTCGCGCGACGGTGTTCCCTCGTAACCCGCGACGTAGCCGACCAAGTTCGCGAGCAGGCGCCTCGCGGCCGGGTCTTCCGACGTGCGACCGATGACGTCCATCTGACAGAACACGACGAGACCGTCGCCCTCGCGGTACTCCAGCAGCGCGCTGTACTGCAGCCCGAAGCCGCCATCGACAACCGACAGGAAGTCGCCAGCGCCCGGCTTCTCGATCAGGACGGACGCGACGTTGCCGCGGCATCCGGCCCTCCACGCGCGCGGAACCTCGATGCCCGACCGCGTGACGATCGGCCCGAATCTCGGCTTCAGGCCGTAGCTGAGTCGCGCCGGCAGCAGCGTCGCCTCGCCCTGCCAGTCGCGGAGATGCTCGGGCTCCAGACCGCGCAGAGCGGCGTGATCGGCGACACGCGGGAACACCTCGCGCAAGCCGTATTCCTGCACGCGGAATCCCAGCCGCTTCTCGAGCGCATCCGACGACTGTTCCAACACGAGGACGCTCAGCCCGTCTCGCACGCGGGTCAGATCGGGCGCCAGGCCGTCGAGAGTTAGCGCCTTCTTTCCGATGATGAGGACGTCGTAGCCTGTGAGGTCGGCATCGGCGTCGACCCGCTCGAAGCTCGCGGCGTGCGCGGACAGGGCGTCTCTCGTCTCGCCGTTGGGGTCGAACAGCGCTACGCGCGCGTCCACCTTCGGCGCGCGCGTAGCAGGCAGAACGTGGATGGTGAACGCGTCGCGTTGGGTCTCGCCAGAGCTGAACTGCACCGTCGCCGTCAGTTCGTAGGCGCCTGGAGGCACATCCGACGGCAGCGCGAACGCGACAGGATGTCGCGCCTGCTCGCCTGTCTCGACCGTTAGGCTGGCGACCCCGGCGACGGGCCGCGGCAGCGCGATCTCCCAGGCGCAGGAGGCTTCGACCGTCTCGCGGCTGTCGTTGATGACTACGATCTGCTTGTCCACGGCGGCACCGGGGGCGAAGTTGTGGCCCTTCTCCGTGTGGCTGCCGGGAGCGCCCCCTATGTACGCGAGCAGGGGCAGGTTGTTCCTCAACAGCGCTCGGCCGGGGGCCGCTGGCTCCCAGTCGTCCGTGTCATAGGCGGTGTCCATGCGCTCGTACTGCGCGTCGATGTAGTCGGGACTGAACCCAGGACGCTGCAACGCCTCCCAGTCCACGGGCAGGTCCCGGCGGCCGCGTTCGACGCTCTCTGACAGCTTCCAGAAGTTGCCGTAACCCCACGCGTTGAAGCCGGAAACGCACCACGTACGGAATGCGCGCCAGTTATCAGTGACGTAGCGCGCCCACACCTCCTCCTTGTCGGCGAGCCCGGCAGAGCGCGACGAGGTCACGCGGTTGGGGTAATCCCATCGGAACCACGTTTCGCCTGCTCTCCACTTCTCCGCCTCGAAGCGCAGGTTCTCACGTTCCATCTCAGTGAGATCGAACGCGCGGTCGCCGAGGAACTGCGCGTTCCACTCCGCCAGCGTGTACTGCCACGGGACACGGGCGCCTCCGAAGGCGCGCTCGCCCTCGTACCAGCCGCGGTACATCGTCCACGTGAGATCCCATGGGACGCCGTATTCCCACAAGACGACCGGCTTCACTCCCACCTTGGACCAGCGCTCGAACCAGTCCGACCGCTCCTGGACGGGCGTGAAGTTCAGGTAGAAGTTGCTGCTGTGCAGGGGGCCGATGTTCCCTCCGGCGTGGTGGTAGACGATTCGCGACGGGTCCAGTTGCTCGACGATCGCCGCCGCGCGCACCGCCTTGTCCGCGTTGCGCTGCGCCCATTGATCGCGCGAGGACTGCACGCCGTCGATCATGTCGAGGTTCATGTCCTCGGTGTAGCCGGTGGCGTTGTGGCTCATGGAGTACATCACGACCGACGGGTGGTTCCGCGCCGCGCGCACGAAGAACGCTGCGTGCTCCGCGTAGTCGTTCGAGATGTCGGCGTCGTCGGCATCCCATTCGTAGTGGGCGAAGTGGGGCTGCGAGAGGCAGACGAGCATGCCCACGTCATCCGCGGCGCGCAGGATCTCCTCGAAGCCGAGATGGGTACCCGGCTGACACCCGTAGTTGTGCGTGTAGACGATGTTGACGCCCCACGACTGCAGGCGTTGGAGCGTCTCTCGCGCTCCGTCGTACGTGGCCGCGGCCGCGCTGATCTGGGCGTTGTCGAGTGGCACGGCGAACAGGTGGATGCGCTTCTCGTTCAGCAGGAAGTCCCTGCCGTCAATCACGAACTCGCGGAAGCCGAAGCGAATCGGGCGGTACGTGTCGATGACGTCGCCAGCCGCGTTCAGCAGCGATGCCTCGACCGTGTGCACGTTCCCAGGGGTGTGCGTGTCCCACAGATCGTCGGGAGCCCACCGCTCCGTGAGCGTCAAGCGGCTGTCAGCGGCCCCCGCCTTTGTCGGGGCGGTCTGGAACGCGGCTACTGCCGAGGCGCCGTCTACTATGCGCGCGCTCAGGATATAGGTCTCGCCAGCGACTAGGTCGGCCGCGTCCGCGCCAAACGTGATCTCGGCGCCCGCCACGGATGTCGTTACCGCAACGTCGGTGAGACGCGGGCCGGGAGGCGTACTGACCAGCCAGACGTCGCCGCACAGACCGCTTAACGTCACGGTGCCACGGGTGCGCTGTTCCTCCGAGGAGTTCGCGTAGGACGCTATCTCCGCGTGGAGCGGCATGGCCGCGACGAACAGCGTGAGCTTGTGCGTCTCGCCGGGTCTCACGGCGTCTGTGATGTCCGCCTCGCCGCCCGGGAAGTGGATTTCGCCGGCCTTCTCGCCGTCCACGTAGACGGCGGCGTAGGAGTTCACGTACTCAGCCGCCAGCGCGATGCGGCGGCCGTCCCACTCGGGCGGAATCGTGATCTCGCGGCGGTACCACGCCATGTCCACGTCCCGTAGGTCGTCGTCCGCCCAGGCTTCGTGAACGAAGTAGCTCTGCGTTTCCCGCCACATGTAGTTTCCGCGCGTGCCGGGCCACGGCCCGGGAACCTTGACGTGTCCCCATGCCTCGCTGTGAGGCGTGTCGGGGTCTGGAGCGGGCTGCCATCGCCAAAGGCCATTCACGCTGATGCGCTCGCGGGTGGGCGTGGCCTCGCGATGGGCGGCGTCGAGACCCCACGCTGCCGTGACTCCGTCCGGCAAGGCCGCCGCGGCGGTACGAGCGGTCATCGACGCAACCAGGATCGCGCACGCGAGGATTGTCACCGGCGCCGTGATGTAACCTAGCATCGCCTCGCCTCCGGGTGGTCGGCAGGTCGCGTGGAGTCGGACGCCGCGCCGCCGCGGTGTGGGTGGGCCGACCGGCCCGTGCCCATCCTAACGCTCCCCTGGCGGGGGGACATCTTGCCAGAGGCGGCGACGGGCGCGTCTGCATCGGCGGGGCAACGGCGTACTGGGCGGGCCCAATACACCGCGGCCGATGGCGTGACGACGGTCTGGCCCTGCGCCTTGGACCCCATCCCAACCTTCCCCTGCAAGGGGAAGGAGTCCAGTGGCCGCCTGGCTTTTGCGAGTTGGCAGGTCCGCGCGACGGGGCGCGTGACCGGAACAGTCTCCCCAGACTGCGTCGCGGGGGGAACGGATGGACGCACGCCCTACGCCAAGGGGAGCTGGGGCCAGGTAGTGTGGCGGGCCGGCACCCGCCGCGCCTGCGGCCTGTGTCTTACGGTGCGAGCGTTGTGTCCGGGTGGGGCTGCCCGGACATCTCGGCGCCCATGTAGTAGCCGGTCTGCGTGGGCTGGTTGTACGACACGTTCTGCCACGCGACGCTCAGGCGATAGACCGGGTCGTGCATGAGGGTGTAGAACCGGTGGTCCGTGGGCGCCGTGGATGTGAAGACGCGCAGCTCAGAGTTGTCCTCCGTGCGCCAAATCACCTCCTCGCGCCAGTCGCCGAGAATATCCGCCACGAGGCACGGGTTGCCCTTGCTGCCGTTGTTCGAGACGCAGCCGTAGTCGGAGGCTGCGAGCAAGGTCGTCTCGCTGCCGTCTAACCAGTTCCACTTGTCGATCGTCGTGTGGTCGAGGAGTTCGCGGAGGGTGTCGCCGTCCCACCATATGCCCATGTTGCACGACCGGGGCTTCGTGTCTGAGATGAGAACTCCGGCCGCGCTGTAGATGCCGTCGAGGCCCCGCCCGGACGCCCAGCACTCGTAGCCAACGTGACGCGGGTCGAGGTCCATCGCCATGCCGCGGCCGACATCGGCGGCCGGACGGCTCCACACGATCTCGCCCGTGCCGGCGTCCCGAAACTCGATGCCGTGCTCGTGGCTCGGCTTCTCGTGGATGTCGAACACCTCTAGGCCGGGTCGGCGCGGGTCGAGGTCGGACAGGTGCATCGCGTCGCCGTGGCCTAGCCCGGTCGAGTAGAGCCCTGTCCCGTCGTCGTCGATGACGCAGGCGCCGTAGACGACCTCGTCGCGACCATCGCCGTCGACATCGCCGACGCTCAGGCCGTGGTTGCCCTGGCCGGCGTAGGCCTCGTTCCCCGGGGCGCCGTCGTCGCTGTCGAATGTCCAGACATGCGAAAGCTCGCCATCTCTCCAGTTCCACGCCGCTAGGACGGTTCGCGTGCAGTACCCTCGGCACATGACGAGGCTCGGGCGGGAGCCGTCGAGGTACGCGATGCACGCCAGGAATCGGTCGACACGGTTGCCATAGTCGTCGCCCCAATCGGCGACGTTCCCGCGCGGGGGTATGTAGTCCGTCGTGGCCAGGGCCGCGCCCGTGAGTCCGTCGAACACGGTCAGGTACTCGGGACCGGTGAGTATGTAGCCGTTCTCGGCGCGATGGTCCGCGTCCGGGTCGCCGATCACGTTCCCGACTCCGTCGGTCGAGCCGTCGGCGGTCTTACACGCGACCTCGGCCCTGCCGTCGCCGTCCAGGTCGTAGACCATGAATTGGGTGTAGTGGGCTCCCTCGCGGATGTTGATGCCGAGGTCGATGCGCCAGAGCATCGTGCCGTCCAGCCTGTAGGCGTCCAATATGGGAGGCTCGGTCACGCCGGGCCGGGAGTTGTCACGACCGCGCCCGGCCATGTGGAGGACGATCTCGTATTGGCCGTCGCCGTCGAGATCGCCGACGGACGCGTCGTTCGGGCGGGCGCCGGGGAGCCGATGAAGGGGGATCGAGATGTAGGGACGCGGCGTCGAGGCGGCCGCGTGCTCGTAGCAGGCGGATGGCGGCCCCTCGACGCCGTCGATCACCGGCCGCACCGTGTAGGCGCTCGTCACACCGGGGTCGCTTGCCTTGGCAACGAGCATTGTCCGCTCGCCTACTGGGTCGGCGTTGAGGCGGACAGTGTCGCCGTGCGTCGCGCGGTACACATTGAACGTGATGTCCTCGGGGTCGGTCGCCAGGAGTCTCCAGCCAATGAACGTGTCGCCATCCGGCATGTCGACTACGACGACGCCTCGCCCAAGATTCTCCATTTGCCGAGGGACAGCGGCCGCCTGGCCCGCAACGAACAGGCCCGTGAGCAGTGCCCCGATATGTAGTCGCATAGGCGCGTCACCCCTCCTCAGTTCTGGCTGCGGCACACCGCTACAGACGGGGCTCTCGCGGATTGGCTTACGTCTCGGGTTTGGGGGACCGGGGGCGCTCACGACCGATTGGTCGGTGAGGACGCCACGAGACAATGGGCGTGACGTGGGTCATGGGCAGCCTGGGAAGGCTCAGGCGCGCGCAGTCTCGAGCGGGGTATGGACTATGCGGGACGCAAACCGCGAGCGCGCCAACTCGGCGCTACGAGCGGCCGCGTCGCGATACCCCGGGCTGACCACCTGGGCCGCGTGGTACGCGTGCTGCGCGGTCCTGACGTTTCCCTGCGCCTCGTAGATGCATCCGAGGTTGTAGTGTGCCGCGGCGTTCCTGGGGTTGGAGATGAGGCACTGCTCGTACGCGCGCATGGCTTCGCCGTAGCGGCCTTGGAGGTGGTTCGCGTACGCCTGGTGGAAGAACCGTTCCTCGCGAGACAGGGTCGGCTCGGCGGCCGAGATGTCGGGGAGGGACGCGTCGTACGCGTCGCGCGCGGTTGGGTCGCACAGAGCGGCGACGCTCTCGTTTATGAGGCGCGCCTGAGCCTCGGCCCACTCGCGGCGGGCCGGGTTCTTGTCCGGGTGACGCCGCTTCAGCAGGGCGCGGGCCGCGGCCCGGATGACCTCGACACATGCGTCCGGGGCGACCTGTAGCCGCTCGTAGTGGGTCTGACCGTGTGCGATCGTCTTGCCCCTCGCGTCGGCCGGGACGCGTATGTCGCGTCCAGCGTGAACCGAAACGCCCTTGCCCAACGAGGGGATTTACGGCCGTTCGCGCGGACCCGTGACACCGAATCGAAGGCAGATCGGCGGGCACGCGACGTCGATGGCGGATGGCGAGCGCGCAGCGCCCGGCCGGCGCTATCGTCTCGTGAGGGCGTAGGCTCCGGGGTCGGCCTCGAAATAAGCCGACGCTGCGTCTGAGGTGACTCGCAGAACGTCGACGGCCACACCGTCCCGGCTCACGTCCCAGGCGCCCGACGCCAGCCCACACACGAGGACATGGCGCGTCTCGCCGTCCGCAGTGACGAACTCCGGCTCGCCGTCGGCGAACACCACCACGTGTCCAAGCACATCGACTGCGACCGCTCGCTCTGCCTCAACCGTCGTCACGCGCGGGCCGGCTGGGGTCGTGTCGTCCATCACGGTCAGGACGTGGAGGAACTCGTGCTCGCGGGCCCCGTCCGTGGACACCTCAACTCGCCATGCGCCAGGCTCGGCTGGAGCGGCCTTGGTGGCCGCGAAGTTCGTACCGGCGCTCTCGATCCAGAACTCGCGGCCCGGCCCGCCGATCACGTCGATGTCGGCTTCACGGGGTAGAAGGCTCTCCGCGACGAGCTTGCCACCGTAGGCGCCGCCGCCGTACGCCTCGCCAACGCGCCGTACCGTGATGGTCGTGCCGTTCACTGTCGGTTGCTCTATGGAGTGGAGCAGCCACGTCTTCCTGAAGTCGGGCCGCGTCGAGATGAGCCGGTCGTGCACGATCAGCGTCGCGGGATACGTTGCGTCGCCCGTATTCAGCGTGACCATCGAGCGGACGACGGTCGACGCCTTCGCGGACGCGTATGCGTTCGTGATGTCGCCCGCGATGTAGCTGTACACCGGCTGACGCGCGTCCGGCCCAAACGCGTGCCCCGTCACATGGCCGTAGGCGTATTCGTCAGAGGTCAGGACGCTCAGGTTCTTCGGGTGGTCGCCGTGCGCGGGCCATCGCTGGCCGCCGTCGTTCGCCGAGCCGCGGCCCATGTCCTCGGACGGGTCGAAGATGAGCAGCCCGTTCTTGGAGACCGTCTGGTGCAGCCAGTTCTTCCAGTGCGGCGACCCGTACGGCGCGGAACCGCCCTCGTAGATTCCGGTCGCGAGGGCCAACGCCCCTCGGTAGTAGATCTGGAACGTGCCGAAATCCTTGCACTGGTGGTTCCCGAAGAACGTGCCGCCGATGCGCATCTGCACGACCGCCGACGCGCTGTCGACGCCCATGTCCCAGCCCGTGCGGGCCACCATCTCACCCATCGGCTCTGCGAAGTACTTCGTCAGGGGGAGTTCGTCGATGGCGCGTGTTGGGGAGTCGGGCTTGCGGTACAGGATCGAGAAGATGGCGCCGATCGCGCGCGCGCTGCCCCAAACGTCGCTGTCGGCGGCGGTCATGAGGTAGGGGTCGTCGTAGTACGTCGCCGTGAGCAGCGCGATCAGCCGCTTGCGGGAGTCGCGACCACGCTCGTCGAAGGTGTCGCCGGACCTCATCTGCTGTCCGTCGGGGCGTAGGTGGTAGAGGGGCTGGTAGGCGACATACTGCTGCTCACGCGAGAACAGGTCGCCGCCGCCGATGGCGCGCATCAGCCAACTCGCCGCGATGTCGTGTTGGAAGCGGGTCGCGTAGTAGGAATCGCCCTGGTGGTGCATGTGCGCGGCGTAGAGGAAGTCGCGCGCCGGGGCGAAGTTCCCGACGACGAGGCGCGCCGCCGCGTCGTACATCTGCGGGTCTTCGTCGTAGATGGCGATGCCTGCGGGAAGCTGGCCCGTTAGCACCCACCCTTCGGTGCCGTGTCCGACGACGACGTGCGTGTCGAACTCGGCTGGATATCCAGGCGCGTGGCTGCCCGCTGTCCACTTGAGCGCGTCGATTAACTCGCGCTTCTGGCCGTCGGTCAGCAGGTCGTAGCACCAGTCGTACACGCAGGCGCCGACGTGCATGTCGTTGTAGAAGTGTCGGCCGAGGCGGTCCGCGTTATCGCGGTCGCGCTCGTGGTCCCCGCGCCAACGGCGGATCGCCCGCCTGCCAGCGGCCTCGTCGCCCGTGACGAGGTACAGAAACGCCAGCGGCATGGCCTCGTCGGAGCGCTGAATCGCCTGCCAGTCCTCCGCGAATTCGCGCAGGTCGATCTTCTCGCGTATGCCCGGTAGGTCGTCCGGACGGACGTACACGCGCGGGTGACCAGCCGGCACGGCGGGGATGGACATTTCACCAAAGAGCGACGTGACGACGAGGCACAGGGGGATCATGGCGACCACTCCTGGGATGCGATGACGCCGCGACGGCGGGGTGGCTCCGCGGCCGGGTACATCTAGCATCCCAGGGGTCTGCGATCAAGCCTTAGGCAAGCACCCGAGACGGATCGGCAGCCGGGGCGAGGCCGGACGGACGCCCCCCGAACATCGCGATCCCTTCGTCCGCCGACGCGGCGGCCACGGCATCCAGCAGTTCCCATTCGGCGACGGTGCGGTGGAGTTCGTCGAGTTCGGCATCCTGCTCGGCCGCGCGCGCCAGAACGCGACCGTCGAGCGCGTGCCGCAACGCGCGAAGTTCCCCCGCCTCTTGCTCGCTGGGAGTGATGCCGAACACGACGCCGGTGAGGGCCCACGCCTTGCGCGACGCGTCGTCGACGAAGACGTCCTCCGAGAACCACCACAGCGCGTCGTCGCGTCCTCGGCATCGGAAATCGTGCGTGTACCAGCGGCGACCGGCGGCGAAGGCGCGTCGCGCGGCGTCCGCCGATCTGCGCTCGTCCTCGGGGAGGCGCGCGCGCAGCATCGCCTGCAGCCAAGACTCGCCCGACGTCATGTCGATAGGCGGGGCCTCGTCCTCCACGAGGGAGGCGTCGGCGGGGCACAGCCGCCACTCCAGGCCCCACGTCCGCTGCTGTGCCTCTCCCGACCACTTGAGGCAGCGCACATTCGCCAGGATGCGCTGCAGTTCCGGCTTGGATCTGTTCGGCGCCATATGTCCTTGCCCACCCTTGCTACGGAGCGCGGTCCACCGCATTCCGCCTTAAGGACGCGCACAGTACGCCGTCCGTAACACGAACGTGAGGGGAAAGGTCGCGGGCTGTCGGGACAAACCCCACCCCGAGGCGTGGGTCATCGACTGCGCCCCTGCGACCGGCGCAGATCGGGACTACTCGGGCGGGGGGTCGGTGGGAGATGTCGGCGGCCAGGCGTAGATC
Source organism: Candidatus Poribacteria bacterium (assembly GCA_018644665.1). Classification (GTDB taxonomy): domain Bacteria; phylum Poribacteria; class WGA-4E. The sequence goes on from JABGQA010000111.1 coordinate 15,165, forward strand.
GTCCGCTCGTCCAGCTCACTGTGATAGACGATCGGCAACGGCAGTTCGCGGAACGACACGACGTACGGGATTCCCCCGTGCTCAATCACCGTCGGGGCCGTCTCCTGGTACGTTCGGTCCTGCATCTCGTACGCCGTGCGGTAGGCGAGGAACATGGTAAGTTGGTGCTCGCCGTAGTTCCCCTTGGCCTCGTCGTAGTCGAACAGGAGCGTGGCGTTCTCGGGAAGTTCCTCGCGCGCGTAGCGGGCAATGTCGGCGAACGTCGGGTCGTTCTCGTTGCGCTCCACTACATCAACCATCGCGCCGACCATCCGCCACATGAGCGCGCACGCCACCACTGTCGAGAACAGCAGCAACGCCACCGCGACGGCGGGTCCCGCGCGTGGCGCCACCCCGCGCAGCAGACGACGCCCTCCCGCCGTCACGGCGACGACGGCGAACGCGCCCAACACATGCCAGACGATCCATATGGCCTGCTTCGCGACGCCAGCGAACTCGGGCGGGACCGTGAACCCGCGACCCCACGAGCCCATTACAGGCGGCAAGATCAGGCACATCGCCATCGCGCCGACCCACGCGGTCAGGGCGAGGAGGTCGCGCTCCCACGCGCGCGAGATCAGCCAACCGAGAAGGAGGAAGAACGGGGGCATGCCCATCACCGTGGCGGAGGGCGTCTTGGTCGTGGCTAACACGTGCGGAAGCAGGACGCCCAACGCCCAAGCGTAGATGACCCAGAGAGCGAAGGACCGTCGCGCGACCATCGGCCAGAGGAGCGCGAACGCCGCGACGAGCATGGGAGTGTAGAACACGTGGTAGAGGTGGATGGCGTAGTCGAACAGCAGACGGTCCCAAGGTGCGCCCCATGCCTCGATGTCCTCGTTCAGATGCCGCCACACGTAGGAATGCTCGTGCCAGAACTCGACCGGGTATTGGCCGATGCAGTAGAGATTCCAGGGCGTCACGACGACGGCCGTGGCGAGCAGCATCCATAGGATGTGTCGACCTTTGATGCGCTCGCGGTCGGACGGGGCTATCCGCAGCACGGGCAGAAGCCACGCCGTCAGGGCGACGCCGGTGATGATCGCCGCGAGGTAGCTCTTCGAGAGGTACGCGCACCCCTGCGCGACGCCCGCCAGGAGCATGTACCTGCGCGTGCCGCCGCGCATCGCGCGGACGAGACACCACATCCCCGCCTCGACCCAGAACAGAAGGGCCACGTCGATGTGATCGCTGTATAGGTAGCCGTGTACGAGTTCGGTGATGGCGGGGTTGAACGCCTGAATCGTCGCGGCAATCAGGCCAGCTCGTCGGTCTAGGAGTTCCTTGCCGATCAGGTACGTGAACCAGACGGCGCCGGTGCTCATCAGGGCCGAAGGGAGTCGCAACGCGAACGTGCTAACGCCCAGGACCGCGTACGACAGGGCGATGGTCCACATCGGCAGCGTGGGCTTGTGCAACCACACGTGGTTGCTGCCCCACCCCGTCTGAACCACCGGGAGGTACGGGTTCTCGACGAGCGTCGGCTTGAGTGGATGCAGGAGAAGGTTGCGCGCGACGAGGGCGTGGTACGACTCGTCCCAGTAGTGCAGGGCGCGGTGGCCGAGATGACGCAGCTTGAGCAGGAAGGACGACACGATCACGACCGCCGGGAGCACGCCGAACGGCACGCGCGATCCGGCCCGCCGCATTCGTCCCCAGACATCGCCCAAGTCCCCACTCCCAATCCTGAGCGGGATCATACCGGTGCGAGGAGCCGACATTCAACGCGGCGGGCGGCGGGCATGTCTGCGGCGCCGGGATCCGCTATAGGCAATCCAGGCCGCGTCGGCCCATTTCGTGCGTGACGTCGTGCGCGATGCCGTGTGGCAGTTCATGCCGGCGGCAGTATTCCGGTAGGCCCCGCAGCGTTCGTTCGAGGACGTCCGGCGGGATCGTGTCGAGGGGCGTGTGGCACGCTACGAGGGCGTCGCGTAGCGGTCGTGTGTCCTGCCCCTGGACCCCCGCCATGATGAGGATGCCAGGGCCGACCAGATCTCCATGGGGCAGCCCGTGTCCCAGGATGCTCTCGGCGGAGTATGCGAAGTAGTGCTCGCTGCCTTCCTCGGGCCGACTGTGCCCAAGGAGGTTGCACAGCTGCACCTCCAACGCGAGGCAGTCGATGAGTCTGCGGAGGCCCTCCTCGTCGCCAGCTCCGGCGGCGTCCGCGCACTCGAGCGCAGCGGCCAGGAGGGTAGCGGCAATGCGATCCGCGCTCGAGTCGTAGGGGGCGTCTTCGGGGTTGAGCCCGCGTTCGTGAGCATAGCGCCAGTCCCAGGAACCGGTGGCGATGGACAACACATCGCCGATGCCTGCGGCCCTCACGGATGGTGGCGCGCCCCGGATGACCTCGAAGTCGACGACGACGCGGTCGGGCGGCTTGGTCGGAATGTAGTGGACGCAACCGTCACGACGAACGCCGGACGCCCAGGTGAAGAACGCGTCCACGCTTAACGCCGTGGGGATGCATACTAGCGGCAGGCCCCGTGTGGAGGCGATGTACTTGGCAGCGTCCGTGGCCAGGCCGCCGCCGACAGAGACGACGACCTCGCCTTCGCATTCGTCGGCGAGCCGTCGCCACTCGGTCTCTATGGCGGCGCCGGGCTCCGCTGACCAGGCCACGCGCAGGGACGTAAGCTGACTCGCGACAGCGTCCCACGCCGCGCGGGAGTACACGAGCGCCACATCCCGCGGCTCGTCGATGTCGGTGAGCGGTCGGTATTGCAGCTCCGGCAGCGGCCAGACGCGCGTCATCCTGCGTCAGCGGCGACGGCGATCTTCACGACCGTCTCGCCCGTTAGGCGGTAGTCGCAGTTCAACGCGTCGAAGCCCTCGGCGATGCGGGACAGGGGAAGCACGTGGCTCACCATGTCGGCGAAGGGGAACTCGTTCCGCTCGAGGATGGGCAACCCACGCACGAAGTGCTCGTACGTGCTTCCCCACACCGCCTCGACCGTCACGTTGCGCCGCATCATCATCCGGTTGGGATTGAAGTCGAACGACCCGATGTCGACGAAGTGGCCGACCTCGGTGAACGTGCCCCCGTACTTGGTGTAGCCCAAGCCCTCGGGGATCGCGGGGAGGAACCCCGCGCACTCGAAGACTACGTCCGCTCCGGCGGCCCTCGGTGTGTGGGACCTGACGATCTCCGTACGCTCGTCGGCGGACGTGATGTCCTCAATGTCCACCGTGACGTCGGCTCCCATCTTCTCGGCGAGTTCGAGCCGCCCAGCAGGCCCGCCTACGATGATGATCTTCGCCGCGCCGCTGATCTTCGCGCACATGAGCGTCACGAGACCGATGGCCCCCGACCCCTGCACGACCGCCGTGTCGCCGATCTGAATGCCCGCGCGCATGACCGCGTGCACGCCGATGGTGAACGGCTCGATCATCACCGCGATCTCCGGCTCCAGATCCGTCTTGATGAAGAGCGTGTCCGGCCGGTAGAGGTGGATGTAGTCGGCGAAGCCGCCGCCGAAATGCGGCGCGGTGTCCGGGTCGGTCTGGAATCCGTATGCGCCGTTGGGCGTGCCGGGCGCGAAGATGACGCGATCGCCCTCGCTCACCGGATTCCCCACGTAGTCGACGGTCACATCCGCGCCGAGCTTGTCGATGATGCCGACGTTCTCATGGCCGAGCAGCATCTCGCCTGGGATGCCGTTCTGCCACATGTGTAGATCGGTGCCACAGATGCCCGCCAACTCCTGTCGCACGAGGAGGGCGTCCGAGTCGGGGTCGGGAACCGGGTATTCCCGTACGTCGAAGTCCTGACCGTGAGCGATCACGGCGCGGCCGGTTCTGCTCATGAGGGCGCCTTTCCGGGCGACACGCTGATGTGGGAGCGAGGCGTCGATCGTACTAGGCCGCGGTCTCGTCCGCAAACGACAGGCGCGGACGGGTGTGGTCCCGGACGGTCAGTTGACGAAGACGACAGAGCGCAGAGCGCGTGAGGCGGCGCATGGACCCCATCTCAATCTTCCCCTGCAAGGGGAAGACGTTCACGCGTCCGCGTGACGACGGCGCGTGGAGGCCACGCCTCTGAGCTGACATCTACTCATGCCCACACCCGCGCCAACGCGAGTTGGCGCGACGCGCTCCGTTGCTGTAATGTCGTCCTCCGAACGCACGCATCACAGGCCCGGCGCGCACGAGGTGGGAGCAGCATGGCGGAGAACGCGACGCACCGTATCTCGGCGGACGATCTGTCCGCGTTTGTGACTCGGCTCTTCAGCGCAGCGGACACACCGGACGACATCGCTGAGTGCGCCGCGCGCATCCTGGTGAACGCGGACCTCGCGGGACATCCGTCGCATGGCGTGTTGCGCATCCCGGACTATCTCCGGCAGATCGAGGCGGGAGGCATGGACACGTCCGCGCGGCCCGAGATAACGCGGGAACTGCCAGGAACAGCCTCCGTAGACGCGCGTCGCGGATGGGGGCACCACGCGGCGCACTGGAGCATGGATCTCGCGATACGCAAGGCGCGCGACACGGGGATGGCGGGCGTCAGTCTGGACAACTGCAACCACATCGGCAGGCTGGGCGAGTACGCGGAGCAGGCGGCCGCCGCTCGGTGTATCGGCATAGCTACGTTCGGCTTCGGCGGGCCGGGAGCCGGCGCCGCAGCGCCCTTCGGCGGCACAACGCGCGCGCTGGGGACGAACCCCATCGCAATCGGCGTCCCGACGGGCGACGACACGCCGTTCGTGGCGGACTTCGCGACGACCATCATCGCAGACGGCAAGATCCGGCTCGCGCAGGCGGAAGGCTCGCAACTGCCACCTGAGCATATCCTGGACCGCGACGGCCGACCGAGCACGAACCCCGACGACTTCTTCGACGGCGGCAGCCTGCTGCTGACCGGCGGGCACAAGGGGTACGCGCTGTCGCTCGCGACGTGCCTACTCGCGGCGTTGACAGGAAGCTACGACGCCGAGAACAAGCGCATCATCGGGGTCTTCCTGATGGCAATCGACATCGGGGCGTTCCAGGACGCCGACGGCTACGCGTCCAACGTGCGGTCGTTCCTAGGGGGCATAACGGACAACCCCCCGGCCAAGGGCGTGACGAAGGTGTTGGCCCCGGGCGACATGGAGCAGAGCAGTCGCGAGAAGCGCTTGGCGGAAGGGATCGAGCTGCCTGTCGTCGTCTGGCAACGGCTGTGTGCCGGGGCGGAGAAGCTTGGCGTAGACCTACCGTGAAACCCTTACCGTATGGCGATTCCTACCGGGTTTGACCTGTCAGACTGCCGGGATTACGATTAATGGGAGGGAACGAGCATCGGCCCAGGGCGCAGGAACGCTCTCCGCCGCGCCGGTGCGACACTGTGGATGGGCGCAATGGCCGCGGTACAATCTGCGCGCGTCGCACGGCTTCACGACCTTATCGCCACCCGTCTCGGCGTGCCCAAGTCGCCGGCCAATTCACAGCGCATTGCACGCGCTCTCCGCGAGCGCGCGGACGCTACGGGGACGCGCGCCGCCGCAGACTATCTGCGCCTGCTGACCGGGACGACCGACGCCGGTAGGCGAGAGTGGGACGCGCTGGCGACCATGCTGACGGTTGGCGAAAGCTTCTTCTTTCGCGACTCCGGCATCTTCGAGGCGTTGCGGAGCCACGTGCTCCCGGAGCTGCTCGACGCCCGGAACGGAAGCGTGCGCGTTTGGAGCGCGGGCTGCTCGGACGGGCAGGAGCTGTACTCCGTGGCGATGCTGTTACATGAGATGGGGCGGCCCGCGGCCGGCGGGAGTTTGGTCGGCACAGACATCAACCCAACCGCGATAGAGGCCGCACGGCGGGCGCGGTACCGCGCGTGGTCGTTCCGAGGGGTCGATGAGTCCATCATCGGCGGCCACTTCCTCGAGCGTGGGGACGAGTTCGAGCTGAAGGAGTCGGTGCGGCGTGGCGTGACGTTCCGGCGACACAACCTGATCGATGACGCCTATCCAGACGTTGCGGCCGGCCTCGACGCCATGGACATCATCCTGTGCCGGAACGTGCTTATCTACTTCGGCCAGGATACGGTGAAAGCGGTGGCGCGTAAGCTTGTCGAGTGTCTGCGGCCGGGAGGCTACTTGATCGTCGGGAATGCCGAGATCCACTCGCGGCAGTTGGAAGGCGTCGTGCCACGATCCGTCGGGAACCGGGTGGTGTACCAGCGCCCGGCCGCGCTGGAGCCGTCGCGGCCGCGACTCGCGCCGACACAACGGCCGCCCGAATCGCGCGTGCGGGCCGCCAAGGTCGTCCCACGACGGCTCGAGGATGCGCCACCGCCCAAGCCGACCGCGGATGCGCTACGCGCAGAAGCACAGGCCGCGCTGGATCGGGGAGACAGCGTCGGAGCAGAGGCGATCGCTCGGCGCGCAGCCGCGTCGAACGCGCAGGATGCGAGCATCTGGTTGATGGTCGCGCACGCCTACGCGGATCGGGGGAGGCACGACTCGGCGCGCGCGGCGTGTGAAACGGCGCTGCAGGCCGATCCATTCAATGGCGAGGCGCATCTCGTTTTGGCCAAGATCGCCGATGAGCTCGGCGAGACGGCCGAGGCGAAGGCGCTCGTCAAAAAGGCCATCTACCTCGACACCGGCAACGCGGACGCCCATCTGACGCTCGCGTCGCTATACGACCGGGCGGGTGAGGCGCGACACGCGGCGCGGGCGTATAGAGGCGCCCTACGGAGCTTGGGCGGACGCGACGACGCCGTCGCCGCCGACGAGGACATCAAGGGTTTCATACTGGCGCGGATCGAGGAGCTTGATGCAAGTGCGTGAGCAGGTCACGCAACCCACCGAGGCATTCCAGGTCTTGCTGTTCGAGCACGACGCGGCAACGTACGCGGTGAAGGCAGCCGCGGTGGTCGAGATTCTCTGGCTGACAGAACTGGCTCCGGTCGTGGAGATGCCGCCGTACGTCGTGGGCGCAATGAACTACCGCGGTCACACGCTGCCGGTGGTCGACCTGCTTCAGCGATTCGGGAGAGAGTCGCGGCCGTACGAGGTCACCGATCAACTGGTAGTCATCGAGTCGCGGTCGCGCCTGGTTGGCGTCATCGTACAGCGGGTGCAGGACATCATCCACGTCCAGCCGAACGACGTGCACGAGACCGAGGCGTTCGCCTCCGCCGGCGCCGAGCGGGGTCAGATCATCACACATTCGATCAACCGCGGTCGCATGGTGGTCATGCTGCTGGACCACGACGCGGTGATGGACGGGCTCGACACCGCGCGGCCGGGACTGGCCGCCCCGTCGGTGTCGTTCTCCGCGCGGCTGGACCACCTGCCGGTTGCGCAGCGGGAAACGCTGCAAACGAGGGCCTCATCGCTGGCGGCCCCGTCGGCGGCCGAAACGGATGAGGACAGCCTCGCTCTCGCGCTGATTCGCATCGGCGACGACTGGTTCGGCATCGACGTGATGACGGTTGATCAGTTCATCCGGCGCCCGGCTGTGACGACGCCGGTGCCGTGCAGCCCGCCGCACGTGTTCGGCGCATCGAACTTCGAGGGCGATGTGCTGACGCTCGTGGACGTCAGCACCGCGTTGGATTCCACTCTCACGGGGACGAGCGAAGACTCGCGGGTGGTCGTGATCCGTCGAGGCGAGTTCCTCGTGGGCGCGCTCATCGACGATGTCATGGACGTCGTGTTCGTCGAGCAGTCGGACGTGCGTGACGTCGAGGGGTCAGTGCTGGCGGCGAACCATGGCTTCCTCCGTGGCGTCGCGGAGCACTCCGGCCGCCTCGTCGGTATCCTGGACCTACTCGGCATCGTCATGCAGGACGAGTGGATCGTGGACGAGCGCGTGATATGAATCGTGGCGCGACTGGCTCCGACGGGCGGCGCCACGAGGTGTGGCAAGACATGGCCTCGGCCGTCGCGCCCTGAGGCGCGCCAAGCGCAATCGGAACAACTGGCCGGACGAGCCTGGGCCGCCGAGACCCGAGACAATGCATGATTGATGACAACGAACTAAGGGCGCTGTTCCAGGCGGAGAGCGACGAGCATCTCCAAAGCCTGGACGAAGGGCTACTGGCCCTGGAAGCCGATCCCGCCGACGCGGAGACGCTACAGCGCATATTCCGCGACGCGCACAGCCTCAAGGGTTCGGCGCGTATGTTGGGCATCGCGCCCGTCGAGCAGGTGGCGCACCGGTTCGAGGACGTGCTTGGGGCTGCGCGGCGGGGTGAGGTCGCCCTGACCGCGCCCGTCATCACGAAGCTGTACGAGACGTTGGACACGATCCGCGCGCTGGTGCAGGAGGCGGTCACCGGCGTGTCCGCCCGGGTGAACGTCGCCGAGGTGCTGGCCGGGCTCGACGCAGTGGAGCAAGCCGAAGAGGGCGATAGCGGCGGATCGGAGGCGCCGGTGCTTGCCCCGCCAGCGGCCGACCCCGTCGCGTCGGAGCAGGCGGCCCCCTCGGCGCCTGAGCTACCGGACCCCGTCGTTGTGGCGGAGGATGCTGCCACCGATGCCGCGCCACCCGTCGAGCGCGAGGCCCTGCCGGCGCCTACGCCGCCGCCGCCGACCGAGGCGCCTTCGCCGCCCGCACAGCAGGACGCCAGCGCGCGGCCGTCGGACGCATTCAGGGTGGAGACGATCCGCGTTGACTCGCGGAAGCTGGACGACCTGATGCTCCGCGCGGGCGAACTCGTGGTGACGAACGGCCGCATCGAACAACGAGCGGGCGATGTCGCCACCGTCAACGATCGTTGGACATCGCTCTACCGTGAACTTCTCGCCGCCGACGAATCTCTGGGTTCGTCCGCCAGCGACCTGCCGGACGGCCGTCGCCGGGTAAGGGCCGAACAGGCGTATGGACGCATGCGCGACCTGGCAGACGATCTGCAGACGCGCATCGAGGAGCTGAAGGAGGACACGGGCGACGATCGGACGCGGCTGGACAAGGTCGTGTCCCGCATCGAGGAGGGGATTCGCTCCGCGTCGCTGCTGCCACTATCGACTGTGTTCGGCCTGTTTCCCAGGATGATCCGCGACCTGGCGCTCGCCCAAGACAAGGAACTTGCGCTCACGATCGAGGGCGCCGACACGACCGTGGACAAGCGCATCATCGAGCAGTTGAAGGACCCGCTGATGCACCTGATCCGCAACTCGGCGGACCACGGCATCGAGGCCGGAGACGACCGGGAAGCGGTCGGCAAGCCGCGGGAAGGCGCAATCCTCCTGCGGGCGTCGCAGTCGGCAACGCTGGTTACCATCGACGTGATCGACGATGGCGGAGGAGTCGACAGCGGCACGGTAGGGCGGAAGGCCGTCGAGCGCGGGCTGGTGACGCCCGAGGACCTCGATGCGATGCCCGACGACCAGATCCGGGAACTCATTTTCGCGGCGGGGTTCTCAACGAGCGCTGTCATCACGGACCTCTCGGGCCGTGGCGTCGGACTCGACGTCGTCCGCAGCGCCATCGACTCGCTGCGCGGGTCCGTCAGCCTGCGATCGACGCCCGGTGAGGGGTCGCGTTTCCGCATCCAGCTTCCCGTGACACTCGCCACATCCCGCGTTCTTGTTGTGCGCGTGAGCGGAATCCACGTGGCGTTCCCGATGGACACCGTGAGCCGCGTGCGGCTGGTGTCGCACGATGACATCTCGCTCATCGAGTCGCAGGGGACGATCGACATTGAAGGTGAGGTGCTCCCGCTGGCGCCGTTGTGGCATCTCCTGGAACTCGAGCGGCCTGAGCCCGGCGTGGCGGCGTCAGAGGGACGCCCATGCGTGGTCGTCCGCGTGAACGAGCAGGCGTTCGGCGTGTTCGTCGACCATATCGAAGGCATCCAAGAGGTGCTGCTCACGACGCGGGAATCGCTCCTGAAGCGGGTGCGCAACATCGCGGGCTCCACGATCCTTACGTCCGGCGTGGTGTGCTTCGTGCTCAACGCGATGGACCTGCTTGCGACCATGCACGGCCGAGCGCGGCGAGGGGCGTCCGCGTTGCCCAAGCCCGCGGAGATGCTGCCGGCCGCGGAAGAGAAGACCACGATCCTGATCGCGGAAGACTCGATCACCACGCGAACGCAGATAGCGCGCGTCTTAGGCTCGGCGGGGTACGAGGTGATCGTCAGTGTCGATGGGGCCGACGCGCTGGAGAAGCTCGCGGCGAACGCCGTCGACGCGCTCGTGTCGGACGTCGAGATGCCGAACCTCGATGGCATCGGTCTGACGCGCGCGGTGCGACAGAACCCCGACTACGAGGAACTGCCCATAGTGCTCGTGACGTCGTTGGCCTCGGATGAGCATCGGGCGCGCGGAGCCGACGCGGGAGCAAACGCGTACATCACCAAAGGTGGGTTCGACCAGAGAGTGCTGTTAGAGACACTGGAGCGGCTAATATGACCGCGCCCGCGATCCGTGTGCTCCTCGTGGACGACTCGCCGCTCGACCTTGTGATCTTGCGACGGCTGATCGACCCGATGCCGGACGTGGAGGTCGTGGCGATGGCCTCCGGGGGGAAGCAGGCGCTCAAGCTCATCGGGGAACACCTGCCGGATGTCGTGTGCACGGACTTCATGATGCCGGAGATGGACGGTCTCGAGCTAACGAAGCAGATCATGGCGACACATCCGACGCCCATACTGGCCATCAGTTCGGTCGTCGACGACCCCGAGTCGGCGTTTCCTCTCCTTCAGGCCGGGGCGCTGGATTTCTTCCCGAAGCCCGCGGCAACGCCAGGCGAAGAGGAACGGATTCGGCGTGAGTTGGCCCAGAAGATCCGCGTGCTGTCCAAAGTGTACGTGTTCCGCCGACGCGCCGCTGTGGCCGCCGCGGCGCCGGCTCCGGTGGTACCGAGCGCTGCTCCACGGGCCGGGTGGACCGCCCCTGCGGCCGCACCGACGGCCCGCTCCGCACAGCCTCGCATCGCGTCACATCGGATCGTGCTGATCGGCGCCTCGACGGGCGGCCCTCAGGCGCTGCAGAAGATACTGAGTCGGCTTCCCGCCGAGTACCCGCTGCCTGTCTGCGTAGTGCAGCACATCAGCCCGGGCTTCCTGAAGGGGTTCGGCGCCTGGCTACACAAGACGATCCCACTGAACGTCTGCGTGGCGGAACCGGGCGTGCGACCGACGCGCGGATCCGTGTACCTCGCCCCCGAGGAAGTCCACATGGAGTTCGGGCCAACCGGGCTGGTCAGGCTGTCGAACGGACAGCCGCGTGACGGGCACCGCCCTTCGGTCACCGTGACGTTCGAGTCCGCCGCGCGCGCGTTCGGCGCCGGCAGCATCTCGGCGTTACTGACGGGCATGGGGCGTGATGGCGCTGCGGGCATGCAGGCGCTATCGGAAGCGGGGGGCCTTACCCTCGCGCAGAACGCGGAGACCAGCGTGGTGTTCGGCATGCCCAAGGCGGCCATAGACCTCGGCGCCGCGCAACAGACCCTCTCGCTCGATGCCATTGCAGACACCCTCCTGGAGGTCACGCGCTGATGCAGGCCACGCAATCCAGTTCGATCCTGGTGGTGGAAGACAGCCTCGTACAGCGGACCATGCTACGGCGCACGCTGGTGGATGCCGGTCACGAAGTGGTCGAGGCAGGCGACGGGGTCCAAGGCCTCGCGGCTCTCGAGGAGGCCAGGTTCGACCTCATCATCTCCGATGTCGAGATGCCGGAGATGGACGGATGCGAACTTTGCCAAGCGGTGCGCCGTGACCCTAGATTGGCGCCCATCCCCGTGATGCTGGTGACAGCTCTGACGTCGCCGGCCGACCTCGCGCGGGGAATCATGGCCGGGGCGGACACGTACATAACCAAGCCGTACAGAACCGATGCGCTGTTGACGCGCGTGGATGCGCTGCTCGGCACCGAGCATCAGCCCGTGAGCGCGGGCGCGACGTGTACGGTGTCGTTCGCGGGCGAGTCCTACGACGTGCCCGCCGACCCGCAGTACACGCTGAACTTCCTGCTCGCGACGTATGAGAACGTCGTCGAACAGAACCGCGAGTTGGACCAGCTCAACCAGCAGAAGAACCAGTTCCTGGGGATGGCCGCGCACGACATGCGCAATCCGCTGTTCGTGATCGAGCAATTCAGCGCGCTCCTGACGGGCGGCATGTTGGGGGACGTCGTGGCCGAGCAGGCCAAGCTGATCGATCGCATCCGTGCAAACAGCGAGTTCATGCTTCGTCTCGTCGATGAACTCCTCGATATCACGAAGATCGAATCCGGCACGCTCCAGCTCGATATGCAGCCGTCGGACATGGTGGAATTCGTCGAGCGGAACCTGGGTCTGAATCGCGTTGTCGCCGACGCGAAGGACATCACTCTCGCCTTCGATCCGCCGTCGGAATTCGCCCCGATCGAGATGGACGCCGGGAAGATGGAGCAGGTGCTGAACAACCTGCTGTCGAACGCGATCAAGTACTCGCATCCGGGGACGCGCGTTGACGTGCTTGTGGCGCTCTCGGACGGTCACGTCCGCCTGTCAGTCAAGGACCAGGGGCAGGGCATCCCGGAGGACGAGCAGGCCGAGTTGTTCACGCCGTTCCAGCAGACCAGTGTACGGGCCACCGAGGGTGAGAAGAGCACCGGCCTCGGCTTGGCCATCTCCAAGCGAATCGTATCGGGTCATCGTGGTCGCATCTGGGTGGAGAGCGTAGTGGGTACCGGTTCCACGTTCCACGTCGAATTGCCTGCGTCGTAGGGAGAAGGATATGAGCGGACAAGGCGCGCCAAAGGTACTCTTCGCCGAGGATAGCCGGGTACAGGCGCTACTGCTGGGGCGAACGCTCCGCGAAGCGGGGTACGACGTGACCGCCGCGGAGGACGGCGCGAAGGCGCTGGCCGCCGTCCGGGAGAACGCGCCCGACATCATCATCTCGGATATCGAAATGCCGGAGATGGACGGCATCGCGTTCTGCCATGCCGTCAAGGACGACCCGGAACTGTGCTCGATCCCGATCATCATGGTCACGTCGCTGGCGACGCCGTCGGATCTGATACGGGCGATCGCCGCGGGCGCCGACACGTACATCACCAAGCCGTATGATGGAGCCGTGCTTCTCGCGCGTATCGAGGAGCGTCTCGCAGCGGATCGCCAGGCGACGCGACTATCGGACCGGCCGGAGGAGAGCGTCGTCTTCGCCGGAACGCCTTACGCCGTGCGCACGAGCCAGCAGCACACGATCAACTTCCTCCTGGCGCTCTACGCGAACGTGTCGTCCCAGAACGACGAGCTTCAACGGCTCAACGACCGGAAGAACGAACTCCTCGGCGTCGCCGCGGTCGAGGTGCGAAGCCCCCTCGGCGACATCCTCGCTGCCGTCAAGCTGCTACAGGGCAGCGCGTCGGGGGATCTGAACCCCGCTCAGAAGAACCTGGTCGAACGCGTCCGCCTGAGCGCGGAGATCATCCAGCAGACTATCGACGGCCAACTGGACGCGCGCGCGATCGAAGAGAGCGAACTCCATCTCGACACGCGGCCCGCGAACCTGAGCGCCATCGTCGACAACGCCGTCGTGTTGCACCGCCTCAGGGGCGAGGGCGAGGGCGTCGAGGTGCAGTTCCAGCGGCCGCCGATGCCTGCGAACGCCATCGTGGACGGCGTGAAGGTCGAACAGGCCGTGAACGCGCTGATCGAGTACGCGATGAGCCGCGCCGGGTCGGGGCAGAGCGTTGTCCTGAAGGTCGAGAGCGCGGGTCAGCAGTTGACGCTCTCCGTGGGAGACTCCGGCGCGGAGGTGGCCGCGGAGACGTTGGGCAGGCTTTTCGCGAACGACGAGACGGTGGACATCGACGCGGGCGTGCGCACGGGTCTCGCCATCGCGCGGAAGGTGGTGAACGCTCACGGCGGGCAAGTGTGGGCCGAGAACGCAGAAGGCGGCGGGGTCAAGGTTGGGTTCGATATGCCTGGCGCCGCTCCCGCGGTGTACGTCTAGCGGCGGGTGTGCGAGAGACGCTGAGGAGGGCACGCGATGGAACTGGGTGAACGGTTCGGAGTAGACGCGCGAGATCGCGATGTTCGGAAGCGGTTCTCCCAGCTCTCCGAGCGGGATGTCCAGGACCTGACGGCGATCCGCTCCTTCATGGAACAGAATGTCGACGCGATCGTCGAAAGCTTCTACGAGCACATCCTCACGTTCGACCCCGTACGCGAGAAGATGGGCGGCGAAACGGTCATCAGCCGCCTCCAGCGGACGCAGAAGGAGTACCTGCTGGACCTGGTCCGAGGTGATTACGGGGAAGACTACTTCGAGCGGCGGCTGCACGTCGGCGTGGTGCACGAGCGGATCGGCCTGGCGCCGAAGTGGTACCTCGGGGCGTATCCCGTGTTCTTCCACGAGATCGTACGGCGGCTGCAGAGCCGCTTCTGGCTTGGGAGCAAGCTCTCATTGCGGCGCTACACGCGCACGCTCACGGCGCTGGTGCGCATAGTGTTCATCGACGCGCAACTCTCGATCGAGACGTACGTCGGCGCGTTGACCGAGAAGATCGCACAGTCCGTAACGAGCATTTCCACGGCGATGCAGGAACTACGCAGCTCCTCGCGGCACTCGGCCGAGCAGGCCGAGAGCGCCGCGGCCGAGGCAAGTGAGGCGCTGCGCGCCGTCGACGACGGGACCAGCGTAGTCCTCCAGGCGCTCGAAGGCATGGGCCACCTGCGTGGCAGCATGGACCAGATCGCGTCGGAGATGCGTCGGCTGAACGACCAGACGGCGCAGATCAAGCGCGTCACCGAGGTGGTCGGTGGCCTGGCCGAGGAGACGAACCTGCTTGCGCTGAACGCCAAGGTGGAGGCGGTCCGGGCGGGAGCACAGGGCGCCGCGTTCACCGTCATCGCGACGCGTATCCGGGATCTCGCGGACGAAAGCCGTTCCTCGGTTGGCGAGATCAACAACATCGTCCAGAGCATCCAACAGGCGGCCGACGACGCCGTGCAGACCGTGGACAACGGGGCGCGCACCGTAGACGATGAGGTCGCGCACGTCGAGGGCGCCGGCGCGGCGTTCCAGGATCTCGCGAACTCGGTCCGGAGCCTGTCGGAGAGCGTGCAAGGGATCTCGATGAACATGGAGCAGCAGGCTGCGGCCATCGCGGATGTCGTCGGGACGATGGACGAGCTAGATCACGTGTCGTCACGCGAGGGCGCGGACGAGTTCGTCTAGGCCCATCGCTAGATGAGCGCGGCTACCCACCCGTCTGGGGCTGGCGCGATCCGGTCGGGTCCGCAGAGACCTACCAACTCCGGCGGGGATCCATAGCGCAGTACGTTCGGTAGGGTGGTCGATCCCTGGTCGCTCAGATGCGCGTGTTTCAGGTCCGGCGCGATGGCACGTGTGATCCGATCGTCGGTCGCGGCGGCGCAGATCGCGGCCCAGCCGAGGTCGCCGAACCCTACGCAAGCCACCCGCGCCCGCGGGTTGGGACGCGTGTCCAGCAGCGTTCGGATATCGTCCGTGGCCATGCCGACGACGGGACGGCCCCACACGGTAGCGTTGAGATCCCACTGAATCCCCAGCTCGCCGTACAGCCGCACGTCCGCGATCAGCACGTCCCAACCGGCGGCCCGTAGTGCGCTGATGTCGTCGCCGTCGACGCCTTCGCGTCCGTCGGGATGAAGGAGGATCGCGAGACCTGTGCACGATGCCCCGGCGTGGCTGTGCTCGACGTGGGGTAGCGGGATGCGCGTCGCGCCGGGCAGTACCGCGACGGCCTCCGCGCGTCTGGCATACCAATCGCTGGTCAACGAGACGGACCGAACATCTCGCCCGAGTAGCGTCCGCACGCTATCGGCTGTGAGCGGGCCTCTCGCGCCAGCGTGTTGCTCGCGGTAGTACGCCGGGAACTCCGTCCACGGCCGCGCGCCCTCGACGGGCGCATCCAGGGCGTTGAGGTCGGCGACGTCCAGGATGTCCTGGTCTCGTTCGCCGCTCCCGGTCGGGTCCGGGGCTCCGCCAAGGTGGGTGGCGAACCAGTCGTACATACGGGAACGCATCTCGGCGTGGTAGTCGTGGCCGCAGTCCCATTGCTCGACGTCGATCGCGTCTGCCGCGCCGTGCAGGTCGTAGAGACGCTGCATATCGGGGTATTCGTCGCGCGGGAAGTCCGCGGTCCAGTCACCCGTGACGCACAGATACAGGCTGGGTACGGGCGCGATGAGGCCGCACATCTCGGGCTCGTCGGTCAGCGCCATGAGGCCGGGGACGTGGTTGCAGACGCAGTGTGTGCGCTCGTCGGAGAAGAGTATCTTCTTGAAGTTGGTGACCAGACAGACGTTCACGGTGGCCGTGATGCGGTCGTCGAGGGCGGCAGCGTACATCGTCTGCTGCCCGCCGCCGGAGGCGCCGGTGCAACCGATGCGAGCGCCGTCCACGTCCGGCAGCGATTGCAGTGAGTCGATTCCCCGGATGTTGTTCCAGGTCATCACCGTCAGGGAACTCAGGCCGATGGGGAAGTCCGTGACGTGCAGCGAGTCGACGGCGAGAGCTACGTAGCCACGCCGCGCGAGCCCGATGAGACGCGCCTGGACGGTGGCGTTTCGCGCCCCATCTTCCCAGTGCCCGTGCGGGTTCAGGATCGCCGGGGCCGGCTCGTCGATGACCGTCGGGCGGTAGAGCCAACCCGTCGCGTAGAAGCCCGGCCATGTCTGGTAGTGGACGCGGTCAATGCGGTAGCCGTCGCACTCGCGCGATCCGGTGACGCGCATGTCGAGCGGGACGCGGTCGGGGAGAGGATCGAGGCCGAGGACGCCGGCCAAGGCGGGACGCAGGAATGCCGCGCGGTCGTGCCATTGGGACAGCGTGTCGGGGACGTAGGGCCGCGGGTCGCTCATGGCGTCGAAGTAGGCTTCGTGGATCTCGCGCCGCTCGTCCGCGGTGAAGATGTCCGGCATAATGCCTCCAGACTGGAGAACCATTGTGGGGCGGGAACGGTAGCGGACCGTCGTTGGGTCGCGCGCCGCCGTTCGGCCGCCGTTTCGATCTTCAGGCATCCGAGGGAAACACGCAATGTCGCGACGGGTGGAGCCGCCCTGGGACGGGCCGGTGTGGCGCGACGGCGTCGAGGCGTGGACACGCTCCGAACTCGCCGCGCGGGGACGTACCGTCGCTGGTGAGATCGAGGAGGTGCGGACATGGTCGCTGTCGTGCGTGTTGCGCGCACCGACGAGCGACGGGTGGGTGTATTTCAAGGAGGCGCTCAACCTGCCGCTGTTCGCGCATGAGCCGCGCGTGACACAGCGACTGGCGAAGCTGTTTCCAGGTCGGACGCCCGAGGTGCTGGCGATCCACCCCTCCCGTCGGTGGATGCTGACCTCCGACGCCGGTGAGATCATCGGCTGGGAGACGCCGGAAATGGAGTGGGCGACGCCATATGCGCAGTGCGCGCACACGCAGAGGGCCGCGACGGAGCATGTAGCCGATCTCCTCGCCGCAGGATGCCGCGACCGCGACATCGGCTGCCTACCCGAGCAATTCGACGCCGTGCTGGAGGACGCCGAGACGATGGGCCTCTTGCCGGACGCCACAGCCGACGCGCTCGCCTCCCTCGGTCCGCGCCTCGTCAAGGCGTGTGAACGCCTCGGATATCTCGGCATGCCGAACACGCTCGTGCACGGCGATCTGCATGTCGGAAACATGGCTGTACGTGGTGGTCACTGCGTGACGATCGACTGGACCGACGTGTGCATATCTCACCCATTCATGGACGGACTCATCCCGCATCGAATGACGCACGCGCCGGCCAAGGAGCGCACCCGCTTGGCTATCCTGGACGTGTGGGAGGGCGCAGTGTCTCCCCGGCGGCTGCACGAGGCGTGGGAACTGTCCGCGTTCGTGTGTCCGGCGCATCACATGGTGTCCTACGGGTCGATCATGGCGCACATGCCGCTGGCAATGCGGGAAGAGCTTGCCGACGACTTTGGGCGCGTGGCACAGCAATTGGTGGACGCCGGCGCCGCGCAAGGCTAGCCGGCGGCAACGTGGAGCTGGAGTGACCGATGCGGGAGAGACTTGTCACGCTCTTGGCGTTCGTTGTCCTGATCGCGGGATGCGGAGGAAAGGCGCCGACGGTGTCCTCGCCTGCCGCTGGCGGGCTCGCGGGAGATGTGCTGCAACTGGAGCCGGATGTCGCGTTCCACAAGGCCGTCGTGGGGCCGCAGGAGGACGGCACGTTCGTCGTCGCCACGACCCAGCGGATCGACCCGGCTGGCGAGAGCGTCGCGTTCGAGGGGAGGCCCGTCGACCTCGCGCTCAACCCGGATGAGACGGTCCTCGCGGTCAAGAATCGCAATGAGATCGTGCTGATAGACGCCGCCACGCGCGAGATCGCGCAGAAGCTGCGTCTACCCAAGGGCGGGGCATCGTGGACCGGCGTGGTGTGGTCGCGCGATGGGTCGAAGGTGTGGACCACCAGCACGGACGGCACGCTCCGATCCGCCGCCAGGCAGGAGGACGACACGTTCGATTGGGCGGACGAGTTCGCAATGCCCGCGCCGGCCGTCGGCGGATCCCCGGCGCCGTCGGGATTCGCGATCGACGAGGACGCCGGGCTCGCATACGTCGCGCTGAGCAGGAATAACAGCGTGGCCGTCGTGAGTCTCACGTCTGGCGAGGTTGAGACGGAGATCGCGGTGGGCGTCGCGCCGTACACGGCGCTGCGGGTCGGTGGAAAACTGTACGTCACGAACTGGGGCGGGCGACAGCCCGTGGAGGGCGACACGACTGGTCCGACGTCCGGCAGTCGTGCGGTGGTCGATCCCGAGACGGGCATAGCGTCCTCCGGCACGGTGTCCGTGGTCGACCTTGCGACGCGTGCCGTTTCAACCGAGATCGACGTGGATCTGCATCCCAGCGGCATGGCTGTGTCGCCCGACGCCACGCGGCTGTACGTCGCAAACGCAAACAGCGACACCGTCTCCGTCATCGATACGGCGACGGGCACGGTCGTCAACCGGTTGGGGGCCAAGCCGCTTCCCGAGCTGCCGTTCGGTAGCGCGCCGAACGCCCTCGCGGTGTCGCCCGACGGCGCGACGCTGTACGTGGCGAACGGCGGCAACAACGCGGTCGCGGTGATCGACATCTCGAACGAGACGGTTGTGGGTCTCATCCCGACAGGCTGGTATCCCGGCGCGTTGGCAATCACGCGGGACGGCGGCGCGCTGCTCGTGGCGAACACGAAGGGGATCGGCAGTCGCGCCGTCCGGCGAGAGCACGGGTACAACTCGCACGACTACATGGGAACCGTGACGTTCATCGCAACGCCTTCCGAGGACGAGTTGGCCCAGCACACGCTGACGGCGGCCGCCAACATGCGTCTGCCGTCGATGCTGCGCGCGATGGACGCGACCGCGGCGCCCGAACGGGTAACGCCTGTGCCGACGCGTCCCGGCGAGACGTCCGTGTTCAAGCACGTGATCTACATCATCAAGGAGAACCGGACTTACGACCAGATATTCGGGGACATGGAGCAGGGAGACGGCGATCCCTCGTTGTGCACGTTCCCGCGCGAGGTGACGCCCAACCACCACGCGCTCGCGGAGCAGTTCGTGCTGCTCGACAACTTCTACTGCAACGGCACGCTGAGCGCCGACGGGCATCAGTGGACCGATGAGGGGTACGTCACCGACTACCTGGAGAAGAGCTACGGTGGGTTCGTGCGCAGCTACCCGTATGATGGCGACGACGCCCTCGCGTACGCGTCTTCAGGGTTCATATGGGACGCCGTTCTGCGTGCTGGCTTGACGTTCCGCGACTACGGGGAGTTCGTGCAGGCGAAGATCGAGCCGTCCAGCGCGACATGGACGGACATCTACAACGACTACCTTAACGACACGACGGAAGTCAGCATCCGCGCGGCGACCGAGTTGCACACCCTGGAGCCGTACCTATGTCCCACGTTCGTGGGGTTCCCGGGCAAGGTGCAGGACGTGTATCGCGCGCGGGAGTTCATCCGCGAGCTGGAGGCGTTCGAGGAGAGTGGAGAGCTCCCGAACTTCACCATCATGCTGCTGCCCAACGACCACACCGTTGGCGCGCGTGAGGGGTATCCGACGCCGCGCGCCGCCGTGGCCGATAACGACCTCGCGCTTGGGCGCATCGTCGAGGCGGTCAGCAAGAGCAGGTTCTGGCCCGAGACCGCGATCTTCGTCGTGCAGGACGACCCTCAGGCGGGATTCGACCACGTCGATGGACGGCGCACCGTGGCGCTCTGCATCAGCCCGTACACGAAGCGCGGGTATGTGGACAGCACGCACTACAACCAGACGAGCATGCTCCGCACGATGGAGCTGATCCTCGGATTGCCGCCGATGAATCAGTTCGACATGGCGGCGATCCCGATGGAGGCGTGCTTTGCCGACGTGGCGGACCTGACGCCGTACACCGCGGTCCCCAACGAGATCCCGCTGGACGAGATGAACCCGGCGATATCCTCGTTGTCCGGGCAGGCGCGGCGGTACGCGGAGCTGTCGATGGAGTTGCCCCTGGACGACATCGACGAGGCGGACGAAGACACCCTCAACCGGATCATCTGGCACGCGACGATGGGGGACGGCGTGCCCTACCCGGCGCACGTGGCCGGAGCGCGGCCGGTTCGCTGAGGGCGGGCTCGGCCGGGTCGTGATACACTAGGCAAAGCGTCGGACGCGGTGTCACACGCCTCGTGCGGCGTTTGTGCGGCAGGTCGACACGTCAGAACCACGGAGCGATCCCGTCCATGATCCAGCGCCGGTTTGGTAAGACCGAGATGATGTTGTCGCAACTGACTCTCGGGTGCATGCAGTTCGCAGGTGACAAGCCCGAAGAGAACGGCATCAGGACCGTTGAGCGCGCCGTCGAGTTGGGCGTGAATCACATCGAGACCGCGCGGGGGTATACGAACTCCGAGGAGCGCGTGGGTCAGGCGCTGAAGGTGATCCTGAAGCGCGTGCCGCGCGACGAACTGTATATCACGACCAAGATCGGCCCGGATTCCGACGTCGAGAAGTTCAAGCGGAACTTCGACATCAGCCAGGAACTGCTCGGGATCGACTGCATCGACAACCTGGATTTCCACGGGCCGGGGAGTTGGGAGCGCGTCGCGCCTGCGATGAAGCCGGGCGGGTGTCTCGACTACGTACGGCAGCTACAGGGCGAGGGGCGCATCAAGCACTTCGGGTTCTCCAGCCACGGGTATCCGAACGGCGTGATGGAGGTGGTGAACACGGAGGAGTTCGACTCCGTGAACATGCACTACTACTACTTCAACCAGGGCCTCCGCGACGTCGTGGCGCGCGCGGCGGAGCTGGACATGGGCATCTTCATCATCAGCCCCAACGGGCAGGGCGGACGGCTGCACAAGCCTACGCCGCAGTTGGTCGAGGCGTGCGCGCCGCTGACGCCGGCGGCCTTCACGCACATGTGGCTGCTGAACGACCCGAGGGTGAACACGCTCTCATTCGGGCCCGCGAGCCCGGAGGAAGTCGACGCGAACCTGCTCGCCGCCGACTACGACCCCGACGGCCCCGACCGCGCGACGTTCGAGACGGTCCTCGCGAACGTCGAGCAGGCGTATCGCGGCGAGTTGGGCGACACGTACTGCACCATCTGCAACGAATGCCTTCCGTGCCCCGAGAACATCAACATCCCCGGGCTACTCAACTGGCGGAACATGGCCGTGGGCTTCGACATGGTCGACTACTCGCAGGGGCGCTACAGCCGCGTCGGCGGAGGCGGCGGCGCGTGGGTGCCGGGCGTCAAGGGCGACGCGTGCACGAAGTGCGGCGACTGCCTGCCACGCTGCCCCGAGAAGCTGGACATCCCCGAACTGCTATGGGACGCGCACCAGCGCCTCGAAACGGGCGAGGTGAATCCGCCGCGTTGGCAGCATGAGGGCGACCTGCTGAAGGCGGATCTCCGGCAGACCTGATCGCGTGTCGGTCAGACCCGCTCGCACAGCCGGCGAGCACATCGCCGGCCTTGGCGCTTCCCAGTTCTGATGTACCTTGTCCGTAACGTGCGCTGCTCCGCGCGTTCCATCGCGGCGGGGTTGCCGGCGTAGGCGGTCGTGCAGGCGTTCCTGGATCGGTTGGGGACGGAGCTGCTGAGCGTGCCGCACGTGGCGCGGGAGCGTGGGCTGTCGGAGAAGCGCGTGGGTCAGTTAATACGCGGGCAGAAGACGTCGCGGGAGCCGTTGCCGGCCGTGCTGGTGACGCTGAATGGGCGGGGGGCTTGGTTGGTGAGCCGGGGCGGGCCGGACGCGTGGCACATGGATAGCGCTCCTAGCCTGTCGGGGGCGTGCGCACGCCGAGCAGACGGTTGATGACCTCGATGGCGTTTGGGGCTTCGGACCGTCCCTTGGTGATGTATCCGCTGTCTCTCGAGTCGAAGATGGCGCGCGTGGCGGCGAGCAGGACGGCATCCCGTGTTTCGTCGCCTTCCGCCTGCTTGTAGAACACCTCGAAGGTGTTCAGCGCGTTTTGTCGGTGTCGGTTCATCACGTACAGGTGCATTTGGGCGTTGAAGTTCTTGACCACCTGGTAGAGCAGGTAGAACAGGAACGAGAGTCCGATGCCCTTCGTGGCGAGCTTCTGCAGCACGGCTCCCGCCGTTACTTGCTCGATGCCGGCTATCTCGCCAATGAACGTCTGCATGAACAGAAACGCCCAGATCCCCAGTCCAACGCCGCCAAGCCCAATGAGAACGCTGGCAGCGAGGTGTTTGTCGGCGAGCCGTTGGAATACAGACGTGTAAAGGTCGACCGTTACCTTCATCGCCCGGTCCTTGGCGAAGTCTGCGATGTCGTCCCGTGCCTTGTCCAAGAACTTGTCGAGCTTCTTCTGTGCCGTGTCGACGTTGCCACTATGGTCGTTGAGGAGGTTCCCGATGTGCTCGACCCGGTCCTGCAGGCCACGCGCCTCCCCGCGGACGTCACTTGCCTCCTGACTTGCCTCCTCAACCTGGTCGGTGAGCGCGGATAGCGTGCTTGGGAACGCGGACGTGTCGAAGAGCCTGTAGACCTTCTCAGTCCCCAGCTCAAGGTCGTGGATGGCGCCGTTGAGAAAGGCGAACATCTCGGTAGGCTGCAGTGCTCGCCCGCGTGTCGATATGCGGCGGACGCGGTGGAGATGTGGACGAAGCAGGCCTTGTACTTTGAGATGGTCCTTAGCTATTCGCTCGTGGATCTGTCGGCGCGTCGCGGTGTCCGCGCGCTCCTCGTCGGTGAGGTTCTCTAGATCACGGATCAGCGCGAGATACACATCTCGGGAGTCTCTAACGACGTCGAGGTTGTAGTTCCCCTGTTCCAGCTCGTCCGACCACACATCGTGCCTGGGGAGGGTTGCGAGCAGCAGGCGCATCATATCTTCAATCAGCGCGTGGCTGTCCTCGAACCCGTGTGTCTTCTCGCTGTCCTCGACGATGAATGTGTTGCAGATTTGCGAGTATTTGACCGTCCTGACGGCATCGTAGAGGGCCGCCTGGTCCGCGGGCTGGCTCTCCAGTGTCTCCAGAGCTTCCGTAGCCGTGAAGCGCTCATCCGCCATGCGTTTGCTGCCTCGCGTTGCGCGAATATGGGACTCATCTAAGCTGTCGGTAAGGGATACCCAGTGGTGGGCAGGAGCGCAAGGCTTGGATTTCCTTTGAAGGAAGCTGGGGGCGGGCGTTATAGGTGTTGGGAACGGGTTAGGTTCTGCGAGGCGGGAGGGGCCGGACGTCCCGGTCTCTCTCGCTCGCGCCCGACTCACAGCTAGCCGACGGGCGTAAATCGGAGGGGTCCATGTTCCCCGCATCGGAGTTAGCAAGAGCGCTGTTCGGGAAGCTCGTGCGGGACACGCTCGGTGTGGACATCGACGTGGAGAGCCGCGAGTTCGGGTGTTCCCTGTCGGCGAGCGCGCGAAGCGGGCACACGCCGCAGTCGCCTGCACGACGCCATCCTGTTCGGTAGCAGTCCGATGGCCTCGAGCGGACGCGTGTCCATTGGGTGCGGGAAGGTGTATGGTAGGGCCCGACAGACGCGCGTCCTGAGGCGCACGGAGGACGCGAGGCGATGGAGGGTGAAGCGGGTGTTCTGGCTGATGTCTCCTGAGAGAGCGCGACGGCGGTACCCGTGGTACGCGGCGATCTACTTTGCGTCAGGGCTGCTGGTCGGTCTTGGGGGCGTGGCCGCGCTGGCTCGCGCGGCGTACGTCGAGAGCCAAGACATGCTCGTACGGGCCTTCCCCTTCTTCCTGTGGCTCCTGGCGGTCTTCTACTTCCTGCTGGGCGTCGTCTACTCGGTCGGGTGGACGGTCCTCCGCGCCATGGACGAGCAGGCGTCCGCCTCCGAACCCGCCGACGAGTGATCCAGATACCCTAGCGGGCCCCACCCGCGGCGCCACGCCGATTCGACACCATGCAAAACGCCAATATCGCAGCCCTGACGTTCGATGCCTTCGGCACCGTCGTGGACTGGCGGGGGACGATCGTCCGCGAGGGCGCCGCGATCAACGAACGGCACGGGCTCGCCGTCGACTGGGCGCGGTTCGCCGACGCGTGGCGGGCGGAGTACGGGCCGTCCATGAATCGTGTGCGCAGCGGCGCCATCCCGTGGTCGAATCTGGACGCCCTGCACCGACTCAGCCTTGACGCGCTGCTCGACGAGTTCGGCGTGGACTGCCTCTCCGACCGCGAAGTGGACGACCTGAACCACGTCTGGCATCGCCTGACGCCCTGGGATGACGCCGTCCCCGGCCTGACGAGGCTGGGACGGAAGTACGTCCTCGCGACGCTATCCAACGGGAACATGTCGCTGCTGGTGAACATGGCGAAGCGCGCCGGGCTGCCGTGGGACTGCGTGCTTTCCGCTGAACTGGCTCGGCGGTACAAGCCGGACCCCGAGGTGTACCGCATGGCGGCAGCGTACCTCGGCCTGCGGCCGGAGCGCGTGATGATGGTGGCCGCGCATCACGGCGACCTGCGCGCGGCCGCTGCCGTGGGGTTGCGCACCGCGTTCGTCCATCGGCCTCTGGAGCATGGGCCGGGCGCCGAAGCAGACCCCGACGACACGACCGCATACGACATCGCAGCCGACGATTTCAAGGACCTTGCGCACCGTCTGGGCGCGTAGGCCGATTGCGGCGGCACGCAAGTCGTGGCAGCGTTGGGCCCCGCACGCGGGCCGAGGAGGACGCGCGGCGCCACGCGGCGCGCACAGGAGGTGGACATGAACGGGGATCAGGCTGTCGTCGAAGTGCTGAAGCGAGAAGGCACGGAGTGGATCGCGGCGTTCCCGTATCAGGGACTCATCGAACAGGCGGTTCGCGCGGGGATTCGGCCGATCATCTGCCGACAGGAGCGCGTCGGCGTCAATATGGCCGACGG
Source organism: Candidatus Poribacteria bacterium (assembly GCA_018644665.1). Taxonomy (GTDB): domain Bacteria; phylum Poribacteria; class WGA-4E. The sequence continues at coordinate 40,477 of JABGQA010000111.1, forward strand.
CTTCAGCCGGATCTCGAACGGTCGGCGCATCGGGGTGTTCACGATGCAGTCGGGGCCCGGCGCGGAGAACGCTTACGCTGGCGTGGCGCAGGCGTTCGCGGATTCGGTACCCATACTGGTGCTGCCGGGCGGGCCCGGCGCGACGAGCACACAGATTCACCCCGTCTTCGAAGCCCCCAAGCACTACGCGGGCGTGACCAAGTGGGCGGGGTCGATCAACGTCCCAAGCCGCCTGCCATCGCTGATGCGGTACGCGTACACGCAACTCCGGCACGGCAGACCGGGGCCCGTCCTGCTCGAGATCCCCGGCGATGTTGCGCGACAGGACCAACCAGGGGACACACTCGAATACACGCCGCCCAAGACCTACCGCTCCGAGGCCGACGCGGGCGACGTCCGCGACATCGTGTCGACCCTCCTGAGCGCGTCTCGACCCGTGCTGTGCGCCGGGCAGGGCGTCCTGATGGCCGAGGCCACCGACGAACTTACCGAACTCGCCGAACTCACCGACACGCCGATGATGGCAACGATGGCCGGCAAGAGCGCCTTCTCCGAAGAGCACCCGCTCTCGCTCGGCGCCGGAGGACGCAGTGGCACGCTCATGGTCGCGCACTTCATGCGGGCCGCCGACTTCATCCTGGGCGTCGGCACGAGCTTCACGCGGTCCGGCTTCACCGTCCCCATGCCGGCGGGAACGCCGCTGGGGCAGATCACAAACTGCCCCGAGGACATCAACAAGGACCAGCGCGTCGAGCATGTCGCCCTGGGGGACGCGAAGCTCGTGCTGCGGCAGGTGATCGACGAAGTGAAGCGGCGTCACGAGAGCGGCAAGACACGCGACGCCGGGCGGTACACCGACGAACTGGACGCGGTGCGGTCGGAGTTCATGGCCGAGTGGGGGCCGCGCCTCACGTCCGACGAGACGCCCATGAGCCCGTACCGCGTGTTCCACGAACTCGCGAGCGTCGTCGACGTGGGGAACGCGATCGTCACGCACGACGCGGGGTATCCTCGCGACCAACTCGTGCCGATGTGGCGGCCTACGACGCCGCGCGGGTACATCGGGTGGGGGAAGTCAACACAGCTCGGATACGGGCTCGGGCTGGCGATGGGCGCGAAGCTCGCGGCGCCGGAACGGCACGTCATCAACGTCATGGGCGATGCGGCGTTCGGCATGACCGGGTTGGACATCGAGACGGCCGTCCGGTCGCGCATCGGCATCACGACGATCGTGCTCAACAACGGCGTGATGACGGGGTACGACCAGCACATGCCGGAAGCCACGGCGCACTGGGACAGCAATGAACTCGCTGGTGACTACGCGGACATCGGGGCAGCGCTCGGCGCGCACGCTCAACGGGTCGAGACGCCGGACGAGTTGGCAGGCGCGTTCCGCGCGGCGTTCGCGGCGAACGCGGAGGGTCGGCCGGCCGTGGTCGAGGCGATGACTAAGGCGGAGAAGGCCGTGTCACTGCACTGGTAAGCCGATGTGGGGGGAGGCCGCCCTACGCTGGCGTGTTCGGCGTCGAGGCCCGCTCGATCCGCACGGCCGCGACCTTGTATTCGGGGCACCCCGTGTATTCGTCGACGGCGCTGCCGACCAGGATGTTCGTGCGGGTTTCTGGCCAATGGAACGTCATGAAGACGACGCCTGGGTTTGTGGCGCGCGTCACCTCAACGGGCACGAGGACCGAGCCGCGTCGCGACACGACGCTCACGACCTCGCCGTGATCGACGCCGAGGCGTCCCGCGTCCTTCGGGTGGATGCGCACAGTCTCGCGTTCCGCTTTGCTCAACTGGGTCACGTCGGTGCGGCGGGTCATCGAGCCGACGTTGTAGTGGAACAGTTGACGGCCCGTCGTCAGCATCAGCGGGTACTCGTGGTCGGGCAACTCGCCGGGATCCTGCCACTGCGTCGGCGTCAGGTTCGCCTTGCCTCGCAGGAACGCGCCGTCTCGGTGGACGATATCCGTGCCTGGATGATCGGCGTCCTCGCACGGCCACTGCAGGAAGCCAAGCTCCTCGATCCGCTCGTAGCTGACGCCACCCCACTTCGGGCTGAGCGTCGCGATCTCGTCCATGACACGTGACGAGTCGATGGGGGTGTCTGCGCCGTCGTCGAAGCCGAGGTCGGTACCCATGCGGCGGGCAATGGCGTTGATGATGTCGCCGTCGGCCATCGCTTCGCCAGGTGGCTCAGTCGCCTTGCGCACGCGCTGTATGCGCCGGTCGCTGTTCACGAACGAGCCGTCCTTCTCCAGGAACGCCCCGCCGGGAAGCACCACATGCGCCAATTCCGCGGTCGGCGTCATGAAGATCTCCTGGACGACGAGGAACTCGAGCCGCTCCAGCGCGCCGACCACGTGTGCGACGTGCGGGTCCGACTGAGCGACATCCTCCGCCATGATGTACATGGCCTTCAGGTGCCCCGAGTGCGCGGCGTCGAACATGTCGGGGATGCGCAAGCCCTCCGGCTCCGGCAGATCCACCCCCCACGCGTTGCTATGCGCTGCGCGCGTCGTCGCGTCGCCGATCGGTCGGTAGTCCGACACGACGTGCGGCAGCGCGCCCACGTCGGACGCTCCCTGCACGTTGTTCTGACCGCGGATGGGACTCGCTCCCGCACCCTCGCGGCCGATGTTCCCCGTCATCACGGCCATGTTGATGAGACCGAACGCCGCGTTGGACCCGTGGCCCGCCTCGGTCACGCCGAGGCCCCAGAGGATCTGCGCGCAGTTCGCGGCGCCGTACATGCGGGCGGCCTCGCGGATCGCGTCCGGGTCGACGCCGCTTATCGTCGACGCCCACTCAGGGGTGTATTCCGCGAGTTCGGCGCGGAGCGTGTCGTACCCCTCGGAGTGCGCGGCGATGAACTCCGCATCGACCAGATCCTCGTGTACCAGCACGTGCTGCATCGCATTGATCACGGCGACGTTGGAACCGGGCCGCAGCGGGAGATGTACGTCGGCGAGACCCGCAAGTTCGATGTTGCGCGGGTCGAGCACGATCAGCTTTGCGCCCGCTAGCGCCGCGCGCTTTATGCGCGCGCCGAAGACCGGGTGGGCTTCGGTTGGGTTCGCGCCGACCACCATCAGCAGGTCGGACGTCTCGACGCACTGGAAGCTGTTCGTCCCAGCGCCGGTGCCGAGGGCGTTGCGCAGAGCGTACGCCGACGGCGAATGGCATACGCGCGAGCAGTTGTCCACCGTGTTCGTGCGCATCACGACGCGCGCGAACTTCTGCATCGCGAAGTTCTCTTCGTTCGTGCAGCGGGACGAACTGATCGCGCCGAATGCCATCGGCCCGTGCGTGTCGCGCACGCGCGCGAACTCGGTCGCGATGAGTGCCAGCGCTTCATCCCACGACGCCTCGCGGAACGTGCCGTCGTCCTGTCGAATCAGCGGCGAGTGGAGGCGATCGCGGGAGCGCGCGTATTGGTGCGCGAACCGCCCCTTGACGCACGCGTGGCCGCGGTTCGCGGACCCGTCCGCGTTAGGCTCGATGTTCACGACCGCGCCGTCCTTGGTGTGCACGTCGAGCGTGCAACCCACGGCGCAGTAGCCGCATGTGGTCGTCACGGTGGCGTCCGGCACGCCGTGCAGGCGCGTGCCTGGCTCCTCCAGGGCCGCGACGGGGCACTCCAGGACGCACTGGCCGCAGCTCGCGCAGTCGGCCTCCTCGAATCCCGTGTCGGCGCCCGCGATCACCTTGACGTCGTAGCCGCGCCCCTCCATGCCGAGTATGAACGACGCCTGGGTCTCGTCACAGGCGCGGACGCACTTGCCGCAACCGATGCACTTCTCCATGTCCAGCTTGATGAACGGGTGGGAGTCGTCGCGCGGGGGCGTGTGCACACGGGGCGATTCGTAACGTGACTCCCGTAAGCCGACTTCCTGCGCCAGTGTCTGGAGGTCGCACCGGCCGTTCGCGGAGCATGTCAGGCAGTCCAACGGGTGGTCGCTGACTATCAACTCGACGATGTTGCGGCGCAGGCGCGTCAGCCTTTCGGACTGGGTCGTGTACTCCTGGCCTGCGGCGACGGGCGTGTGGCACGCCGCGACCAGCTTCCCGTCAGACTGTTCGCAGAGGCATGTTCGGCAGGCGCCGTATGGTTCGAGGCGATCCGAATGGCAGAGCGTGGGCACGCGTCGCCCGGCTGCGCGCGCGGCATCCAGCACCGTGCCGTTCTCGGCCACCGCCACCTCGGCGCCGTCGACGCGCACGGAGACTTCCGGCGCGGCCGCGTCGCTTCGCGCAACCCCCATGTCCGCGATACCTCCTAGGTACTCGTCCCGCGCCGATAGCGGCCGAACTCCTCGGGGAACCGCTCGACCACCGACTCGATCGGGTCAGGCAGCATCTTCCCGAGGCCACACAACGAGCCGTATCGCATCGTCTCGCACAGGTCGGTGAGCAGCTCCAGGCGTTCATCCGTGACGCCGTCATCCAGCATCTGGTCGAGCAGTTCCGTGCCCCGCACCGACCCAATGCGACATGGGAAGCATCTCCCGCAGCTTTCGACCGCGCAGAAGCGCATCAACCCGCGCGCGATTTGCGCCAGGTCGTCGCTCTGGGAGTAGACGACCATCCCGCCGTGGCCGAGTATGCCGCCTACCGCCGACAGCCCTTCGAAGCTGAACGGAGCGTCGAGATCGTCGGCGCCGAGTATAGCGCCCAATGGGCCACCGATCTGCACCGCCTTGAAATCCTCGCCGTCGGCCATTCCGCCCGCTAGGTCGAAGATGATCTCGCGCAGTGTCGCGCCCAGCTCGACCTCGTACAACCCCGGACGGGCCACGCGCGTGTTCAGAGTCAGCGCCTTCGTCCCGCGTGAGCGATCCACGCCGTACGCGTCGTAGGCTTCACCGCCGTTCGCGACGATCCACGGCAGGTTGTGCACCGTCTCCACGTTCTGCACGGCCGTGGGACACCCCCACAGCCCCTTCTGCGCGGGGAACGGGGGCCGGATGCTTACGAGCGCTGGCACCCCCTCGATGGACCGCAGCAGGCTGGTCTCCTCGCCGCAGATGTAGGCGCCCCGGCCCTGGACTATGCGGACATCGCACGTGAACTCCGACCCGAAGGCCGGGCCACCGACGATTCCTGCCTCGCGCGCCTCCGTGACGGCACGCTCAAGTACGGTCTTCGCCGCCGGGTACTCCGAGCGGACGTAGAAGAACGCTTCCGCGGCGCCGCAGGCGTATGCCGCGAGGAGCGCGCCTTCGATCTGGGTGTGCGGGTCGCGCTCAATGAGTTCCTTGTCGATGTACGACCCGGCGTCGCCTTCGTCGGCGTTGACGACAACGAAGCGGCGGCCCGAGCCGTCCTCCGGTACCGTCGTGGCGACGGTCTCCAGCTTCGTGCCCGTGGGGAATCCTGCGCCGCCTCGTCCGCGCAGTCCGCTCGCCGCCACCTCGGCGATGACATCCGCCGGGGCCATCGACGTTACAGCACGCTCGAGCCCCGAGTAGATGCCGGCGGCGCGCGCGGCGTCGATGGCGACCACATCGCGGTCGAAGTGGCGCAGTACGATGCGCGGCCGTCCTTCGACGGGTAGGTGCACCGCGTTCTTCGGCTCGGCGAGATGGGTCGGCTCGTCGCCCACGAGAGACGCCATGAGCCGGTCGACGGCGTCCGGCGTCGCAAGGGAGACCGGCGCGTCGTCCAGCATGCCGTTTGGGCCCGATCCGCAGCAGCCAACACATGTCACGTGCTGGAAGCGCACGCCGTCCGCGTTCGTGGCGCCGGGCTCCACACCGAGGCGCTCCGCGAGGTCTGCCTCCACGTCTCGGCCGCCGGCAACGTGACACGCCTCGCCGTTGCAGACGCTGACGGTGCGCCTGGCCGGGGTATCGTGACTCAGGTCGTCGTAGAACTTGGCCGTCGAGCGGACGTGGGCGGGCGGGAGATTGTGTTCGGCGGCGAGTCGGGAGATGTCGTCGTCAGAGATGTGTCCCTGGCGCTCGTACAGTTCCGAGAGGCGGTCGTAGACCGTCTCGCCGTGGCCCAGGAATTTGTTCTGCAGCGCGATGATATTGGACGACATGATCCCCTATGTATACTGCGAATCGCGGCTCTCGGGGCGGGTTCCGGGCGCCGAGGCTGGGCGAGCGGAGATGATGAGGCGCACGGCCACCCGGGTCAAGGGCGCGCGACGGGACGCCTACGGCGTCTCCTGGAACACGGTGATGCCCATGTCCACGTATTTGGCGCGCTCGTCGGAATCGGAGTCGGTGATGACGGCCATACCTAGACGTACGCCCGTGTCGGCTAGTTGCGCCGCGACGTTCGTCATGCACTCGTCGACCGTGCGTAGAGGGAAGTGGGGATGCCCCTCGAGGCTGAACAGGAGGTCGTTCGGGCCGAACGCGACGTAGTCGACGCCGGGCTTCGCCAACGTCCGCGCGCGGGCGATGCCGACCACGGACTCCAACTGCATTCCCAGAACGACTTGCTCGTTCCACCACGCGGCATATTGGAGGCGACCGGGCGGATCGTCGGCGTCGAAGCCTAGCCGAGACGTGCCTCCCCAACTCCTGCGGCCCGCCTGCGGGTAGTACGACTGGCCGACGGCCTCGTCGACGGTCGCGTCCTCGACGACCTCGGGCACAAGAATCCCGGACAGGCCCATGTCTAGGAACCGGCCGATGAGGTATGTCTGGCGGGTGTGAGGAATGCGGAACTGCACCGGAAGACCGAGTTCGTCCGCGATGGCGCAGAACGTCACGAGTTGGTCGTCGGTGAAGGCGGTGTGTTGCCCGTCGACGTAGATGAAGTCGTATCCGCCTTGGTCCAACGCGCGGACGACATCGTCGCGATCCGACGTCAGCGGTATGCGTAGCGAGACGACGACGTCGCCGTCACGGATGCGCTGTTTGAGCGTGCTCGCGGTGGTCATGGTCGGGCCTCCCGGTGGCGCTCGTCCGGCGAGTATGCGCCGCAGGCTCGAACGGATCAACAGGCGCCAGAAGGGAGCGTCCTGCTTGCCGGACAATCTGTCATCTCCGGTAAACCATCGGGCGTACTCGGCGTCCAACCTCCCAGTATCTGAAACCTCCTTACTTTATGTGTGCTGTGACGCCTTCCTCGCGGAAGGCGTTGCCCTTTCCGGCCCCGAATTCAGCATGTCACCGTCGCCACGCTCGCGGCGTTTAACACTAGGCGCCCGCCTCAGTGTGCACATGCCCAGAGGGATTCGTCATGCGTGGTCGTGGACCTGTCTCGCTGCTCGTCGCGTTTCTGTTCGTCACAGTGTCGTCGGCGATGCTCGCGCAAGCCGCCGATCGGCCGATCGACCCTGAGCCCGAGTTCACCCTCGGCGAGGCGGTGGACAACCCGACCGACGATCGCCCGCCGACCGTGCCCATGCGCGTCGCCCTCTCGTCGGACGACTCACAGTTGCTCGTCCTGCGGGCGGACGGCTCCGTCGAAACGTGGGACGTCGCGGCCCGAACCAAAGCAGGCACGCGTGACTCCAATGAGCTGTTCGCCTACGCGCCGGGCGACGGCACGCTCGTGACGCGCTCAGCGGACGGCGCGGCGACAGCGTCAAGCGCCAGCGGGGGCGCGACGTCGCTGTTCCCGACGACGAGCGCGCACGCCGCTCTGTCGGGTGACGGGGACGTGCTGGCTGTCGTGGGCCAGTTCGGCCGCGTCGACGTCTGGTCGTTGGGGGACACCGCGACGTCCACTACCCTGAAGACCGCGCTTCCGGCTCGGAACGGACTCGCCGTGTCGCGCGATGGGGCGCTCATCGCCGCGGCCGAGGGGACGTACAGCGACGACGCCGGTCACACCACGGTCGTCGAAGTGTGGCGCCGAGGCGCCGACTCACCGCTGCTCCGCATCGACGAGAAGGACGCTGGCGTGCTCGTGGGCGTGTGGGGCGTGCTGTTCTCGCCGGATGGCTCGCTCCTGGCAGCGGACACGCAGAAGGACGGCCGATCCGGTATTCGAGTCTGGGAGCTGCCTGACGGGCGTGTCCACTTCAGCTCCGACGGCTTCAACTCGTACTGGGTGCGAGCGCTGGCGTTCTCTGCCGACGGGCGGCACCTCGCGTCGGGCGATGAGAAGGGGACCATCTGGGTTCGCGGCCTTGACGGCGGCGGGACGAGACACATAGGCCGTCCCGGAGTCGTGCAGTCGTTGGCGTTCTCGCACGACGGCCGGTACCTGGTCGTGGGGAACTGGGACTCGACCGTGGAGTTCTGGCGCGTTGGGTCGGATGGCTAGGCGCGGGACATCGCCCGATGCGCCTGCCCGGTATAGAGGCTATCCATTCCATCGGAGGCGCGGACGCGCAAGTCGGGGAAGGAGCCCCCGGATGAGCCATCGCCTGAACGTGCTGCTACTCCCACTTATCATCGGCGCCATCGGATGCGTCGAGACTCTCGACGACGGAGACGCCATACGCGGCTCCGGCGAGATGGTCACGGTCCACGAGGACCGCAAGGACTTCGACGAGATCGAGATCGGCTCGGCCTTCCGCGCCACGATCACGCGCGGCGACGCGTACGCCGTCTCGATACGCGTTGATCTCAACGTGTTGGACCACGTCCGCGTATCCCGCATCGGCGGTACGCTCAGCATCACCCTGGACGACGACCACTTCTACCGCGATGTCACGCTCGAAGCTGACATCACGGCGCCCGCGCTCCAGCGGCTCGCGCTGTCGGGGGCGTCGAGCGCCTCGCTGGTGGGCTTCCACTCGGACGACGACATCGAGGTGGACCTGTCCGGGGCAAGCTCCGCGGCGGGCGATCTGTCCGCGGGCGACGTCGACTGCGAGCTATCCGGCGCCAGCACCGCAACGCTCACAGGCTCCGCCGGCGACCTGTCTCTGCACGGCAGCGGGGCGAGCACGGCGGATTTGGGCGGGCTGGTGAACGGGGACGGCGACATCGACCTGAGTGGCGCCAGTTCCGCCACCGTACAGGCCACCGGCACGATCGACGCCACGCTGAGTGGGGCCTCGCTTCTGGAGTACGTCGGCAGCCCAACACTGGGGGACATCAGCGTCAGTTCGGGCTCCACATTGCGGCAGGCCGACTAGCCGTCCCTCATCCCTCCGCGACGCGGATGAACTCCTCGGCGTCCGCGCGTGACGGCGCGTGCATGTTGATCAGGAACGAGCCGAACTTCGCGCCGAACTCGCGCTTCAGGCCGCGCAGATTCTCGACGCTGCTGCACCCAATGAGCATCCGCTTACCGGCTTCTATCGTCTTGTGGTAGTAGGGCCACCAGCACGGGTGATCCGTGGGCTCCGCGCCGGCTCCGGGCGTCCATTGGAGCATGGTCAGACTGGACACCGAGAGCAGGCTGTCGTGGTGCTCCAGCGCCCCCGGGCCATCCCAGTGGTACATGCTGTAGCCGACGCGGTCGGTCATCTCGCGCAGCACGGGGACCATGAACTCCGCGAACATTTCGGGCGAGATCATCGCGCAGAAGTCGCACTGCAGCTTGGTCATTCTCCCGGGCGCCCAGGCCCAGAAGATGCTCCCGCCGACGGGGTCGCGGAACAGGTCGTACAGGACATCGTAGTAGCGGAAGTAGCGGTCGGTGATCTGTCTCAACGAGGCGTGGACCCAGTCGGGCCGGTCGACGAGGTCTGCCAGGAGCCGCTCCGTTCCGCGCATCGCGGCGAGCGTGTCCAGCCCTTCGATGAGGTCAGGGAACTCCAGGAGGAACTTGCCCTCGCCGAGGCGCAGGCACTCGCGGCCCAGGCGCTGCGTAAAGCGCCAGTACCGGTTGTCCTCGTGGTAGTCGAACGATGCGCTCTCGGGGGAGTCCATGCACGGCTTGCACCACACCGTCCCCGGCATCTCGACGCCCTCGCAGCCGAGGTAGAGGGCCAGGCAGTTCGGAGCCAGGCCGGGAGCTACGTGCGGCGTCGCCTCCGCCAGGTACTCGGTGTGCAGGCAGCTACGGGCCGCCAGGTTCACGCGGTAGTCGTAGTCGCTCGTGGAGTAGTGCGTCACCCATCCTGGCGGCTGGGGAAGCGCGGGGATGTCCTCGAGGGGCTCCGCTCGCCGCGCCGTGACCTGCATCGCCGGTCGGCCGATGTCGCCGCCGTTCCACCAGGTGGTCAGCCGCTCGCGCACGTCGTCCATGTCCTCGCGGTATAGCAGTCCGGGCATGCGGTTCTCCGGCGTCTCGTCGGGGCGTTCGAGACAAGGAGTAGCCGGGCCATGCGCATTGCGCACGGCCGGCGGCATCGGTATCCTGCCGCGCAATCGCCATCATCACGCACATCGCCTCGGATGCCGTCCCGGCTAGTGGATGAGGAGAATCCGCGCCATGAAGACCCCGATCTGCGTCTGTATTGCGCTCGCCTTCGCCTTGAATGTGCACGCGGTGGAGTGGGCCCACGTCGACATCCAAGAACACGCGACGACGGAACTCGACATCGAGTGGTGGACCGGGAACGCGGGCGACAGCACGTACAGTCGTCTGCCTATCGGCGAGACCGCGGACTTCATCGGCCCCGACGGCCCCGTGCCGTTCCACATCGAGGTGGGCGCCATCGCCATCAACGGGACGAACGCCGCGCAGTTCCCCATGGAGGTTACGGGCATCCCCATCGAGGGGAAGGCGGAGTTCGTGTATTTCCTCCACGCCACGGGCTGGGAATTCGCCGGCGGCCCTAGCTACCAGTTCGTGCTGAACTACGACGACGGCTCGGAGGAGCGGCTGGACATGATCTCCAACGAGAACTCCGACGACTGGTGTCACCATGCGGCCGAGCCGCCCGACCCAGACTCGGTCTGGGGATGGGTCATGTTGGAAGGGCCCCCGTGCGACGGGTCGGGACTCATCAACACGCGGTGGGAGAACCCGAAGCCGAACGCTCGCATCGCGACGCTCGACATGGTCAGCCTGGGTACCGCCGCGGTGCCGATCATTGCCGGAGTCACGCTAGGCGAAGCGATCCTGGCCGTCGAGGCCGAAGGACGGCTGACGACGTCGTGGGCGCGGCTGAAGCAGTAGGCCGAGGTCGACCAGTCGCCAGTGGTGTGCCACAGAGGATCTGTGGGTTGCGCGTGGACCCCATCCTAACCTTCCCCAGGAAGGGAAGGCATCCACGCTCGCCCTGGATCACACGGTGCCCAACACGGTCACCGTGGTCTGTTGCCAGTCTGTCGGGAATGGGCGTGGGTCGCGAGCGTCACCTCAAGGGCCGCGAGGTGCGCGGCGACGCGGCGTTCAATGTCCCACGCCGCGCTCGGTGTCTCGGAGATGATGACGTGCGGCGCGTGGTACGCGAGCAGGTAGGGGGCGAGTCCGACCGTGCCCCACGACGAAGACACGGGGTACACGCCGGGCGTGATCGGCGGATCGTCCGGGTCGCTGTCGGCATCGATAGGGCCGATCTGCGCGACGCGCTCGATGATGCGCGCGCCAACGCCGCCCGTGTCGCGGCCGCCCTCGTACATGTAGAAGCCCTGGGTCTCCCAGTCCTCGTGGAAGTCCACGGCGCAGGCGAACTTGCGCTCGTGCAGGAGGGCCTTCAGGCCGATCGACTCCGGCGTCTCGTCCCCGTCGAACGCTCGGTTGATGTCCGCCCCGGCGCCGTTGTCACGCGTTTCCCGCACATACCCCGTCGGGTTCACGCACGGAACAACGACAAAGGCGAACGACTGCGCGTACCCGGCAATCCTGTCCTCGAGGAAGCGCAAGGCGGCCTCGATGCCCGCGGGCTCGTCGCCGTGAACGCCGCCGGTCAGCAAGACCGACGGACGGTCGGATGTCGTGGCGGCCACCGTGACGTAGCGCATCGGGAGTCCGTCCACGGACCCGAAGTCGGCAACCGTGACTCCGGGGCCCGCCAACGCGTCGATACGCCGCGTGATGTCCTCGTAATCGCGCAATCGGCCGGCCCCCGGCTTAGTTTCGCTTCGCAGACGCTCCATTGTAAGCGACGGCCAGCGCCTTGCGCCGCCCTTTACCCGCGGACTCCACGACTCCGACGCGCAGCATGCGTACTCCGCGCGGCGGCCCGCCGCTTCGCCAACCGGTTACCCGCCATCCGCACGGCCGACATGGCCCAACGCGTGCCGCAGTAGCGCTTTGGCGAGCTGCGATGTCTCCATCCCAGTTCTACCTGTGGGATGACACGCATCCGGTTCGTGGCGCACACTGTGGAGCGTGACGGCCAGGCGGGTCGAGGCAGCGCGGGCGCTTTACAGAGGAACACGGAATGCACCGAGTTGAGCTGGGCAGCACGGGGATAGAGGGGTCGTATCTGACGTTCGGAACCGGTAGCACGACGCGGTCGGAGGGATCTGCGCAGGTGCGACTGGGCTTCGAGGCCTGTGTGGAGTTGCTGCAGTACGGCGTGGAGCAGGGCATCCGGTCCATAGACACCGCCGATGGGTACAAGTCTCACGCGCATGTGGCCGAGGTCATCAAGACGTTCGGCGTGGACGCTCTGACACTGACGACGAAGACCGGCGCGCGAGACGCGGAGAAAGCCAAGGCCGACATCCCGCGATTCCTCGATGAGCTTGGCGTAGAGCACATCGACGTGCTGCTGATGCACTACATGACGGAGCGTGATTGGCCGACAACGCAGGCGCCCGTGATGGACGTCCTGTCGGAGTACAAGGAGCGGGGCGTCATCGGGGCGGTGGGCGTGTCGTGCCACGACTTCGGGGCTCTGGAGTCCGCCGCGTCCGAGGAGTGGGTGGATGTGATCCTGGCGCGCATCAACCACGATGGCGCCGAGATGGACGGGTCTCCCGCGGACATCACGACGGTGCTGCAACGCGCACACGCCGCCGACAAGGCCGTCTGCGGGATGAAGATATTCGCCGAAGGGCCGCTTGCTTCCGATTATCGCGGCGCCATCCGGTTCGCGTACGAACTCGACTGCGTGGACGCGCTGACGATCGGCATGGAGAGCGTCGCGGACGTGGACGCCAACGTCGCATACATCGACGAGTTGCACAGCGCGACGCCACCAACCGCGGCGACACTGCCTCGCCCGAGGCCGACCGCCGACGGCGCGCCCGCATAGCCACGGGCTCCCGACGCATGGCTTACAATGGCCGTGCTGATCGACGGATTCATAGGAGGTAGGCTGCATGCACAAGGTGATGCTGGGCAGGACGGGCATCGAAAGCTCGTATCTGTCCATTGGGACCGGGACGGTCGGAGGCGGCAATGAGTCGAATCAGACGCGGCTCGGGCATAGCGAGCTTGTGGAGCTTTTCGGCTACGCGCATGACAAGGGCGTGACGGCCATCGACTGCGCGGACTCGTACGGCTCGCATCCGCATGTGGCGGACCACGTTCGAGCGGTCGGACGGGACAACGTGTTCATCGCGACGAAGACGGGCGCCAAGGACGCCGAGAAGGCCCGCGCCGACATCGCCCGGTACCTCACCGAACTGGATACCGATCGCCTGGACGTCGTGCTGATGCACGGCATGGGACACTCGAACTGGCCTGCCGATCGACGCCCGGTCATGGACGTTCTCTCGGAGTTCAAGCGGCAGGGGGTCATCGGCGCGGTCGGGGTGTCGTGCCACGACCACGGCGCGCTGCGTTCCGCGGCCGACGCGGATTGGGTGGACTTCGTACTCGCCCGGATCAACTACGACGGCGTGCGCATGGACGGCTCGCCCGAGGAGATCGTCGCCACGCTGCGCCGCACACACGCTGCCGGGAAGGCGGTGTGTGGGATGAAGATCGTCGGGCAAGGGCCGCTTGTCGAGCAGTATCGGGACGCCATCAAGTACGTCTACGACCTCGACTGCGTGGACATGATGACGATCGGCATGGAGTCCCGCGCGGAGGTCGACGCGAACGTGGCGTGCATCGAGGAGTTGCATGGGGCCGTCCCGCCTCCGGCGGCCGTCGCCACCGAGGGCCTGCGGGCGTAGCCGGACGCTCGCCCGACATATGCCTCCGACGAGCGAACTCGACCACTGCCTCGCGCAGATCCGCCAGGACATGCCCGAACTGCGTGCGCAGTCGGTCCGCGTCGCCAACGACGGGCAGTACAACGATGTGGTGATCGTCGACGACCGACTGGTCTGTCGCTTTCCGAAGCGCGAGGCGCACATTGCGGCGGCGGAGGCGTCGGTAGCGCTCCTGAACCGCGTCTACGAGCGCCTTCCGCTGCCCGTGCCACGCCCTACCGAAGTCCGACTGAGCGGTCGTCCCGTCGGGTCGGCGTACGTCGCCTACGAGGTGATCGCTGGCGAGCCGTTCCACTGCGAGGTCTGGGATTCCGTCGCCGATGACGATGTCCGGCGACGTATCGTACGGCAGTTGGCGGAGTTCCTCCGCTCCCTGCACAGCGTAGACCTGGCCCGTGTGGCCGACCTGCCGTTGCCCGACGCGGACGCCGAGGCTTGGGGGACGATGTACGCCTCGATCCGCGCCCGGCTCTTCGAGCACATGCGACCCGAAGCGCGGGCTGAGGTCGCGGACCACTTCGAAGCGTTGCTTGCTGGTCTGGACTTCACGCCACGGTTGATCCACGGCGACTTCGGGACTTCGAACCTGCTGTACAGCCCGACTGGGCAACGCATCACGGGGGTCATCGACTTCGACGGCTCGGGCCCGGGCGACCCGGCGACGGACATCGCCGCGCTGATGTCGTACGGAGACGAGTTCATGGCGCTGCTTGTGGAGGAGTACCCCGTGAGCGATGCCATGCTCGCGCGGGCGAGGCTGTACCGCGGGACATTCGCGCTTCAGGAGGCGCTGTTCGGTATCGAGCACGGCGACACCGAGGCGTTGGCCGCGGGCATCGAGGAGTACCGCTGACGCGGAGTCAGGCTCCGAGGAGCGCGCGTAGCCTGGTGGCCACGGACGCGTCCGGCGTGGCTATGTGATCGACCGGTAGCATCCCACCTCGGCCAGGTTTCGCCGGGTCGACGCCGACGGACAACAGCAACTCTACCGTCTGGGTGTCCGAGGCCGCCACGGCCCGCGTGAGCGCGGTCGCCGCCCAGCGATTCTCCGCGTTGGCGTCGGCTCCGGCATCGAGAAGAGCGCGCGCCGTTTCGACTCGCCCGTGCGTGCAAGCCGCCATCAAGGGCGTGTCCTCGCTGTCGTCTCTGGCCTCTAGCTGTGACGGGTCTGCGTCCACAATCGCGCTGACGACCTCCGTCAGGCCCAGCGCCGCTGCCGCGTGCGCGGGTACGTCGGAGCCGAGTTCGATTAGCGCCATCGCCACATCTTCGTGGCCGTAGTGTGCGGCTTCCTCTAACGGGGTGCGGTTCCGCTTCAGGCTTCGCCGGCCGAGGAGCGGCGGGTACGCCGTCGCGTGCGTCCGGGCGACGTCGACATCACCCACCATGGCCGCGGTGAAGATGTCGTGACGCGCACCGCCGTCCAGCAGCACGCTGACCTTGTTCGGGTGAGGGCCGTCGGCCTCGGTGTGCTCGATTGCGGCGTAGAGAGCCGTTTCCGCTGATCCAGGCGCGTTCGGATCGGCGCCCGCGTCGAGTAGGACACGCAGCATCTCCACGTCGCCCTCCCACGCCGCGAGGACGATCGCCGGAGCGATGCCCTTGTTCTCGTTGTAGCCGAGGGCGTTCACGTCGGCGCCGCGGCCGATGAGCATTGCCATCGTCTCCGCCCGGCCGGCTCGGATAGCGATGTGGGTCAGCGGCGTGTTCGTCTTGTATGCCGCGGGTGGCGCGGCGTGGGCGTCTGGCGCGCGTTCGTGGACCGCCTGCGGTCGGGCGTCGAGTACGGCGCGCGCGCCATCGATGTCGTTCGCGTCGAGCGCCACCCATAGGTCGGGCGTCGCCGGAGCATGGGTGGACGGGTGATCCGGCGCCATTTCGTCTCCTGTATCCTGAGCCACGAGCCGCTATTCGAGACCAACGTGACATCCCAGCACGACGTTGCACGGCGCGTCGTTGAGCCGCGCGTCCTGAACCGCGCGGCGTGAACCGCGCGGCTGGCGCAACGTGTCGGCGTGACACGCCGTAGACCGTCCGTGACGTGTTTGGACGAGAGAATCCAGCGTCAAGGGGGCAACAATGACCGACGAGGGCACGCAGCGTAAGGGCGACGCGACGCTGAGGTTCTTCGCGCCGTTGGTGGACCGGACGTGGGTCGCCGAAGGTGACGGCCCGATGGGGAAGTACACGTGCGAACGTCGCTTCGAGCGCGTGCTCCAGCGGAAGTACGTGCGCATGACCGTGACATGGGATCTCGGCGAGAAGACGTATGAAGAGACCGCCATGTTCGGCCGTGACCCACGCGAGAAGCGTCTCGAGTTCTGGTCGTTCCAGTCGGACGGGAAGAACTCGCACGGCGTCTGCGTGGCCGCGGATGATGCGCCGGACGGAGCCGTCGTGTTCGAGGCTCAGATGCCCGCGGGCCTGGCGCGCCTAGTCATGTGGCTGACCGACGATCGGGAACGTCTGCGCGTCGCCGTTGAGAGTCACTCTAAGAAGGGCTGGAACAGGTTCCTAGACCAGAGCCACGTTCCTCAGGAGGGCTAGGACAACATTGCTCGCAAGGCGCCGACCCCGTTGGGCGGGGGGAACGCCGCGCCCAACGTCAGTTCATCCTGGCGGCGCCCGTGACACATGCCTTCACGACTACGCGGACGACGCCTGGGCAGGCGCGCGACGCGACGCCGACGCCACGATGACCACGAATAGGACGACCGCGGTTGCGTTGCTGAGCCCGCCATAGCGCCACCCCGGAACCCACACGATGAGATCGCCCAGGACGCGCATGGCGAGCGTCGCGTGCAGGAGGATGACGGGGACGTAGAACCCACGGTGAAAGCGCATCGTGAAGCCGAGCACCGTCGGGAAGATCACCGGCGCGTGGCCGAGGATCATCGACATCACGAAGCCCAGGAAGAACGAGTGCAGTATGGCGTCGTAGCGGAGGACGCCCACCCAGCCACCGAAGGCGATCCACAGGACGCCCGCGACGCCCAGCCATCCGTATCCGATGAGTAAGCAGAGCGCGGAGAACCGCGGCACGCCGGACGCGCGCACGGTGCGTCGCGCCATGTCGTACCTGGCGAGCCATGCGGCCGCCGCCAGGAAGCCCACGCCCACGAGCCGGGCTCCGGCGTCGTAGGCGACTGCGCCGACCACCGCGCCCACCACTGTGAGGGCGATGATGACCGCGAACGCGCGGCGGGCGCGACGGGACACGACCACCATCCTCGAAAGTTGTAGGCGTTCACCGAGGATCGTCAGCGCGAGGAAGCACATCCACGACGGGACGAGCCTGTAGAGCGGCGCGCCGAGTAACCACGCGACGTTCGATCCCACCCAACACGCCGAGCCGAGACCCATCGTCGCGAGCGACCACGACCGGTGGACGCGCAGCAGGGACACGAACGTGAGGGCGGCGACAACACTCCCGGCGAGTATTACCGCGGCCGCGATACGCCAGGGCGCCCCGCCAACGAGCGACAACGCCGCGGCGCCCGTCAACAAGGGCGCCAGGTAGGCCCATCGCTTGCCCGTCGCGATGGCGCGTTCGAGGGAGATCACCGTGCCGAGGAAGCCGGACACCATCAGGGGGCCGTGCCAGCGCGTGTGGTTGATCGACAGTTCGAGCCAACCCATGCGCGCGACGCCCGCGAAGAGGCCCGATACGAGTGCCATCATACCGAGCGCCATGAAGGGAATGCGTCGCATGTGGGCCTCGGTTGAGAGCGCGTCGTCCCCACAGAATACTGGCACGCCGGCGCCGACTCGACAATCGCTCCGCGCGTCCGCCCGCGCGAGTCTTACATCCCCGCGCAACCTCGGCTAGATGTTCCTGTGACCGAGCCTCGAACAAGCCCTGCCGGAGTGAGGAGCCACCTGTGCCCGACGATCGACACAAGGCGATTACGTTCACCAACCCCGAGTACATTCCCGCGTCGGTGAACTTCCTCCCCGCGACCTGGGCAGAGCACCGCGAGGGACTCGAAGAGGTGGTCGCGCGCCACCCCATCATCTTCGGCGAGCAGCAGGCGGGGAACCGCGACTTCGACGCCGCGGGCGGCACGTACGTCGAAGGAGAGCACGTAGACCGGTGGGGATGCGTGTGGAGCAACATCGCGCACGGCGCCGAAGCGATCGTGACGGGCCATCCGGTTCCCACGCGCGAGGACGTCCACACTCTCGAGGCGCCGGAGCTGGTGGACGGCTCCTTCCCGCACGGCTTCATGTATCTGCGGCTGCAGGACCTGCGCGGGTTCAACGAGCTGATGGTCGACTTCGCCGAGGAGCCGCCGGAGTTGCAGGCGCTTATCGACATCGTGCTCGACTACAACATGCGGAACCTGGAAGTGCGCCTGGAACGCGACACAGGCGACACGGTGGGCTTCGGCGACGACTTGGGCATGCAGACGACCCTCCCGATGAGCCCCGAGAAATGGCGCCAGTACCTCAAGCCGTGCTTCGCCGCCATGTACGGCCGCTGCCGCGACGCCGGCCGCGGCGTGTACATGCACTCGGACGGCCACATCCTCGAGATCATCGGCGACCTCATCGAGTGTGGCGTCACCGTCATCAACCCACAGATACGCGCGAACGGCCTCGACGGGCTGGTGGAGGAGTGCAAGGGCAAGGTCTGTGTGGATCTCGACTTGGACAGACAGTTGTTCCCCTTCGCCACGCCGGACGAAATCGACGAGCACATCCGGTCGTCCATCGAGGCTCTCGGGTCGCCAGAGGGCGGGTTGCTGCTCAAAGCGGAGTGCGGCCCCTGCGTATCGCTGGAGATCATCGAGGCGATCTGCGTCGCGCTAGAGAAGTACCGCGGCTATTTCCGGGCCGCGTGACACGTCGCAACGGACGAGGAGGATCGGTCGATGCCACACACGCGACGAAACTGCGTCACGGAGTGGTCTCTGGAATCTGGCCAGGGGTACGCTGACCCGTTCAACGACGTGACCGTCGATGTCGCGGTCACCGGGCCGGACGGCGCTGAGCAGATCGTGCCGACGTTCTGGCGCGGCGATCGGACGTGGACGGTTCGATACGCCGCCTCTGCCGTGGGCGAATACGGCTGGCGCTCCGTCTGCTCGGACGAGACGAACGCCGACCTCCACGGTCGCGAGGGATCCGTCACGGTCACGGAGTACGACGGCTCCAACCCTCTCCTCCAGCATGGAGCCGTCCGGCCGAGCCAGAATCGACGTTTCCTAGAGCACGACGACGGCACGCCCTTCCTGTGGCTGGGCGACACGTGGTGGATGGGTCTCTGCCGCCGTCTCGGCTGGCCGGGCGACTTCCAGGCGCTCGCCGCTGATCGCGTGGCGAAGGGCTTCAACGTCGTGCAGATCGTCGCGGGGATCTACCCCGACATGGACGGGTTCGAGCCGCGCGCCGCCAACGAGGCCGGCCATCCGTGGGACGACGACTTCACGAGCGTCAACCCGGAGTACTTCGACAACGCGGACCACCGCATCCACCACCTCGTCTCGCAGGGGCTCATGCCTTGCGTCGTCGCCTGCTGGGGGTATTACCTGCCGCAGATGGGCGTCGAGAAGATGAAGCAGCACTGGCGACATCTCATCGCGCGGTACGGCGCGTACCCCGTCGTGTGGTGCGTGGCGGGCGAAGCCGGTATGCCGTACTACCTCACGAAGACGCGCGAGGAGGACATGGCCTTCCAGGTGGAGGGGTGGACGGACCTCACGCGCTACGTCCGCGAGACCGACCCGTATGGCCGGCTCGTCACGATCCACCCGCGCAGCACGTCCCGTGAGGAGGTGAACGACACGTCCGTATTGGACATGGACATGCTCCAAACCGGACACGGCGACCGGGACAGCATCCCAAACACGTATCGACGGGCCGCCGCCGCGCAGACGGCGGAGCCGCGAATGCCCTGGATCAACAGCGAAGTGTGCTACGAGGGCATCGGCGAGGCGTGTCGGCAGGAAGTGCAGCGGTTCATGTACTGGTCGTGCATGCTTGCGGGCGCGTGCGGCCACACGTACGGCGCCAACGGCATCTGGCAGGTGAACGGCCGTGCGGAGCCGTACGGGCCCTCCCCGCATGGCATGTCCTGGGGCGACACGCCGTGGGACGAGGCGATGCAACTGCCGGGCTCCGCGCAGCTCGGTATCGGCAAGGGGCTGCTGGAGCGGCTCGACTGGTCGGCCTTCGAGCCGCAGCCCGATTGGGTGCAGCCGCACGCGACGCAGGACCGACCTGTCGCGCCGTACGCCGCGGGGATTCCCGAGCGGACGCGCGTGTACTACCTCCCGCGTGGCGTGTGGGGCGTCACATTCACGGGGCTGGAGGCGGACACGACGTACCGCGCGTGCCTGTTCAACCCGGTGAACGCCGCGGAGCGGGATCTGGGAGCGGCGCGCGGTGACGCCGACGGCGCCTGGAAGATCCCACTACCCGGCGCGCCGTTGCTGCAAGACTGGGTCGTCGTCATGGACGCCGAGTAGGGAGAGGGAGGCCCGTACCGTGAAACGGAGCTGGCAGACGCACGCCGATCTCGCCATCAAGAAGACGATGGCCGTGCGGCGCGAGGAATACCTCGACCACATGACGTTCCAGTCCAACACGCGCCCGCTGTTCACCGAGATATTCGGCCCGATCATCGGGCTGAAGGAGGAGTGGCACGCACAGGGGGCGACCGACGCCGAACTGGACATGTCCATCTACCGGTACCGGTGCGGAGCGTTTGGTGGCGTGCCGGTGAACACGGGGTGGATGGGCGGGCCGCCGTCCGAGGTGCTGGAAGAGACCGACAAGCTCATCATCACGCGCGACCGGATGGGCCGCACGATGCGGATGGACAAGGGGTTCGCAACCCTCGCTCTGCCGCAGGACTGGCCCGTCGCCAACATGGACGACTGGCTGCGCGTCCGGCATCACTACGAGTACTCGGAGGAGCGCTTCGGGCGCGACTGGGAGGCCGCGGCGCATGCGCATCGCGAGGCGGGGCGCGTCGTCATCGTGGGCATACCCGGTGGCTTCGATCAGCCCCGTCAGCTCATGGGCGAGGAGCGGCTGTGCGAGGCGTACTACGACGCCCCGGAGATGGTGCACGACATTCTGGACACCATCGGCGAGACGGCCTTCCGTGTCCTCGACCGCGTGTCCGCCGCCGTGCCGATCGACCAACTCAGCGTGCACGAGGACATGGCGGGCAAGAGCGGGCCGTTGGCGGGGCCGTCGCAGATTCGAGAGTTCATCGGGCCGTACTACCGTCGCATTTGGGACATGCTGCAGGACCGCGGCGCGCGCCTGTTCGATCAGGATTCCGACGGCGACATGAACCCCGTCATTCCCGCCTTCCTGGACGCCGGCGTGAACGTCATGCACCCGATGGAAGGCGCCGCGAACATGGACATCGTCGAGATTCGGGAGACGTATGGCGAGCGCCTCGCGTTCTACGGCGGCATCGACAAGCATATCATCCGGCGGAGTAAGGAGGAGATCGTCGCGGAACTGGAGACGAAGATCCCGCCGATGGTGAAGTCCGGCGGGTGCGTGCTTGCTCTCGACCATCGCATCCCGAACGGGACGTCGTTGGACAACTACCGGTTCTACGTGGACAAGGCGTGGGAGATCATGGAGCGGGAGGACGCTCTGCGCTAGGGTATCGTTCGTCGGACCGGTCGCTTACCGTCAGGGATTCGTCGGGAAGCCTGCGTCGGGTTCCGACGGCGATTTCATCCGGCGCCCCACCGCAATGCTGGGCCGCGATGCCGCCTGCGATAGAGCCCCGCGTGTCCGAGTCGCCCCCAATCCCCGTGGCGCTCTCATAGCCGCCGGAGTCGAGTAAGTGGACTACGCCTCCGCGACCCATCCCTGACATGTCACGTCGGAGCGTACCGCGGGCGGACATAGGCGACGGTCCTGTCTAGATCGTGCGCGAACCGGTTCGCCACCTCGGCGCGGATGTTCCTCATCCGAACCGAGCACGTCATAGTCCGACAGCACCGAGCGTGTGCACCGCCTCCCGGCTGTGCGGCAAGCCCGAGTAGTACCACCGATGTGGCGGGCCGATAGCTTGCTACACGTCCTACGACCGGGGTGACGGGGCACACTATGCGTATCACTGACGCTAGCGAGGGGGACGCGCAGCATGATCGATCTGCGGCCGTTTACGCGGGACGACTTCGACAGACTCATCGGGTGGGCCGTATCGCCGGAGCTTGTGGTGCAGTGGGCCGGCTTCGGGTTCACGTATCCGCTCGACCACGCGCAGCTCCATACCTACATCCGGTACGCAGAGGACGGCCCGGACAGCCGCGTCATCTGGACTGTGGTGGAATCGGACACCGGCGAGGCCGTTGGACACATTGAACTAGACCGAATTCACGCGGGGGCGCGTCGGGCGCGGCTGTCGCGCGTGATCGTCGCGCCGGAGTGTCGGGGGCAAGGCATCGCCGGGAAGATGACGCTGCTCGTCCTTCAGCACGGGTTCGATGTGCTGGGTCTGCACCGCATCGACCTGGGTGTCTTCGACTTCAACGCGACCGCCATCCGGTGCTACGAGGCGTGCGGGTTCGTGCGGGAGGGTCTCGAACGGGACTCCATCCGCATGGGCGATGGCTACTGGAGCGCCGTGCAGATGAGCATCCTCGAGCACGAGTGGCGGGCGCTGGCGGGGTCCCGTCGTGAGGGGTCGGGCTAGACGGTCTCTCCGAGGCGCTGGCCGGGCCCCGACCGGGTCGGCGAGGGCGGTTGCGTTGCCCGGCGCGCGGCGAGCGCCGTATGATTGGGTTGCCCGACCACTGCCGAGCCCATCCATTGCCGAACCCGTGGGGAATCCGCCTGTGACTGCCAAGAAGATCAGACTTACGGAGAACGTCGCGTACGCCGGCTGAGCATCCAAACTGGCTCCAGCGGTGCTGGACGAGATAGTTAGCGCGATACCGAAGTTCGCCGACCCGAACATGCTCGTTGGCACGGAGACGGCCGACGATGCCGGCGTCTACCGGCTCAGCGACGATCTGGCGATTATCAATACGGTCGACTACTTCACGCCCATTGTTGACGACCCGTATACGTTCGGCGTGATCGCCGTCACAAACTCCCTCAGCGACGTCTATTCGATGGGGGGCGTGCCGCGCACTGCCCTGAATATCGTGCTGTGGGACAAGACGCTTCCGACCAGCGCTCTTGGCGACATCCTCCGAGGCGGCGCCGACACGCTACACAAGGCGGGATGTGCCCTTGTGGGCGGGCACTCCGTCGAGGCGCCAGAACTCATGTATGGCACTGCGGTCACGGGCGTCGTGCACCCTGACGAGTTCGTGCGGAACTGCGACGCGCAGGTGGGCGACACGCTGATTCTGAGCAAGCCGCTTGGGGTCGGCATCCTGACGACGTCGGCCAAGTACGACAAGATATCCGCCGCCCAGCTGCAACCCGCCATCGACTCCATGAGCATGCTGAATGACGGCGCCGGCGAGGTGCTGCGCGAATTCGGGGCGCACGCGGCCACGGATATCACAGGCTTCGGCCTCCTGGGCCACGCGCACGAGATGGCCGCGGGCAGCGGACTCGCCATCGAGCTCCACGCGGACGCCGTGCCCGCGCTCGATCACGTGATCGAACAGATCGGCCAGGGCGTGTACACGATGGTGTGCGGGACGAACAAGGAGTACCTCGGCGATGCGATAGCCTTCGACGACGGCGTCGCGCCGGAGTGGCAACAGCTCCTCATGGAGGCCGAAACGTCCGGCGGACTTCTGCTGTCCGTCGAGCCGGGCAAGGCGGCCGATGTCGTCGAGGGCCTGAAGATGAAGGGCTGTTCGCAGGCGGCGGTCGTCGGACGCGTGATCGACGGGGAATCCGGGCGCATCGAGGTGCGCGCGTAGACGCGCCAGCCGTGAAGTCTGCCGCGCCGTGAAGGAGGCCGCATGAGCGGGACGTACGTGTGCGAACCGGAAACGCTGATCGAGTGGGTTGAGGACGCCCGACGCGCCTGCCTGTTGCTCTTCGACGACCTCGACGGCGACCAACTCATCGGCCCGGGACTGACGATCGTCAACCCGCCGTTGTGGGAGGTGGGGCACGTCGCGTGGTTCTACGAGAAGTGGATTCTCCGAGGCCATGCCGGACGCGATTCCGTCCACGACTCCGCCGACGAGCTGTGGGACTCGATGGCCGTCCATCACCCCACCCGGACGTCGCTTCCGTTGCCGGATCGGCAAGGGACCCTGGACTACATGCGGGGCGTGTATGACCGCGTACTCGATCGCATCGACACAGCGTGCGACGAGGAGTTGGCGTACCTCGTGCGGTACTGCGTCCATCACGAGGACATGCATACCGAAGCGTTCACGTACACGCGCCAGACGTTGGAGTACGACGTGCGCGACCTCGGCGCCACGGCGGCGCCGGACACGATCGGTGGCGGCCCGCTTCCCGGCGATGTCGAGGTTGCCGGTGGCGAGTTCGCGCTCGGCGCTACGGCCGACGAGCCGTTTGTGTTCGACAACGAGAAGTGGGCGCACCCGGCGACCGTCGAGGCGTTCACGATCGCGCGGGCGGCGGTCACGCAGGCGGAGTACGCGGAGTTCGTCGACGACGGCGGCTACACGCGGCGCGAACTGTGGGACGCGGACGGGTGGACATGGCGCGAGGAGGCGAGCGCCGAGCATCCCGTGTATTGGCACAAGGACACGGATGGGTCGTGGCTGCGTCGGCACATCACGGATGTGCGTCCGCTGGAACCTCATCTGCCGGTGATCCACGTTAACTGGCACGAGGCGCAAGCGTACTGCCGCTGGGCCGGTCGACGGTTGCCTACCGAGGCCGAGTGGGAGATGGCAGCCGCTGGCGCGGACGCCGCGAAGCGTCGGTACCCGTGGGGCGACGACATCCCCGAAGGCGGGATGCCGGCGAACATGGACTGGAGCACGATGGGGTGCGTCGAGGTCGGGGCCTACGCCGACGGCGACTCCGAGGGCGGGTGCCGGCAGATGCTCGGGAACGTGTGGGAGTGGACAAGCTCCGTGTTCGAGCCGTATCCGGGCTTCGTTCTGGACATGTACAAGGAGTACTCGGAGCCGTGGTTCCACACGCGCAAGGTTCTGCGCGGCGGGACGTGGGCGTCGCGATCGCGCATGCTCCGCAACACGTGGCGCAACTACTTCACGCCGGACCGTCGTGACGTCTTCGGCGGGTTCCGCACTTGCGCCCTCGATTCGTGAACATCCGGCTGATAACGCCGGCGCCGTCGCACTCGCGCAAAGGTAACCGCGTCACCGCGCTGCGGTGGGCGCGTCTCCTGCGCGAACTGGGTCACGGGGTCACCGTCGAGCTGGAGTATGATCGCGCGCGGCCGGACGTGATGGTCGCGCTGCACGCGCGGCGGAGCCACGCGTCGATGCGGCGCTTCCGCGAACGGTACCCGTCTCGCCCCCTCATCCTGGCGCTCACGGGAACCGACCTCTACAGCGATATCCACACGGACGCCGACGCGCAGGAGTCTCTCGAACTCGCCGACCTGTACGTCGTCCTGCAGCCTGCGGGCATCGACGAGTTGCCAGAACGGCTGCGGGGGAAGGCGCGGGTCATCTACCAGTCCGTGACGCCTCCTCGCGGGGACGTGAAGCCTATCGGGTCCGCGTTTGAGGTCGCGGTCATAGGGCATTTGCGGCCCGTGAAGGACCCGTTCCGCACGGCAGACGCGTCTCACCTGCTGCCGCCTGAGTCGCGGATAGCCATCACGCACGTCGGCGGCGCGCTCTCACCTGACATGGAGGAGCGGGCGCTGGCCGAGACGGCGTCGAACCCGCGCTATCGGTGGCTTGGGGAACTCCCGCGCTGGCGGGCAATGCGGGTGCTCGCGCGCAGTCGCTGCCTGTCGTTGACGTCGGTGAGCGAAGGCGGGGCGAACGTAGTCTCAGAGGCGCTGGCTTGCGGCACGCCCGTGGTATCGTCGCGCATCACCGGCTCTAGCGGTCTGCTGGGCGACGACTATGCGGGCTACTTCCCCGTCGGCGACACGGAAGCGCTCGCCGACATGCTGCGCCGCGTCGAGACGGACGAGGCGTTCGTCACCGGCCTCCGCGAGCAGTGCGCGCGTCGACGCGGCGTCGTGGAGCCGGACCGCGAACGGGAGAGTTGGGCGCAACTGCTCGCCGAGTTCGCGGCCTGACACGGCGGGTTCTGCCCAGCTTCACGCGCCCCAATACGGCCGCGCCAATCGGACAGAGAACCGGTGGGCGCACGCTCCACACTTCAGTGCGACGGCCTGTCTGACGTAGGCCGGGATGTACCGGCGACGGCGCTCGACGTCTACGGCGTCGCGCTCACGGGTCGCCGAGTGGTCTCCGCAATGGGGACACCTGCGCGGTCGATTCCAGTTCCACCGCAGCACGATCCCGGGCGTCGCGAAGGCCGCCAGACCCAGCACAACGACGATCACCGCCGCCCACCAGGCGCCGACCACGAGCATCACGCCGGCCCCGACCACAACGACTGCGAGCGCAACCAGAGCGGCCAGCGATCGCCGCGCGCGGCCTGTTTCAGGCTCTCCGCGCTTCACCTCCAGCATGGTTGTTCCCTCGCCAACGTTGGGCGCCAAGGCGTACCCGCCGGGCGCCGGACCTGGGGTCTCGCCTAAGGGATAGCCGTACGTTGCGAGGCGGGTCGGCCTGGGACGAGGAGGCCGACGGGGCGAGGGTCCGCGCGCGGGCATTCGGCTCAGTTACGTGAGAATTCGGACGAAGGCCTGGCGCAGCGGTGGCCGGGCCTCTATACTGCGGATACCGTGCGTCAATGCGCAGGCGCCGGAGCGTGGTGCGATCCCGTCCGCACACGCGCTCAACGTGGCTTCGTCGCCGCGGCGGAACCTGCGTCGTTCATCCACTCCGACGTAGCCGCCCCGCCTGCGGTTACGGTTGCCGGCCCTCCCCGACCACCCAAGATAGCGAACGTATCGGCGCTCGGACACATGAGCGCATCAGTGTCTCCATCACCCAATCTTCTCGACCACGGAATCATCCCGGCCCACGCCAGACGGCTCGGCCACACACGCATCAGGGAGAACGAGAGGACGATGGAAAAGCTGCATCGCATGGAGGGCGTCGGCCCCACGACGGGGCAGAAGCTCCGGTCCGCAGGATACACGTCCTATGACCAAATCGTGACCATGTCTCCGAGTGGGCTAAGTTCGCAACTGGGCATCTCTGTCCGGTCAGCCGAGTACGTCGTGGAAGCGGCGCGGACGCTCCACCACGGCGCCCCGATCAGCGACGACGATGACGACGCGCCTCTGCGAGATGTCGCTGTGCGCAGCGCGACGCAACCACGCGTGGGCGCCCAGCTCCGGGAAGGACTGCGCCGGTTCGGGGAAAACGTCCGGCGCCGGTAGTCGACCGCACGTCGGCCCGGCGAGCAGCGCGCGAAGCGCGCTGCGGTCACCAGATGCGAGGGCCTCGTTGCCATCCGCGCGGCGAGGCCCTCGGCATGTACGCGCGACACACCATCCGGCATGGCCCGCGGAGCGGCGGCTCGAAGGTCCTGCGGTGACGGCCACAACCTGTACATGCCCTCTTCGGCGCACAAAACCACGCCGACAGCGCATAGCCTTGTGCCCGGCCGGGCGCGTGGCTACGTAATGTTGTGTAGCCACGATCGCACGCGTGACGGCCCGCTTTTGGCGTCGTCGCGGAGCGGCGTTCACTCGGCGCCAAGCGCACGGAAAGGACAGGCCCGTGGAAGCTGTCAGGGTCGCGTTACCGAGAGATCTGTACGTGCGGGCCGCGACTTTCCTCGATGACGTCGAGCCCACGAACCGAAAAGCACTCTTGGAGCGCAAGTACCGGCTGGCGTACGAGTTGGCGCGCGACATCGCGCAGGAACTGTCCTCGGTGCACATCGACCTTGACGCGCCGTTCTTAGGGCCGGAAGGCGCCGACTGAACGTCGCCGCGGCACATCCGTGCGCAACCCCCGGGCAGCCGATCAAAGAGCCGCCCGGGACGGCATAACTGCCCCTCGGTCACTCCCTCCCGGTTCGCCGTAGTCGGCCCCACGTGGTCGCCAGCTTCCCGCTTCCGTCGACCGCCCTTGGCGTCTCCGCCAACACGTCAGACACCGCCTGTTCTACTGTCGCGCGAAACTTCTCCTCGGTCAGGAAGCCGAGGTGCGAGCTATGCACGCGACCCGTTGCGTCGATGACGACGTTCGTCGGTATCCCGAAGGCTCCGTAGGCCTTCGCGATGGCTCCCTCGCGGTCGAACAGGACCGTGTAAGGGATACCCAACTCGGTTGCGCCTAGACGGCCTTCCTCCCACTCGTCATAGGTGTCGATGCCGACGATAGCCAACCCAGGCAGGGCCCTCTCGTGCAACTCGATGAGCAGCGGGATCTCGCGCTTACAAGGCGGGCACCAGGACGCCCAGAAGTTCAGCAACACGACCTTGCCCCGCAACTCCGATAGGCTGACGGGGTCCCCGTCGAACGTCGATAACGTGAAGGCTGGCGCGAGTTCGCGCGCGGATGCCGTGACCGCGACGCAGAGCGCGAGTGAAGCGACCACGCGACGTACCCGACGGCTCTTCATGCGAATCCCCTCGGTGGAGCCGCGTCCCCGCACGCGGTATGCTGCTCGTGTTCATGGTTAGCCCAGTCCGTGTCGCAACCGCAGCGCAGGACGGTGGCGACGCGGGCACGCCGTGCATCCACGGACGTGTATGGCGGGCGGACGGGATTCCCGGTGGAGGAGAACGCATGCGCGACTACCCGCATATCTCGCATACGGGTTTGGCGGCTCAGCAGTGGGAGATGATCGCGGGTGGCGACGACGTACCGTTCTATCGCGCGCGCATCCAGCGGTACGGCGAGCCGGCGCTCGATTGCGGCTGCGGCGCCGGGCGCGTACTCAGGCAGCTTCTGAGCGAAGGCGTCGACGTCGACGGCCTGGACGTGTCCTCCGACATGATCGCCCTGTGCGCCGAGATCGCGGAGCGGGAAGGCCTGCGTCCCACGCTCTACCGCCAGGCGTTCCACGAGATGGACCTGCCGCGCAGCTACCGGACCATCATGATCCCTGGGTCGTTCGGGCTCAGCGCGACGCGTGAGCAGGACCTGGAGGCGCTTGGGCGGATGCACGCGCATCTCGCGCCGGGAGGCGCGCTCGTGTTCGACTACGGCATGGACTATCAGTCACCGAGCTGGCAGTACTGGACACGCGAGGGTCGGAAACACCTGCCGGGTCCGTGGGGCGCCGCGCACAGCCGGATCCGCGCGCGCGACGGCGCGGAGTTCGTCAACCGCTGGCGGACGCTGGATGTCGACCCGGTCGATCAGGCCGTGTGGCGACAGGTACACTACGAGGTCCGCCTCGACGGCGTGACCGTGCAAGCTGAGACGCACACCATGCGCGTGCGGTGCTACCTGATGTGGGAACTGACGCTGATGCTGCGACTGGCGGGATTCGAGGATGTCGAGGTTACGGGCGACTACACGGACGAGCCGGCGACGCGCGACCACGACACGCTTGTGTTCACGGCGAGGAAATCGGCATGAGCGACGGCCGGGAGATCGTCGACGATGCTGAGCGGGCGCTGGGTCACGTGCGTGAGGCGTTCCCAGCTCTCGACGCCCAAGAGGCCCACGCCCTCGACGCCGGGTGGTTCTCCTACGCCTACATCGTCGACGACACGTGGGTCTTCCGCTTCCCACTTACCGACGACCCGAACGACGCCGAGCACGCGTACCGTAAGGAGCGGCTGCTTCTCCCTCGCCTCGCGCCGGCGGTGGCCGTCGCTGTGCCGGAGATCCAGCACGTGGCGCTACTGCCAGACGGGCGCACATTCATGGGGCACCGGGCGATTCAGGGCGAGCCGTTGACGGTGGACGCGGTCCACGCGATGACCGGCGAAGCGCTGGACACCATCGCGCGCCAGATCGCGGAGTTTCTGCGCGCCGTGCACGCATTTCCGATCGACGAAGCGCGTGAAATCGGCGTGGACGAAGAGGAGCTGTGCGACGAGTACGAGCAGTACCGCGAGGACGCGCGTCGGCGCGTCTATCCGTCCCTCACGGCGACGCAACGCGAACTGTGCGACGGCCTTTTGCACCAGTTCCTGAGCGACCCAGGCAACTTCGAGTACGACACCTGCGTCACGCACGCCGACATGTGGGGACGGCACGTCCTGCTGGACTCGACACCGCGCGTCGCGGGGATCATCGACTACGGATGCGTCTGCATGGGCGATCCAGACTACGACTTCTTCCCGCTGCAGTTCGACGCCGGGGAGGAACTCACGAGACGCTTGCTCGACCACTATGGCCACGGCGATCCCGACCGCGCGTTGCGAAAGGGACAGTTCTTCGCCGCGGTGGACGCGATCGACACGTGGCTGACGGGCCTCGACGAGCGCTGCGACTGGAAGCTAGCCGACGGGCGTACGCGGCTCCTCGAGGCGCTGCTCGCGTAACACGCGACGGGGGAGAGTGACTTGGAGTCGCGGATCAGGGACCGCTACACGGACGACGTACGGCGTGAAGCGTTCGGCCGGTACGGCGTCGCCGACGACGACGCCCGCGCGTTGGACGGGTTCGAGAGCTTCATCTACGAGTTCGCGCGGGGCGGCGACTCCTACATCCTGCGCGTCGGGCACACGCTGAGGCGGTCTGCCGACCTCGTGCGCGGCGAGATCGACTACATCAACTACCTGGCGGACGGAGGCGCGGCCGTCGCGCGGGCAGTGCCGTCGTCCACTGATCGCCTCGTGGAGCCGATCCCGGATGGCGCAGGGGACAGCTTCCTGGCTACGGCGTTCACGTACGCGCCCGGCTCGGGTCCGCACGGCGAAGCGCAGGCGTTTGCGATCGCGGAGGAATACGGACAGGCCATTGGGCGCATGCACGCTCTCACGAAGACGTACGAGCCCCCCGCCTCCGGCGTTCGGCTGCACTGGGATGACCCCTCGGTGCTCGACGCCTGGCCGTTCCTGCCCGAGTCTGAGAGCGTGGCGCTCGAGCGCGTGGACACCGTCGTGGAATATCTCCGCGGCCTGCCGACGGACCGCGAGTCGTACGGGCTCGTCCATCAGGATGCGCATGGCGGGAACTTCCACATCGCCGACGACGGACGTCTGACGTTCTTCGATTTCGACGACTGCTGCTACACGTGGTTCGTGAACGACATCGCGATCGTGCTGTTCTACGCGTCGCTCTACGCGGAGGACCCGGCTGCGTTCACCGGTGAGTTCCTGCCCCGCTTCTTACGCGGCTACGCGCGGGAGAACACGCTGGACGCCACGTGGTTGCGAGAGATCCCGCACTTCCTCAAGCTGCGCGAGATCGACCTGTACGCGGTCATCCACCGCAGCTTCGACGTCAACGACCTGACGGACCCGTGGGTGGCGCGGTACATGCGTGGGCGCAAGGCACGCATCGAACGCGGGGTGCCGGTGGTCGATGTCGACTTCTCGCGCGTGGGGTTCACGGGCTGACGCTATTTGGCGTCCAGAGCCGCGTCTACCCAGTCCAAGAGCGGCGAGACTGTGTCCAGGTGGTCACGCTCTTCCGCCACGACCGCTCTCGACGCCGCGAGCGCATATGTGTGGGCCTCCGCGCTCAACTTGCTCTGCGCTGGCTGCGCTGTGTCGAAGACCAGGTCGAGGACATGCTCAACGCCGTCCAGGCGACCCCACAGGTAGTCGTTCTCACGGCGCTCCCGCTTCATGAAGGCCGCGAAGTGGTGCATGCCAGTACCTTTGAGCTTCTCATCCACCCCACCCGCTTCGAGCCAGGTCGCGTCGTTGGGACTCAGACGGGTCACCCTGACCTCCGACAGCTCTCGTATGTCCGTGAGGTGCGTGATCGGGAATGTGAGCGCGTCCCATACCGGAAACCCCAGGAACGCGTCGAACGCGTCGTCGGCGACGGACGGGTCTGTGGCGAGATGGCTGTCGATGGCGTCGTGCACGCCCTGATGCAGCGCGCTTGACGCGTCGGCGAGAACGCCGTCGACGTGCTCGCGTAGCGCGCGGACGAGGCCGTCGAGACGGGCGCGATTCTCTCGCACGAAGGCATCGACCGGTGGCAACGTTGGGCCCGGCGCGGCCTCCACGCCGAATATCCCCAGCATCTGGTCGCGCAGTGCGAATGGGAGCCCCGACGGACGGGACGCGTCATCCACGCGCTCGGCCAACTGGTGGAGCGCGTCCTTCGCCGCGTCGAGATGTGCTCTCGTGAGGGTCGTGGCGCCGTCCCGCCGAGTATCGCTGGCGTGGTCCCCCGCTCCCCTCGGTTCCTCGGCGGCGGCCACCTCAACATACCGCGGGTCGAGCCCCCGCAAGACGAAGCGGATGCGGCGCCCAGCGTAGTCGACATCGAGGCTCTTGAGGAAACCCGTGACCTGGGGCCGGCGGCGGCCCCACGATTCGGGTCCCATGATCTCGTGCTCCGTAGCCCATGCCGACATCGCCTCTCGCGTAAACAGCGCATGTGGCGACCCCTCCGGATAGTCGCAGACCGAAGCGATGACATCGGCCAGACGCCTGACGGTGTGGGCTACCTTCATGGCCACATACTGCCCGTACGCCGGGCCCAGCACTTCCATCGCGTAGTCGTGCATGTCGCCGGCGGGTTCAGGCGCGTTCGGCCCCTGGGCGTCGTCCCCCACACCGTGCACCTGCCGCACGCGTCTCTTCACGTCGTCCCAGTTTGCTGCGATGAGACGGTTTGCTTCACGCACCCGCGCGTTGTGCTGGCCGACGGCCGCGATGTCTTCCGCAATCGGCTCATGGCGGGGCAGACCGGACAGCGACTGCGTCACCGTGTGCAGCCAACCTGGCGTTGCTCGGGGTTCCGGCGTTGTGCGGGGGCCCCGAGCGACGCCGGGGTCAGGTTCGATGTAGACGAGCCGGCGGTCCACCTCCCGGCCTGCGGGTCGGCGCTGAATCGAGTGGATCGCCGGCCCGAACGGCCGGTTGTCCAACACGCCACCATCGACCAACCACATGTTCCCAAAGGCCGCGCCCGACAGTTGACGCTGCCGGAAGAACCGGCTCTCCACTGCGCCCCGCGAGGCGGCCGTGCCGGACGAGCGGGACGAGCCGACAAGGTCGTCGTAGTCGTCGAGATGCGCTGGGGGGAAAGCGCCGGGGAACGCGGACGTGCTTCGAGCGGCGAACGCCAGCGCCGCGTCATGCGCGGGCCCGAAGTCGTCGAGCGCGTCGGACTTCCCGACGGAGCCATGTCGATGGCGGAAGCGCATGCTGTGGCGATGCCTGCGTTCCCAGACCTGCGACGGACGGTACAGGCTCACCACAACTGGGTATCCGTGGAGGTCGGTCACGGATACCCACACGTCCAGCGCGTGGTTTTCGGGCATTAGGGAGGCGGCCGGCGCGGAGCCCCTCGAGCCCTGCATCGCCCCGAAGGCGAGGTGCATCGAGGCGAGCGTGCGTTCGTCGTCGAGCACACCCTGAGGTGGGCCGTCCGCCTGCGCCTGAGTGCGGCGTTTCCGTAGCGCCCAAAGGGCTCCCAAGACACGCCCTGCGGCCGTGACAATCACGCGAACGCGGCCCGGCTTCTCGATCCTCCCGGTCGCTAGGTACCACACGTCGCCGCGGTCCATCCACAGGTCTCGTACCGGGTCCTGACTCAGGTCGTGCGCAAGCGCCTTCCCAAGGAAGAGGCCGTTGATCCCCCCGGCCGATGCCCCGGCGATGATGTCGATGACGACGCGTGTGCGGACGCCCGTCGACCTCATCAGGTCGCGCAGCGCGAACCAGTACGCGCGTTCGGTCTGCGCCTGGGAGAACGGGTTCATGCTATCGCCGGGCGGGTCGCCCCCGCCCTGGCACGCGCCATTCAGTGCCTCCGACGCGACGACCAGTTTGTGGAGTTCCTTGGTGACACCGTGCATGTACACCGCCAAGGAGACGCCTCCGTAGCACACGAGCGCGATCCGCAGCTCTTTGTGTCCAGCATTTGCCATACTGCGCCGGCCTCTGTAGGTTGGCGAGAACCCACTTACCCACGACATTAATGTATACCATAGTACGGCCGGGAGCAAGAAGCGTAAAAAGTGGCGACGTAGCGGTAGGCGTGCGTGTGGGTCGTTCGCGCGGGGGGTAAGGATGGGCGTGCGGGCCCGGGGTGCGGGCCCGACCGAGGTAGGAGGGCCCTACTCGACCGGCCCGCGTGCCGTCGCTCGTGGTATTAGCGAATCACAGACCTCGGCGTCGGCTGTATGCGCTTCACCACGATCTGCTCGCGGTCGATGAGCGTGCCGACCTTCGGCCCAATGACGCTGGTCCAGTGCTCGTCCTCGTACACGGCGGCGTAGAGCTGCTCGCGCTGTTCCTCGCTGTCGAAGCGACGGATCCAGACGTAGAGGTCTTCCTCCTCCTCGCCTACGAAGCTCCCAATGACGACCATCCCCTTGGAGATCTGGAAGGGGATGATCTCGCCCTCCATGTACTCGATCCACTCCTCGCGCTTGCCGGGACGGAGTCGGTACTGGCGTAGCTCAAGGAACATCCGGTTCTCCTCATGATGCGGGTTCCACAGGCGCCGTAGACCGTACTCAGAGCGTCGGCCGAACGCAACGGCCGGACTGCGGCGGGCGTACGGCGAGACGCCCACCGCAACGCCCGGGGGCGTCGTGGTGGGCGTCGCTGTCCAGTGTCGCTGTTAGCGGACGCTCTTGAGCGAGCCCCACGCCGTCGCGAGCTTGCCTTCGGCTTCGACCGCCGTGGCGGTGAACGCGATCTCCAGCATCTCGTACGCGGGCGGATCGGCCTTGCTCGCCTCGTGGGACTGGCCGCTGCCCTGGTCGGACCAGTCGTCGTACAACGCGGGCGAGGCGATGTCGGTGCCCGTCGTGCGCGCGACTTCGGACCCGTTGATGTAGATCACGCAGGCATCGTCGTAGTCCACGCCGATCTCCAACATCCCGGGCGCGCCTGAGACGTCGAACGACCCGATCATATACACGGTCGCGTTGCTGCCGTCGCCGATGGTCGTGTTGTCGTCGCCGTCCCCGTAGCCGACGCCATTCGTGCCGTCTTCCCAGCCTGCGGCGCTGAAGCCCGGCTTCGTCCATCCCGTGGGATCGGCATCGCTCGGGATGTTCCCCGTCGGCTGGATCGCCTTTATGGCATCCCCCTCGTCGAACACGACCGAGCCATCCACGAGCACCTGTACTATGAGCGTAAGGTCGCTGGACCCGGTCGAGTCGTTGTGGGCGCCGCCCGCGATGACGTTCTGACCGATCACGAGCGCAGCGTCGCCCGTGACTTCCATCTGCGCCGACGCCAGCGTCGCGACGCCCAACACCAGCGCACATGCCAGTAGCTGTCTCTTCATTTGTTTCCCCTTTGCCGTCACGCTCTTGCGCCGATGCGCGGCGGTGCGCGCTCAGCACGGCACGCGATCGGCCGGCTACCGTGCCCCGATGCCCCGCCACGGACAGGCCGTCCATGACATCGGCCGAGGCTACGGGGTCATATTACCGCACGGCTCGGGTGTGCGGAAGCCGGCCGGCGGGGACGGCGGTGACGTCAGGCGCAACAAGGCCTATACTCGCCGCCCAGACGTGGATGAGCGGGCGTAGCGCTGTGGGAGACAGTTCCATGACAACCGGCGTGATGGCATCGCAGGCGAGGAAGGTGCTGTCGGCGGAACAGGTAGAGCAGTTCGTCGAAGAGGGCTTTTGCATCGTTCGGGAGGCGTTCCCCCGTGAAGATGCGAAAGACGCGCTCGACATGCTCTGGGAGGAAGCCAAGGACCAGGCTGGCGTAGACCGGTACGACTCCGCCACCTGGGGGCGACGTCATGTCCACGTGAAGAAGGGCTTCGGCGACCCGCCGTTCCGCAAGATCGCGCATTCGCAGCGGTTCCGCGAGGCCATCGACGATGTCCTGGGCGAGGGTCGATACCACCCCGTGAACGGGCTGGGATGGTGGCCGATCACGTTCCCCGGCTTCGATGCCAAGCCTTGGAAAGCTCCCGAGGGCGGCTGGCACGTGGACGGTATACAGTTCCACCACCACGTCAATTCGCCCGACCAGGGGCTGTTGCCCATCCCGATCTTCTCGGACATCGAGCCCGGACACGGCGGCACGGCGCTCAGCGTTGGTTCTCACAAGATCACGGCGCGCGTGCTTCGTGACGCCGAACCCGACGGGCTCACGTGTCAGGAGTTGGCGAAGGCCGTCACGGCGCACCCACGGCATAACGTGGCCGAGGCGCAGGGCAGCATCGGCGACGTCGCTCTCCTACACCCGTTCATGCTGCACGCCAACAGCCCGAATTGCGGTGTCGCGCCGCGCATCATCTGCAACCCATGCGTGCGCCTGCACGAGCCCATGCAGCTAGACAGGGACGATCCCGCCGACTACTCACCGGTCGAGTGGGCGATCGTCAACGCGTTGGATGACGCGGGCGGCGCTCGCGGGTAGTCGACCGACGAGCGCCACGGTCCCAGAAGGCGTGGGGTGACGCAGGGACCCATCTCAGTCTTCCCTGCCAGGGGAAGACGTCCACGCGCCCACCGGCCGAAGGCCCGTGGGGCCCGCGCCTTCAACGTACCAGCTTCTCGTCAGCACACCCGACGACGTGTGAGTCACGCCAGAACAGGGAACCACCGCCGATGAGCCCATCGAGGCCCGAGCCGACGCGCAGGGATGTCCGCTACGGCCCGCGAACGCGCAACACACTCGACTTCTGGGCGAGCCCGGCGGACGGGGATTCGCCCCTGGCGCTGTACATCCACGGCGGCGGGTTCGTCGGCGGCTCCAAGGACGGCATTGAGACGAGCGTGCTGCGGGAGTTGCTCGGAGCGGGGATCGCCGTCGCGGCGATGAACTACACGTTCGTGACCGAGGAGCGGATTCCCGCCGCCCATCATGACGGCCGTCGGGCCCTCCAGTTCCTGAGAGCCAACGCCGGCGAGTGGGGCATCGACAAGGCCCGCGTCGGGTCGTTCGGCGGGTCGGCCGGCGCGCAGGTATGCATGTACCTCGGCTATCACGCGGACATGGCGGACCCAGACGCCGCCGATCCGGTCGAGCGCGAATCGACGCGCCTGACCTGCGTCGCCACCAACGGCGGGCAGACGTCGCGCGACTTCACTTGGTGGATGGAGCATCTGCCGGGATACGACGCGCCACACGTCCCGCCGGAGATGATGTTCAGCATAGAGCCCGAGAGTGAACTCCGCGCGCTCATGCAAGAGGTGTCCGCGCTGTCGCTGGTGAGCGCGGGCGACCCTCCCATCTGCATGAGCTACGGCATGCGCCCCGACGATCCCGTGCCGACGGATCACGCCGAGGCGGTGGGATGGCAGGTGCACCACGTGATCTTCGGGATTAAGCTGAAGGAACGCATGGACGCGCTGGGGCTCGAGTCGCACGTCCGCTATCCGGGAGAACACGCGGGCTATGCGTCCAACGTCGCGTTCCTAGTCGAGAAGCTCACCTCAGCGTAGCCGCCTCGTCTCCGTCCGCGCCCTACGGCCGTGGCTGCGCGTTCCGCATGCGTATGAACGAGAACGGTAGCCCGGACGCCAGTATCCGATCCCTCAGAGACCACAGCGATGGGAGGATGCGGATTTCCACGCCCTTCCGCGCGAGCGCGCCGAGGAGGTCGTCGATGGCGTCTACGCGCACCGGGTCGACGGCTTCAGTGGACACCCACGTGCGGGCGATTTCGGCTCCCTCGTACTGATCCTGCGGCGCGAACATGCCACGCGGCATGGTGTACCGGTACAGGCGCGTACGCTGCATCCTTCCCAGCCACGCCGCCTCAATCGCCACGACCGTGTGCGCCGACCCGTCGGCGAGATAGCGGTCTACGGCGGCCGGGTCGCTGTCCGGCAGCGAGGTGTACATCACGCGTGGGCAGCCGCGCGGGAAGAGATACTGATGCTCGAACGCCTCGTGGATCGCCCACACCACGGGTTCATCCGTGAAGTCGCTCGGCCGAGGCTCGAATCGGGCGATGTCCGACTCCTCGCTGAAGTGGAATAGCCCCGGCGTCTCATCGTCACGCATGCCCGCGCGCTCCTCTCCAGCCGGCCGGTCGTCGCGCCACCGTCAACGAATCACGATGGCGTCGAACAGCTCCAGACGCGGCACAGTGATGGCGAGAGACCCGTCGGTCCACGTCCACGGGTAGTCCGACTGCGCCACCAGGCTGCGCACTGATGCCGGCCTGGCGTCTGCGGCGAACTCAATCGTCAGGTCGGCCATGGTGATGGGGGCGTAGAAACTGACGCCGAAGTGGCCGGTGCCATTCACCAGGTGGACAAGCTGCGATTGATGGTCGCCCGACTCGAAGCGCGTCACCTCGACCGACGCCGGCAGGCTGCCCCCGATGGGCTCGATACCGGCAAGGCTCGTCAGCACGTCCGCCATGAAGCTCGCGGTGTTCAGATGGCCCTGCCGGTGGAACAGCGCGCCTGGCAACCACGGGATGTAGACCCCGAGCCCGTCACCGTGCTCCGTGCAGGCGACTCCGGGATGGCCCGTGACCTCCTCGTAGTAGCAGCGCTCGGGCGGGCCGAAGTTGTGCGGCGGGATGAGCTTCAGATGCCGCTCCGTGTCGTCGCCGTAGACGGCGTAGACGTACGGGCCGTCCACGTAGACCAGGTCCGTGTCGCCGAAGCTGGGGAACGCCCGCTTGTCCTCGACGGCGAAGTACGAAGACTGCATGTCGTCTCGCACACGCTCCACGCGCTCGATCCCAAGACACCGGAGAAGGACGGTCGAACGGGGCTCGTCATCCTGGTCGCGGCTGCCCGTTTGGCCCGACGCCACGACGGCGCCGCCTTCGGCGACGTGCGCATCGAGGCGCTCAGCCAGTTCGTCGGACAGGCAGCGGGCGTCCGGCAGGATGATGGCGCGGTAGCTGGCCCACGGGAGGGATTCCGCCGCGTCGGGGGTGAGTACGTCGAACGGGAAGTGGTTCTCCGTCAGCACGCGGAACCAGCCGCGGTATTCGGCGGTGTTTACGTTGTCCGGCCGCAGCAGCGCCACGGATGCCATCGACCGCGTGTTCGCGTAGGCGTCCTCGTTGTCAGCGTGGTAGCGGTAGATGCCCTTGATCGCGTCGAACGCGGAGCGGTCCTCGTGGTTGTCGAGCCGTCCGATGAGGTAGTAGTCGAGCGCGCCGCCGTTCGCCAGGTTCTGCGCCAGCCGTAGCGCTTGCTGGTGTGGCGACACCGCGACGTGCCGGTACGGGAAGTCGATGAAATCCACGCTGGACGAACTGGACACCATCTCCGGGTAGCTCGATACCGCCCACTTCGTGTTCTCGGACGCGGCGTATTGCCAGTGCGGCAGCGCGCGACCGATGGCCGTGTTCGCTTCCATCCGGTTGAAGCCCCGGCCGAACTCGCGGTGATTCGCTATCGCGATCTCGGGACGCAGATCGGTGATGAACTCGTAGACTCGCCGGCGCTGCCCCTCCAAGGTTCGGCGCTGGAAGACGCGGTATTTGCGTCGTGTGGCCTCCCGCCCGTCCTGCGTCCCGGGGAGGTCGAGGCCGAACATCTCGCGGAACAGGTCACGGCAGTTCCCGCAGTGGCAAATGCCGTGGTGGCGCCCACTGTAGTCGTGCGTCTGGTACCCGGCCATATTGAAGAAGATGCCGTCGAAGTCGTGCGTCGTCAGCAACTCCTCGACGATCTGGAGGACGTACTCCTGCTGGTACTCGCCGTTGACGCAGACCTGGACGTCCCCGTTGTAGTCGATGACGTTCCCCGCCTCCGTGACCGACGCCCAGTGCGGGTAGCGCTCGTGGATCTCGCGCCGTACCTTGGAGAAGTCCGTGCGGGCGATGACGCGGATGTCCGCGGCGTGGCACGCGGCGATGATGTCCTGGAGGCTGTCTCCCTCGAGGTAAGGGCTCTGGAACTGGAACGGCAGGGCGGTCGGATAGCTGGCGATGATGCCGGCGGCGTTGATCATGAGCACGTTCGCGCTGAACGACCTCATGTCAGCGACGACACGCTCGGCGTCGATGTCGAGCATGTCGATCTCGCGGAGGTTCGTCTGAATGAACCGCCACGTTCGGCTGCGCCACCAGTCTGACATGGTCGTCTCCGTCCCCGGCTGCGTTGGGAGGGCGGGCGACGGTCATTGTGGCAGTGCGGGGTCAGGTCGGCAAGGCGAGCGACGGCCCTTCCGAATAGACGGGAGTGAACGCGACTTTCGGGGGCTGAAGCCTGCTACGAGTCGGCGTCCGCGTCCCCGAGCGAGCGCGCGAGGTCGAGGAAGAGCGGCCCGTAACCGAGTCGCTCGTAGAAACCGCGCGCGCCGGCATTCTCGTGGATGACGCGCAATTGCACGCGCGGGACATCGCGTTCGCGGAACCACTGATGGCAGCGCTGCATGAGCGCACTTCCCACCCCGCCGCCTCGGCACGACTGCGACACATGGAGAGCAGTCACGGAGCCGTACCGCCCTCCGGCGTACACCCCCGACGGCACGACCCGCGCCTGGACGATGCCTACGATGGCGTCGTCACGCTCCGCGACGAGCACACTGGCGGCATCGGCTCCGACGTAATAAGCGAAGCGTTCGGGCTCGAGAGTTGGCGATTGTGGCTTGGCGTAGTCGTGAGGGGCCAGGTCGTGGTGGAACTGCGTCGTCTCATCGTGGAGGGCGCACACGGCGTCGTAGTCTTGCGCCACGGCGTCACGTGTGGTCGCATCGGGCGTCGCGTCGATGTCGGCCAGCAGGAGACAGTCGATGTCCGCGCGGTCTGCATAATCGAAGCGGCGGAAGAACGCCAACGCGACAGCGTCTCCGGCGAGCACGGGGAGATATATGCGGCGTCCATCGTGCGCCCGAATCCACCCATGGCACCCCTCTAGGAGGGCGGTCCCGATGCCCTGTCGGCGGACGCGTTCGTCGATGTACAGGTAGCCCACCTGCGCGAGGATGCCTGCGGTCATCGTCGGTTGCGCGCCGACGGCGACACGGGCGATCCCGACAACATCGCCCCCGAGTTCCGCGACTAGGAGCGACCCCGCGTCTCCCGCAATGGCCTGCGTCAGGTAGTCGCGCGACCTCGCCGGCGCGTGCGGCGGCCTGTATGCGTGCGGGGCCAATTCGTAGTTGTGTCGATCGGAGGCCTCGAACAGGCGGCATACCACGTCGTAGTCGCCCTCGACGGCTGTCCTGACGGTCACGTCCATGGTCTTGGGGCCCGTCGTTGTGGCGTGGCGTGCGCCGTCTATCGCCGATGGCAGGCGGCCTGCGGACGTTCCGCACAGCAGGAGTCGGCGCCATTCCCTTGACGTTCTACGCCGATAGGACCCGAACGGCTTCACGCGATGCGCCTACCGGCGTTCGGCGCCAAACGGGGGAGCCCGACTACGGGTGCAAGGCCCGCGGCGCGGTCAGAAATCCCATCGCAAGCCGACGGACGGCAGAATCGAA
Organism: Candidatus Poribacteria bacterium; assembly: GCA_018644665.1. Taxonomy (GTDB): domain Bacteria; phylum Poribacteria; class WGA-4E. Next base: position 81,805 of record JABGQA010000111.1, read on the forward strand.
AGCCATGTGATCGGCGTCCGCAAGACGACGATCTCGCCATCCCTGCCGACCCAGCCGTCGACTTCGTACCGACGGACGTTGCCCCGGTTGTACAGGTTGCGGACCTCGGCGTAGACCGCGAGTTGGCTGGCCGCGCCGCCGAAGTGACGGCGAACGCGAACGTCGAGGCGGTGGTAGGGGGGCAGTCGCGCGCTGTTCACCACGCCGAAAGACTCAACCAGACGTCCGAGGCCCCTCGGCGTCATCAGTCGCTCGAAGACGCGGGGGGTGTACGGTCGGCCGGTGCGGTATTGCCAGGCGACGTTCCATCGCCAGCGATCGCTCGGCTGGTAGCTGATGTCCGCGCTGAAGGCGTGGCGCTGGTCGAAGTCACGCGGGGTCGTCACGCCGTCGATGTCGTCCTGCGCGACGGCGTACGCATAGCTCAACCACCAACTCACGGCGTCGCCGATGTCGCGGGTCAGGACAGCTTCGATGCCCTTCGCGGAGCCGTCCTCCGGCTCGACACGAGCGCGGTCGCCCTCTATTTCGGGGTAGAAGTCGACATCGCCGTCGAGGTTGAGGTAGCGTGGGGGAATCGCCCAAAGCGCCTTCTGGTACATGTCCAACGTCAGCGTTAGGCCGTCAGCGAATCGGCGCTCCAGGCCCAATACCCGGTGTTCCGCGCGCTGAGGCGGCAGGAACTGCTCTTCGCCGTCCTGCACGCGCAGGTCCGCGATGCGCTGGAACTGCGAGAAGCGCCCCCACCCGGCGCGAAGCGCGGTGTGCGCGTCGAGAGCGTGCGACAGTCCGACGCGCGGGCCGACGGCCGCCTCCTCCAACCACGACGCATGGTCGTAGCGCACCCCGACATCTGCCGTTGTGCCATCCCGGAGCGCGATGCTGTCGCCCACGTAGATGCCAACCTGCGTCCCAGCGATGTCGATGTTTGACGCGCGCGTCACGTACTCGCCGCCCGAGACGGACTGCCGACGTGTGCTGCTGGCGTAGTCGTAGGCCGCCCAGTGCCGCTTGATGTCGACGCCAGCGGACAGCATGTGCGGATCAGACGGGGACATCGTCCACTCCTGCTTGATCCCCAGCAGGTCGAACACCCGGTCCTCGGAGACTTCTGAATTCAGCCGCCCGCCCGATCCCGAGAGGTCGACCCCAAGGCGATCGCGCGTCACGCGGCCGGCGGACAGCACGGTGCGCTGTCTCGCATCCGAACCGACGTCCGCCGCCCACGTCAGCCACCCGTAGCCGTTGCCGTAGCTGTTGTCTACAGTGTCTTCATCGTCGACGATCGTCATTGTGTCGGCGGCCCACAGCGCATGTGCCGACATTGACTGGCTCTCGCCGACCTGGAACGCGATCTTGCCGTACGTGTCGTAGTAGACCGGCCGCAGGTCCACCTGCGGACTGGCGTCGGTGATGCCCAACACGAGGTCCAGGTAGCCACGTCGCGCGACGAACAGCCAGTGGCCCCGCCCGTCCTTCAGACGCCCCTCCGATAGCAGGCGCGCGTTTGTCATGCTCAGGCCGAGGGATGTGCGGCCGCCGTCCTGGGAGGGCGTGGACGACGTCATGTCGAGCACGCCGCTGAGCCGATCACCGAAGCGCGCGGGGAACGCGCCGGTCATGATGTCGATGTCGCCGACCGCCTCGACATCGAGGATGCTGAGGGCGCCGCCGTTGACGTCCTTGAGGTGGAACGGCTCGTACAGTTCCATGCCGTCTAGCCAGACGAGGATCTCGTCCTCTTCGCCGCCGCGTATGCTGAACTGCGCGGCGTACTCGTCCGTCGCGATGCCCGGCACGCGGGCGACGGCCCGGAAGACGTCCTCACCCAGGTGTGGGAATCCACGCAGCTCGTGGCGGGTGACGGTGTGGCGCGTGGTCGTTCGCCCGCCCGCGGTGGCGCTTTGACCCGATGTCACGACCACATCGTCCAACACGGTTTCCGCGGCGGTCGTGGCCGCGAGCACGGGTAACAACGCAGAAATCGCGAGTGCGATGCGGCCGCAACGGTGTGCGCGTAGTGGTCTCTGACGCCGAGCCAATCTCCATGCCCTCCCGGCCGCCAGGCTATGCCGCAGGGCCGCGGCGGCGCAAGCGTCCGACGCAGTCAACGACGCCGCGCGGTCGGATGGCGACTCGCGTGGCTCCGTGCTATGTTCCCGGTGACATCGCGCGCGCCCGCGGACATCCGAGAGGGAAACGATGCCGGAGAAACCCAAGCTGCGAGTCGGTATAGTAGGCGCCGGATGGGCGGGCGAGGGGCATGCCTTCGGCTTCGGAGAGTGTCCGCGCACCGAGGTTGTCGCCATCGCGAACCGTACACGCGAGACGGGAGAGGCGTTGGCCGAGCGATTCGACGTGCCCACGGTCGTCGACGACTACCGCGCCCTCATAGACCACGGCGTGGACATCATCGGCGTCACCACGCCGGGGCACACGCACCACGAGATCACGATGGCGGCGCTGGAGGCAGGCGTACACGTCCTGTGCGAGAAGCCGATGGCGATGAACGCCCAGGAAGCGGCCGACATGACGCGCGCGGCCAAGGAGAACGGCTTGGTCGGAGCCATCGCGTTTACCTGGCGCTACACGCCGACGTTCAGACACACGCGTGAGCTTGTCGACACCGGCTACATCGGCGAAGTGCGAGAAGTGCACGACCACACGATGTGGGCCTCCCGGCCCGTGGCCGTCGACGGGTGGATGTCACGGCTCGAACACGGCGGGGGCGTCCTGTACCAGGGCGCGTCGCATGAAATCGACCGCGTGCGTACGATCCTCGGTCTCGAGATCGTGCGCGTGTGCGGAAAACCGAAGTACACGCAGAAGCGCGCCGTGAAGCTCCCGGAGGTGAAGTACTTCCGCGAGATGATGGGCTGGCGCCCGGACAAGCCGCTGGACGAGTACGATACCGTCGATGTGACCGCGGACTCAGGCTATTCCTTCATCGCGGACTTCCCCAACGAAGTCACCGGGGTGTTCCGCGCCGGAGCGGGACAGGGACGAAGCGTGGGGCGAACCGTCGAACTGTACGGCGACAAGGGCACGCTCATCCTTAGCGATGGTGGGCTCGAACATTCGCCGTACGGGAAGCGCGAGTTCGAACCCGTCGAGATACCGGAGCGGCACGGCGAGCCGTTTGCACCCGGGATGAACGTCCTGAACCGTCTCTGGAGTGAGCTGGTCGACGACTTCGTGGACCGCATCGACGGGGGAGACGCCGAGATCGCCTCGTTCTGGGACGGCATGAAGGGCCAGCAGGT
>JABGQA010000032.1 GCA_018644665.1 Candidatus Poribacteria bacterium
TCCTTCTTCCACTCAAGCGCTACGGTCTTGGGCCGGTCAAAGACAGCCATGAGCGGAATCCCGCCGATCGAGGCGAAGTGCTCGCACGTGGTCCGCACAAGGGTCTCGGCCTTCTGATTAGGGACGACGCTGACCTGAGCCCAGCGTGAGTATTTCAGGCGGGAAGCAAAGAAGAGCACCTTCTCCAGGGTCCCGTCGAGGTATCGGACCTTTACCTCGCCGAAGTCATGCTGGGTGAACTCGCCGGGGAGCCCCTCGAAGCGTGTTACCAGGTCGCTCTGCGTCGGGCGAAGCTCGTGGATCATCGCGTACATCGCTGACTTCTGCCCGCGGTACCCCTTGAGCTTGACGCGCCGGAAAATCTCTACAGAGAGAAGCCTGGGCTCGTCCTCAAGGACTTTCCGGACCAATTCTCGGAAGGGCTCGACCTTGCTGGGACGCCCGATGCCGCGTCGCCTCCTTTCAGAGTCGTCGTCGATCTCAATGACCGGCTCTTCCTGAATCACCCGGGCCACGGTGCGCCGAGGAACTCCAGTCAGCTCCGCGATCTCGTCGTAGCTGTGCTTCGCTCGGGCAAGCGTCTGAATTTCGTGTCGCTTCAACATGCTGAGCATCCATCTCCCTCCGTAGGGCAGTCCCTACGGAGCTTGTATCACTCAGCCCCGGCCGGCTCATCGGCAGTGCCAGAATTTCCGGAAGACCCGGTGCCATATTTATTGGAACCCACACGGTGTAGCGCGGATCGCGAAATCGTCCCCCCCCCCCAGTCAGCCCAGTTCGTCCCTGGTCATCACAGAGGCATCCATCGGAGAGGAAATCTGACGAGTTGTCGATGAGGTCGTAGCCTCGGCGGAGAGGAGAGCAGGCCCCTTTTACCACCTTAAGCCCTGGTCCGAAAAGTGGGGTCCACTTCAGTCCGCACTTTTTCCAGCGGTTTACAGTTCCTCTGTCGGGCTGTCGTTCGAATACATCCTTCGTGCAGGCGCGCAGACCAACTGTTTCCCCGGAGGGATCCGTCGCCTCGTGCGACGGCCCGATCGGTACGCGTTCGCCGCTGCCGCGCATCAACTTCGAGCGCGAGTTCGGCGCTGCATCCGGAGCACTCCCCAGGAGCTACCAGCGACGCACACCCGAGACATCAGCGCTCTATGCCGTCGTACGCGACAACCTGGAGACCTTCCTTGACGACGCCAGGATGCGCAGTACGACAGGGACGGGATATCCCCATTTCATCGAGAGCGAGTTTCAGCGCTACCTGGACTGCGGCATCCTGGCCCGCGGCTTCGCCCGGGTTCGCTGCGCGTCCTGTGGGTTCGAGCGACTCGTCGCGTTCTCCTGCAAGGGGCGGCTCTGCCCTTCCTGCTGGGGCAGGAAGGCAGCGGACGTTGCGGCGCATCTCGTAGATCGGCTCCTCCCGGAGGCTCCCTACCGGCAGTGGGTGCTGACCTTTCCCTGGGAGCTGCGGTTTCTCCTCGCGATGGACCGCAGGTTTCTCACGGAGATGCTCCGGGTGTTCCTGCGGACGCTGTTCGCGTGGCAGCGCCTGCGGGGTCGGCGCGCGGGGATCCAGGACGGTCGTCCCGGCGCGGTCACGTTCATTCAGCGCTTCGGCAGCGTCCTCAACCTCAACCCGCACTTCCACAGCCTGCACTCGGACGGGCTCTTCGTGGAGAGCGGGAAAGAGCGGCTCTCGTTCGTGCCGTTGCCGCCGCCTACGGACGAGGACGTCCAGTTCCTGGTGACGCGCCTGGCCGAGCGCCTCGGTGCCCTGGCTCAGCGTCGCATGGCTCAGGCGCAGGACCGGCCGCCCTGGGACCTCGAGGACGACGCACCCGTCCTCGCCGCACATGCGGACGCGATCCACTTGCCGGGTCCACGTCTGCTTCCCAACATCGAAGCTTCCACATCCGAGATCAGCAAGCCGCTTTGTGCGAAGGTGGGTGGCTTCTCCCTCCATGCGGCTCGCACGGTCGAGGCTTCGGACCGAGAGGGCCTGGAGCGGCTTTGCAGGTACGGGTTGCGGTCCCCGCTCTCCCTTGAGCGCCTCTCCCACGACCCGGACGGCCAGGTGCGGTATCGTCTCCGTAAGCCATGGATCGACGGCAGGACCGAGATCGTCCTGGAGCCCATCGCATTCCTGCGGCGGCTGGCTGCACTCATTCCCGCCCCTTACACCAACCTTGTGAGATATCACGGCGTCTTCGCAAACCGTTCCCGAGACAGGTTCCGGCTCCCGCTGCCGCCCGCCGTCGAGCCAGCGAACGCGCCTCTCCCAGACGCAGGCAGTCTGGACCCGGAGGGTGGAGAGGAGGTCGCCGGAGCCGATTCCGCCACACCGATCGTTCGACCCCGTCGTCTCGGCTGGGCGCAGCTCCTGCGGCGCGTCCTCAACGTCGACGCGCTCATCTGTCCAAAGTGCGCCACGTCCATGACGGTCATTGCATTCCTCACGGATCCCCCCGTCCTCAGGCGGATCCTGGAGCACCTCAACCTTCCATCCTCGCCGCCGCTTCGGGCCCCTGCCCGGTCACCCTTGGATGAGGTGGGCCTGTTCGCTGACGAGGACAGCGGGGACTTCGATGACGGCTGGTTCGATCAGGAATCCGGAGAGGAGAACGCAAGGGCCCCTCCGTAGTCGAGAGGCCCTACTCCTCGAAACAATGCAGTTTCTGGCGTCCGCTGTCATTACCGAACCGCGACGTGGCGCAGTGGTGCGTCCGTCGGGAGGGGAGTCCGGTTCACGTAATCGGCATCCTCGCCCAAATTACCCACTTGATGCAGCTTGACACTCCCTGAGCCGGTCTTCGATACT
>JABGQA010000173.1 GCA_018644665.1 Candidatus Poribacteria bacterium
GCGCGCGGCGGGCACAGCCTCGAGGCGTGCATGGCGAGCAGCATCACGCAGGCGCGGGAGGGCACGCTGTACCTGATGTGCGGCGGAAAGCGCGCGGTGTTCGACGCCGTCGAGCCGTTGCTGAAGACGCTCAGCGTCAGCCTGCGCTATGTCGGCGAGGCGGGGCGCGCGGCGCAGGTCAAGGCGCTCGTGAACATGGTCATGAACATCAACACCGCCGCTCTTGCCGAGGGGCTCGGGCTCGCGGACGCGCTCGGACTCGACCTGACGACGGTCCAGGAGGTGTTCGCGCAGACCGGGGCGAACTCGCGCGTACTGGAGACCGACGGCGAGGACATGCAGGCGCGGGACCACGAGTGCTACTTCTCGTCCGCGCACGCGGCGAAGGACTCCGGCATCGCGCTCGCGCTCGCGGATGAGGAAGGGCTCGACCTGCCGCTGTCGAAGGCGACGTACGAGCAGTATCGCCGCATGATCGAGGTCGGTAAGGGCGATCTCGACAAGTCGGGCGTCGCCGAGTTGACTTTCCGCGGACGGAACCGACCGGGCTGATCGACTCTATGGACAGCCTCCAGCGTGGACCCCAACTCAATCTTCCCCTGCAAGGGGAAGACGCTTGCGTACCCCATTCGCGGACGCGCCCGCTTGTTCATGTCAGCCGGGCGATAGCCGTCGTCGCCGTGTTGCTATGCCTGGGCGCCGCGGACGCCAGCACGCGGCGCGCGCTGAGCCGGGCCGAAATCGCGTTGCGTCAGAAGGACTACCCCGAAGCGCATCGCAACGTCGACGAAGCCATCGCGCGCGCGCCGCTGCACGCCCCCGCGCATGTGCAGCTAGGCATTCTCTACCTGCGCCAGGGGGAACTGCACGACGCGGCGGCCTCTCTCACGCGCGCGACCGAACTCGACCCGGAGTCCTTCTCGGCTAGATACCACCTGGGTCTTGCCCGGCTCAGGCTTGGCGATCTCGACACTGCGCACGGGGCGTTCTCGCGCGCCGTCCGGCTTGCCGTGCAGCAGAAGGCAGAGCATCCACTGGCGTACTACCACCTGGGCATGACGCTCTCGCGTCAGCAGAAATACGCCGACGCCGCCGACGCCTTCCGCGCCGCGGTCGACCTCGACGCGGACATGCCGAGCCCGTACTACCAGTGGGCGAACGTGGAGCTTCGACGCGGCAACCGTGAAGACGGCCGCGCGTTGCTCGCGAAGTTCCGCAGCGTGAAGGCGCAGAAGCGCATCCGGCAGGCCATATCGAGGGCGCGGCAGGGGAATTCCGACCGCGCGCTGCAACTGCTCGAGCGCGCTCTGGAGATGGACCGCGAGCATCCGTCAGCGTTCCACGTGCTCGCCCTGCTCGCGTTCTCCGAGGGCCGCTGGGACGACGCGATCAGACACGCGCGGCGCTACGTCACGCTCCGACCCGGGGCGGACGACATGCAGGTGATTCTGGGAGCGGCGTTGCGCCGGGTCGGAAACGCGGGCGCGGCCATGGGCGCGCTATCGAACGCCATCCAAGGCGCAGCGGACCATCCCGAAGCTCGCTATGAACTCGGCGAGGCGTTCCTACTCGCGGACAACGCCGAGAACGCCGCCCGTTCGCTCAAACAGGCGGGGGCCAAGGATCCGACTTTCTACCAGGCGGCGTATCGCCTGGGGACCGTGCTCCTCGACCTCGACCGGCCCGCGGAGGCGGCTGGCGTGCTGCGCGGAGCCATCGCCCAGTACCCGCAGGAGCAGGCGCCCTCCGACGACATGCTCCACGGCGGGAACGTGCCGCGCCTCGTGCGCGCGGCCCTCCCGGCCCCGACGCTCGAGGAGTGCCGGTCGGCGCTGTCCGACGCGCTCAAGCGGGCGGCCATACAGGACGGCGCGCGCCCATGACGAAGGCGCTGCGTTGCGCTCTTGCGTTGTTCTGCCTGTGCGCCGTCGCACGGGGCGAGGTGGCGTTCACCGACGTGACGGCCGAGGCCAGCATCGACTTCCAGCACTTCGACGGCAGAAACGGGCAATATCACTTCATCGAGACGCTCGGGTCGGGCGTCGCGTGGATCGACTACGACGCGGACGGCGACGACGACCTGTACTTCGTCAACGGCGCTCGCCTGTACGACACCCCGCCCGGGCCGGAGCCGACGAACGCCCTGTACCGCAACGACGGAGACGGCACGTTCACCGATGTCACCGCATCGGCCGGCGTAGGCCACGCGGGCTACGGGCACGGCGCGTGCGTCGGCGACGTGGACGGTGACGGCGACCTCGACCTGTACGTCACCAACTACGGCGCGAACGTGCTGTACAGGAACGAGGGCGACGGGACATTCACCGACATCACGACCCCCGCAGGCGTGGGAGATGATGGCTGGGGCACGAGCAGCGCGTTCGCGGACTACGACCTCGACGGCGACCTCGACCTGTACGTCGTCAACTACGTGACCTACGACCCCCAGGACGAGCCACCGTGCCAGGTGGACGGCATCCGCGTGCACTGCACGCCGAAGCGATTCCGCGGGGCCGCAGACATTCTCTATAGGAACAGCGGCGACGGCGTGTTCGAGGACGTGTCCGAAGCGGCGGGCATCGCGAATGCGGGCGGCAAGGGGCTCGGCGTCTGTTGGGGAGACTACGACGGCGACGGATACCCGGACGCCTACGTCGCGAACGACACCGTCGAGAACTACCTCTACCGGAACTCAGGCGATGGATCGTTCACGGAAGAGGCGTTCATGGTCGGCGCGGCGCTCAGCGAGCACGGCGAGATGGAGAGCGGCATGGGCGTCGATTGGGGCGACTACGACAACGACGGCCTCCCGGACCTGATCGTCACGAACTTCCAGGAGCAGGTCGCCACCCTCTACCACAACGACGGAGACGGCTTCTTCACGGACGTCTCGTACCCCTCCGGCACGGGCGTCCACACGTTCGCGACGCTCGGGTGGAGCGCCGTCTTCTTCGACTACGATCACGATGGGCTGAAGGACCTGTTCATCGCGAACGGGCACATCTATACGAACGCGCACGAGGTGGACCACACGGCGTCGTACGAGCAGCCCAACCACCTGTTCCGCAACCTGGGCAGCGGCGTGTTTGAGGACGTCACCAAACGCGTGGGCCTGTCCGCGCGCGCGTCGAGTCGCGGCGCGGCGGTCGCCGACTATGACCTCGACGGCGACCTCGACATCGTCGTCACGAACAGCAACAGCCCCGCGCGACTCCTGCGCAACGACGGCGGCGCCACGGGCGGGTGGATACAGGTCGCGCCGCCTCTCCGGCTCGCCGTCGGGACGCGGGTCGAGGTGGTGACGGGGGACGTCACGCAGTCGGCCGTCGTGAAGGGCGGACAGGGGTATATGTCGCAGGGCGCGCTCATCGCGCATTTCGGCGTGGGCGCCGCCGACGTGATCGACGAACTCCGGGTCTCGTTCCCCGACGGGTCGGTTGTGGTGCGAACGGACGTCGCCGTGAATCAACGTCTCGCCGTGAGCCCCTGAGCGGAAGGCAGGTCATGTCGCGACCGATCATCATCGACGGGCACGCGGACACGCTCCACAGCATCTGGAACGGCAGCCCGCGGTTTGCGGAACGCGTCGAGGGCGAGGCGATCGACATGCCGCTCGTCAAGCAGACGGGGCTGACGGCGCAGTTCTTCGCCATCTCGACGATCGACGGCGGTCGTTACGTCGAGCCGCTGCCTCGGTGGGGGCTGATGCTCCTCGACCTGTTTCATCGGCAGGTCGAAGCGCACGCCGACGACATCCTGCACGCGACATGCGCGGACGATGTGCTTACGGCGCATGCAGACGGCAAGCTGGCGGCGTTCGTCGCGCTGGAGGGTGGCGACTTTCTCGACGGCCGCATTGAGCTGCTGCGGATGTACCACCGACTCGGCGTGCGGCTGCTGGTCCTGACGCACTTCCGCCGCAACGCCCTCGCCGACTCGACCCGCGAGTCGAGCACGGGAGGAAGGCTCACGCCGTTCGGCGTGGAGGTCGTCAAGGAGATGGAGCGCATCGGGATGATCGTCGACGTGTCGCACGTCGCGGACGCTGGCGTGGACCACGTGTTCGACATCGCGGAGAAGCCGATCGTGTCGTCGCACGCGAACGCCCGCGCCGTCTACGACCATCCGCGGAACATGACCGACGCGCATCTCCGCCGCCTTGCCGAAAACCGCGGCCTCATTGGGCTCTCGATCGTGCCGTTCTTTATCGACCGCGGCTGCCGCACCTTCGCGCGGTTCATGGACCACATGGAACACGTCATCCAGACGGCGGGCATCGACCACGTCGGATTTGGGTCGGACTTCGACGGGTTCGACTACGTCGAGGATCCCTTGATCGAAGGGCTGGAGGACATCTCCTGCTTTGCCCGAGTTGGGGAGGCGCTCAGCGCGAACGGCTATTCGGATGAGGATGTGGCCAAGGTGCTGGGCGGGAACTGGCTGCGCCTGGTGCGGGACGTCCTCGGGTAGGCCGCCTGCCGACCCCAACCTGGCGTGGTAGACTCACACCTGAGTCCTCGACCGGCACCCACAACGCCCTCCGGTTCAGTGTGAGGCGTCTCATGCGCTTCCGTATGCCTGCCCCGCTTGTCTGCGTGCTCGCCCTGCTCGTCCTCGCCATTCGTCCGGCACACCCGCAGACGCTCATGGAGAACAGTCGCATCGCGTTCGTCACGGATCGTGACGGGAACGACGAAATATACCTGATGCGGGTCGATGGGTCGGAACTCGTGAACCTCACGAACGACGCGTCCGCCGACGTGGATCCGGCATGGTCTCCCGAAGGCGACAAGATCGCGTTCGCTTCCGACCGTGACGGCGACTTCGAAATCTACGTCATGGACCGCGACGGGTCGGACGTCACGCAGGTGACCTATGGTGCGGCGACCGACCTACATCCGTCGTGGTCCCCAGACGGCGAGCGCATGCTGTTCTCGTCGGACAGCGCCGGAGGGAACCCAACAGTCTACGTCATGAATGCGGACGGTACGAATCAGACGCAAATCAGCCACACCGCGTCGGGCGGGTCGGAGCCCACCTGGTCAGCGGACATCGCACAACAAGCGTTTGCGCGGCCTGTCGGCGGCCGCCAACAAGTTGCGGGGATCATATACGAATATAGACGGTCCTTCGTGAGTGCTGTGCGTGCGCGTCCGGGGACACAGAGAAGCCCAGCGTGGTCACCCAACGGCAGGGATATCATCTGGGAGGAACAGGCCCCTGACGGTCAATACGACCTATGGGTGAAGCCACTCGGCAGCACTAGCTTGACACAGCTGACCAACGGGACGGAGGACGATCTTGATCCCTCCTGGGCTCCTGACGGTCAGGCCATAGCCCTCCGCCGGGAAGGCGACATTTGGCTGATGGGGCTCGCTGACTCAGAGGGGACGCGCATAACTGCCTCCGTCGCCGCAACCGACCGTGACCCTGCCTGGTCGCCCTTCATCGACCTGCCGCCCGATCCTCTCGAGAACACGCGGATCGCTTACGTCTCCTGGACGTTGGGCGGGCATCGCGGCATTCACATCGTGAACTACGACGGCGCCGATGACCATTGGATAGTCCGAGATGCGCATAACGCAGACTGGTCCCCTGATGGCACCCAGCTTGTGTTCGCAACCACATACGAACCGCCCATGGGCGGCCAGCTCCTGAACTCCGATATCTGGGTAGTCGACGCGGATGGCTCAGATTTCATCCGTCTGACATCCGATGCGGCCTATGGCCCGGACGACACACACCCCAGCTGGTCTCCAGACGGGTCGCAGATAGCGTTCGTGTCGAATCGGGATGGAAACCAGGAGCTCTACATCGTCAGGACGGACGGAACGGACATGCGCCGCCTTACGTTCACGACGGACCACGAACAGAGCCCGGTCTGGTCGCCTGACGGCAGGAGGATCGCGGTCACACGGTCAAACGGTCACGGCGTGTTTCTGTTGAATGTCGTGGATGGCGCCGTCACGCGGATCCCAACTATCGGCAGCGCGAATAACCCCGCATGGTCGCCCGATGGGAAGCAGATTGCGATCGACGGAATCGCGTTCTATGACGTCGAGCCACCCCATACGCAGAGGTGGGGTGGGCGCGGTTACAGACCGACGTGGTCGCCAGACGGTAGGAAGATCGCTGGTCTCTCCAACCGAGATGACGGAAGTGAACGGCTCGTGTACGTGATGAACCTCGACGGCTCACGACCGCGGCGGATGCCCGAGCGCCTACCGGCGCATCTGCACAGCAGTCCTACGTGGTCGCCCTTCCTCGGTCCGGGCGCCGCACGCATCACCATCCTCAATCCCGCCGACGGCGAGGTGCTCCCCTTCAACACGAAGTCCGTGACGTTCGGCGTCGACATCGACCTGCACACGGGGGGGTGGCGATGGCGGTCCAACGCCCGCTTCCCGACGGAAGGGCCGATTGGCGGTAACGTCGGAGACGACTCGCGCCAGGTGACATTGGGCAGTCTCGTCCCCGGGAAGTCGTACACGATACGCACGGCGCTCGTGAACGACGCGGGCGAGTTGCTGAGTCCCAATGCGACCTCCACCGTCACGTTTACCGTTGCGCCCGTGCCGCTCGTCGAGATCACAACGCCCGAAGATGACGAGAGTTTCGCCGCCGGGATACGCGACATCCCGCTCAGCGTTGACATTCAGCACCACGACGCCCACTGGCACTGGCGCGTCAACGAGGCGTTCCCCGACGGCGGCCTCGCGGGCGGGAACCACGTGGACGTGGGCTCCTCCTCCACGATCCCGGAGTTGCGCGATGGCGTGACCTACACCGTGCACGCCGCCCTCGTGGACGACGAACACAACCTGCTCGAACCCTCCATCTCGACGTCGTCGACGTTCACGACCGGCGACCCGTCGTATGTCGCCGGGGCGATGCTCCCGCGAGGGCTCAGCCTGTTCGCGCTTCCACTGGCAGCGGAGCGAATACGCTTCTTCGGCACATCGTTGGAGGGAGCCAAAGAGTTGGACCTTACGGCGAGAGAGGATGGGCTGACGGCCTTCGACCTGATAGCCATGGGGTCGACGATATGCGTACGCATGGAGCAGGGGATCATGCAGGCGGCCGTCGGCAGGGGCGGTGTGCCACTGTTCGGTCTCAACTTCCCGATCGACCCCGCCCGCGGGTACGTCGTGAACATGCTCGAAGCCACTGCGCTCGAGATCGAGGGGCCTCCCTTCGGCGCGCGGCTCGCCGCTCCGGCGCAGGACGCGACCGCAGCCGAGAACTGGGCGTTCGTGGTCGCCGGGAACCTGGGCGACTCGATCCACATGCCTGCGGGCACGCGGGTGCGCATACGTAGCGGGGAGCGCGTGTTGACTACCCCGATCACGGCTTCGGGCGCGTTCGTAACCGCGTTCGTGGACTCCCAGGCCGACGCCTCGGTCGTGTCGGGCGGCGAATCCCTGCTCGTGGATGCGGTGACGGCCGACGGCTATCCGATCGGCGGCATACAGAGGGCGCAGGTGACCGGCGTTGAGTTGCGCGACGCGTTCAAGGTCGTTACTCTCGACTTTCGCCCGACGCGCGCGCGCCTGCTGCCGAACTACCCGAACCCGTTCAATCCCGAGACGTGGATTCCGTTCGAGTTGGCGGAGGCGGGCCAGGTCGACGTCCGCGTCTACAACCTCGCGGGCGCGCTTGTACGTCGGATCGATCTGGGCGCGAGAGAGCCGGGATACCACGTAACGCGCGCCGACGCCGCCCGTTGGGATGGACGTAACGACGCGGGCGAAACGGTCGGCAGCGGCGTGTACATCTACGAGCTACGCGCCGGAGCCTCGCGCGACGTTCGGAGGCTGCTGATAGGGAAGTAAGGGGGCTTATGCAGGACGACGCGATCACAGGTTCCGAAGGTCTAGGCGAACGCCCACCACTCCAAGTCGCGGACATGCCCGAACGGACGGCCTCCTTCTGGAAGCTCGCCGGCCCGGGCGCGGTGCTCGTCGGGCTGTCGATCGGCGCGGGCGAGATCATCGTCTGGCCGCGCATCGCGGCGCAGTACGGCGGCTCGATGGTCTGGGCCGCGATACTGGGCGTGTTCCTCCAGCTCTGGATCAACTTCGAGATCGCGAGATGGACCGTCGCCACGGGGGAGACCGTCTTCTCCGGGTTCGCCCGGGTGTGGAAGGGCTTCGCCGTCGTGTTCCTGGGGTTCACCATCTTCGGGTGGATCGCGCCTGGATGGGCGATGGCGTCGGGACTCGCGCTTAAGGCGCTGCTCGTGGGGCCGGACGGGTTTGGCTCCGGGACGTTCTGGACGGGCGTCACGTTCGCTTTCGTCGCGCTGCTGCTGTTCGGGCCCAAGCTCGTCTATACGGGCGTCGAGAAGAGCATCGAACTGCTCATCGTGGTCGTCGTGCTCGGGTTGGTCGCCGTGGCGGTCGCCGTCGGCACCGCGGAGCACTGGGCGGCGTTGGGTAAGGGCGCCCTGAGCGTGGGCAACATCCCCGAAGGCATGAGCATCAAGGCGCTGTTCATCGCCACCGTGTTCGCCGGAGCGGGCGGCACGGCAAACCTGTTCTACTCGTTCTATCTCCGCGACAAGCACATCGGCATGGGAGCGCGCCTGCCGGGCCTCGCGAACCCCCTGCGCGGCCGCACGGAGAAGACGCCCATCGGTGGCTTCATCTACGAAGACACACCCGAAAACGCCCGCCGCTTCCGGGACTGGTTCAGCTACATCCGCCGGGAGCAGACGCTTCTGTTCTACGGACTGAATACCGTCACGATGCTGCTGTTCATCTTCGGCGCTCTTGCTGTGCTGCACCCGCAGGGCATCGTCCCGCAGGCGGGGAGGCTCATCTACGACGAGGCGATGATCCTCGAGTCCGTCTGGGGATCGACGGGACGCACAATCTTCCTGCTGGTGGGCGTGGCGACTCTGTTCTCGACGCAGTTGGCGCTCATCGACGGGTGCGCGCGGTCCGTGTCGGACATCGTCTACTCGAACATTCCCGCGGCGCGTAAGCGGGACGTGTCGTGGTGGTACGTGGTGATCGCCGCCGCCTGGATCGTCGTCGGCACGACGATCACGTGGGTCATGGAACAGTGGAATATCACGGAACTCGGGTTCGTATTTAGCGCGGCGTACATCGGTGGCTTCGCGATGGCGGTCTACGTTCCGCTCCTGCTCTACGTGAACTTCAAGTACTTGCCGAAGTCCGCGAGACCTGGGCCCGTGCACACGTTCTTCACGGTCGTCGCATCGCTCGTGTACGTTGGGTTCGCGGTCGCCTGCATCGTCTGGGAGCTTAGCCCGAAGCCGTGAAGCAACCGCGCGCTCAGGGCAGCTACGGCCGGGCGATCCCGCTCGCGCTGTTCTGGGTCGCGGCTCAGAGCGCTCTGTACGGGTATATCCACGTCAACGGCCTCGGTCAGCCGATCGCGAACCACCTGCCGCTGATCAGCCTGTTCTTCCTGATCGTGCTCGTGTTCGCCGTCAATCCCCTGCTCTGTCGGGCGTGGCCGCATCGCCGCCTCACGACCACGGAACTCACGGTCGTGTGGGTGATGGTGTCCGCCTCGGCGTCCGTACCGGGTTATGGGCTGATGGAGTTCATCTTCCCGTACATCGCCGCGCCGCTGTACTACGCCACGCCGGAGAATCAGTGGACCGAACTCCTCTTCCCACATCTCAAGGAGTGGCTCTACGTCTCGGACCCGAAAGCCGTGCGCGACTTCTGGGAAGGGCTGAGTCCCGGGGATACGATCCGATGGGGAGCGTGGCTGCGGCCCGGCGCGTTCGCCGTCGGACTGGGGTTGGCGTTCTTCTTCACCGTCGGCTGCTGGAGCGTGATCGTCCGGCGCCAGTGGATAGAACGAGAACGCTACGCATTCCCACTGGTGCAGGTCACCTACGAACTCACGCACACGGATCCCGGCGGCCGAGGGCTACAGGCGACTTTCCGCTCGCCCATATTCTGGATCGGCGTCGGGATAGGGCTCGTGCCTCACCTGATGCGCGGGCTGCATCGCATGTACCCCGTCATGCCGAACTTCCAGACGCACTTCCCCCTGAACGCGTACTTCCCGAACCGACCGTGGAACGCGCTGGTGACGAACTGGCCGCTGTACCCTCGCGTGTTTATGTCGGTGATCGGCGTGACGTACTTCCTGCAGTTGGACGTGGCGTTGAGCCTGTGCGTGTTCTTCCTGGTGTACAAGCTCCAGCAGGTGGCGTTCTCCGCCTTCGCGGTGACGGCGATCAGCACGCAGCAGCAGGTGATGGGGGCGGTGCTGGTCCTCGCGGTCGCGTCCCTATGGCAAGCGCGACGCCATTTGACGGCCGTCGTCCGCACGGGACTCAGCCCTCCGCGCGCGGACGGATACGACGCGGATGAGCCGACATCGTATCGCGCGGCGCTCGTGGGGATGACTCTCGGCTTCGTCGCGTGGGGCGGCATGTGCATCGTGATGGGCATGTCCGTGTGGATGGCGGCGCTGTTCGTGGGGCTGATGTGGGTGATGGCGACCACCGCGGCGTGGCACGTCGCCAACGCGGGCTGCCTACTGGTGAACGTGGGGTTCACGCCGTGGCAGTTCTTCACGATGGTCTTCGGGTCGCGCGCGCTCGGGGCGAGCAACCTGCTGCAGTTGAGCTATGTGCGTTCGTCGATCCCGAACTGGTCGTCACAGTCGCTGATGGCGTATTCGGCGCAGAACTGGCGGTTGACCGACATGCATCGGCTGGACGCGCGCCGGCTGCGTCTGGCGCGGTGGACGATGGTCGCCGTCGTGTTCGCGTGCGTGGTCACGTTCTTCGCGACGCTGAACTCGATCTACCACGGCGGCGGGCTGAGCAAGACGGCGTGGATATTCAACGTCGGGCAGTGGACTCTGATGCGGCCCGAACGCGCGCTGAACAACCCGTTCCCGCCGAACGTCCCGGGCGTCCTAAGCGCGGGGCTCGGTGGGGTCGTCATGGCGTTCCTGCTGTTCATGCGCCACCGGTTTCTCTGGTGGCCGCTGCATCCACTGGGTTACGCCCTCGGGGTGACGTGGGCTCCCGCGCGGCTCTGGTTCTCGACGCTCATCGGGTGGAGCATCAAGCTGACGGTGCTGCAGCTTGCCGGGTTCGGCGCCTACCGGAAGTGGCGGCCTTGCTTCATCGGCATGATCGTGGGCGAATACTCGATGACCGTCCTCTGGAATCTCATCGGGCTGAAGACCGGGCTGGGGTATTGGGGGCCGCCCAGCTAGCAGACGCACACGCCGGTCGAACGGGCTGGCAGGGCGCCCACGCCGGCGCCCGCGGGTATACTTCACCGTATGCCTTCAGCGGGGCGGTACGCGTTCCACACAGCGCACATGCGCCTGATTATGCTTGTCGGCCGCACAAGGGCCGCATCTCGAGGAGGTTCGGATCCCTGGCTATTCCATCGCATGACGCCCGGGACGGCGACTCGCTTCGCCGATCGCTATGCGTCGGGATTCTGCTGCTGACGGTCGTGTCGGGACTGCATGCCCAATCGGCGACGCCAATCCGCATCGTGTCGGCGGACGCGTCCTCGATACTGCTCGACTTCACCATGACGGGCCTGCGCGAAGGCGTCGGCCCCGACGGGCTCCCAGCGCTGACGTTTGACGGCGCGGCGTTCTCACACACGCATGGCCACGGCCTCGACGAGTCGGCCGACGGCTCGGAATCCGCGGTCGGTCTGCCCCACGTGACGATACCGCTAGGGCTGCCGCCCGACGCCACTCCCACTGCGACTGTGGTGACGGCCGACACCGACCGAATCCCTCTGAGCGAGTTCCCGTTCCTCGCGACGAGCGCACGATACCGCGAGGAACAGCTAGTCACCGCAACATCGGCCGGCTACGTCCGAGACCAATACATCGGACGCGTGGTCATTCGCCCTGTTTCCTGGGCCGGCGCGTCGCTGCTGGTCACGACGCGATGCCGCGTGCGCGTGACGTTCTCCTCTCCGCCTGCGGCTCCGGCGTTCGCGCAGGCTCCGATGCCCCGATCCGAAGCGTTCGAGGGCGTGTTCAAGGGACTCCTGGCGAACTACGAGCAGGCGCGAACATGGCGCAAGGGACGGACGCGAGTCCACGCGGCTCCGTCTACGACGCACGCCGCGAATAGCCGCGTCCGGCTGCGGATAGATGAGACGGGGCTGTACCGCGTGACGGCTTCGGATCTGCGCGCCGTCGGCGTAGAGCCAGCCGACATCGATCCGGCCACGCTTCGCCTATCGTACCGAGGAACCGAGGTCGGCATCGACGTCTTGGGGGCCGAAGACGGACTGTTCGACGGCACGGACCGGCTCATCTTCTTCGGCGAGTACATCGGTCACAACCGCTTCACGGCGGAGAACGCATACCTGCTGTCGTGGGGGTCGGGCCCGGGCATCCGCCCGGCGGTGAAGGACGGTTCGCCCTCGGGCTTGGTGACTCAGGTCCCCACGGCGTTCCGCGGGACGGACCACTTCGAGTTGGACCGTGTCCACGCGGCGTTGGTCCAAGTCGCCGACGAGCGCGCGGACCACTACTTCTGGACGAGCTTCACCGGCGGTGGGCGCCAAGCCGACCGGGTCAAGACGATACCGCTGCAGTTCCCCACCGACGCGAACAACATCCCTCGGTCGGCCAGGCTACGCATTGGGTTCCAGGGTGGGCGTTCCGCGTCGTTCCCGCACAGGATGCAGGTCCGCATCAACAACACGCAGATCCTCGACACCTCGTGGACCGGTCAGAATCAGCACTTCCAGGACATCGCGTTCGACCAGTCGGTAGTCGGCAGGAACGTGAATATGACCTTCACCAACCTGGACGACAACGGCACGGGAAACAACACCGACGGCGAGGCGGAGGAGCGCGTGGACGTGTACCTCGACTGGTTCGAGGTGGACTACTGGCGCGAATTCCGTCACACGCAGCGCGGCCTGCTTATCGGTACCGACATCTATCCGCCGTTGGATCCCGGGCCGGTGAGGTATCAACTCGCCGACTTCCCCAACGGCGACGTGTTCACATACGAACTTGGCGACACCGGAATCATCGGGAAGTTCGCGAACGTGCGGGCGCTACGCGACGCGAATAACCGGCTGACCTTGACGTTCCAGGACGTGCACAACGTCCCGACGCGGTACATGGTGGCGGGGAACGTGGACATTCGCCGCCCGCTGAGTATGGAACTCGCGCCCGACTCCGGTCTGCAGAGCCCGTCGAACGAGGCGGACTACCTGATCATCTCGCACGCCGATTTCCTCGATGAGATCGAGGAGTTGGCGGAGTATCGACGCTCGGAAGGGCACACGGTGAAGGTCGTCGAGATGGAGTCGGTCTACAACGACTTCAGCCACGGCGTCTTCAGCCCCTTCGCGATACAGAACCTGCTGCGCTACGCATTTCAGGTGTGGCAGACGCCTCCCGAGTATGTCCTGCTGGTCGGGGACGCGCATTACGACTACAAGGGCGGCGAGATTAAGCTGTTCGCGGAGACGGGAATCACCCGCGAGAACTACCCGAACTACGTGCCGACAGTCCACTCGTGGGGCGGCAACGCGAGCGGGGAAACGGCGATGGACCACCGGTTCGTGACCATCCAGGGGGACGACCCGCTGCCGGACATGCTCATCGGGCGGCTTCCGGTGCAGCTTCCAAGCGAGGCGCGCGGCATCGTGCGGAAGATCATCGCGTACGAATCCAACCCCGAGATCGGCCTCTGGCAGACGCGCATGGCGCACGCCGCGGACGACGACCTCAGCAATCCCGGCGACCAGATATTCCAGAACAGTCGCGAATCGCTGATACGGAACGTGATCCCTCCCGCCTATGACGTCCAGAAGATCTACCTGAAGGACCTGGGCAGCTCGGGAGCGACCAAGCAGCGCATCAAGGGCGCCATTACGGACGGCGCGCTAGTGGTCGAATACGCGGGGCATGGTGGCCGCGGCATATGGGCCGACGAGGACATCCTCCGCCTGTCTGACACCGTGCGCCTACCCAACGGCCGTCGCCAACCACTCATGGTCGCGACGACGTGCCAGATGAACCTCTTTGACAAGCCCGAACGCGTAGGCGAGCGAGCGTTGGGCGAGCAGTTCCTCCTGGGTGAGGGACGCGGGGCCATCGCAGTGATCGGCGCCACGCGGAAGACGTACGCGCAGTGCAACGCCATCTTCGACACGTTCCTCTTCCCGGAAATCACCTCCTCCGACACGACGGAGATAGGCCGCATCCTGACGCAAGCGAAGATACGGGATTGGGTGACGAACCGCTCGATCAACTGTCTGCCAGGGCTGGAGCAGTACACGCTGTTCGGGGATCCGGCGACGCGTCTGGCGCGGCCACAGCTTCTAGCGGACGTCGAGGTGCAGCCGCTCGCGGTGAATCCGGGTCAGCAGTTCGCGTTGCAGCAGGGATTCCTCTACGACCCGCTTGCCGACCCACCGGGAAAGGCGGAGACGTTCGACGGCAATATGACCGTCACCGTCAAGTACCCGAACAACCTCGACGCGGTCCCGGCCAACGACCTGCGACCCGATGTCGTGACGACGCCCATCTTCGGCGGGGAATACGGCGATGTGGAGCGCACCGTCCCCGCACAGGTGGAGCCGGGGCAAGCGGCGCTGCGCATCTTCGCGGTATCGGGGGAGACAACCGCCATTGGCGGAGCGCGCTTCTCGGTGCGACAGTCGCGCATCAACAGCCTGACACATCGACGGGACGGGGAATTCCTCGTCGTCACCGCGGAACTCGCCAACCCCGGCGGGGTCGCCGGGATTCGCGCGGTCGAACTGACATGGAACAACAACCGGGACTTCAGGAAGTCGACCATCCCGATGACCCACCTCGGCGCGCTGCGATACGAAAGCGCCGAGCCCATTCCGCTGCCAGGTCTCGGTCGACGAATCATGTACACGCTGACGGTGACGGACCGTACGGGGTCGGTCGTGAAGTCGGACGAGCGGACGTTCCAGATGCCGCTCGGGCCGGACCTGGCGATCCTGGAACTTGGGCGCACACGCATACCGGAGATGTCGTACGGGTACGAGAAGGACCTGGACAAATGGGCGTTCCGCGTCGTCGTCGTGAACCGGGGCGACCTGCGGCCTGAAACCGCGGCCGAGGTGATCGTCGCCGAGGGCAACGCGGACGTGGACGGCAATTGGACGCTCGACGATGACGCCGAGATCCTCGCGCGGGCGTTCGTCCCCGTCGATTCGTGGACTCCCGGGCTGCCAACCACCGGTGAGTTCGAGCGCGCCGAGGCGATCCTGCCGGTGGACGTGCCGTTGGTCGCGGGAGTGCACGAGATAACCGTGTGGATCGACCCGTCGCAGTCCACCGACCCGCCGGACGACGACACGCTCGGCCGCATCGGCGAGTCGAAGGAGTTCAACAACCGCACGCGGAAGCCGTTCTCCATCAACAACTTCGCGGTAGGCGGCACGGACACCCTCGCGTACAGCCTGGATCGCACGTTTGAAATGGCGGTGCCCGGCGGCGCCGCAGCCCCCACGACGCTTTCCATCTCGTTGGACCGATTGCCGGACGAGGAACGGTTCTTCGCTCCGCAGTCGCCGTTTACCACCGTGCCATATCTGCGGCTGACGAGCCTCGTCGAGACGACGTTCCGTCTGGATCTCCAGTCGGGCGTCACGGAGTTGGACCGGCCGGCGACGCTGAGGATGAACCTCGATTTCGCGGCGCTACGTCGGCAAGTCAGCAATGAACTGAGCACGGCCGCCACCGGAGCCGCCGAGGCGGTGCAAGTGGGCAAGGCCTCAGCGGAGGCGCTCGCGCGTATCGGCATCTACGAGTGGATGGAGGACATCTCCTCGTGGAAGCTGCTCGACTCACACCTGCAGTCAGATGAGAACGGCGACCCCGTGGAATCGGTGCACGTCACGCCGCCTCAACCGAACGCCGCCGCGCAACACGAACTCCGGTTTGGGGAGATCGTCGTCGACCAGACCACCGGACCGTCCGGCGAATGGGTCGTGTTCTTCGTGTCACCGACGCGCTACGAGGTGATGTTCCTGCCGGAAGGCGGAAACTCGTATCAGCGGCTCGCGATCCAGGGATCTCTGGACGAGCCGTACGCCGACTCATCGGTGGCGCTGCGACGGCTCCTGGTCGTGAACGGCGATCCCCTCGCGCAGACCGAGACGGGTTCGCCGCCGGCATCTCTCGGGGAGACGCTGGGATTCACCACTGCCCCTTCGGAAGACGGCGTCGTCACCGTCACTCGGATATGGATGTCGAACGTGGGAGACGGTAAGGCGGAGATCGACCTGCGACCCAACGTCACGCTCAACGATGCGCCATACGGGGACTGGATCGTGATGGTGACAGGGGATCAGCGCTACGAAATCCGAGACGCCGCGGGAAGGCCGATCCTGAACACCAGTGGGTCACCGATCCGTGGGGCCGTGAACGGACCGGATCTGATCCTGAGTAGGGAAGGGCTGGTGAGCCGTGTTCTCCAGGGATCGAAGCCGTTCCAGTTCGGCGACACGTTCCGCGCGCGCGTAGGTCGCGTGATGACGGTCGAAGCGGAGACGACGCGGATGGGGACGTACACGCTCCTGCGCGACATCGACGCGAAGCCGCCCACGGTGCAGGTGTTCGTGAACGACCTCACGCCGCAGAGCGGCGAGGTGATCCCACCCCGCCCGACGATGACGCTGCTTCTCAGCGACCCGAACGGCATCGACGTGGATTCGTTCCGGTTCGAGCGTCAGCGGTTGGGAGAAACGGCCATGGCCGCGGTGGACCCATCGACGTACACGATGAATCCTCTCCCCGTGGATCAGATGTCCGTGAGCCATCGGCCGATCCTGTTCATCGGCACATATCTGATGCGGGTGCACATCACGGATCTTGCGGGCGTCTCGGCGGAGAGCCCGGAGGGGCCGTTCGCGGAGTTCCTGTTCCTGGTAGAGGAGGATCCCGACCTCGCGCCTCCGACGTTCACGCTCAGTTACGAGGAGGGCGTGCTCGAGGACGGCGAGTTACTCACCCAGACGCCGCAGCAGTTCACGCTGCACGTTCAGGAGAGCCATGCGCTGGATATCGGGACGCTAGAGATCTCGGTCGGCGCCGTTGGGCAGCCGCCCGAGGAGATCCTGTGGCCGGACATCACGTTCGATCGCCTACAACCGGCGGTCGCCACCGTGGCGTGGCCGGCGGATCTGAGCAACGGCGAGTACGACATCCAGGCCCAGATCACCGACACCAGCACGAACGTGGGATTCCTCGGCGCGGGCGAACAGACGCCGTTCCGGCTGACCGTCGATGAACCCGTGCACTTCGAGGGACTCGTCCTGAACGCGCCCAACCCGTTCAGCCCGTTCGACCCGGTCACGCGCGGCACGTTCTTCACGTACAACCTGACCCAGCCCGCCGAGCAGGTGTCGATACGCGTGTATTCGTCGGCCGGAAGGCTCGCGCGCGTGCTGGAAGACGCCTCCGGTGAGCGTGGCTACAACGAGACGCACTGGGACGGCCGTGACGACGAAGGCGCGCTGGTCGCGAACGGCGTGTACTTCTACAAGGTGCGGACGGAATCGGCGTTCCTCGAGGAGGACCGGATCGAGGAGCGGGTCGGGAAGCTGGTCGTCCTGCGGTAACGTCGCCCCGCGGCCAGGCGCCCTCACGGATAGCTGGTCGACGAGGTCGACGCGGCCTAGAGGCGTGAGGCGACGCCGAGACCCCATCGCGCAGGATTCCACCGGGCTTCTTCGTACCCTGCCAGGGGGACGTTCGCGTGTGCCCGGTACGGACGCGAGCCGCGTCACCCCAGGCTTGTGCCAGGCAAGCTTCCGCGCTCGCTTGATCTGCCATATCATCACCGCAGCCGCGCCGCCTCTCTGCACAGGTCGAGGACAGCCGATGCCCGCCGACAAGCCGAACATCGTCATCATCTACACCGACGACCTCGGGTACGGCGACCTCGGCTGTACCGGCTCTGAGGAGGCGAAGACGCCCCACCTCGACCGCATGGCGGAAGAGGGCGTGCGCTTCACGCATTGGTACTCGAACTCGCCGGTGTGCTCACCGTCTCGGGCGGCGCTGCTCACGGGACGCACGCCGATGCGCGCGGGCGTGGCGAACATCCTCGGTGGCAAGCGCGGCACGCCGGGGCTCCCCGCCGACGAGAAGACGCTGGCGGCGCTGCTGAAGCCGCACGGATACAGCACGGCGCTCTTCGGCAAGTGGCATCTGGGCGTCGCCGACGAACACCGACCCAACGCCCACGGCTTCGACGAGTTCTACGGCTTCCTCGCCGGATGCGTCGACTACTACTCGCACATCTTCTACTGGGGGATCGGCGGCGGCGTCGACCCCGTCCACGACCTGTGGCACAACGACGAAGAGGTGTGGGAGAACGGCGAGTACATCACGGAACGCATCTCGGAGCGGGCGGTCGATTTCATCCACGGCGCCGGCGACGATCCGTTCTGCCTGTACGTCTCGTACAACGCCCCGCACTACCCGATGCACGCGCCGCAGAAGTACGTCGACAGGTTCCCGGACCTGCCGTGGGATCGTCAGATAATGGCCGCGATGGTGGCCGCCGTAGACGACGGCGTCGGCGACATATGCCAGGCGCTTCGCGACGCTGGAATCGACGACGACACGCTCATCTTCTTCTCTAGCGACAACGGCCCCTCCCGCGAGACGCGCAACTGGCTCGACGGCACGGAAGACCC
>JABGQA010000168.1 GCA_018644665.1 Candidatus Poribacteria bacterium
TCGCGATTTCCCACAGACTGGGCGGCTTGCCGGTCAGCAGCACGCCGACTCGGAAGACCTTCGCGGCGGCCCAGAGCGCCCCAGCCACGGAGACGACGAGCAAGGCCGATGTCGCAACGTACTCCCATACGGCCGGAGGGCCGGCGGCGCGGTTCATCATCACGAACGGCGTGAATGTCGGGATGAACGACAATACCCGTGCCAACGTCCCGTTCGGGTCGTTCCCGACGGGCACCATCACCAGGATCGGCAGCATGAGCACCAGGATCATCGGACCGGCCACGGCCTGCGCCTCTTTCAGGTCAGAACACGCCGAACCGATCGCCACGTAGAGCGAAGCGTACAGCAGATAACCCAAAAGGAAGTACACCGCGAACGACACGACATATCTGGGGTCCGTGACGATTTCGGCCAGGCCCAACTGCGCCACCTGCTCGACCATGGCGGGAACAGTCGTCACCGACACGCCGACGACTATCGCCCAGCACCCGATGATGGTCAAGCCCGAGGCCGCGATTCCGGCAATCTTGCCGGCCATGAGTTCCAGCGGCGACACGCATGAAAGCAGCACCTCGACCGTACGGCTGGACTTCTCGGCGATGGTGCCGGTCAGACGCATCTGTGACGCCATGAAGACGGAGATCCACAGCAGGTACACGAACGCCATCGGAGCGAACTGCCGCACCGTGTCCTTCGTCTCCGCGCGCGACTCCCCGCCTTCCGCCGTTACTTTGTGCTTCTCGAACCACATCCCTGACGTGAGATGCCGCACCGTGTCCGCGGCGATGCCGCTCTCCGCGATGCGTCGTTCGCGGACGATCTCCGTGGCGGCGCGGCCGTACCAGCGCAGAAGGCCGTCGTCCGTCAGGTTCTTGCTGATGTATCGGAAGCCGTCCGACCCGGCCACCGGATCGGGGCCGATGACGAAATAGGCGAACAGTCGACCCGAAGCCACCTCGGACGTGAGGGCCTCGTAGTCCACGGCGCCTGGGCCGACGATCTCCGTCAGCGCCCGGTCGGCCCGCGACAGCCCTGCGTCGAAGGCGTCCGCGTCCTTCGCCGACAGGCCGCGCCACCACGCCTGGAACGCCTCGCGCGTAGCATCGTCTACCCCATGTGTCGCGCCGTCTTCACCGAGAAGCGCCTCCGCCAACTCGCGCGCGCGCGATTCATCGGCCTCGGCCATCAGGGGCGCGATAGGCTGCAGTTCGGACGGGATGTCCTCGGCAGATGCGGCCTCCGGTATCGCCTGCAAGAGTCTGGCGACATCGCCCACATTGACGCGGGCGTCGACCTCAGCCGCGAGCCAGCCCGACTCATCGACCACCGCGTAACGACGCGCATCCTTGGTCCTCTCGAACAGGGTGGGGAGGGCGATAGACGCGGCGAGTATCACGGGGAGGATGAGGATACCCAGCCAGAACGCCTTCGTCTGCACGTTCTCGCGATACTCCCTCGCCGCCACGCGGTAGACGTTACGCATCGTCCTGTCCTCCGACGGTTCGGACGAACACCTCATGGAGGGATGGTCGCCGGACGGCAAAGCTCTCGACTTCGACGCGTGCGATTAACTGATGCAGGATCGCCTGAGGGTCCGCGGTGTCCGTGAGGGTCAATTCGGCCCGTTTGCCGGCGTCGTGAACCCCGCTGACGCCCGGGAGATCCTGAAGCGTTGCGCCGTCTCCGTCGTAGTCGACGAGTATGACGTGATCCTGTGCCTCGCGTACCTCCGTCAGGCTGCCATCCAGCACTTTGCGTCCTTCGTGGACCAGCATGATCCGGTCGCAGAGCTGCTCCGCCTGGTCCATCATGTGCGTGGAGAATATGACCGTCTTCCCGTCCCGCTTCATGCGCAGCACGGCGTCTCGCACGAGGTCCACGTTGACCGGGTCCAAGCCCGAGAACGGCTCGTCGAGAATCACCAACTCGGGGTCGTGTATGAACGTGGCGAGGATCTGTAGCTTCTGCGCCATGCCCTTCGACAGCGCCTGACACTTGCGTCGCTCGGCTTCGGCGAGTCCGAACTCCGCCATCAGAGAGCGCGCGCGGTCGGACGCGTCGGTGCGGGAGAGTCCCTTCAGCGCCCCGACATACGCCAGGTACTCCACCGCGCGCATCTTGGGATAGAGCCCGCGCTCCTCGGGCAGATAGCCGATGCGGCTTCGCGCGCTCTCGGCCGTTGCGTGACCGAGCACCCCGACGGCGCCGCTATCGGGATAGAGGATGCCGAGGATCATACGGATGAGTGTGGTCTTGCCAGCGCCGTTGGGGCCGAGGAACCCGCAGACACACCCCGCCGGGACCCGGAACGACACGTCGTTCACGGCCACGTTGGCGCCGAACGCCTTCGTCACGCTGTCTACGATGATTGCATCGGGCATCGGGCATCGCCTCTGCTGGTAACGTGACAGGGCCGGCGCCTCTGCGGGGACGTGTAAGAATTATACGACAAGGAGTAGCGTCGCCCTTACACCGTGTCAAGTAATTCTTACTCAACCGTGGGCGCGTCCGCCCATTACGCGTCTGCGAGTGGCCGCCAAGAGCGTAACCCACATACTGCGCAGCCGCGCGCCAGGCGCGTGCGCCCTTGACGACACGCGCATAACTGAGGATCATGTGCGCGGGCAGGTGGCAGAAAGGCCGGCTATAGACGTATGGTGACACGCGTTTTCCTCGTCGACGATCATGCGGTTCTCCGCTCGGGGCTGAAGATGCTCCTGGAGGACGAGGGGGATCTCTGCGTCGTCGGAGAGGCAGAGGACGGCGAATCGGCCATCGCGACCGCCGCGGCAGCGCAGCCGCACGTGCTCGTCTTGGACATCACGATGCCCGGGCTCACGGGTCTCGACACCATCGGCGAACTCATCGAGCGGAATCCGTCGGTGCGCATCGTGGTCCTCACGATGCACGACAACACCTTCCTCATGAAGCAGGCCCTCCAAAGGGGCGCGCGTGCGTTCGTCCTCAAGAGTTCCGCGGATCGCGAGATCATCCAGGCCATACGCGAAGTGCGCGCGGGGCGCGTGTACCTGGACAGCACTCTCGCCGACAAGTTCATGGCGGAGTTCCTCTTGGGAGCGACGCGTCCGTCGTCGGACGGGAAGCCATCGCTGACCGATCGCGAGAAACAGGTCGTGGAATTCGTCGTGCGCGGATACTCGAACAAGGAGACGGCCGAAGGGCTGTCCATCGCTGTGAAGACCGTCGAGAGCCATCGGCGGCGGATCATGGACAAGCTTGGGCTGCGCTCACGCGCCGAACTCGTGCACTACGCCATACAGGAGCGAATCCTGGACGTCGAGCCGGACATCTAACCGGCCCTCACGACGTCGGGTCGGGTACCGTGAAGCTGAACGTCGATCCGCTGCCCGCCTCGGACTCGACCCACATCTCCCCGCCGTGCCGCTCGACGATCTTCTTGCAGATGGCCAGGCCCATGCCCACCCCGGGGTACTCCTCGTGCGTGTGCAGCCGCTGGAACGCGATGAAGATGCGTTCGAGGTAGGCAGACTCGATCCCTATGCCCCAGTCTTGCACCGCGAACTCCCATGCGCCATCACGCCGTGTCGCCCGGATGCTGACCCGGGGCGCCTCGTCACGACGGAACTTCAGCGCATTCGTCAGAAGGTTCAGGAACACCTGCGCGAGCTGCGCAGCATCTGTCACGACCTCGGGTAGGTCGTGGTACGACACCGTAGCGCCGGACTCCTCGATCACCGTCGCCAGGGACTCGGTTGCCTGCTCGACAACGGCCCCGACATCGGTGGTCGCGATGTCGCCGCCGTGGCTACCGACACGCGAGTATTCGAGCAGCGAATCCAGGAGCGCTCGCATGCGCTTGGCGCCATCCGACGCGTAGGCGATGAACTGCTTGCCGTCGTCGCCGACAACGTCGCCGTAGCGGCGCTCAAGCAATTGAGTGCAATTCGCAATGGTGCGCAAAGGCTCCTTCAAGTCGTGCGAGGCGATGTAGGCGAACTGCTCGAGTTCCGTGTTGGAGCGCCCGAGTTCCCGGTTCGCGGTCTGCAGCTCGCCGCGCGTGGTTTCCAGTCGGGCCGCCATGCGGTTGAAGGATCCGGCGAGTTCGCCGAGTTCGTCGCTAGTGGACGGAGTGACCCTTTGACTCAGATCGCCGCCCGCGACGCCCTCCACGGCGTGCACAATGTCCGCCAGCGGACGAGTAATGAAGCTCGCCACGAGAAAGACCGCGGCGATGCCCAGGGCGAACACCACGAGGCTGACGATCGCGACGGCGCGTCGCCCCGCCGTGGTTGACGCGCGTTGCGTGTGCAACGACAGACCCAGGTGCAGATGGCCGAGAGCCGCCCCCGAGCGCTCGACGGGTACGCTCACGCGGTAGACCATGCCGTCGTTCGATTCCCCGTCATCCGCGCGGAAGCCCGCGTTCTCCGCGTCGTCCAGCTGGTGCGCCGCGAAGACATCGCCCCGCGCGTCGGTGAGGACGAGGTAGGCGAGATCCTCATCGGCAGCGGGGCCGGCGAACAGATCCTGCGCGGTGAGAGGGTCCCCGAACACCAGCATCGGCTCGGCCCCAAACGCCGTCATCTCGGCCACGGTCCTGGCCTTTTCGGCCGTGGCGTCCATCGCACGTTCCTCGAATTCGCCAGGGAAATATACGAAGATGAAGAGCGAGATGGCGGCGATGAGCACCGAGGTCATCAGGGTGAGCTTCGCGCGTATGCCCACGCCGTACATCACCGCGCCCGCCTCCCCGCACCTGTGGCGTTCGCCCCGGCTTCGCGGTAGTTGAGGACACGGGCGTACCCGAGCAACTGCGCGGTGAAGTCGACACCCTCTTCCGTCATGGCCGTGTAGTTGATGACTATCTCCGGCTTCTCCGCGCGCGCCGCCACTGTGAGGGTGAGGCCGGCCTCGCCATACCCATCCACGCCGCTACAGGTCATGACGTCGTGCTCCCTGCTGACACGCGTGATCGCGTCCAGGGACACCGCGCGTAGCGGCGCGACGTAGAGGATGTCCGCCTCGCTGTCGAGGACGGCGCGCTCTATGTCTGCCTCGTCGGACACGGGGAT
Source organism: Candidatus Poribacteria bacterium (assembly GCA_018644665.1). GTDB lineage: Bacteria > Poribacteria > WGA-4E. Next base: position 5,055 of record JABGQA010000168.1, read on the forward strand.
GGACACGTAGCGCACGGGAATGCCATTGATGTCGTCGATGCCCAGGTCTCTCACGACGTGGAGCGCCTCGTCGTGCGTGCTGTTGGACGCGAGGTACCGTGGCTGGAACAGGATCGCGAACACGATCTCGTCCCCCGCGCGCTTGGGCAGGCTCCGGTCGAACGTAAGGGCCTTTATGCAGATGGGCACGTGAGTCTCGACGGGCACAGGGACGTCCTGCCCCTGTGCCGCCCACGGGAGCAGCAGCGAGCACAACGCGAGGACGCACACGCTTCGCCGCGCGCGCTCACCTCGTCGTCTGGTCTCGTCCTGCGACCTCATCGATCCCGCCTACACTTCCCTGTCATGATGCGCCCACGTTCAGGCGCCGCGACACGCCAGCTCACAGCTTAACCCTAGAAGCGGTGTTCGATAGTCAACGCGACATCCCGTCCGTTCTGCAGTATGGCTGCCTGCAGGTGCTCGAACCCTCCGGGGTACGCATACTCTTCGTCAAGGACATTCCGCACGAGCAGCGCCGCGCGTGCGCCGCCGAACAGCTCCGTAGTTGAGAGGTTCAGGTTAAGGAGTGCAAAGGCATCCGTCTCCGTGTCCTGGACGGTCCTACGCCCGCACTCCGCAATCAGTTCCGCGGCGGCGAACACCTTCGCAATGACCGGGACGACGATGCCCGCCCGCGCGAGGTGCGCTGGGGAGTTCGTCAGGCGAATGCCTGAGCCGACGCTCTCCGCGCTCTGGTAGGCGTAGCTGGCGTACGCCCGGCCCTGGCCGCCGAGATGCGCCCGCAGTTCCGCCTCAATGCCTAGGGCGTCTACGTCGCCGACATTCTCGAATACGCCGAGGTCGTCCGCGGGGTCGACGGTTTCGTCGATCAGTTTCGACATCGTGTACCGGTACGCGGACACGACGCCTTGGAGATCCGAGCTGATGCGCTGGTCCCACACGGCCTCGAACGTGTGCACGCTCTCGGGCTCCAGAGCCGGATTCGTCTTGTGGAAGTCGGGGTCCTCATAGAAGCGTTCGTATCGCGTCGGGGCCCGAAACGCCTCGCCATACAGCAGCTTCAGTGTGCTCGACTGAAACGGCCTATAAATCACCGCCGCGCGAGGGGACATCGAGTCGTCGTCGGTGGACGAGCTGTCGCCACGAACACCCAGCGTCAGGGACAGATTCCTCAAAGGTTGGTACGTGTTCTCGGCGTACGCCGACAGGAGCGTGAAGGGGAGGGAAAGGTCGATGTAGGTTACGTCGTCGGCGTCCCACACGTCGTAATCGACGGTGAAGTGCCGTTGCGCTTCTACGCCGACGACGAGTCGGTCGTACTCGCGCGGATCCCAGCGGAACTGAACCTCGGCGCCACCCCACTGGCCGGTGTTCTCTTCGAAGAAGTCGGCAAACTCGTCGTACGGATAGGAACCGAAGGAGTGGTAGTGGTCGAAGTACCCGCGCGCCATGACGCCCGTCCTAGGCGTGGGCTCCGTCGCGTAGCGCGCCTCGATGAACCCCGCCTCGTCGAGAGTGGAGGCGAGGGCATCGTTGAAGGCAATCTCGAAGGCGCCCGTCGGGATTCCGCTCTTCCTGGATGAGAACAGCCCGTGCGCGGTGAAGTCCCCAGCGCGAAGCGACCCCTGCACGCCGCCGCCGCGATCCCAGTTGAGACCCTCGGCGATCCCATCATTCGATTCCGGCTGGTCGTACTCCTCGTAATACAGATCCTGACCGTCGATGTCTCGCCACAGGCCGGATACCGTAAGCTCAGCGTCGTCCCCAAGTTCCTCGCCATACACGCCGGAAACGCCTTTTCGCCCAAAGCTGCCGCCCTCGGCGGAGACCCGCAGCCCGTCGATTGCGCCTCCGTCCTTCGTGACAACGTCGATTACCGCGAAGATGGCCCCGGTGCCGTACGGGGCGGACCCAGGGCCGCGCACGACTTCGATGCGCTCCACAACGTCGAGGGTGAGACCCAGCGTGGGGCCCAGGTAAGAGGCGCCGTAGAAGTCCTCGTTCCTTGTATGACCGTTGATGAGCAGCAGAACGCGGTTGTTGTAGTCGGTTGGCCGGCCGAAGCCGCGGGCCCCGAGATAGACGAAGTTGCGATCGTCGCTCACGTACATGCCACGCACCGTCTGAAGCGCCTCTGCCAACGTGCGCCAGCCGTACCGCTCGATGTCCGCCGACGTGAGGACCGACACCGACGCCGGGGCTTCGCCCAGCGTCTGTTCGTACTTCGACGCTGCCGTCCCTCCGGTCGCGGCTGTGATGTGTGTGCTCAACAGTTCCTCAAGCTCCTGCGCAACGCCATTGGCGCGCGCGTGGGCCACGCCTACAAGAGAGGCCAGCGCGGTCATGACCGCGAGCAGTGCCCTGCGGGCCCGCCCGCCGTGGGTCAACGTCGCACACTTCCGACCACTCAATGCGCCACCGGTGCAGTCCATCATCTAGAAACGGTGCTCGACGCTGATCACGAACTCCCGCCCGTTCTGCAGAATGGCGGGCTGCCGATGCTCGAACCCGCCGGGGTACGCGTACGCTTCGTCGAGCACGTTCCGCACGAGGAGCGCCGCCCGCGCTCCGCCAAACAGTTCCGTGGTCGAGACGTTCACATTGACGAGCACGAAGGCATCCGTCTCGGTGTCCTGCACGGTCCGCCGCCCGGACTCGGCAATGAGTTCCACGGCAGCGAACAGCGGCGACACTACGGGGACGGCGATGCCCGCGCGGCCGAGGTGTGCCGGAGAGTTCGTCAGGCGAAGCCCGGATTCCGCGTCCTCGGCCTTCTGGTACGCGTAACTAGCGTAGCCTGCCCCTCGATCCCCGAGCTTCGAGCGCAACTTGGCCTCTACGCCCCCGGCGGTTACCGCGCTGATGTTCTGGAAGATGGCAAGCCCATGGGTCGGGTCTATCGTCGCGTCTATCAGATCCCGCATCTCGTAGCGGTACGTCGACAGGATACCAACGAGGCCGTGGCCGATGCGTTGCTCCCACACGGCTTCGGCCGTGCGGATGCTCTCACGTCGCAGGAGCGGGTTGGCCATGAGGAAGCCCGGCACGTCGAGGTGCCGTTCGAAGCGCGTGGCCACACGGAAAGCCTCACCGTACAGGAGCTTCATCGCGGTGGAGGTGAACGGCTTGTAGATCACCGCGACACGAGGAGAGACGGAGTCGTCATCCGCAGAATAGCTGTCGGCGCGGACGCCTGCGGTGAGGGACAGATTGTCCAGCGGTTGGTACGTGTTCTGGGCGTACGCCGACAGGAGCGTGAACGGGAAGGCGCCCTCGATGTAACGCGTCCCGACCTCGTCGAACACCGCGAAGTCGATGGTGAAGTGCCTCTGCGCCTCGACGCCAACGACGAACCGGTTGTACTCACGCGGGTCCCAGAGGAACTGGATCTCGGCGCCACTCCAGCCACTGTCGTTCTCTACGAAGCCAGTTGGCAGCTCGTCGTACGGGATGGCGGTTTGGTGGTGGAAATAGTCGACGTATCCGCGGGCCATGACGCCCGCCCGCGCGCTTAACCTGGGCGTGTAGCGCAGCTCGAGGAACCCTCTATCGTCCAGAGTCGTCGCGGCGGGGTCGTTGAAGGCTGCCAGGTAGGCGCCGGTCGGTCGTCCCGTCTTCCGGGACGAGAGCATCGCCTGGGCGCTGAATTCGCCAGCGCGTAGCGACGCATGGAAGCCGCGGGATCGGTCCCAATCCCTACCCTCGGCCACTCCCGCGTTGGTCGAGGGATCGTCATACTCCGCGTAGTAGAGATCCTGGCCTCCGATGTCGCTCCAGCGGCCCGAGAGGGTCAACTCAGCGCCGCCTCCGACGGAGCCGCCGTATAGGCCGGAGAGACCCTTGCGCCCGAAGCTGCCACCCTCGGCGGCGAAGCGCAGGCCGTCGATCGAGTTCGCGTCCTTGGTGATGATGTCGATCACCGCGAATACGGCCCCGGTGCCGTACAGCGCCGAGCCAGGACCTCGCACGACCTCGATCCGCTCTATGGCGTCGAGGTTCAGGCCCTGAGTCGTCCCGACGCCTGCGCCGTTGTAGAAGTCGTCGTTGTTGATGTGACCGTTGATGAGGAGCAGCACGCGGTTGCTGGAATTCGTCAGTCGGCCGTGTCCGCGCGCGCCCAGGTACGAGTAGTTGCGATCGTCGCGTACGTACAGACCTCGCACGGTCTGCAGTGCCTCGCTCAAGGTTCGCCACCCGTATTGCGCGATGTCCGCCGATGTGAGGATCGTCACCGACGCAGGGGCTTCGCCCAGCGTCTGCTTGTATTTGGACGCCGCGCTGCTGCTCGACGGCGGGCCGACGGTGGTGTCCAGGAGGTCTTCGAGGGACTGCGCGCTGGCATCCGCGCACGCGGCGCAGATAGTTGCGACCCAGGCCAACACCCAACAGGCCGGGCCGAGTTGGGTTGCCAGCGTCCCCCGTCCCATGGTGTCTCCTCTCAGTCTGTTCCGACGCAACGCGGCGCCGGGCCGCGGTCATCGCCTAAAAGCGATGCTCGATGGTAACCGCTACCTCGCGCCCGTTCTGGAGTATGGCAGCTTGTAGGTGTTCGAGCCCGCCCGGGTACGCGTACGCCTCGTCGAGCACGTTCCGCACGAGCAGCGCGGCGCGCGCGCCACCGAAAAGGTCCGTAGTCGACAGGTTGAGGTTCAGCAACGCTAGTGGATCCGTCTCGGTGTCCTGCACCGTCAGCCGCCCGGATTCGACAATCAACTCGGCGGCGACGAACACCTTCGGGAGGACAGGCACGGCAGCGCCCGCGCGCGCGAGATGCGCCGGCGAGTTCGTGATGCGCTGGCGGGAGTCGGCGTCCTCCGCCCTTTGGTACGCGTAGCTCACGTACCCGCGTCCGCGGGCGCCGATTTGCGCGCGCAGTTCGGCTTCTACGCCGCCCGCGTCCACTTCGCTCACGTTGTCGTACACGCTGAGTTCGTCGTTGGGGTCCACAGTCTCGTCGATGAGGTCGATCATCTCGTAGCGGTACACCGAGACTACGCCGAGAAGGTCGGGCCCAATGCGCTGCTCCAACACAGCCTCGGCGGTGCGGATGCTCTCCGGTTTCAGCAGGGGGTTGGGCTTGAACGCCTCGGCATCCTCATAGAACAACTCGAAGCGCGATGGCACACGGAATGCCTCGCCGTACAGGAGCTTGATAGCGCTCGACGCCGATGGCGTATAGACGACCGCCGCACGCGGCGATGCACGATCGGAGCCCTGCGAGTACATGTCCGTCCGAACGCCCAACGTGAGCGACAACTCGTCGAGCGGCTGGTAGGTGTTGTGGGTGTACACGGACAGGAGCGTAAACGGGAAGTCCCGGTCCAGGTACTGGGCGTCCCCTTGCCAGATGTGGTAGTCCACCGTGAAATGTCGCTGTGCCTCGACCCCTATCACGTGGCGAGCGTATTCGCGCGGGTCCCATCGTAGCTGTAGCTCCGCGCCGCCCCACTTGCTCGTGTTCGCCTCCATGTAATGCGGCTCTTCCTCGATCGGGTAGACGCCGACGTAGTGGTAATAGTCCAGGTATCCCCGTGCCACGACCCCTGTTTTGGCGCTGGGTTCGGTCGCGTACCGAAGCTCGAGGAAGCCCTCCTCGTCGAGGGTCGATGTGTCGGGGTCGTTGAAGGCGATCTCGAAGGCCCCGGTTGGGATACCGGTCTTCCTGGATGAGAACATCCCCTGCGCGCGGAAATCGCCTATGCGCAGCGAACCGTAGGCTCCGCCGCTGCGGTCCCAATCAAGGCCCTCGGCGACTCCGCCGTTCGTCTCGGCGTCGTCATACTCCGGGTAGTAAAGATCCTGGCCGGCGACGTCGCTCCAGCGTCCAGAGACCGTGAGCGAGGCGCCCTGTCCGAGTTCCTGGCCGTACACGCCGGAGAGCCCTTTGCGCCCAAAGCTACCGCCCTCGGCCGACACGCGTAGGCCGTCGACGTCGCTCGCGTCCTTCGTGATGACGTCGATGACCGCGAAGACGGCTCCCGTGCCGTACAGCGCGGCTCCGGGCCCGCGGACGACTTCGATCCGCTCTATGGCGTCAAGGGGGACCCCCAGGGTGGGGCCGAGCGCGGCGCTGTTGTAGAAGTTGTCGTTGTTCGTGTGCCCGTTGATGAGGAGCAGCACGCGGTTGTTGTAGTCGGTTGGCCGACCAAAGCCTCGCGCGCCGAGATGCACGTAGTTGCGGTCGTTGCTGACGTACATCCCGCGCACGGTCTGGAGAGCTTCGTCGATCGTGCGCCAGCCGTACCGCTCGATGTCCGCCGACGTGATTACGGTGACCGACGCAGGGGCCTCGCGCGTCGTCTGCTCGTACTTCGCCGCGGCGCTGATCGGCGTGTTCAGCAACGCCTCCAGCGATCGGTCGTCGCCACTGGCCCAGGCTCCGCCGTGCCACGCGAGCGCAGCAAGAGCCGCGAGAGTCGACAGACCGGCGCCGACGCGTCGTCCCAGTTCGCTGGCTGTCATGGCATCTCCCGGCCGGTGCGGCGCCATCGCGGCGCGCCACCTAGAATCGGTGTTCGACCGCTAGCGTGACGTCTCGTCCGTTCTGCGTGATCGCCGCCTGCAGATGCTCGAACCCACCCGGGTACGCGTACGCTTCGTCGAGCACGTTCCGCACAAGCAGCGCGGCGCGCGCGCCGCCGAAAAGGTCCGTAGTCGACAGGTTGAGATTGAGCAACGCGACCGCATCTGTCTTCGTGTCTTGCACGGTCAGCCGGCCGGACTCGACGAGGAGTTCTGCGGCGGCGTACACCTTCGGCAATACCGGTACGACGACACCAGCGCGCGCGAGATGTGCCGGAGAGTTCGTGAGGCGCCCGCCAGAGTCGGCATCCTCCGCCTTCTGGTAGGCGTAGCTGGCGTACCCGCGCCCGCGGTCGCCGATCTGGCCGCGCAACTCGACCTCCATACCCTCCGCGTGGACTTCACTCACGTTCTTGTACAAGGCAATTTCGTCCTTGGGATCGACCACCTCGTCGATGAGGTCGCGCATCTCGTAGCGGTACGCCGAGACGACGCCGAGAAGGTCGCGGCCGATGCGCTGTTCCCACACAGCTTCGGTGGTGCGGATGCCTTCCGGGACCAACCACGGGCTGGGCTTGAAGGCGTCGGGATCCTCGTAGAACAACTCGAAACGCGTGGGCGCACGGAACGCCTCGCCGTAAAGGAGCTTGATGGCGGTTGACACGGATGGAGTGTACACGAGCGCCACGCGAGGCGATGCCGGATCCCCGCCCTCCTCGAGCTTTTCGGCGATCCACGCGTCTGACTTGCCCTTCCCCACAGCCGCAGCCGCAGCGGATTCACGACCGGGGTCGTTGGAGTACATGTCCTTCCGGACGCCCAACGTGAGGGACAAGTCGTCGAGCGGTTGGTAGATGTTCTGTGCGTAGACGGACAGCACCGTGAACGGGTAACCCGTGTCGATGTACTGGGCATCGCCCTGCCATATGTGGTAGTCGACCATGAAATGCCGTTGTACTTCGACGCCGACGATGTGTCGGGTGAATTCGCGTGGGTCCAGCCGAAGCTGGAGTTCCGCGCCACCCCATCTGCTGTCGTTCTCTTCGAGGTAGTGTGGCTCGTCTTCGATTGGGTAGACGCCCATGTAGTGGTAGTAATCGAGGTAACCACGCGCCATGACGCCCGTCTTGGCGTTCGGCTCACTCGAGTAGCGGAGTTCCAGGAACGCCTGCTCGTCGAGCGTCGATGCGTCCGGATCGTTGAAGGTGATCTCGAAGGCCCCGGTTGGGATGCCGGTCTTCCGCGACGAGAACATCGCTTGCGCGGTGAAGTCTCCGACGCGAAGCGACCCGTGGGCGCCGCCGGCCCGGCCCCAATCGAGGTCTTCGGCGATCCCGTTGTTCGTGTCGGGGGCGTCATACTCCGCGTAGTAGAGGTCCTGGCCGTCAGCATCACGCCACAGACCCGAAAGCGTGAACTCCACGCTCTGTCCTAGCTCCCGACCGTAGACGCCGGACAGCCCTTTGCGCCCCAGGCTGCCGCCCTCCGCCGAGACGCGCAGCCCATCGATGGCGCTCGCGTCCTTCGTAATGATGTCTATGACCGCGAACAACGCTCCCGTGCCGTACAGCGCTGAGCCGGGCCCTCGCACGACTTCGATGCGCTCAACGGCGTCGATATTGATCCCCAATACGGGGCCGACGGCCGCGCCATTGTAGAAGTTGTCGTTGTTCGTGTGCCCGTTGATGAGGAGCAGCACGCGGTTGTTGTAGTCGGTTGGCCGACCAAAGCCTCGCGCGCCGAGATAGGAGTAGGTGCGGTCGTTGCTGACGTACATCCCGCGCACGGTCTGGAGGGCTTCGTCGATCGTGCGCCAGCCGTACCGCTCGATGTCTGCCGACGTGATTACGGTGACCGACGCGGGGGCCTCGCGCGTCGTCTGCTCGTACTTCGACGCTGCGCTGATCGGGGTGTTCAGCAGGTCCTCGAGCGACTGCGCGAGCATGTCGGCCCGCCCGGTTTGGGCCGCAACGAACCACGTCAGCGCGCACGCCGCTGCGGCGATCCGGCCTGCAAGCGTCTCGCGCATCATCGTCTCTCCGCCACTGCGACGCCTTGGCCAGGAGAACAGGGAACCCGGTGGGCGTGGACGGTTCGCCCCAGCGATTCGCACGGCGTCACCCTCGGCCGAGTTGACGCCGTACACCGCTTCATGTTATTCCGATTCATACCGACACGCACGCCGCCTCGCCGGGAGCGATACGGAGTAGGTTGCGGCGATATCGGCACATTCGGCCTCACTCATGATGAATTCCGCGCCCCATCGCGTCAAGGTGCTCCTCGTGGAGGACAATGCGGCCGATGTCCTCCTGGTCGAGGAGGCGATGCAGGAAGCTGGGGTCAACGCGGAGTTGACCGTGGCGATCGACGGGGAAGCCGCGTTGGCGGCCCTCACGGGCAGCGAGCGTCTGGCCGCCGAGGCGTTGCCGCAGTTGGTGCTTCTCGACCTGAACCTGCCGCGTGTGAGTGGATGGGACGTGATGACCACGATCCGGTCGGACAGGGCGGTGCGGCACATCCCGATCCTCGTGCTGAGTACGTCGAGTTCGCGCGCAGACATCAACCGCGCGTACCGATCGGGCGCGAGTTGCTACGTAGTTAAGCCGATGGACTTCGGTGATTTCGTCCAGGCGATCCGCGCGACCGCGGAATTCTGGTTCCGCACGACGGCGCTGCCCACAGCAGATGACGCGACGCACGACCGACATGGAGGGGCCACGTGAGCACAGGAGCACTCAGGATTCTGTTGGTCGAGGACAGCACTCCGGACGCCATGTTGGTGCAGGAGTACCTCGCGGAGGCCCTGGGAACGGAACATACGGTCACGCACGTGGTCCGCGCGCGCGAGGCGGTGGAGCGCCTGGAGGAAGACCACGTCGACGTGATCCTGCTGGATCTGCTGCTGCCCGACGCCATGGGCGTCGAGTGTGTGTCGATGATACGTGACGCGGCGCCGAAGTCGGCTATCGTAGTGATATCCGGCGTAGATGACGAGCAGGTGACGGCGAGCGCGTTGGACGCCGGAGCGCAGGGCTACCTTCTGAAGGACCACGTCGACGCAGAGCTGCTGAAGCACGCGCTCAAGGTCGCGGTGGCGCGCCTGCACGCCGCCGATGGCGGTAAGTAGCCACCCCGCGACTCGCTTCCAACGCGGGCGTGCGCCCTACCCGCGCGGCTCACCCCGACATCGAGGTTCCACCGTCGGATGCAGTTCGGCCTCTTCTACGAGCACCAACTACCACGACCATGGGGCGATGGCGACGAACTCCAACTGTTCCAGGACGCGCTGGATCAGGTGGAGTTGGCGGACAGGCTGGGCTTCGACTATGTCTGGGAGGTGGAACACCACTTCCTCGAGGAATACTCCCACTCTTCGGCGCCGGAGGTGTTCCTTGGGGCGTGTAGTCAGCGCTCCCGACAGATACGCCTGGGCCACGGCATCGTCTTGCATCCGCCGGCGTACAACCATCCGGCTCGCATCGCCGAACGCATCGCGACGCTAGATCTCGTGTCGAACGGCCGTGTCGACTGGGGAACGGGCGAGTCTGCTTCTCGGGTGGAACTAGAGGCGTTCGGCGTCGACCCGGCGGCGAAGAAGGAGATGTGGGCGGAGTCGGTACGCGAGACGGCCAAGATGATGGCGCAGTCTCCCTACCCGGGGTATCAGGGCAAGTACTTCTCGATGCCGCCGCGCAACGTCGTGCCGAAGCCCGTCCAGCGACCGCACCCGCCGTTGTGGGTCGCGTGCTCGAATCGACACACCATTCGCGCGGCGGCTCGGCTGGGCATGGGCGCGCTGACGCTTGCCTTCATGGACCCCGGCGAGGCGAAGACGTGGGTCGACGAGTACCACCGCGCGTTCGCCACGGAGTGCACGCCCATCGGCCGCGCGGTGAACCCATCCGTCGCGATGGTCGCCGGTTTCTCGTGCCATCGTGACGAGTCGGTGGCCGTGGAGCGCGGCATGGACGGCCTGCGGTTCTTCCACTACGCGCTCTCGCACTACTACTTCGACGGCTCGCACGTTCCCGGCCGCACGGACCTGTGGGACATGTGGCAGAAAGCCCCACACGCTCCGCCGAAGTCGCGCGGCGGGATCGGCACGCCCGAACAGATCGCCGCCCATCTGAGACGGCTCGAGGACGCTGGGGTCGATCAGGTGGTCTTCCTGCAACAGGCCGGGGGCATCGCGCACGAGCACATCTGCCAGTCGCTGGAACTGTTCGCGGCGGAGGTGATGCCGGAGTTCAAGGCGCGACACGCGGAGAGGACGGCGGCGAAGAACGAGAAACTCGCGGCCGCGGTCGAACGGGCCGAATCTCGGATCGCGCCGCTCGAGGAGTGCGCGGACCCACCGATCATAGACGCCTACCCGAAGGCGGCGTCCGCCCCACGGGACGAAGCTGAAGTGGACAAGGCCCGCGACTCCTGGGCGACGGCGATCGAGGGCGGCCGTCGCAGTTGATGCAGCCCCTCACATGGCGAACACATGAGCACATCCCTGCCACTTAGCGATGCCGAACGCGCCTCCCTCGACGAGAACGGCTACGTCACGCTGCCGGGCATCCTCACGCCCGACGAGGCGCGCGCCGTCCGCGAGCGCGTAATGGAACTCGCCGAAGCCGAGCGCGCCGCCGACCCCGACTGCGTGTACCTCGACGGCAAGAGCCAGCGCGTGTGGAACCTCGTCAACAAGGACGAGATATTCGAGCGGCTCGTGCAGCATCCGCGGACATTGGGCGCACACGAAGGGCTTCTGGGAGACGACTGCACCCTCAGCAGCTTCACGGCGAACGTCATCGGCCCCGGCTCGCCCGAGGGCGGCATCCACATGGACTCGCCGCTGACCGCGCTTCCGACGCCGCTGCCGCAGTACGCGCTCGTCGCAAACACCGTGTGGCTCCTCGACGACTTCACCGAGGAGAACGGCGCCACGTACTGCGTCCCCGGCAGTCACCTGCTCGGACGCCTGCCGACGGCAGACGACAAGCCCAAGCTTGTGCAAGTCACCGGCAGCGCGGGTTCGGCCACGATCATCCACGGCTCCATATGGCACGGGAGCGCGTCCAACCGTACCGATCGGCATCGTGTGGGGTTGCTGGGGTTCTTCTGCCGGGCCGTGCTTAAGCCGCAGCAGAATCACATGGCCCTCGCGACGCCCGACATGCTCGCGCGCGCGACGCCCGTGATGCGGCGGTTGCTTGGGTACTCGTCGCAGCCTGGCGAGCGAGCGTAGGCGGACCGTGCTACGGACGATCGAGAACTGCGCCGAGCGGCAAGACCCCTCGCAGGTGAGTCGCCGCCGGATGCATACGCCGCGGGATGTCCATCACGCGGCGACGCCTTGCCCTCAATGTCGCTGAGACGGAGTCGCCGCCGCCGTCGCGTCATGACCCTCGTGGCCGCGCTATGACGGGCGGGCGCGGAGTGACGCGAAAAGAACGCGTATCGCTTGGGTCTGCCGGCTCGCCAGGCTACCGATAGGCCGGACGGGTGGATCACGGGCGACCGGAGCGACAGCGCCGGCGGACCCGGTGGTTCGCCGCATCGTAGGGCATCTGCGAGCCGCGTGTCGCGTCGACCTGTGCGGTATCCAACCTAAACTAGGAATTACGTATAATGCGGAAGTTGTGCCTCGCAGTCTTAGGCGCGACCCTCGTGGCGTCCGTGGCGTCTGCGGCGTCGGACGGTATCGGTCAGATGGGCGTTTTCTACGCCAACGTGGGCTGGATCGGGCAAGCGGCAGCGACCACCGCGGGCGACGAGATCATCGCCGACGTGACGTCGTTCGACGAAGTGCAGTCATACGACCTGAACGGCACGGAAGATTGGGTCATCGCGAACACGGGCGATGGCGACGTGGACTGCCTTGTGCTGTTCGGCTACACGCCCGAGACGATCTACGCGCCCGGCAACGCCGATGCTGACGACTCGCCGCTGGAGCAGTTCATCGACGACGGCAACTTCGTCATGAACACCGCCGACTATATCTTTTACGTCACCGCCGGCGGAGGCACGAACGGCGACGTGGGCGTCAAGACGATTATGGACGGCAGTCTCGACCTGTGGACGGACAACAACGGGACCGACCCCACGGCCGACGGCGCGAAGTACACGCCGAGCCTCGATTCCTTCAACTCCAACCGGTCGTTCAAGATCGAACAGGTTGACGCCGACCCAGTCTGGGATGCGGAAGTCATCTTCGCCGACGGCGCGCTGGGAGCGGACCCAGTGGTGCTGCGCAACAACGAGACTGGCGGCCGGGTGGGCATCTGGATGCAGGTGTCCGACGACAGCCTGAACCGCGGCGAAGTCGCCGTGGAGATCTTCAACAACTGGGTTCCGACGGCGATCGCGACAGCCGTCGATCCCGCCGGGAAGGCCACGACCACTTGGGGTCAGCTCAAGGGTCTCTAGACGGCCCGGGACGGCCAGGACCCGTCAGCAACGCGGGTCCGGCCGGTCTGTGCACGCGACCTCGGCGCACGGAGAAACGCGCCGAGGTCCTCCTCACACGAAAGGGAACGCAATGCGCTTCCGGATAGTAGGCGCCATCGCAGCGTTGGCGCTCACGGTGTCAGTTGGAGCGTCGGCGCAGTCACTCGGCGAGATCGCCGTTTACCACGAGAACGTCGGGTGGATCGGTCAAGCCGCCGCTGACGAAGCCGCAGCGGAGATCCTCGCCAACACGACCGCCGCGGACATCAGCGTGGTCGACATGGACGGCGCGGCCGCGTGGGTCGCCGCGAACACCGGTGACGGCGACGCGGACGTCCTGTTCATGTTCGGGTACCTCCCCGAGACGATCTACGAGCCAGCCAATGTCGAGGCTGACGGTTCGCTGATCGAGGCCTTCATCGAAGACGGCAACGTCGCGCTGAACACGGCCGACTACATCTTCTATGTGACGGCCGGCGGCGGCACGAATGGTGACGCCGGTCTGAAGGCCATCACCGACAGCGAATTCGACTGCTGGACTGACAACAACCTCGCGACCCCGACCGCGGACGGCGCGACGTACACGCCCAGCCTCGCCGAGTTCAACTCGAACCGGTCCCTGAAGCGCGACCAGGTCGAGGCGGACGCGAACTGGGAGTACGTCGGCGTCTTCGCTGAGGGCGACCTCGGCACCGATCCCGCGATCATCAGGGACGTGAACAACGGCGGCATGGTCGGCGTCGTGATGCAGGTTTCCGACGACACCCTCCCCCGTGGCGCGGTGGTGACTGAACTCTTCAACAACTGGCTGCCGGCGATCTTCACGACGACGGCGGTCGACGCCGACGGCAAGATGGCCTCGACGTGGGCCGCTCTGAAGGCCGACCGCTAGGCACATGCGCTCCGCCGCGGCCACACGGCCGCGGGTAGAGATGGCCCGTCCACCTGTGACGGGCCATCGTCGCGTACGATCGCCATCCATCCGGCGATAGGCCGTGCGCTCGCTGCCTCGCCCATCCCATGTGAATGACAGCGGATAAACCGATCGGCCGCCACCGTCGTCAACTCCCCGATGGCGACTCGCGCCGAGTACATCACGGTGGCCCGTGCGGTACACTTTGACAGGCATGTGCCCGGCGGGCATCATTCCTCGTCGGCCGCCTGCGGGCCGACGGACCCTGCGCAGGGGCTCAGGGTCCTATTGGACTTCCTCAACCGAGACCAGGAAATGGATACAATGCGAAGATTGTTCCTTACAGTGTTGGGCACGGCAGCTCTGACGTCCGCGGCGTGCGCCGCGTCGGACGGCATCGGCCAGATGGGCGTGTTCTATGCGAACGTAGGTTGGATCGGGGGGGCTGCGGCCTCCACCGCTGGTGACGAGATCGTCGCCAACCAGAACGCGTTCGAGGACGCGCAGGTGTACGATCTCGACGGAACCGAAGAGTGGGTCATCGCCAATACGGGTGATGGCGACATCGACTGCCTGGTCATGTTCGGCTACACGCCGGAGACGATCTACGAGCCCGGCAACGGCGATGCCGACGACTCCCCGCTCGAGGCGTTCATAGACGACGGCAACTTCGTCATGAACAGCGCCGACTACATTTTCTACGTCACCGCCGGCGGCGGCACCAATGGCGAGAACGGCGTCAAGACGGTCATGGACGCCAGCTTCGACCTGTGGACCGACGGCAATCTGGCCGAGCCTACGGCCGATGGCGCCAAGTACACGCCCAGCCTTGATGCCTTCACGTCGAACCGCTCCTTCAAGCTGCCCCAGGTCGACGCTGACCCAGCCTGGGATGCCGAGGCCATCTTCGGCGAGGGCCCCGCGGGCGCCGACCCGGTGGTACTGCACAACAACGAGACCGGCGGCCGAGTGGGCATATGGATGCAGGTCTCTAACGACGCCCTCAACCGCGGCGAAGTCGCCGTGGAGATCTTCAACAACTGGGTCCCGACGGTCATCTCGACCTCCGTTGAGCCGGCCGGCAAGGCGACCACGACCTGGGGCGAACTCAAGGGCTTCTAGGTCACGACCGAGCGTCGGCCCTGGGGATCCGGGGCCGACGCTCTCGCGGCCGTGGCGGGGCCTCCGCCGCGCGCCGTTCTCCGACGTACGGAGTTAGGCGTCGGGGTACTTCCTCTCACGAAAGGTAACGCAATGCGCTTACGGATTGCTGGTGCTATTGGGGCGTTGGCGCTGACGGTGTCGGTTGGCGCCTCCGCGCAGGTGCTCGGCCAGATCGCGGTCTACCACGCGAACGTTGGGTGGATCGGTCAGGCCGCTGCGGATGAGGCGGCCGCTGAGGTCGTCGCGAACACGACCATCGCCGACATCACCGTCGTCGACATGGATGGAGCCGCCGACTGGCTGGCCGCCAACACGAACGACGGCGAAGCCGACGTGTTCTTCACCTTCGGCTACCTCCCCGAGACCGTCTACGACCCAGGCAACGGCCAGGCGGACGGCTCGCTCATCGAGGACTTCATCGAAGGCGGCAACGTCTCGCTGAACACCGCCGACTACATCTACTACGTCACGCTTGGTGGCGGGTCCAACGGTGAGAACGGTCTCAAGACCATCACCGACAGCAACTTCGACCTGTGGACCGACGGCAACGTCGCCACGCCGACGGCCGACGGCGCGAAGTACACGCCCAGCCTCGCCGAGTACACCTCGAACCGATCGCTGAAGCGCGACCAGGTCGAGGCGGACGACAACTGGGAGTACGTCGGCGTATTCGCTGAGGGCGCGGGCGGCACCGATCCTGCGATCATCCAGAACGTCAACGACCAGGGCATGGTCGGTGTCGTGATGCAGGTCTCTGATGACACGCTGCCCCGTGGCGCGGTCATCACAGAGATCTTCAACAACTGGTTGCCCGCGATGTTCACGACGACGGCCGTCGAGGCCGAGGGCAAGGCCACGTCGACGTGGGCCGCGCTGAAGGCCGATCGCTAGACACTCGTTAGCGGACGGACCCATTCGAGATCGCAAGGAGAGAGCCCGTCACCTGGTGGCGGGCTCTCTTCGTGCCCGTCGTTGGACGCTGCCGCCTATCGCGCGATGACGATCCGCCGCACGTCGCTCCCACCGCGCGTGCGCATCTCGACATGGTACACACCGCTGCCCACGCTCTCGCCGGCGTCGTTCCTGCCATCCCAATGCACTGCGTCGCCCCGGTCGACGTGGAACCCGGAGTCCACTACGCCCAGGTCCATCGCGCGTACCGCGCGTCCGCGTGCGTCGTAGATGTGCACGGTCATCTGTGACGAATCTGCCACCTGGAACGGTATCCACGTCTCGGGGTTGAACGGGTTGGGATAGTTGGGCAGAAGGCGCGCGGCGTCCGGCCTGGCTGACAGCGACAGCAGCACGTGCGCCTGACGCAGCTCTGCCGCCCCTACCCGCGTCAGCCGCTCCCGCCCGAATGCGAGTCCATCACGCGACAGAAGTTCCAGCCTGAAGACATCGCCCTCCGCGACGACCGCCCCGCGCGTGAGGTCGGTAAAGGTCACGGCGAACTCCCGCCCCGCGCCCAAGTCGGCAAGCGCCGCCTGGCCGGTGCGCATGTTCGCGACGCGGAGTCGAGCGCCCATCGGGAGCGTCGCGGCTCCTTCGACATGCCCGGCGACGACGAACCCCCATGCGCCGGTCGCATTCGCCAACGTGGCCTCGGGCGCTTCGATCACGGCGCCGTGGGGGAAGCCGTCCATCGTCACGTCGATCGGAGCGAGGGCGTTCACGACGTATCCGCGGCTGGGCTCGATGGCGAAGTCCTCGCCGAATACCATGACGCCGTCCCGGCCGATGGCCGTCCGGAACCGGCCACTGTCCAGGCTGATTACCACCGACGATCCGAGTTGTATCAGGTGGTGCGCCATAAGCGCGCCGCCCGCGCGGGTCATGTCGATACTTCGCGCGTCGGTAGCGATGCGCGTGGCGTGCAGTGGCGTGGAGTACAGGCTCATCCCGGCCGGGATCTGATAGTCGACGCGCCGTTCTGCCGATGCCGTGTCCGCGGGAGTGCGAGGCACGAGGGACGCGCGGAACACGCCGCTGTTCGCAGTGTCCGCGTAGATATCCGTGTCGGAGGCGGCCATCGCGCCCACGCCCAAACTCAGCAATCCGCTATTGACCGGCTTCCATGAGATGCCCCTGTCCGCGGAGTGGTATACGCCGTGCTGCCACGAATGCACGTAGAAATCGCCGTCGACGATCACGAACCCGCTTATCCACGGGAGAGGGGCATATCCGATGCTGTCCCACGACACGCCGCGGTCCAGTGACTCCAGCAGCGGGCCGTTCGTACCGTACTCCCACCCGTAGAAGACGGAGTCCACGGCGACGATGTCTTCGATGCGGCGATCCCACACACGTATCCACGATGCCCCGGCGTTGCCGGACCGGATCGTGCCGGAGTTGCCCGTGTGCGCGAACAGAACGGACTCGGCTGCGACGATCCGCGTGGTCCACCCTACTCTCCCTGTCACGGTCCATTCCCGCGTGTCGTCACGAAGACTGAAGACGCCTTCGCGCCCGCCGGTGAAGATGACCTCGCCCACCGTGGCGAGGCCGGAGGCGCGGACCCCTGCCGGTAGGCCTTCCTGCACGACCGCCCAACGGGCCTCGGGAGACGCCTTCCTATGCACAACCCCATTACGTATGGCGTAGACCGCGCCTCCCAGAAGGCCAACATCCGTCACGCTCGAGCCGAACCCCAGGTACTGCCACTGCCTCTCACGCGGTAGGTACCTGTGCAGGCCGCTATTCAACGCGTACAGCGTCCCGTCTGGCGCGAAGCAGAGGCGGGTCCCATGGATAGCTGGGCCGTAGGTCGGTTCCCAGACGATGTCCTGCGTCACCCCGATACGCGACGAGCCCGCCAGCACAGTCGCAGCGACGATCCACGCCCACCGAGTACCCATCGGACTCCCTCTCATGCCGTTGCCGCAACGTCCTGACGCCGCCATACGATGTTCGTGTCCGGCGCATCACTGCGCAAGGCCGCAACGAATCAGACTGTCCCAGTGATCAGGCGCGCCGCGCGGATCGAGAAGTTGTCCTCGCCCGAGAACACGAGCTGGCAGGACATCCCGTCGGCGCTCATCCACTTCGTCGGGAACGACGCGTGCTCGCCCGGCCCGACGTCCCACTCCGACGTGCCGTACACGACCGTCCACGGGCCCCACGGCTCCGGCGCCTCGCACACGATGATGCCGCCCTCGAAGCGCGTGTCCTCGCCGCCGTCGGGTATCTGCTGCCACCAGACGTAGCGGCTCAACGCAGCGTTGTAGGAGATGCCCGATCGGAGGCAGCGTTCCGGCCGCGTGATGACCGGCGCGCGGCGGCATATGTCGGATGTCCAGGGCGACGTGCCGTCCGCGGATGGCGCGTGGAACTCGTAGGCGGAGCGGTCCATCATGCGGTCGCGCGGGACACGGGCGAGGACGAACGCGTCGGCGGGCTCGTACGCGCCGGGGCCGTCGTGCGAGACGAAGTACACGTGTCCGGCGAGATGGTCGGGCACGCCGCCGTAGTCGCGTCCGAAGTCGATGAAAGTCGGATAGCCCAACTCTTCGAACTGCCAGTCGGCCCACTCCCACGTTCGCGCGCCGTCCCGCGAGCGGGCGAGCCAGCTTCCGTGACCATCGTCGTCGGCGTTGCGGGCGAGCATGTAGAGCGCGCCGTCCACCATCGTCAGGCCGCTTGCCTTGCGGCCGCGCCGTCCCATGCCGGTGTTCTCGCCGTCGGAGCGGATGTTCTCGGCGCGCAGGTCGGGCGGGTCGCCGGTGATGCTCGCGAAGCCGAGGCCGAGCTTCGTCGGGACGATAGGGTCGAAGCCGTAGCCGTCGCCGTACGCGGTATAGAGCGTGTCGTCGGGCGCCCAGGCGATCGGCCAGTTGTCGCTGCCGTCGCCATTCCGGCCCTTCGCGAGACGGACGATATCCTCCTCCGGCGCCCAGTCGATGCCCACGATCTTCGGCCCACGCGTCTGTGGTGTCGCGTCGTCGCGCACGGCTCCGACGACCGGATCGAACAGGTACCGCTCAATGCCTCCCCAGAAGCCTAGGCCGTCGGTCTCGTCGCCGAGGAGGGCGCCGTTGCGCACGACCACCATGTCCAGGCTCGGGACGACGAGCACGACCTGATTGCCTGCCCCGGCTCCGGCGTAGGCGTCGCGTGGGACGTTCGGCCAGACGCCGTCATGGTTCGTCCCCCAGCCGAGGCCGGACGTCGGCTGAGGGTTCCCGGCCGGGCGATCCGGCGCCGGCGTGCCCGCGAATGCGACGGCGCGGTCTACCCAGTCCGCGTCCACCAGCCGACGGCCGTCGTGCTCACCCCGTTGGAGCATCCACTGACCCACGGCAGCCGTGGCGCGAGCCGTGTACCCTCCGCCGCCCCAGTTCCCGACGAGCGGGAGGCCATCGACCATGTCCGTCTTGCCGTATCCGACGGACCACTCCGCGTCCGGTACTCCCAGAGGCCGCATGACGCGGTCGCGCAGCAGCGTGCGCACGTCCTGTCCCACGGCAGCGGTCACGCAGTAGGACAGCATCGCCATGCCGGGATTGCTGTACGCGTATTGGCTCCCGGGCTCGAAGACCACCGGCGCCTCGTCGCGCGAGAGCGTGAACGCGTCGGGGTCCTGGCGCCAGAACGCGCCCTTCCAGCCGGGGAGTTCGTCGTGAGGGAGGCCGTCCGCCTCCGCGTCTTCCACGCCCGACGAATGCGTGGCTAGATGTCGGATCGTGACACGTGACTTCAGAAGGTCGTCCTGCCATGCAGGGACGTGCCGGCGAGCCGGGTCGTCGATCTGCATCCGGCCGTCGTTCAAGGCGATCATGAGCGAGACGCCGCCGACCAGCGCCTTCGCCATCGACGCCGTGTAGTGAGGCGCTTCGGGGCCGTGATCGGCGGCGTACCACTCGTAGGCGATCTTGCCGTGACGCGCGACGAGGAACGCCTTCGTGCGTCTCGACGCGAGTCCGTCGCGCGTGGCGTCGAGGGCGTCGCCGTTCATAGCAAGGTCGTCGGGGGCGGCGCTCTGCCAGTCCATTGTCCCGCTCCGAGGGTGTGGGTCCGCGCGTCACGGCGCCTGCGAGTGTGCCATCCCCGCACGCCGCAGTCACCGGCGCCACGGCCCTGACGCGCCTTTCCGACCGCTCGCCGGTACGCCACAATTCACCCGGCGGGTCGTCTGTTGGACGGCATCAGCATGAGAGAACAACCGGGAGAGCAGCATGGGTCCGCGCGCGAGACACGTCCTCCGACTGTTCGTCGTTGGCTTCGTCGTGATGGCGCTGCATGGCGCGCGCGCGGCGGATGTACGGGGCGTCGTCATCGGGGTGTCGGCGTACGAAGACACCGCCATCGTGCCAACGGCTAGCGCCGGGTACGACGCGCGCGATGTACGCGACGCCCTCGCGGCGATGGATGCGACGGACGGCGGAATCCGCGCGCTGGGCGTGGACGCAGACGCCCCGGAAGCGCCGGGCAAGGACGACATACTCGGGGCTCTTGGCTCCATCGCCGAAGGTGGAGACACCGCGGACATCGCGCTGATCTACTACGCGGGGCAGGTGATGAGCCACGGCGACGCCGGGTTCCTGCTCGCGGGCGACACTGACGTGGCGGACATGCCGGGCACGGCGGTCGCGCTGACGGCCGTGGGGGACGCGTTCGCGCGAGTGAAGGCCGACAAGAAGCTGCTCGTGCTCTCCGTGGCGACGGGCGCCGCGTCGCCTGACGATGCGTTCTACGAGGCGCTCGTGCGTATGCGCGACGTGACGGTGCTCGTCGCGTGTGGCCCCGGCGAAGGTCTCACGTCGATGGACGACGGCGGCGATGCCTTCACGCACTTCTTCCTCGAGACGCTTGCCGCCGACAGCGGGCCGCCCCCGCTGCGGAAGCTCAGTTACGGCGCCTGGGCCCTGACTCGCCGTTGGGCGGAGGGCAAGGGGGCGAAGCAGACGCCTCAGTACATGCCGGCCGGACGCGGCGCGGCGCTCGCCGGCGAGGATGGGGAAGGGGACGACGAGCTTGTGGTCCTCGAGACCACGCAGGGCCGCATCGTGATCAAGCTGTACAACAACGACGCGCCGCTGCACGTGGCGAACTTCAAGAAGCTCGTACGCGAAGGCTTCTACGCAGGTGATGCGCGGTCGTTCCATCGGTACGAGAAGCGGTTCGTGATCCAGGGCGGCGATCCATGGGGACTGGACCCGGCGCGGGCCGGCAAGGGCGGCCCAGGCTACACGATTCCGGAGGAGATCAAGCGGAAGCACGTGCGCGGCGCCGTCGCCGCGGCGCGGCAGGGCGACAGCACGAACCCGGAGCGCCGGTCGAGTGGGAGTCAGTTCTACATCTGCCTTGGACGGCCGTTCCACCTCAACGGCAAGTACACCGTCTTCGGCCAGGTGATCGAGGGCATGGACGCGGTCGACAAGCTGCGGGTCGGCGATGAGATGAAGAAGACGAGCGTGATCCCGGCGTCCGAGCACAAGGCCGCCAAGTAGGTCCACGCGCCTGGGAGCCGCCGTCTCGTAGTTCGTTGACCGCGCACGGCGGGGCATGGACAATCAAGCGTCCGCCGCGCCGATTGCACACCGGAAGGTATCGACATATGCGCAAGTGGCTGCTGCTCACCCTCGCCCTCGGCGTCCTCATGCAGGTCGCGTCTGTTCGGTCGTTGGCGGCGGAGCCACGTCGCGCGCACGCGATCGCGATGCACGGCGAGCCGAAGTACGGGCCAGATTACGCCCACTTCGACTATGCGAACCCCGACGCCCCCAAGGGTGGGTCGATCGTCCTCGGCGCGTTCGGCAGCTACGACACCTTCCATCCCTTCGTCCTGAAGGGTCGTCCCGCGGACGGCCTAGGGCGGATGTTTGAGACGCTGACTGTGCGGTCCGAGGACGAGGCGTTCACCCAATACGGGTTGCTTGCAGAGACCATCGAATGGCCCGAGGACCGGTCTTGGGTAGCGTTCACGCTGCGGCCGGAGGCCCGCTGGCATGATGGCGAGCCGGTCACGGTCGATGACGTCATCTGGTCCCTGGAGACCCTACAGACCAAGGGTCATCCGTTCTACCGGCAGTATTACGAGAATCTCGCATCGGCCGAGGAGGTCGGCGAACGCCAGGTCAAGATCACCTTCAGCGGCGATCCGAACCCCGAGCTGCCCCTCATCACGGGCCAGATGCCCATCCTCCCGAAGCACTACTGGGCCGACAAGGACTTCGAGGACGCGACGCTCGACCCGCCCGTGGGTAGCGGGCCGTACAAGATCGCCAGCTACGACGCCGGTAGAACGGTGACGTACGAACTGGACCCCAACTACTGGGGGCGCGATCTGCCCATCAACACCGGCCAGTACAACTTCGCGGAGATCCGGTACGACTACTACCGTGATCAGGCGATATGGCGCGAGGCGCTCAAGGCGGGCGGCATCGACTTCTTCCGCGAGAACACGGCGAAGGACTGGGCGACGGCGTACGACATCCCCGCCGTCCAGGAAGGCCGTCTCATGAAGGAGATCATCCCCAACGAAGTGCCGCAGGGCATGCAGTCGTTCGTGTTCAACACACGCCGCGAGATCTTCGCCGACCGACGCGTGCGGGAAGCGCTCAGCTACGCGTTCGACTTCGAGACGACCAACGCCGAGATCTTCTACGGCGCCTACACGCGGACTAAGAGCTACTTCTCGAACTCTGAGCTGGCGTCCTCCGGGCTGCCGCAGGGCGAGGAGCTGGAGGTCCTGGAGACGTACCGCGGACGCATCCCCGAGGAGGCGTTCACGGCGGAGTTTGCGCCGCCCGCGACGGACGGCTCCGGCAACATCCGATCCGCTCTGCGCGCGGCATTCGCGTTGCTCAGAGAGGCCGGGTGGGAGGTGCAGGACGGCGCGCTCACGCACGCAGCGACTGGCGCCACGATGGAGTTCGAGATACTGCTCGTCAACCCCGGCTTCGAGCGCGTGGTGCTGCCCTACAAGGAGAACCTGGAGCAGTTGGGCGTGACGGCGACCGTGCGCACTGTGGACACGGCGCAGTACCAGAACCGCATGGACGAGTTCGACTTCGACATGGTGGTGGGCTCGTGGGGCCAGTCGCTGTCGCCGGGGAACGAACAGCGCGACTTCTGGACGTCGGAAGCGGCAGGGACCTCCGGCACGCGGAACTACGCCGGGATCACCGACCCGGTCGTCGACGAACTCGTCGATCTCGTGATCTCCGCCCCCGGGCGGGAGAGTCTCATCGCGCGCACGCACGCGCTCGACCGCGTGCTGCTGTGGAGCCACTACGTGGTGCCGAACTGGTACCTGTCCGCGTATCGAGTGGTGTACTGGGCGAAGTTCGGCGCGCCCGACATCCGGCCGAAGTACGACCTCGGATTCGAGACGTGGTGGATCGACGCGGACAAGGCCGCGGCCCTGGACGCCGACGGCTGACCGCGCGCCGCTATCGCTCGACCGAGACAGTTGCCTTCCGGGCGGGACGCGCGTGCATGTGCCCCGTCCCTGGCAGCGTGATGGCCAGGCGCACGGACGGCCCGTCGCCCTTCGGGTAGATGTGGTGGAACGTCATGGCGGGGACGTAGACGAAGCTCCCCGCCTTGGCTTGGACGGGGTCGTCCTCGCGGCCCTCGACGACCCAATCGATTTCGCCTTCCAGCACCACCCACCACTCGTCGTAGTCGTGGCAATGGGTGTCGTTGTCCTGCCCGGGATTCTGGTAGATCACCGTCCCGCACACGTGGTCCGCGAGGACGACGGGACGCGCCCAGGGCGGCGGGCCCATCTCCTTCTTGATCTCGTCGAGGTCGATGCCGTTCAACGTCGCGTCCAGGATCGGGTTGTTCAGCGGCATGGCGAGTGCTCCCTAGTCGCCTCGTGGCGCGGGGACGTCCGGCCCCCGAGGTTGCGAGTCGAGACCGTAGAGACGCCGTAGCTGGGGCGTCATCCGTTCGCGGACGTCGTCGTGAAGGTGGTTGGCGAAGTCGAACATCGGCTTCAGGAACGACCGACAGCAGAAGCAGATCAGGCAGCAACGCGCTTCATCCGTCGTGTTCGCGCCGGCCGCGTGCCACATCGCCCCGTTGAAGATGAACACCGACCCCTTCGGCGCGGAGAGGGGTTGCTCGTCCGGGTCGGACACGGTTTCCGCGGTCGGCTTGCGTCGGCGTAGGTGGCTGCCGGGCACGAAGCGCGTGCCGCCGTTCTCCGGCGTGAAGTCGTCCAGCAGCCAGAGGCTGTTCGCGGCCATCGGCTGCTCGGGCAACGGCTCCGGCATCGCTCCCAACGGGCCGTCGACGTGACACCCACCGGCAGCGGCGCCGGGACTGATAATGTTGGACGTCAACGTGCTGAGGGTGTAGTCGTCGCCGAGTAGATACTCGAACACCGGCGTGACGGTCGGATGCGTCAGAAGACGCTCGAACTCCTCGCCCTTGTTCACGAGCCAGCGGACATGTTGACCCAGGTCGTCCGTGTGGAGGACGGCCGTGCCGTCGGCTCGCTCCTTCTCCGCCAGATCCAGGGCCTGCCGCCTGTAGTGTTCGATCTCGTCGGGGGTGAGCACGCCTTCCAGCAGCAGGAAGCCCTGCCCGTCCAACTGCCGTTTCTGATCGGCCGAAAGCTCGATCGCGCCGCCTCCTGAGTCGGTGTCTCGGACGCGCGGCTAAGTTACGGCCGGGCAAGCGTACGCGCAACCGACACGCAGAACGCTTGCGGGCCACCACCACGCCTGTGACAATGGCGCCCCCGCGCCGATACCGGCAGACACGAGGTTAGACTGTGTCCGCGGCCGACGACGCCACAACCCGCTTGGAAGTCGCCCACGTCCTCTTCATGGACCTCGTAGGGTACTCGCGGCTAACTGTGGAGGAGCAAAGCCGACGCATCGGCGCGCTCCAGGACATCGTCCGCGAGACGGACGCGTATGCGCAGGCGAAGCGCGAGGCGTCCGTGCTCGCGCATCCTGCGGGCGATGGCATGGCGCTGGCGTTTTTCGGCGACCCATCCTCGCCGGCCCGTTGCGCGACGGAGGTCAACGAGGCCGCGCGTGATCGTGACGATCTGCCGCTACGGATGGGCATCCACTCCGGCCCCATACATCGCGCGGCGGACATCAACGACACGCCCAACGTGCGCGGCCCCGGCATCAACCTCGCACAGCGCGTCATGGATTGCGGCGACCCCGGACACATCCTGCTCTCGTACATGACCGCTGAGGCGCTCATCGAATCTGAGCTGTGGAAGCCGCGACTCCACGACCTCGGCGAGGTGGAGGTGAAGCACGGCATCCGCATTCGCATCTACAGCCTGGCGGCCGACGCAGCGAGCGAGCCGCCGCGGCCGGCGAAGGTGGTCGAACTCGCGGAGAAGTGGGCGGCCGAGCATCGGACTCACAACCTGCCCGCCGCTCTCACGAGCTTCGTGGGACGCGAGGGGCAGATCGACGAGGTGAAGGAGCGGCTGCGCGAGACGCGCCTGCTCACACTCACGGGAACCGGCGGCACGGGGAAGACGCGCTTGTCCCTGCGCGTCGGGGAGGAACTACTCGGCGAGTACCCCGACGGCGTGTGGTTCGTCGAGCTTGCGTCCATCTCCGACCCCGATCTGATCGTGGACGCCGTCGCCGCCGTGCTGGATGTCCGCGGCTCGGCGGAGCAGACGCTGATGACCACGCTCACGCGCTACCTCGACAGGCAGCGGACCCTCATCATCCTCGACAACTGCGAACACCTCGTCGAGGGCGCCGCGACGTTCGCTCAGGAGTTCCTCACGGCGTGCTCGGGACCGCGAATCCTTGCCACGAGCCGCGAGGTCCTCGGCGTCAACGGCGAGGCCACGTGGCGTGTCCCGTCTCTCTCCCTGCCCGACCATGACGACGAGCCCGAAGGCGACGACCTGACGCATTTCGAGGCGGTGCGGTTGTTCGTAGACCGCGCCCGCGCCGCGCGGTCGGACTTCGCCCTCACAGATGAGAACGCGACCGTCGTCGCGGCGATCTGCCGACGCCTGGACGGCATCCCGCTGGCTATCGAACTCGCGGCTGCGCGCATGCGTGCGATGTCCGTCGAGCAGATACACGACCGGCTCGACGAACGCTTCCGGCTCCTGACGGGTGGCGGAAGGGCATCGCCCCGTAGGCAGCAGACGCTACGCGCGCTCGTGGACTGGAGCTATCGCCTTCTCGATGAGCCGCAGCAGGCGCTCTTCGCGCGGCTCTCGGTGTTCGCGGGTGGGTTCACGATGGAGGCCGCGGAGGACGTCTGCGCCTTCGGCGGTGTCGAACCGTGGGACGTGCTCGACCTGCTCCTGCAACTCGTCGACAAGTCGCTCGTGATCGTCGAGGAGGGGCAGAGCGGCCCGCGCTACCGAATGCTGGAGACGCTCAGGGAATACGGCCTGGAGCGCATCTACGATGGCGGAGACGCCGACGAAGTGCGGAATCGACACGCCGCGTACTTCGGCAAGTTCGTCTCCGAGCAGGAGTCCGATTTCCAAGGCTTGCGGCAGCTCGAAGCGTTCGACGCGGTCGAGGTCGAACTGGACAACATCCGGCAGGCGTTGTCGTGGTCGATCGAGGCCGATGTCGCGGCGGCGATACAGCTCGTAGCCGATCTGGGTTGGTTCTGGAATGAGCGCTGTTACTGGGCGGAAGCGCTGCTCTGGCAGACGCGGAGCGCAGAACTCCGCGAAGGTATCTCGCCGAACACATTCGGGCGTCTCCTGGTTAACAAGGCACTGATGCACGGGCATGTCGGGCAGGGCGACGCCGCGTTGCGCGATGCACAGGAGGCCCTCGCGATACACACACGCGCCGAGGACCCGGTCGGGCAGGCCTGGGGGGCGCTCGCCGTGGGCTTCTACCACCAATTCTGTGCCTCCGACTACCCCAAGGCTGCTGTGTGGTACGCCCGAGCGCGCGATGGCTTCTCCGCTGCCGATCGGGGCCCTGAGGGCGTTCTCACGGAGTTGTTCCTGACGCACACCGCGATGTATCAGGGCGACTTGGAGACCGCGGAAACTCGGTGTTTGCGAACGCTGCTACGTGCTCGGGAGGTGGGCGCGCCCATGTGCGAGTCGGCCGCCGCGCACACACGGGCGGAGATCGAGTGCCGACGCGGCAGATACGGGCTGGCGACGCGCCGGCTATCGGAGGCCCTCCTGCTGCACCGACGGGTCCGCAACCCGGGTCACGAGGCCCTGACTCTGGGCAACATGGCCATGGTGTGCGAACACGGACATGACTATGCCCTTGCCTACTCATACTGGGTGGCCATGGTCCCGATAGAGGTGAGACTCGGCCGCCAGGCGGGGTGGCCCGAGCTCATGGCCGGAAAGTGCGCGGAGTTGCTCGGAAGAAGGCGGGATGCGCGCAGGTGGTACGCTGCCTCAATGGACCGGTATTCCGGCCGCAGCAACGAAGCGGGGATGGCTTCTGCTGCGATAGCCGCCGCCTGCTTGGACATTGACGCCGGGCGCATCGACGCTGCGAGAGCGTCCGTGTGCAGCGCAGTTGTTATTGCCGCGCAGCGCGATGCGCCGGACCTCCTCCACAAGTGCGCGGACGTGGGCGGCCGCCTCTGCTCCCGACTTGGGGATGCCACATCTGGCGTGCTGCTGCTGGGGTACGGGAGCAGTGTAAGAGGCCCACCGGAGGGGTTCGGCGCGCGAAGCACGTACCTTCTCGCCGATCAGGCGGCGGCGGTGGCGGAGTCTGATATCCGCGAAGCCCTCGGCGTAGAGCGGTTTACGAGTGTCCATGACGCCGGACGGCGGCTTGATCGAGACCAAGCGGCGGATGTATTGCGCGCGCGCCTATGCCCGGCGGGTGAGGGGACCTCCCGCGAATCCGGTGTGGAGGCGCCGGGCGATCGCGCATATGACATGACGGGGAAGGAGTCTGCGGAGTGACCGACGACGAACGCTACCTATTCGACCTGAACGGCTACATCGTGATCGAGGGGCTGCTGACCCCCGACGAGATGGCCGTCGCGAACGCGGCCATTGACGCGCGCGAGGACACGATCCGCGTCGGGACGCGTGAGCACTCGCTGAGCGGAGGGTCCCCCGCGCTGGAGGGAACCCACGGTCGCGGCGACCTGGGCGGCATGCTCGCGTGGCCGGAACCCGACTGTCTGCCGTTCCGACGCGCGTTGGCGCACCCGAGACTGGTCCCGTACCTGAACGAGATCCTCGGGAAGGGCTTCCGCGTGGACCATCAGATGGGCCTGGTGTCCATGGACAAAGGCGCCGAGGGACACACATTCCACGGCTCGTCCGGTCCCGGTTT
The DNA here is from genome assembly GCA_018644665.1 of Candidatus Poribacteria bacterium. Classification (GTDB taxonomy): domain Bacteria; phylum Poribacteria; class WGA-4E. Next base: position 33,330 of record JABGQA010000168.1, read on the forward strand.
CGACCCGAACCAGTACTACATCTTCAAGAACGGTCGCTTCCACAACGGGCTGACAGTCGTGGCCGTCCAACTCACCGACGTGAACCCGGGCGACGGCGGCCTGGTAGTCATCCCCGGCAGCCACAAGTCGAACTTCCCGTGTCCGCCCGACATGCGAAAGTACCTGGCGCATCAGGAGAACGTCCGGCAGATCGTCTGCAAGGCGGGCGACGCGGTCATCTTCACCGAGGCGACCACGCACGGCACGCTGCCGTGGACATCGGGCCGCCCGAGAAGAACGCTGCTGACTCGGTACACCGCGGGGAATATGGCGTACGTGCCGGCGTTCGAGACGCCGGAGTGGGCGGACGAGCGCCTGAGCAAGGTGATGGAAGCCCCCTACCACACCCGCCTGAACCGCCCCGTGCTCGAAGACGACGAGGATTAGCCGCTCTGCGCGAACAACGTCACATGTCCACCACGCAACGCGTCTGGGCCGCGGCGCCCCGTCCCGTCGTGGGCAGGCGAATCTAGACGAGGGCCTGCGCCCCTGCGCCCCTGCGCCATGCGAACGTCGAGCGAGATTCACACAGCCACGGCGCCGGCGACTTCGGCAAGGTCCATCAACCAGGGATCAGACACATGACCGACGACGATAGATACCTATTCGACCTGAACGGCTACATGGTGATCGAGGGGCTGCTGACGCCCGACGAGGTAGCAGCGGCGAACGCGGCCATCGAGACGCGTATCGACACGATGCGCATCCGCCCGCGCGAACAGGCGCTGAACGGCGACTCCTCCGCGCTGGAAGGCGAGCACGGCAGGGGCGAACTGGGAGGCATGCTCCACTGGCCGGAGCCCGACTGCCTGCCGTTCCGCGAGATCATGGCGCACCCGAAGCTCGTGCCTTACCTGAACGAGATACTCGGCAAGGGCTTCCGCATGGACCACCAGATGTTCCTGCTGTCCATGGACAAGGGAGCGGAGGGCTTCATCTTCCACGGGTCGTCCGGCCCGGGCTTCGATCCGAACCAGTACTACATCTTCAAGAACGGGCGCTTCCACAACGGGCTGACGGTCGTCGCCGTGCAACTCACCGACGTGAACCCGGGCGACGGCGGCTTGATCGTGATCCCAGGCAGCCACAAGTCGAACTTCCCGTGTCCGCCCGACATGCGGAAGTACCTGGCGCATCAGGAGAACGTCCGGCAGATCGTCTGCAAGGCGGGCGACGCGGTCATCTTCACCGAGGCGACCACGCACGGCACGCTGCCGTGGACTTCCGACACGCCGCGACGGTCGCTGCTCACCCGCTACACGGCGGGGAACATGGCGTACACGCCTTCGTACGAGGTCCCGGAATGGGCCGACGAACGCGAACGCGCCGTCATGGAGAAGCCCTACCACACGCGGCTGAACCGCCCGATTCTAGAAGACGGGGAGTGATGTGGACCCCATGCGAATCCTGATAACCGGCGTCACAGGCAGGATCGGCGCGAACCTGGCTGCCGCGCTCGTTGAGCAAGGGCACGAGGTCCGCGGGTTCGTGTGGCCGGGCGATCCGCGCGTCGAGAAGCTGGAGTCTCTGTCGCTCGACCTGCGTACAGGCAGCCTGCGCGACGCTGACGACATCCGAGACGCGATGCGTGGGGTGCAGGTCGTGTACCACCTCGGCGCGGCGTTCCAGGGCGGTGGGCCGTTCTCCGACGACGACTACTTCGAGACGAACGTCCGCGGCACGTTCAACGCCCTGCAAGCCGCGCGCGAGCAGGACGATCTACGCCGCTTCGTGTTCGCCGGCACCGACGCCCTGTACGACAAGTACGTCCCCGGCGGGTTGTCCAAGCCGATACGCGAGGACGATGCCGTGCCGCGTCCACGCGGTTGGTATGCGCTGTCGAAGTCGATGGGCGAGGACATGTGCGTGTCGTACCACGGCGCCTACGGACTGCCGACCGTCGTCCTGCGGTTCAGCATGGTCCTCGGCGCGGGCGAGATCCTAGACTGGCCCCAGTTCCGTCTGAGCGGGCTCAAGGGCCGACCTGAACTCGCCCCGCTGTGGGACGGTGAGGAGCGGCTGGTCGTGCTCCGCGACGAGAACGGTCGCGCCCACAAGAAGCACATCGCCGACGTGCGCGACATCGTCCACGGGTGCCTGTGCGCGCTGGAGGCTCCCGACGCCGCAGGCGAGGTGATGCAGTTGGGGGCGCCGTCCGCGTTCACGTGGGACGACGCGGTTCCATATCTGTCCGAGAAGACGGGTGTCCCCTACATCGAGGCGAACGTGTCGGGGACGCCGACGTTCTACGAATACAACCTGTCGAAGGCGCGCCGACTTCTCGGCTTCGCGCCTCAGTACGATGTCCGTCGCATGATCGACGACGCGATCGCGTTCCGAGCAGGTGAGGACATCGGCGTCCTGCCCACGACCTGACGCTAGGCGTCGAGGATCCAGTCGATGCCCTGTAAGACCAGCGTGCGGAAGTCCGGGTGGTCGTACGCCGCTTGGTCATGCCCCAACGCGTTGTACAGCACCTTCCCGGCGCCGACGTCCTTCGTGTAGACGAGCGGCTGCGTCACGTCGTCCCACTCGGCCGTCGCAAGGACATGCGCGCCAGCCGGCGCCCGGTCGAGGACGTACAGCTCGTCGAGAATGCTGAAATCCTCGACGCCCGCCATGACAGGATGCCCCGGCTCGATGACCTTCACCGGGAACTCGTGGTACGGGCTGTGATGCGTGAAGCGGCCGCCGATGAGGTCGGTAAACGCCGTGCGTTCCACGTCGATCACCGTCACGGAATGGATGCCCACGAGCTTCCCGCCATCGCGCACGAACTGGATGGCGCTCGCCTCCTGCTCGGGGGTCAGCTCGCTCATCGTGGCGCAGAGGACGCAGAGGTCGTACGCGGCCAGATCCTCGAGGACCGCCGCGTCGTGGCTCTCCTCTGCCTCGACGGCGTCGGAGTCGGCGAGCCATGCCATCAGCCGCCCGCCGAGTTCCTCTAGCGGATGGTGCTGGTCGTTCTTGCTGAGTATGAGTGTCCTTGCCGGCATCGCGCCGCCCTCCCTTGCGTGGTCTACCCCAGCAGGGCGCGCATCTTCTCGATGCCGGTGCGCGCGACGCTCTCGGCGCCCGCCTCCTCGTAGCCCTTGTTGAACAGTTCCAGGGAGTACATCCCGGTATAGCCGATGCGCCGGAGAGTGCTGACGATGTCGCCAATGGGCGCCGCCCCATCGCCTGGATATACCCGGTCGGCGTCCGTCTGCGTGTCGATGGCGGGTGACTCGGGGAAGTCGTTGAAGTGGAAGAGACCGAGCTGTGAGCCTTCCAACTCGCCGAGAAGGTCGTAGCTGTCGCCGGCTATCGCCATGTGGAAGACGTCCGCGAGCAACACGACTTCGGGGCTGTCGATGGCGCGCATGATCGCCAACGCGTCGCTCAGCGAGCTGAGCGTCTTGGACATGCCCCAGAATTCCAGCAGGGGAGCCGCGCCCATGCCACGAACGGCGTCCAGCAGGCCGCGGTAGTATGTCGCCAGGTCGGCGATGGGGATGTCCGTGCGATCGGTGACGCCCATCGGCGGAGCCGCGACGTTCGGGCATCCGAGCGCCTCGGCCGTCTCGAACACCTCAACGGCCTCCACCAACGCCTGAGCGCGGGTGGTGTCGTCGGGATTCGCCCACTGGAAGAAGGCTATGAGGTTGGGCACGTGTATGCCGGCGTCGTCGATCACGCCGCGCAGCTCGGCGAGCGTGCCGCCGCCCTGGAGGTACGCCGCGATCTCCGCGACCCACAACTCGATGCCGTCGTAACCGACCTCGGCGGCAAGCTGAATCTCCTCGACAACGCCGAGGCCGCAGTTGCGGATGGTGCTCGTATTGAAGCAGTAGACGCCTTCGCTCGCCATGTGGCATTCCTCGGCTGGTTGCTGCGTGCGGTGTCGGACGGGGCTAAGCGGACGGCCGGCCCGCGGTCAGGAAACGCCGGCACTCGGCCTCGAATCCCTCGTCGCGGGGCGCGTCGATGAAGCCGCCGTCGCGCGTGTAGACGGTGCGGTGCGGCGCGGAACCGTCGGAATAGGCGACCTCGCTGATGAAGCGCTGCCCCTCGGGGTTGTTGATCCGGCCGACGGTCATGTCCTCGCCCTCGATGCGGACGAATACGAACAGGTTGACCGCTTGGAAGTGGTCCTCTGGGATCTTGTTCACGCCGAGCAGTTGCTCGCTACCCTCTTCCATGGTGTTGATGTGCATGGTGCTGGTGACCATGTGGCCGTCCGCCTGGAGCGCGAGCAGATCGCGCAGATCCTGATCCCACAGGTACCCGTCTAGATCGTGGCTGCTGATCTCGTGGCAGATGACGCAGTGCGGGGCGCCGTCCATGGCGTCGATGCTGTCGCGCGACGCGATGACATACGGCATCGCCGCGGGCGCGAAGTCGGCCAGCACGCGCATCGTGGATGTCTTCCCGACGCCGCCCGGGCCGGACGCGGCAATGAGCGAGGCCCCGCGCGCGGCCTTCGACACCAACCAACCGGCGAGGTCCAGCGGCGCCGTGCCCAACTCGACGAAATCGAACATCGTGAACGGCCCCTCGGGGCGGTCGCGATGCCCAAGGGCGTCCAGCACTTCCCGGTCTTCGCGGCCGGCGACGAACGAGAGCGAATGCGCGGTCGAATCGACGTCTGGCATGAGTTCTCCAATGCTGCCGTGGGCGCGCCTTCCCGGCGGTCGCCGCCGCGCAGTGTGCAACACGAGAGAGACCAGGCCAAGGGCGCTGTGACCGCGACTCCAGACGCGACGACAAGCCTGTCGACTTGACCCCGGCCCGACCGTCACGATATGAGTCACGCGCACGGCTTCACCACCGCCCAACCCCATGGATTTGGCGATGAACGCGGATGAACTCAGCTTCGGAACCGGCCCCGAGATCGGCGATGTGACGCCAGACTTCACGCTGCCCGACCGGTTCGGCCAGCCGGTAAACTACGCCGAGACGCGGGGAGACGGAAAGGCGCTGATCCTGTTCTACCGCAGCGCGTCGTGGTGAGGGTACTGTAAGACGCAGCTCGTGGAGCTGCAGCAGAACATCGACGCCATCCGGGACGCGGGCATTTCCGCGTTCGCCATCAGCCCCGACTCCGTGGACGTGCTGCGTCGCTTCGGCGACAAGTACGGCATCAGCTATCCGCTGCTGTCCGACGTCGACGCGGAGGCGATCCGAGCGTTCGGAATCCTGAACACCTCCATCGCCGAAGATCACGAGCACTACGGTCTGCCACGTCCCGGCACGTACATGGTCGGCGACGACGGACGCGTGTTCGCCAAGACCTTCTACGAGGGACACAACGTCCGCGACGCGATGAACGACGTGCTGCGCGACGCCTTCGACGTCGACCGCGCCCAGATGGGACCCGCAGCCACGGCCGTCAGGCCGAGCGCGCGGGTCACCGCGAGCTTCGCGTCCACGACGATTCGACGGGCGCAGAGCGTAGTGCTCACGGTGTCGCTGGACATCGAGCCGGGGCGGCGCCTATACGCCTCGCCGGGCGAGGACGGGCGCCAGCCGCTGGAAATCACGCTGGATGGTGGCGACGCGGTATCGCTGCTCGAAGTCGAATACCCGCGTCCGGGGTCGGGCGAGTCGGGGTATCGCGGTCGCGTAACCGCGAGGGCCACATGTCGCGGGATCAACGAGGATCGCGACGAGGAGGTCAACCTCACGGTGCGCGTGCGCTACCAGGCGTATGATGAGCGCACGCGCTATACGCCCGAGGAAGCAGCCATCCCGATGACGATGTGGTTCACGCCGCACGATTGGCATCGCGTCTGACGGCGCGGTCTCACCACATGTCGGAGCGGCCCACGTCGTCACGGGCGCACACGAAGTGTCCGCCATTGCCATATAGAATCACGAATCCCGCCGCCTGCAACTCCTCTCCGATCGCCTCGTGCGTACGGTGACATCGGTTCGGTAGCCACCACGCCCCGGCAATGCGGATCGCGTCCTCGTAGCCGTCCTTCTCGGCGCCGAGTTTCCGGTAGACGGTGTCTGTATCGGCTGCGAACAGGTCGTCTCCGTACGCGTGATAGCGCCGACCTGATAGGTCGTCGACCACGACCGCGTCTTCGCTATATCTAGCAGGATCGAACACGGCGCTGCTCACCAGGTAGTAGCCGGTAGGCCGAAGTCGCGCGCGTACGGCCCCGAAGAGACGCTCGCGGTCGTGCTCCAGCACGATGCCCTGCAAGCAGTAGCTGTCCACGATGAGGTCGTAGCGCGGCCCGTCGGTTGGCAGTTCGCACACGTCGTGTACGGCGAACCCGATGTCGAGGCCGCGCTCCGCAGCGATGCGCTTCGCGATGTCGATGGCGGCGGGTATCAGGTCGATCGCATCCACACGGAAGCCACGCTCGGCCAGGAAGCACGCGCCAGGGCCGGTGCCGCAGCCGTATTCGAGCGCCCGTGGCTGCGGGGAGTCGAGATGCAGGCGACTGAGCGCCGTGTCGAGGAAGGGCCGCGACGGGAAGGCGTCGAACGCCTCGTCGTCTCCGTGGATCTCGCCCCAGGCCCGCTTACCCTCCTGGGCAACACGGCGATAGCCTTCGACGTGCTCGCGGTAGTAGTACTTCAAGGCGTCCAACTTCCGTACGCGTTCCGGGGCGTCATCGCGGCCACGTGCCTCCAGTGCTGCCGCTGCGCGCGCTACAGTCGCCGCAGCATGTCCCCCACCCAGTCTTCGTGGGCCGCGCGCCGCGCGTCGTCGCCGTCGCCGTCGCTGGCTGCGAATATCCAAGCCGTTAGCGCCGCGTAGAGTTCGTACCATTCCAGGACGGCCGGGTCGATGTCCATCGCATCGCAGTACATGCGGTCCACGGGGTATCTCCCGAGGAACGGGGCCTGCGGCGGCCATGTGTGGAGGAGCATGAGTTCGCTCAGTGGGTCCGCATACCCGACGTACTCCCAGTCGACGACGGCAGCGGCGCCATTCGCCTGGTAGATGAAGTTCTGCGGGCCGACATCCCCGTTGCCAAAGGCAGGCCGCGGACGACCCTCCGGCTCGGCGTCCGCCAGCGTTCGCAGTCCCGCCCGCACGCGTGGCGGAGTTGGCAGCGCATCGGCCTGCCTCCGTATCCAGCCGACGAGGTCAGCGGGCGCGCCGTCGCGTGGCGGCGCCGTAACTGAGGGCACGTCGGCTGCTCCTATGCCGTTCATGCAGACGAGCGCTTCCACGTACGCGCGCAAGACACGCTCGGGCTCGCGCGCGGCGGCATCCTGGACGGTAGCGCCCTCGATGTACTGCATGGTGAAGGCTGCCGATCCGAAGTGAGCCCCCGCGTCGTCGAGCCCCCACACACACGGGGTGGGCAGCGTGTGCGTGTGGAGATCCCTGAGCGCCGCGAATTCCGCAGCGATGTCGTACGGCTTCACCGCGCGTGCGTGGGAACCGGGCGGCGCGATGGGCGCGACACGGATCACTACCTGCCGGGCAACTCCGCCGACGACAACGCGCGCGTGGATATTGTCGTGGACGCCGCCCGGCAGGGGCGCCAAACCCGCGACGCTCACCTCGTCCTCGAACGCCCAGCGCAGGTAGCGCTCGACGGTTCGTGGCGTCGGCTGCGACACGCAACTACTGCCTCGCCGCGTGCAGGGCGTCTACGACATCGCCATGCCCGGCCCGTCGCGCGTAATCCGCGGCGTCCCGACCCGTGGCCGTGGCGGCGCTCGCGCTGGCTCCCGCGGCGAGGAGCGCCTTCGTCAGCCCGACATGTCCGGCGCCTGCGGCCTTGTGCAGCGGCGTCTCGCCGGTCTTGTTCAGCGGGGCAGCCGGGACCTCCGCTCCTGCCTCTACCAGCCGCGCCGCGATATCCCACTGCTTGGCCGTCAGCGCACGACCCAGGGCTGTGCGGCCGTTTCCGTCCGGCGCGTTCGGGTCGGCCCCGTGTTCGAGCAGAATCTCGACGTAATCCGGGAACCCGGACTTGGCGGCAGTGGTGAGAGCCGTGCGGCCGGCGCCGTCTGAGTCATCCGGGTCGACGCCCCGTTGCAGGAGAGCCCGGGCGTACTCCGGGTGGATGCCTCGGTTCCCGTTGTTCCCGTTGCACGTCGCCACGAGGCCGCTCGGATGCGCGCCCTGCGCCAGCATCTTCTCCGCGACTTCGGGGAACTCGACGAGGGTCCGACCACGGACGCCCATGCCCGACGCGCTGGCGCCGTGGGTCAGCAGGAGTTCGGCCCACTCCACGGCTCCGTTGTCGACGACGCGATACAGCAGCTCTCCGCAGTCGCTCGCGTCGGCGCCCCTGGCGAGGAGCGTCTCCGCTAGCGACAGCGCGTTGCGTCGCGCCGCGAGAGTGAGTAGCTGCACGCTATGGCGCTCGACTTCCGCGCCAGCGTCAACCAACGCCTCGACGACGCCCGACTGCTTGCCACACACAGCGTGATACAGCGGCGTGACCGGGTAGAAGTCCTCTGCGGGGTCCTCCGCGTCGAGGAGGCCGGGCTCCGCGGCGAGCACTTCCTCTATCGTCGCGATGTCTCCAAGCATCGAGGCCGTGAACATGTCGACCACGGCGCCCGCTGCGAGCAGATCGTCCGCGACCGCGCGCTTCTTTCGCATCGCCGCGACGCAGTGCGGAGTCACCATGACAAGCGTCTCTGGAGGAGACGTCTTGCCGTATGTCTCCTTGCCGACGCCCGGGGCATTCGGGTCGGCTCCGAGGTCGAGCAGCCATTGAACGATGTCCCGGCGGTCGTTCTTTGCCGCCTCCCACAGCAGCGTTCGCCCGCCCTCGCCTCGCCGCTGGACCAGCGTGGGTTCGTCGTCGATGCGCTCGGCGAGCGCGGCGCGGTCGCCTTTTGCGGCGAGCTGCCAGATGCCTCGGAGGTAGTTCGTGTTCCCGCAGGCGTCGAAGCGCGCGCGGTGTTCGCCGTCGATGTTCACCATCTGCCGCGCGAGAGGGCCGAGAACCTTCATCAGGCTCTTTGCCAGCGGCGCGGGGACGTCGCACTCGGCCATGGCGGCGTCGAAGTGCTCGAGCCATAGGGCGGCGGAGCGCCGGCTGATCGCGACTTTGTAGTGTGCGCGCTGCTGACCCCCAGTCATCGCGCGGGAGTATTCCGGATCGCCGCCAAGCCACTCCATGAAGAACGACACCAACTGACCGCGACCATGGTTCACGTGCGCGCCGAAGACGGGCTCTAGCTCCGCGTCCTCGGCGATACGATCGTAGAACACGTCGACGAGACGCACGATCCCAGGACGGGAGCCGAACGCGTCGAGCGCGCCCTCGGGGCGCGAGGTGTCCGCGAATCCGCCGCGGTGGAGATGGTCGGTAGCGTGCGCTGTCTTGCTCATTGGCCCTCCTCACCTGATTCTAACGCGCGCCGACGTGGCAAGGCGACAGCCGCGTGCGCTGTCCGCCTCCTCCGCGAGGCAGGGCTCGACCGGCCGCCGTTCCGAGGTCGAGGTGGGCCGGGCAATCCCCTATGCTGGGCGACGTAAAACCAGGTGTTACCCTAACACTGTGTTCTCGCGTCGCACCGCATAATAGGCGGGCTCGCGTCGGGGCAGAGACCGCGACGCGCACGAGATATGGAGGGTGGTATGGACCGCAAGACGCGCCGCGCGGCATGGCTCCTGGGAGCGCTCCTGACGCTCCCGGCGATGGGCGCCCTGGGCCAGACGTTCACCGACATTGGGGCGGGTTTGGTCGGGCTCGAGGATGGCGGGGTGGCATGGGGAGACTACGACGGCGACGGCGACCTCGACATCGCGGCCGCCGGTGATTCCGACGGCTCCGAGTTCTCGCTCATCTACCGCAACGACGGCGGTGTGTTCACCGACATCGGCGCCCCGCTAGCCCCCGCCGACGACAACGCCTCCGTAGCGTGGGGCGACTATGACAATGACGGCGACCTCGATCTACTGCTCACGGGCGACGAGGACGACCGAGGCCCGGTGTCCCTCGTATACAGAAACGATGCCGGGACGTTCACCGAGGTCGACGTCGGTCTGCTCGGCGTGTCTGACGGCATGGGCGTCTGGGCCGATTTCGACAATGACGGCGACCTGGATGTCCTCCTCATGGGCGAGGACGGCACCTTCGAGAACGCCACGGCGATCTACCGCAACGATGGCGGCGTGTTCACCGACGCGGAGGCGGACCTGCCCGCTCTCGACGACAACAGCCACGGGTCGTGGGGCGACTACGACAACGACGGCGACCTCGACCTCCTCCTGGCGGGCGATGATGACGACATCGGCGACGTGACCGCGCTATACCGTAACGATGCTGGCGTGTTCGTTGACGTCGACGCCGGGCTCATCCCCATGGACGACGGCATGTCGGCGTGGGGCGACTACGACAACGACGGCGACCTCGACATAGTCATCGCCGGGGATACCAACGACGGCACGGACACGACTCTCATATATCGCAACGACGACGGGGTCTTCCAGGACATTGGCGCCGGTCTGTTCGGAGTCAACGACGACGGGTCGGTCGCGTGGGGCGATTACGACAACGACGGCGACCTCGACATCCTGCTAGCCGGGGACGACGACAACAACGTGGAGGTGGCGATCGTCTACCGCAACGACGGTGGGTTCTTCGGCGACATCGGCGCGGCGATCGAGGCCAGCGACGACTCCGCAGCGATTTGGGGCGACTACGACGCGGACGGCGACCTGGATGTCCTCCTCATGGGCGATCCTCCGGTAGGGCCTGATGCCACGCGCGTGTATCGTAGCGACGGCGCGCCCGCGAATACGCCGCCCGCCGCGCCCACCAGCCTCCGGGCATCCGGGTCCGATACTGAACTCCTGCTGACGTGGGCGCCCGCGTCCGACTTGGAGACCCCGCCGCCGAGCCTCACGTACAACGTCCGCGTCGGAACCACGCCGGGCGGCTCGGAGATCCTCTCGGCCATGTCCGACGCCGAGACCGGCTTCCGTCACCTACCCGCGATGGGGAACGCGAACCACAGCACGGTCCTGCCCCTGCGTGGGTTGGAGCACGGCACGTACTACTGGAGCGTTCAGTCCGTCGACACCGCGTTTGCCGGGTCCCCGTTCGCCGCCGAGGGTTCCGTCACGCTCCCGGGCGTGGAAACGGCCGTGCCGCTCGACCCAGGCTGGACGCTGCTGTCTCTGCCGGCCCCCGCTCTCGACGACGAACTGTCCGCGCTCACCGAAGCCGGCGTCGATACCGCGATGCGCTGGGACGCCGTCGGGCAAGCGTACGAGCTGCTGGAAGTCGATGCGCTGGGCTTCGTTTCGGACGGATACTTCGTCCACCGCGATTCCTCCCTTCAAGCAGTGTCCCAGCCACTCAGCCTTGCCCTCGACGCGGCCGAGGCGGCGTCCGTAGCGATGAGTATAGAGCCGGGGTGGAACCTCGTCGGCGCGCCTACCGGCGGCATCCCCGTGGGCGACATCACCCCCTACCCGAACACCGTGTTCGAGTGGGACGGCGCGGGCTACAACGCCGCGTCTCTGCTGGCTCCGTTTCGCGGGTATTGGGTGTTCAATCCGTCGGACGCCTACACGGTCGAGGCGGCGCAGTTGCGCCACCGCGTCGACGCGGCCGGAAGCGCGATGCCACATCGGCCCGCGCGTCCAGACTGGTCAGGCGCCGTGACCTTGCTTCTCGACGACGGGCGGCGGCGTGTGGCGTATGTCGGCGCCAGCGAAGCCGCCAGCCGCGGGTTCGACGAAATGGACGTCCCGCAGCCACCGCCGTCGCCCCGGCATGACGAGCCCGGGTTGTGGATTATCGGCGAGGGCCCCGCGCGACGGCTGACTCGGAGCGTCGTGCCGGTCCGCGATGGCGCCACGGAATGGGTCGCCATCGTGGACACGGCCGAGGGCGGAATAGTGACCGCAGACATCGGCGGCCTGCCGGAGGGGTACAGGGTGGCTCTCGCGTCGGGCGCGGCCGGCGCATCGGACGGTGGACGGCTTCGCGTGCCCGCCGGCCGCCACGCCTTCCGCGTGACGATATGGCGCGATGCCCACGCCGTCACGAGACTCCTTGCCAACTACCCGAGCCCGTTCAATCCCGACACGTGGATTCCGTTCGAGCTGCGCGACGCAGCCGAAGTGAACGTGACGATCTACGATGTGTCCGGTCGCGTGGTGCGCCGGCTCGCCGTGGGATACCGCGAGGCCGGGTACTACACGCGGCGCGATGAAGCGGTCCACTGGGACGGACGCAACACAGCCGGGGAGTCTGTGTCCAGCGGCGCATATATCTACGAGATGCGCGCTGGGGACACCCGGCGCATGAGGCGCCTCGTCGTGGGCAAGTAGCCCTTCCCCGCTGGGCGCTGCGAGGACGGAGTCGACTCCCGCTACAGGCTGTCGCGAAGGTCCTTCGCGTATGCCGCGTTTGCCCGGGCGCGGTCGGGCAACACCGTCCCGAGGTCCCACGTCTCCACCTCCGCCTTGGAGGGCAAGCGGCCGGCGTCGAGATGCGCTCGGGCAAGCTGTAGGTGCTTGAGGAACTTCGCTCGCGTGTCCCCGGGCGCCGGGGGCAGGCTGCTGAGGAACGCCGCGTCGTATATGGGGACGCTCGATTGGCCCCAGTGGTCTTCCACCGTCAACGCGATATCGGGGTTCGCATCGTGCAGGATGCCCACTATCGTCGGTATGTCTACCGTCCCGTCACCGAGCACGCTGCCGCCGAACCAGCCCATCCCGGCGTCGGTGAGGTACACGGCGGAGTCCTTCAGGTGTGTGGAGTTCACCCACGGCGCTACCGCGCGCGCGAAGTCCGTCGGATCCTCCAGCACGAGGAACGCGTTGCCGGTGTCGAGGCACAACCCCGCGTGAGCGGAGTCGACCTCCTCCATCAGCCGCACGTACTCCGCGGCGGTGAAGAACGCCGTGTGCACGGACACGAGCATGTCGTGGTCCGCCGCGATTGGCGCGATCGCGCGTAGCGCGGCGATCCCGCCGTCGATCTGGTCGGCCGGGCTGTGCCCGGGCTCCTCGGACACACGACCCTCCCACGGCCACGTTCCCAAACCGGTGATGAGCACGCGCGCCCCGAGGTCGGCCGCCACGTCGAACAGCGGTCGCCACGCCTCCGCCAGCTCCGCTGGCGACTTGCCCGACCGCGCGGCATCGATCCCGGCGCCGCCTATCTCCAGGTACAGCCCAAGCTCAACGGCCTTGTCCGCGACGCGTCGCCGGTAATCGGTGTCCGCCACGACCTGCCCGGAGGGGATCTGCACGCCCTCGTACCCGTATTCCGCGGCGTGCTCCATGAACTCAATGACGTCCCACTTGAAATACCCAAGCAGTGGGATATGGTCCAGTCCGACTTCCATGATCGATCCCTACGTCTTCGGCCGCGGTGAACGCGGCGCAATGTCGAATTCAGGCGCCCCGCCCTCGCCATCCCGCGAAGCTCCGAGAGGCGGCGACCTCAACCACGGGAACCGGCACAATGGCCGACCACGACGCCCACGGATGGTACGAGGACGACGAGTTCTGGACGACGATGGAACCCCTGCTGTTCCCGGAGGAACGTATAGCGAAGGCCGACGAGGAAGTCGAGCAGGTGGCGGCGTTGATCGACTTGCCCGGAGGCTCTGCGGTGCTCGATCTGTGCTGCGGCGTGGGCCGTCACTCGGCGGCTTTCGCGCGTCTGGGGCATGCGGTCACCGGGGTCGATCGCACGACGGCGTTCCTCGCGAGCGCGCGCGAACGGGCCGCGGGCCTCGATGTGGAGTTCGTGCACGGGGACATGCGCGACTTTCGCCGAGAGGGCGCCTTCGACGCTGCGGTGTCGCTCTTCACGTCGTTCGGCTACTTCGAGGCGCCGGACGACGACGCCTGTGTCCTGCGGAATGTCTGCGCGTCCCTCCGGCCCGGCGGGGCGTTCGTCATCGACTTGCACGGCAAGGAGACGATCGCGCGCATCTTCCAGCCGCGCGGATGGGACTCCGCGATCGTGGACGGCCAGGAAGTGTTCCTCCTCGAAGAGCGCGAGCCCGTCGAGGCGTGGGACTACATGATGAACCGGTGGGTATTCGTGGGGCCGACGACCCGACGGGAGTGGCGACTCAAGCTGCGCCTGTACTCTGCCCGCGAACTGACAGAACTGGCCCTGGCATCCGGGTTCACGCAGGCGACGGCATTCGGTAGCTGGGCCGGCGACCCGTACGGGCCGGATGCGCGCAGGCTGGTCGTCGTGGCACGCAAATGACGGCCGCTAATCGCCCGGCAGCAACTCTCCGCCTCGGACGACGAAGCGCCGCCGACCGATGACCAGCACGGCCCCGTCACCCACGTCCATGGCGCGCACGTAATCGCGCATCACGGTCTCTATCCACGCATCTACCTGCTCCTGGACGCGTCGCTCTTCTGCTTCACTGACTTCGCGCACTCGTGGCTCGCCTTCGCGGAGATGACCCGCGATGGCCGGCAGGGCTTCAGTTGCGCTCCTGTGTAGCGGTATCGGGATATGTGGCCGCGGTGGCTGATTGTCTAGGAGCGTGTGCCAGAAGGCTGCGAACTCCGCCACTCGACGGCGGGTGGCCACGGGAGACGCGGGGTCGATCTCCATGTGACCTGACGCGGTGGACGCGCCGCGGGCAAGCCGGCGCCTCGGTTGGCGGCCTCCAGCATTCCCTCCCGACGACCGTTGCACTACACTCCGGCCGGGCGATCCCTGCGATAGACGCGTTGGCGCCAACGCGGAAGGGCGAACAATGGACTACCTCGCGCGCGTCGACTCGCTGGCGATACAGCAGGTGAAGGAGTGGGGCGAGATCCTTACCGGGTTCGAAACCCGGAACAAATACCGCGTCATGGACGCCTCCGGCGCCGATCTGCTCTACGTCGGGGAAGAGGGCGGATCGCTGCTTGGCCGCCTGTTCCTCAAGGCGCTGCGGCCGTTCACGTTGCGAGTCTTCACCGGCGAGGACACTGCGCTGGTCCTCCGGCGCCCGTTCCGCTTCTTCTTCCATCACTTGGACGTGCTGGACGACGCGAACCGGCCGCTCGGGTCGATCACGCGGGAGTTCTCCATCCTCCGACGCGTGTACACCGTCCGCGATCCCAGTGGCCAGGAGATGTTCACGCTGTTCGGCCCCCTACTGCGTCCGTGGACGTTTCAGATCATGCGCGACGGCCGAGAAGCCGGCGTGATCCACAAGAAATGGTCGGGCTTCATGAAGGAGGCGTTCAGCGACGCCGACAACTTCGGCGTCACCTTCCCGGACGATGCCGACGAGGCCGCGAAGGCGGTCCTTCTCGGCGCGGTCTTCCTCATCGACTTCGTGCACTTCGAGAACAAGGGGGACAACTGAACGCGCCGTCGGAGGCCGCGCTTTCGGCTTCAACGCGGGGCCGCGACACGTCGTCGGCGTTGTACCGTTTCCCCCGCGCCCGCGCTAACGTAGGTGTACGCGCCGTTCGTCGTGGCCGAGGTTAAGGCCGTTGCCGGCCTTGTCGATAGACCCGACGGATGCTCACGGCCCACGCGTCTAGGCTCACCAGGCGGGAGGTCGCACGATGGAATCACGAGCACGAGCGTCGACAGAGCGTCGCGCGTCCTGCATGCGCGTCTTTGTGCGTCGTGTTATCACGGGCGGTGGCGGCGTGCCTACCGCGAGTGATGTCGTCGAAGCCGTGGGTGGCACGGTCAGCCTCGCGCTCCAGGTTCTCGCGGAGTTCCCGCAGTACCAGGCGGCCCAGCAGAATCGCCGACGGCCGACCCTCAAACGCGTGCGTCGCTCCAGCGTCCCGCCTGCGGGTCTTGCGTCCGCGCAGCTCGACATCGCGGCCGCCGCCCCCGTGACCCCTTAGCCCACGTCCACGCGTGAACAGCGCCGACACCGCCACGCTTGCGCATGCCTACGCCCAAACGTCGCGCCGCGCGGCGCATGGCTTCGCGCCCAAACCGGCGCCCACCCTCCGAGAGGCCAACAATGACCCTACGTGCGATGAGGAGTGTGCTTGCCCTGGCGATCGCGGGCGCAGCTTGCGCGGGGATCAGCGCGCAGGCCGACATGCGCGCGCTATTCTACGAATACGAAGCCAGCGAGCAGTGGTACTGGCAGCTCGTGCCGGACGCCGTGAAGAAGGCGAACGGTGAGACGATCCAATATGAACTCTCGACCGACGCCCAAGGGGATCTCACCCTCGTGAACCTGCGCTCGTACGACATGCTCCTGTTCGGCACACACGGGATCGGCGGATGGGGCGTGTACCATCTCGAAGGCGTCGAGCAGGATCTGATCGAATACGTGGACGAGGGCGGGTTCATCCTCGTCCAGACAAGCGACGACGGGTTCTACCAGGGCGGCATGTTCCCCGTGGAACTCGCCATGCGTGAGTCGGGAGACCACGACTTCGAGGTGACGGCGGAAGGCGAGGCGACCGGCATCTTCGACACGCCGAACGCCATCGACGACATCATCGAGGACGACAGCTATCTAGATGTCGAGGCCCCGTGGGCCGTCCTCGCGACGAGCGCCGACTCGGGCGGGCCGCACACGCTCTCGCTACGTCACGGCGACGGGGAGTACGTCGTCACCTCCAGCCGCGGCGAAGAGGAGGGACAGGCGGCGCCCAACGTGCCGTTCGTCGAGAACATCATCACGTATCTGGTAGCGCGCATTCACGAGACGCGGCCGGTGGCGCCGGCCGGCAAGCTGGCGACCACATGGGGCGCCCTGCGCGCCAGATAGCGCGTTGCCGGCTTACTCTGTCTCCGGGGCGAGCCGCGCCACTGCGGGGACCAACTCCTGCGGCTCGGCCTGCGTCAGACCGAACACGGACCGCTGACCCGGCGTGTAGCTCTGCCGCACCTCGAAGTTCTCAAACGACACGCCCCCGGGGATTTCCAGGTCCTGCGCCCAATACACGCGGCGCCCGTTCACGCGTACGCGCAGGTCGGGTCGGACGTCGGCGGCCGGGACACGCCAATACTGCGTGAGCTTGACCGAGGAGTATCCCCACCACGGATGGTCCACACTGACCGATGACGGGTCGGCCTCGTTCGCGCTGCACATCACGAACGCCGCGCCGTCTTCCAGCCGGATCATGTCGTCGAGTGGGTAGGGGTCGCCGTGGGCGAAGTGGATGTCGTCGTACGTGTCGTACAGCGCGCGGCTGTCCACGACGCGATCCCTGAGCCACAGCAGTCGCAGGCGCCCGTAGTTGCCCATCGTCGCGGTAAGCGTGTGTTCGTCGATCGGCGCGCTGTCGTCGTGGTGGTAGACGCTGAACGCGACCTCAGTCGGCCGGTCACTTCGCATCTGGGCGATGAGATGCACGCGCGCGCCGTTGGCCGTGAACGCTTCGACGTCGATCGGCACGGTGAGTTCCTCGACGCCCGCCGGCAACGCCGCGACTTCGCCTGCAGCGGGTCCGGTGGTCCACAGCCGCTTGCCGTGCCTTCCGGGGTCCAACTGGCTGGGCTCAAGCTCGCTGTACCCCATCCGCGTGCCGCGCGGCTCGTCACCCTCGACGACCGGCTCGATGGCGACGAAGTTGATGAGTTCGGCGCGGTCTTCATCCGTGTTCCAGATGCCGATGCGAATGAGCCCACGGGGGCCGTGCATCCCGCCGTCGGAGGGCAGGCCGAAGACCACGCCTTCTCTGCGTCCCCAGATCAGGGGGGCGTCGGGTCCTGCCGGACGAATCCACGAACCCGCGTCCTGCGCCCCGCCCGTTGCTTTGGTACTCATCCGCGTACGCCCTCTATCCCCGGCTTGACGGCAAGGAACGACGATGCGCGTGGCACGCTGCCATCGCGCACGAATCCTATCGTCCCGACGGGAAGCGAACTGTTGCGGCGCCGTCGCTGACAGCTAGGGCGGCTTCGGTGTAGCATTCGTTCGCGGTCGGCCGCGTCCGGCGGGAGGACCAACGAGAGCTTCGCCGTGATGCCGACGGTCTTCGGGAGCAGGCCCTTGCCCACGATACGGTTGCTGGTCGTTCTCGCGTGCGTCGCCATGCTCGCGGGCTGCGCCAACGTTGCCCGCTGGGAGCGGTCCTACCTATCCGATCCCATGATGGTCTTCGACGCCGACCCCATCGAGACCGGCGTCCACGAACTCATACGCGACTCCCGCGAGGCCAGCAAAGGCGGCTATGGCGTCAGCGGCGGGGGCTGCGCGTGCTCACAGTAACCTCCCGACGTCACGTCGTCCGCGCGTCGCTGGCTCTCTGCGTGGTCGGCGCGTTGCTGCTCGGGGTCCGGCGCGTAGCCGTGTCCGAGGACAGCTTCCGCGTGAAGGCCGGCGTCTACGACGACACCCGCGACGTGACGGTGTTCGTGAACGACGTCCACCTGGAGAAGGACGTAGGCGAGCGGGGCAAAGTGTCCTTACGCCAGGAGGTCGACGCGGTCAGCAGCGCGTCCATCGGGTGTACGGTGTGTCACGCCAACGGCGAGAGCCTGTCCCGCGTAGACTGGCAGATAGGTGGCTCGTACGCGCTCGATCCCGAGTCGAACACCATTATCGGCCTGAGTTACTTCGGCGGAGCGGAGCAGGACTACCTCGCGAGCACCGTCGCCCTCTCCGCGACGCGGGACTTCGCGGATCGCAACTCCACGCTGTCCGCCGTGTACAGCTTCTCGTACGACAAGCCGCACCCGCACGGCTGGGACAAGTTCGCGGAGGATTACGCGTTCGTGGACGGCGCCATCGTCCGCCGTCGAGGCGCGGCCCCCGCGAAGCAGCTCCAGTCCGACGAAGGCCTCAAATTCCAATTCGACGGCAGTCTCATAGGCGAGCGCGTCACGGACGAGACGAAAGTGTCTCACCGAGGCGGTCTGAGCTGGACGCAGGCGCTCGACCCGAAGACCATCGCGCAGGTGAATCTGGACGTCACGCGCGTCGACGGCTACCAAAGCAACCCCTACCACATCGTGCCTGCGGGTGGCGCCGAGTACATCGAGGCGCATCCCGACGCGCGAACGCGCCGCGCCGTCGTTGCGCAGGTGAACCGGGCGTTGGACACGCGGACCTTCCTCAAGGGGAGCTACCGCTACTACTCGGACACGTGGGGCGTCGATTCGCACACGGGCGCGGGTTCCCTCGGCCGGTACTTCGTCGACAAGTCCCTCCTGATGGACATCGGCTACCGCCACTACACGCAGTCCGCGGCGGACTTTCACAGCGCGGCCTATGGCACGTCGCAGCCGTACATGACGGGTGACTACCGGCTCGGGGCGTTCCGCTCGGGGGCGTTTCGCGCGAAAGCGGTCTACACTCTCGGCTCGCCCGCCGTGTCGGGCCCGCTGCACGATCTCCGCGTGGACGCCGCGTACGAGCGGTACGTCAGCGACAACGACTTCCGCTACAACCTGTGGCAACTCGGCATATCGGGGTCGTATTGAGCGGCGTTCGCCACGCTCTGCCGATCCTGGCGATCGCCCTTGCGTGCGCCCTTGTTGCCGGATGCGATCGACCGGCTCCGTCCCGGCATGAGCAGCGTCGCCTGATGATGGGCAGCTTCGGGTCCGTCACGGCGTACGCGGCCGACGCGTCTGTCGACGCCGTGCTAGTCGCCGCTCTCGACGAGATGCAGCGCGTCGACACGCTCATGAGCCACTACAAGCCGGACAGCGAGGTGTCGCGCATCAGCGCGATGGCAGGCGCCGGCTCGGTGCGTGTGCAAGAAGACACGCTCCACGTCGTCACCGCCGCGCTCGACATGGGGCGTGAGACCTGCGGAGCATTCGACATCACGGTGGCGCCGTTGCTGAAGCTCTGGGGTTGCTTCTCGCACGGCGCGCGCGTCCCCAGCGCCACGGAGGTGGAGGCGACGCGCGCGGATGTTGGGCTCGACGGCCTCCGCGTGGACCAGGACGCCATGGTCGTGATGCTCATGCGCGAGAGGATGGAACTCGACCTCGGAGGCATCGCTAAGGGTTACGCGGTGGATCAAGCGGCGCGGGCGCTACGGGTGGGCGGCGTGAGGTCGGCGCTCGTGAACCTCAGCAACAGCGCCTTCCGAGCCGTCGGCTCCCCGCCCGGCGAGGATCAGTGGCGTATCGCCGTCAGCCACCCCAGGGCGCCTGGGGAGCAGCTTGGGGTCGTCCTCATATCGGACGTGGCGCTGGCGACCTCGGCGGACACCGAGCAGTTCTTTGTGCACGAGGGCGTGCGGTACGGCCACATCATGGACCCGCGGACCGGGTATCCGGTGTCGAACGGGGTGGTCAGCGTCACGGTGGTGGCGCCTACTGGCCTGGAGGCGGACGCGCTCGCCACCGCCGTGTTCGTTCTCGGCCCTGATGACGGGATGAGGCTCATCGGTGAGCGGCCGCGGACCTCAGCGCTCGTCGTCACCGAGGAGGCGGACGGTCGGCTCAAGCTCCACGTGTCTGAGGGCATGCGAGAGCGCTTCCTACCGTCGCAGGTCGAGGAGCGGAGCGAACGGCCGTAGCGGCGCCGTCGCGCGCTACGCGTCCGTCACGGCGTCTAGGGCGAACGCCGCCGCCAGCAAAGCCTGCGTGTAGGGATTCTGCGGGCTCTCGAATACCTGTTGCGCCGGCCCCTCCTCGACGACCTTCCCTTCCTGCATGACCAGCAGATAGCTCGCCATCGCGCGCACCACCTTGAGATCGTGGCTGATGAACAGGTAGGCGAGCCCGTGGTCCCGCTGAAGGCGTTGCAGCAGCTCGAGAGTGCGGGCCTGCACGCTCACATCCAGAGATGAGGTCGGCTCGTCGAGCACGACGAACTCAGGCTTCAGCACCATCGCCCGCGCCACGGCGATGCGCTGACGCTGGCCGCCGGAGAACTCGTGCGGGTACCGGTGGCGGCTGTCCGGGTCGAGGTCGACCTCCTCCAACGCCTGCACGATGAGCGCGTCGCGCGCGTCCTCCGAGTCCGCGATGCCGTGCACGCGCAGACCTTCGTCGATGATCTGTCCCACAGACTTACGCGGGTTCAGACTGCCGAACGGGTCCTGGAAGATCACCTGCATGCGCCGTCTCAGCGGACGCATCTCGCGCGACTTCATGCCCTGGATCAGGCGGTCGTCGAAGTAGATGTCGCCGTTCGATGAGATGAGACGCAGGAGGGCCAGTCCCAGCGTCGTCTTGCCGGACCCCGACTCGCCGACGACTCCCACCGTCTGTCCCGCGTGGATGGTGATGTCGAGGCCGTCCACGGCCTTCACGTGATCCACCGTGCGACGCATCACCCCGGCCTTGATGGGGTACCAGACCTTCAGCCCCTCGGCCCGAATGAGTGGGGCGTCGTAGCTGGACTCGGCCGCGGCCTGTTTGGGCTCGGAGTCGAGGAGATGCCGCGTATAGTCGTGCTGCGGGTCGGCGAAGATCCGTTCGGCGGGCCCATCCTCGACGATGTCCCCGTCCTTCATGACGCAGACGCTATCGGCCACCTTCCGCACGACGCCGAGGTCGTGCGTGATGAACAGCATCGCCATCCCGAACTGCCGTCGCAGGTCCGCCAGCAGGTCGAGTATCTGCGCCTGTATGGTCACGTCGAGAGCCGTCGTGGGCTCGTCGGCGATGAGCAGGTCCGGCTCGTTGGCGAGCGCCATGGCGATCATGACGCGCTGTCGCTGCCCGCCGGACAGCTCGTGCGGGTATGCCGCGATCCGCCGCGCGGGCTCCCGGATGCCGACGAGGCCGAGCAACTCCAGCGTCCGCGACTTCGCCTCTTCGCGGCTCATACCCTTGTGTAGGACGAGCGTCTCGCCCACCTGCTTCTCGATCGTGTGCAGGGGGTTCAGGGACGTCATGGGCTCTTGGAAGATCATCGATATCCGCTCACCGCGCACCGACTGCAGCGTCGCCGCCGAGGCCCCCAGCAACTCGTCCCCGTCGAGCAGGATGCTGCCGCTCGGGTGGCTCGCCGGCGGGTACGGCAGCAGTTGCAGGATGCTCAGCGCGGTCGCGGACTTCCCGGACCCGGACTCGCCTACGAGCGCGACGGTCTCACCGCGCTCGATCGTGAAGTCGATGCTCCTCACGGCGTGCACCGTGGTGTCGCCAGTGCGGAAATCGACGGACAGATCGCGCACGGCGAGGAGGGGCGTGTTCTCGTTCATGCCGTCTCTCCCTCGGCCGGCGCCGCGCCGTGCGTGACGCGCGGGTCGAACGCGTCTCGGATCGCCTCGCCGGTGAAGATGAGCAGCACGAGCATCGTCGCGAGGGCCGCGAAGCTAGTGAGGCCGAGCCACGGCGCGTGCAGGTTGTTTCGTCCCTGCGTCACCATTTCACCAAGAGACGCCGAGCCGGGCGGCAGCCCGAATCCCAGGAAGTCGAGCGCCGTCAGCGAGGTGATCGCCGCGCTCAGGTTGAACGGCAGGAAGGTGATCGTCGCGACGAGCGCGTTCGGCATGACATGGCGGAACATGATCACCAGGTTCGACACGCCCAGCGCGCGAGCCGCGCGCACGAAGTCCAGGTTCCGCGCGCGCAGCACTTCGGCCCGCACCACGGCGACGTATCCCATCCAACTGAACAGCAACAGAATCCCGAGTAGCCACCAGAATGTCGGTTGCACAACGCTCGCGAGGATGATCAGCAGATAGAGTGTGGGCATCGCGGCCCATATCTCCATGAAGCGCTGGAAGCCGAGGTCGAGCCACCCGCCGAAGAACCCCTGCGTCACGCCCGCCGACACGCCGATCACGATGCTGAACAGCGTAAGGACGAGACCGAACAGGACCGAGATGCGGAACCCGTAGATGAGACGCGCCGCGACGTCGCGGCTTTGGTCGTCCGTGCCGAGCCAGTTCTCCCGCGACGGCGGCGCGGGCGCGGGCCGGCCGTGAACGACGGTTTTATACGAGTAGGGGATGGGCGGCCACACCATCCACCCCTTCGCCTCGATCAACTCGACGACGTATTCGTCGTGGTAGTCGGCTTCGGTCGGGAAGTCGCCGCCGAAGCGCGTCTCGGGGTAGCTCTTGAGCACCGGCACGAGCAGGTCGCCGTCGAACTTGACCAGCAGCGGCTTGTCGTTGGCGATGAACTCCGCGAACAGGCTCACGCCGAACAGCGCGCAGAAGGCGATGAACGACACATAGCCGCGTCGGTTCGCCCGGAAGTTCGCGATGCGGCGCCTGGTCTGCGGTGTCACCGACTACACTTCCCTGCTCTCGAAGTCGATCCGTGGGTCGACCAGGGCATACGTCATGTCGCTGATGATGTTCATCACCAGGCCGAGCAAGGAGAAGAAGTAGAGCGACGCGAACATGATCGGGTAGTCGCGGCTGATGGCCGCCTCGTAGCCGAGAAGGCCGAGGCCGTCGAGCGAGAATATCACCTCGATCAGCAACGCGCCCGTGAAGAAGATGCGCACGAACGCGCTTGGGAATCCCGCGATAACGATGAGCATGGCGTTGCGGAACACATGACCGTACAACACGCGCCGTTCCCCGAGACCCTTCGCCCGCGCGGTCATGACGTACTGCATGTGGATCTGGTCGATGAACGAGTTCTTCGTGAGCAACGTCAACGTGGCGAACCCGCCGACGACCATCGCCGTGATGGGCAGTGCGAGGTGCCAGAAGTAGTCGAGCACTTTGGCGAACACGCCCAGGTCTTCCCAGTTGTCGGACACCAGCCCGCGCAACGGGAACCACGAGAAGTACCGGCCCCCCGCGAACACGACGATGAGCAACAGCGCGAATAGGAAGCTCGGTATCGCGTACCCGGCGGTGACGACGGCGCTAGTGGCGAGATCGAAGCGTGAGCCGTCTCTGACGGCTTTGGCGATGCCCAGCGGTATGGATGTCGCGTAGATGAGGAGCGTCGTCCACAGCCCGAGCGAGATGGACACGGGCATCTTCGAGAGGACCAGGTCGATCACCTTCCGGCCTTGGAAGAAGCTCTCGCCGAAGTCGAACGTCGCGTAGTTCTTCACCATGCGGAAGAAGCGGACATGGATCGGCTTGTCCATGCCGTACATCTTCTCGATGTCCTTGATGAGGTCCGGGTCGAGTCCGCGCGCTCCGCGGTACTTCGACTCGCCGCCAACCGAGGCGCTGCCGCCGGGCCGATTCTGCGTGGTCGACGCGGCGGTCTCGCTCGATCCCGCGCCGGCGAACCGGCCGGTGGCGGCCATGGCGTGGCCGGACATCTGCGCGATCATCTGCTCGACCGGCCCGCCGGGGACGACCTGTATCACGAGGAAGTTGATGAGCATGATGCCGAAGAGGGTCGGCACGATGAGCAGGAGACGGCGAATGAGGTACGCGAGCATCGACGGCCGGTTCCTGCGTGGGCGGGCGGGATCGCTGCTAGCAAGGGTACCGGGCCGCGTTCGCGGCGGGCAAGGGCGCCGAGCGCGCCGGATGTGGTCCTGGGTAGTTGGTAAGTCGGAGGCGCGTGACCCACACGCCTTCGCTATGTGGACGCGTGAACGGGTTCCCGTATTGGGAAGATGGCGATGGGGTTCCCCGGTCACCTCACGCCTTCGGCATGTGGACAGGTGGACGTCTTCCCTTACTGGGGAAGATGGAGAAGGGGTCTCCGCGTCACCTCACGCCTTCGGTGACCAACGGTCCGTGACCACACCCGAGCGGGCCGGGCGTCGGCTTTGCGCGTCGCGTCGCTTGGCGTAACATCTCCCCACCTGGGGCCCGGCAACGGAGGGGACGAAGATGTCCGCTGTGACGCGTGAGCAGTTGCACGCCATGATCGACGACCTGACCGAGGAGGATCTGGTCCGCGCCGAGACGGCGCTTGCCGCCATCGGCGATCTGGCGGGTAGGCAGGCCGACGAATTCGACAGGAAGATGCTTGCGGAGGGGTTCTTCGTGAGCGTGCCGCCTCCCCTGACGGAGGAGAAACACCGCGCAATCCACGAACGCACGCCGGTGACGATCCGCGGCGGGCCGGTGTCTCAGACGATCATTGAAGACAGGCGCGCGCGTGGCTGACGACTTCCTGGTCCCAGAGTATGAGAGGAGGCCGCGTATGGCGGCCGTGACGCGCGAGCAGTTGCACGCGATCATCGACGACCTGACCGAGGGCCACTTGGAGGACGCGCGGGAGGCGTTGAGTCGCATATCCGAGCAGGTGGATCGCCGGGCGCTAGACCAACAGTTGCTCGCCGCCGGCGTGCTCGTTAGCGTACCCCCGCCTATAACCGACGAATTCAGGCGCGAGTTCCGCGAACTCACGCGCCTCGATATCCCCGACGAGCCCGTGTCGCAGACCATCATCGAGGACAGGCGCGCGCGTGGCTGACTACTTCCTCGACAGCAGCGCGATTGTGAAGCGATACGTCACGGAGCCCGGGTCGGGTGTCGTGGATAGCATCCTGGCGCCCGAGATCGCGTCTACGCGCTACATCGCAGAAACGGCGATCGTCGAGGTCATCGCCGCGCTACACAGACGCAGCCGCAGAGCAGAAGTCGGCGACGGCGGGTCCTCCCAAATCGCGCGATTTCGACACGAGCTGCCCCGGCTCGCGTCCATCGTCGCCGTGTCCGGCGAGGTGATCCAGTTCGCGTCCGAGTTGGCGGCTCGTCGCATCCTGCGCGGCTACGACGCCGTGCAACTCGCGGCTGCTTGCGTCGCGTCCACGGAGCGTGTAGAGCGTGGGAGCCCGCCGTTGGTCATGGTCTCTTCCGACGTGGAACTCAACGCCGCCGCCGTGGCCGAAGGCCTCGACGTCCTAGATCCGACTGGCTGAGACCACCTACCCGTGTCGCCGTGTCACTCGCGAGCGGCTCCCGCCACACCGGTGACCGGAGCGTAGCCGGATGGACTGCGTGTCCGTTGCGACCACGCGACGCCTCAGCGATAGAACGAATACACCCGCACGCCGAACGCCAGCCGGATCAGCACCCACCCGCCCCCAACGATGTACTCGCCCAGCAGCAGGCCCATGAACAGCGGCGCCGCCTTCCGGTAGTACCGCATGCCGCCGAAGCGGAGCAACGCGAACTTCACTGCCCAACTGATGAACACCGAGAACCACAACCACCCGAACGTCCACTGACTGCTCGCGACGGCATAGCCCGCCGGATGCAAAGGCCACCCGGGAAACGCGCCGCGTAGCAGCCACAGCCCCGTGGTGATGCCGAACCCAACCAGCATGAACGCCGACGCCGGCACGTCCGTCGTGGATGGATGATAGAGCCAGCGGCGCAGCAGGTCGTACGAAACGCTTCCGAGCCCCGGATTCGCGCCCACCGTGTACGACACGTGCAGGTAGGCGCAGAAGGCCCAGAGCGTTCCCGCGACCGTCGCGAGGAGGATCGCCACGGACATCCAGCCGCGACCGACGCTTGAATCGCGCGCCAGCTTGAACCCCTCCATCGCGTGCGGCATCGGATTCGCGCGCGAGCCGCGGTTGAACGCCGCGAACATCGCGAATCCCGTCAGACTGCCGGGCGAGAAGCGTCGCGTCCCGAACACGTCGTCGATGACGTGATGCGGCGTCGCGACGAACATCTCGTGGGTCGGCGGGCCGACCTCTGCCCGCACGCGTGTGATCGCCAGCGACAGCCAGAAATACACCGCGAAATACAGCAGCGCTGGGAGCACACCCATCCCCACCCGCGCGCCAAACGCGAGAAGGAGGCCGCCCGACACGCACACTCCCAGCGCCGGCCAGCCGACGCCCCCCTGCGCGACCCCCCTCAGCAGTCGGCGCACGTTGCCCGACACGTGCCGTCGCGCCGCCACCAGCGCCAACACGGCAAGCGCCATGTACGCGCCCGCGCCCTGCGGGCCGGCGTACGGGAACCCCGGCATGCCGTATACACCGACGACGCGGCCGAGAACGCGCTCCAGCTTCCACACGATGTAGCAGAACCAGAGTGAGAACGAGACGTCCAGCGGCATGAGGAACGCCAGGCCCAGGCCGAAGGGCAGGACGTACAGCGGCGTCCATCCGAGGGCGTTCCAGGGCGGCGCGGTGAAATACACGCCGAGGTCCACCTTCCGCACGGGGATCCCGGGGGCGGCGGGGTAGAACACGTGGAGACCGTTTGTCAGGTCGATCACGGCCGCGATCGCGAAGCCTGCCCACATCGCGCGGTTACGCAACAGCGGCCGCTCGGAACTGACCAGCGCCATCGGGAGCCGGACGATCGGGAACGTCAGGCGCTCCCTGTATATCCACTGTCCGGCCAGCATGCCGTTGAGGCTGATCATCGCCAGCGCGAGCAGGGACATGAGAACGGTCCACCACAGCGCCGGCCGCGCCCAGTCGTGG
Source organism: Candidatus Poribacteria bacterium (assembly GCA_018644665.1). Lineage (GTDB taxonomy): Bacteria > Poribacteria > WGA-4E. The sequence continues at coordinate 60,496 of JABGQA010000168.1, forward strand.
AAGTGCTCCCACGTCGCGAAACGCGCGCGGCCGTCGTAGAAATGCGCGAGGCTATCGACGTCGTCCGATGTCAGCCAACGCGGCAGGTACGAGTGGAACAACTCCTTCCACTCGTTCTCGGCCGAGGCGTACCAGAACCCGTTTGGGACGGTCGGGATGACGGTCTGGAGCATGTCGTGACCCGCCAACGCGGACGCGATGGCGAGCATCACGTAGACGACCAGCAACTCGCCCGGAGTCAGGGCGAAGCGTGGCCAGTACCGGCGCAACGCCATGTTCAGCGCCGTGACCGCTGTCAGCGTGATGACGACGTTGAACATGAGCGCGAACGTAGTCGGGAGCGTGCTCCAGTAGATCAGGTGGTTCGACATGATGAAGTAGGAGTTCGGCGGGATCAGCAGCAGGCCGAGGACAAGGCCTCGGAACGGCGGACGCTGTGCTGGAGCGTGCAAGTGCAAGCGCATCGGTGACCTCGGCTGCCTGTGAGCGCCATCTTACGTGTCATCCACGTCTGCGGCCAGCGGGCGGCCGACGTCGGGCGCTGGCAAGGGCAGTGTCGGCGGGGGCGAAGGGAGGAACGCGGGCCTAGTAGTACCCCCACCGGTCGTCGTCGTAGTAGTGCATCAGCACCGGTCGCAACAGCGTGTTTACGTGCGCGTCTACCTCGGCGGCGTCCCTGCCGAAGCGGAACATCGACGGGATCTGTTCAGCGGTGAGGAACAGGGTCTCGACGGTGACGTCGAGCGCGCCGATGTCGATCGGCCGGTCGGTAGCGAGGTTGAACCCCCAGTCTCCGAGTGACGGCACGTTCGTATGGTACGCGGCGACGTGCAGACCCGCAGCCTCCAAGGTTCGGTGGATCGACCAGAACGCCGCCCGCGCGAAGAACGGCGACGTGCTCTGCGTGACTACCGCGCCGCCCGGGTTGAGAACGCGCGCGACGAGACGATAGAACTCCACCGAGTACAGCTTCGATAGCGTCTCGTGGTTGGGGTCCGGCAGGTCGATGATGACCACGTCGAAGCCGCGACCCGCCTGCTCCACGAACTTGTACCCGTCCTGAGTGACGACGTGGACACGCGGGTCGGTGAGCGCTCCCTCGTTGAGCGCGGCTATCTCGGGGTGGGTGCTGCACAACTCGATGATCCGCGGGTCCAGGTCGACGAGGACGATCTCAACGACGTCCTGGTACCGCAACGTGTCGCGCGCGGCGAGGCCGTCGCCGCCACCGAGGATGAGCACGGACTCGCGGGACTCCGCCGCGCTCATCGCCGGGTGGACCAGCGCCTCGTGGTAGCGGTACTCGTCTACCGAGCTGAACTGTATCTGCCCGTCGATGAACAGCCTCAGGTCATTCCCCCGTTTGGCGACCACGGGAGCCTGCGAACTGGGCGCCTCCGGCTCGGGCCATGTCTTGCCCCGGCGGGTCACCGTCAACTTCTGGTAGGGCGACTGCTCCGATGTGATGGTGGGACTGTCGTAGAGCGCCCGCTCCAGCCCCGCAGTGATCGACGGTTCCCACGCGATCGCCAGTATCAGCGCGACGCTCGCCGCGGCGGCTCCACCCGCGACGCCCAGCCGCCGCCGGATTCCCCCTTCGCTCTGCGGCACGAGGAGCGCTCCGGCGATGACGTTCACCAGGCCCATCACAAACCCGGTGCGCACGAGGCCCACGTACTTCAGCAGGATCAGCGGGAACGCGACGGACCCGACGAGCGCCCCAACGTAGTCGAACGCCAGCACGTTCGCGAGCGCGATTCTCAGGCCTCCGCGTTCGTTGAGAATGCGGGTAAGGAGGGGGATTTCGAAGCCCACGAGCGACCCCACGACCACGATCACGCCGAACATCGACCACGAATACGCCGCGTCGCTCCCGACGACGACGTACATGCCGTACAGCGCCACCGCCGCCCCGCCCCCGACGATGCCCAACGCCACTTCAACGAGGATGAACCGCTCTACCAGCTGCGACTTGATGTAGCGCGTGAGAAACGAGCCCAAGCCCATCGACACCATGAACAGGCCGATGGTGATCGAGAAGTGGTAGACGCTGTTGCCGAGCAGGTAGGACGAGATGGTGGCGATGATCAACTCGTAGACGATGGCGCACGCCGCCGCGAGCGCCATCGCGACCAGGAGCATGATGGCTCCACCCCGCGCGGTGGGTCCGCGCTCAGCGTTCGCCTTCATCGCACGCGGATCGTCGAGCGGGTGACGACCATCGCGAGGTCCTGCGGGTACGAGTGCGCCGTGCTAAGGCTCAGGATGCCGTCGTCCGCCTTCTCCACCCGTAGCAGCGTCATCGGCGACATCTGCGTCTCATCCGCCGGCGGGAAGAGGTGCAAGAGGCAATCATCATCGAGGTCGGCGACGAGTCTCGCTTGCTCGGCGCGTAGCGCCTCGGCGTCGTATCGCGCCGTATCGACGTGAATCTCATAGGACGCTGCGTCCCCGATCGCGCGCTCGATGCGAACCTGTGACAGATCGTGCGCGACCTCGACATCCGGGTCAGAGCCGGCCTCGCCGCTGCGGCACGTCAGAACCTCGCTACACGTCGCGTCCCCGGCCGAGAACGAGAGGACGTGGCTGCTGCCGATGATCCAAAGGTCGGCGTCATACGCCGTCGTCGTGATGCGCGTCTCGCGGAACAGGCGGAACTGCCCGCGACGCGCGCGGGCGCCCGACAGCACGAGTCTCAGGTCGCTAAGCCGTTGGTCTACGTAGTCGCTCACGCGAGGCTCCAGGGCATGACCCTATGATAGCGACGAGGAGTACGACGCGCCCAAGGTTGCCATGGCGGCCTCGGCCGCCTCGACCCCGCGGTGCGCGGCCTGCTCGAAGACCGGCGTGCCCGCGATGTCCACGCCCGCGAAATGCACCCGCCCGAACGGCCGCAGCATCCGCCGCCGTTCCGGCCCCCATAGATAGCCCGGCCGCATGGCGATCATCGCGTGTCCCCACTTCCGCACGTCCAGCCGCGTGATGAGCGACTCGATTCCCGGGTGCATCTGCTGCAGGGCGCCCAGGATCGCTCGCGCCCAGTAGTCCCACCCCTCGTTCAGGAGCGTGCGACGATCCTCGTCGATGTCTTCGCACAGGGCCGCGTAGAACGTCAGGACGGTCGGCGTGTCGAAGCCGTCGTCGCGCCGGGTCATGTGCCGGTTGTCGATGTAGCCGAGACCCCACGCCTCGTGGCCGAGCGTCTCCCACGTGAGCGGATGCCGGGGATCGGTGGCGGGCGGCCTGCGCACATGCACCGCAGCCGTCACCCATGGGATGTACTTGCACGCGTTGAACTCATCGCGGCCCGCGCCGACGAGGTCGGGTATCACATAGTAGATGGCGTGCTTCGGCGCGGCGTAGATGACCGCCTTCGCCTGTAGCGTTGTGCGTTCCGAGCCGGTGTCGTCGAGACAGGTCACGAGCGCGCGATCCGACGCGTTTCGCACGTTCACGACGAGCGACCGAAGTCGCTTCTGCGACGGCGTGAGGTCGCGCGCCATGCCGTTCACGAGGAACGAGTTCCCCTCGGGCCACGACAGCACCGCCGGCGACGGCGTGCCCGGCGGCTCGAAGTCGGTGAACGAAGAGTTCGACTGCGCCCAGAACTGCACGCCCGCCCACGCCGAGGCGTCCTCGATGCCGCAGCCGTACTCGTCCACGACGCGGTTGTTCACGTACCACCGTACGAGGTCCGACTCGATCCCCAGCCGGTCGAGATACGCCGCCATCGTGATGTGATCGAGGTCGCGCGCTTCGTCCGACGGGCTCGTGCGGCCGATCGGGCGGCCGAACGCGGGCCTTCCCGCGGAGTCCCGCCAGGTAACCCAGCGGTACATGTCCTGCCGGAAGCGCTCGTACTCGACGACATCCCGCGATTCCGCGACCTGCATGGGGAAGTGCACGGGCCGCCACGCGCTTCCGGCCAGCAACCCCACCTCCGGCTCCGCCACCACATACCGCGGATCGACTAGGGGCCACCCGTCGATGTAGTCGCGGATGATGCCGAGATCCTCGCAGATCTCTTGCATCGGCGCCCCGCCGGGGGCCGGCGATTCTATGTAGTGCGCCGCCCACGCGAACCGCTGTCCGCCCAATTCGCCGCTGACGGATGTCCCGCCGAGTTCGGGGCCGTGTTCGACGAGAAGGATGTTGCGCACGCCGCTGCGAAGCAGCTTCCACGCGGCGGCCACGCCAGACGCCCCGCCGCCGACGATGATCACGTCGTACACGTGCTCGGCGGAAGCCACGGGATCGACGGCGACGAGTCCGTCCCGCATGTCGTGGCACAGCGCGTGGGCCTCACCGACGACCGCGCCGTCGAAGGGGAGGGCGCCGTCCGACGGAGGACTCGCGCACCCGTCCAGAAACGGCAAGGACGCCCCGGCGGCGGCGCCCTTGCCGATCAGCGATAGGAATTCACGACGTGTGGTCTTCACGAACGCGCGGGCTCAGACGCGCCTGGACGGGGCCAGACCCGCCAACTCGCGCCGCGTAGTGGCTGCAAGGTGTGACTGACGACTACGATATCGCCGCGGCGACGATGATCCCGAGAGCGACCATCATGCCTGCGACGACGATCCCGGCCGCTGGGTTGTCATCCTCGGCGATCTCTTTGTTCAGGTCGAACGGCGTCACGATGTCGAATATCTTGAACCCGATCATCAGGATGATGAAGCCGAGGATGCTGTACACCACCGCGCCGACGAGGCCGTGGACCATGTCCGGGCCGAAGAGCGCGCCAGCGTCGTCCTGAGCGGCCGCGTTGCCCACCACTATCGCCATGAGGGCCCACACCGCGAGTCCGCATCGCCAAATCGTGCGAGTCATGTCGTTCCTCCCATTCGCGCCGCCACGTCTCGGGCCGGCGCTAGTCGTCATCGTCGTCTTCGTCGTTGGGGCGTAGGATGTCCACCTGCCCAGCGGGGATGTTCGACCCCGCATACGCGTCATAGCTGCGCGATTCCCACAGGACGATGCCCAGCGTCTTCACGCCGTGCTCGTCGACGAAGTCCCAGTAGTACTGCCGCCGGCCGTCGTCACTGCCGCCCTCGAAGTAGTCGGCCTCGGCTGCTTCGTCGAGGTGATACGTCTCGGAGTCGTATTCGACCTCACCGACGCCCTCGTCCGCCAGGTCCTCGAGTTCTTTGGGCGTGACCCCCACGGAGTGGAACTCGATCTCCTGCGTGAGACTCAGTTCATCGTCCTCGTCCGATTCCCACGTGAGCCACCACACCTCGCTCTCGTCGCCAACGAGCTTCACCTCGTGCCACTCGGCGCCGTCGGCGGCGTACAGGCTGCGCTGCTCGACCAGGTAATCGGTTCCAAGGATCGAAATGACGCCGCCCGGCCCGAGGTCGCCGAGTGTCCAGTCGTACGATTCGGCCTCGTCGATCTCGGCTTCCTTCTTCCGACGCAACGATTTGAACAGCATGATCACCACAACCACGGTTGCGACTAGCAGGAGGAACTTCATCGGCTCGTCACTTGCCTCCGCCGAACCCGCCCCCACGGAACGACCCGCCGCTACGTGACGACGAACGGCTCGTGGTTGTCCGCGACCCGCTACGCGTCGGTGTGCGACTGCCGGATCGTGCCGCTGCGGAACTGCCTGACCGTCGTACGAACGAGGGGGCGGCGCTGCGGGTGGACGCGCGTGTGCTGCGCACCGTCCTCCCGGAGGATGTGCGCGCCCCGACCGAGCTTCCTGTCGATCTGCGGTACGTGTTGTTCACGACCACGGTTCGCGTGCGGATGGGCGCGTGCCAGCCGCCGTAGTACCCGCCGTACCATCCGCCATACCACCCCGGCCCATACCAGCCGTAGGGGCGGAACAGGACATCGCGGAAGATCATGTACGTGAAGTACGACTCCATCCAACTGTGGTTGCGCGCCGGATACTCCGACCGATAGTGCCGCGAGCCGCCCTTATACAGATACTCGTTCGGCTCCGCGTCGACGGACATCGTCTTGCTGCCCTCGTCGAACGTCACGGACAACGCCGCCAACTCGATGCCGTCCTTCGCGATCTGGTTCCAGTCCGCGTTCGCGGGAGGGTCGGTCTTGTGCTTGTCGGGGTCAGGCACGCGCACCGAGTAGACCGCGGCCTCGCCCTCGACGCTCTCGGGCACCACCAGCACGGGGTCCATGTTCTCGTCGCCGTTGAGATCCACGCGATAGTTGATCTCGGGGTCGTCCATGATCTTCTGGCTGAACTTCTTGACGACCTCTTGCTGGAACGCCTCCGACTCCGGCTTCTGGTTCGGCGACACTTCCTTCAGCACTTCCTTGAGCACGTCTGGAAGTATCGACGGATTAAGCTTGTCGGAAAGGTCCATCGTCGTCGTGACGTTCTGGCGCGCGACGCCCACGACCTGCCGCGAGGCCCGCTGCGGAGCCTGCCGCTCAACCGCGTGCGCGGTCTTCTTCTGCGCCGCGCTGCTGATCCACATCCAGACGATCAGGATGCCGATCAGAGCCAGTATCCATTTGACGGATGAATTCATGACTTCCCTCGCCTTCCGTGCGGAGTCTCCGGCCGATAGACGGCGCCGAGTCGGCCTGAGTTTACGCGAGCCGATGACGGACTCCACCGTTCCGCACGATACAAACGTAGGATAGCGCATGTCAACGCGCGGCGACAGCGTTGACCCCCCTCGATCCGTCGGCGCCCAGCGCGCTTGCGGGGAGCCACGCCCTCCGGCAGAATGCACGGCGGCCTCCCCACACAGACAGACGCACGAACGGATCGAATCACATGCAGAGCAGAGCGGTCGTGTTCACCGGCCCACGCCAGGTCGAGATCGAGGACATTACGGTCGGCGATCCCGGCGAAGGACAGGTGCAGACGGAGACGCTCGTCACGCTGATGAGCATGGGCACGGAGTTGATCTGCTACCGCGCCGAGTCCGATCCCGGCACGCACTGGCACGGATGGGTGCGGCACCCGTTCTACCCCGGGTACAGCGCGGTCGGCCGCGTGACGCGGGTTGGTCCGGGGGTCGAGGGGCTCGCCGAAGGTGACCGCGTGTTCTACGCGGGCGGTCACCGGGGCGCCGCGAACGTCGGCGTCGGCGGCGGGCACACGGTGCGCGTCCCAGACGGCGTCAGCAACGAAGAGGCTGCGTGGTGCAAGCTGGCCACCATCGTCCAGACGGGCGTGCGTCAGGTGGAGCACGGTATGGGCGACACGGCCGTGATCATCGGCCTCGGTCCGCTCGGGCAGCTCATGACGCAGTACCTGCGCCTCCTGGGTCTCAGCGAAATCCTGGCGATCGACCACCTGCAGGCCCGCCTGGACACCGCCACGGCCCACGGCGCCACGGCGACCTTCTGCGGCAGCGCCGCCGACGCGGGTGAGTTCGTGTCGGAGCACACCGACGGCGACCTCGCCGACGCCGTCTATGACGTCACGGGTCATCCGGCGGTGTTCGCGATGGCGCTCCCGCTGGCGCGCCGCTTCGGCACGGTCATGCTACAGGGGGACTGCCCACACCCGTCACAGCAGCATCTCACGTTCGACGTCCTCACGCGGCAGCTACGCGTCCTCGGCACGCACAACGAGGCGTTGCCTCCGAAGCTCGCGCGATGGACCGCCGAGAAGCAGGCGGCGCTCTACCTGCGCTACGTCGAGCGGGGTCAGATGCAGACCGGCGAACTCATAACGCACCGCTACAAGCCCGACGACGCGCCGGACGTTTACGCGCGCCTCGACCAAGACCGAGGGAACTCCGCGGGAGTCATCTTCGATTGGCAGTAGGCGCAAGGCTTCAGCGCGCTCAGTGGCAGCGGGCGCGGCAGAATTAGACGCGCGTGAACCTGAACGCGCGCGACTCGGAGGGACGGCGAGCCGTGACACAGGACCGAGACTACCGACTGGCGCTCATCGGAAGTGGCAGCCGCGGCATGCACTTGTGGGACGTCGCTAACCGCGCCTCTCGCTGCCGGGTCGTCTGCGCCGCCGATCTGGGTGGCGTCAACTTCGACCGCCTTCGCGACGACGGAGTCGCCGTCTACGACGACTTCGCGGAGATGCTGCGGACGGAGACCGTCGACATCGCCATCGTCGCCACGCCCATTTCGACCCACTACTCCGTGGCGCGGCGCGTCCTGGACTTCCCGTTGGCCGGCGTGTACCTGGAGAAATCCATGGCCACCCGGCTCTCCGAGGCGGACGAACTCCTGACGGTCGCCGCCGGGAACGACACCCGCTTCGTCGTGGGACACCAACTCCGATACGCCCGTGGGTGGGCCGACGCGCGGGGGATGATCGACGACGACATGATCGGCGACATCCACGTGATCCGGGCCCGCCGTGGCGCCGCGTTGCTGACGCACCACACGCACCAGACGGACCTGATGCGCTACTACCTGGACGACTGCCCGGCGTCGTGGGTGATCGGGCAGGCGCATCGAGAGGGATCGCACCTGTCGGAGGGCATGGAGTCCGAAGCGCAGTCGCTGGGCTACGTGCAGTTCGAGAACGGCGTGTCGGGCATCATCGAGTCGGGCAAATACGGCGACAGCCCGGGCAACTACATCACGATCGTCGGCGAGAAAGGCGAGATCCGCGTGGGCACGGACGCTCGGTTCCGAAGCGAAGACACGGCGGGTAAATGGGAGCCGATCCCCGAGTACGCCCACCCGAACATCTTCGACGAACTCATCGCGTGGATAGAGGACGGCCCTCGGCACCGGTGCGCGGCGGAGTCCGGCCGCGACACCCTGGAACTCCTGCTCGCGATATACGAGTCGAGCCGCGCGCGGGGCCGGGTGGAACTCCCGCTGGCGCGACGAGGGAATGCCCTCGAGGAGATGTTGGCCGAAGGCGTGATGTCGTAGGCGGCCCGAGCGCGTCTCACGCGCGTTCTCAGCGTCGGGCCTGTCGTCTCATATCGGCGCCAGCCGTCTCACGGGAGGCCGGGCCGCAAAGGACTTCGCGGCGCGTGACCGTCTCGCGAGATGCCCGCGGATTCTCACGCCGAGCCCATGAGGCCGTCACCCGCGCCGACAGCAAGGAGTTCACGATGGACCTCAGCGCACAGCCGCCCCGTAGCCCATATTGCATCGCGGTTTTAGGGCTTGTGGGCGCCGCACGAGCGGCCGACAAAGCGCGCGCGGACATCGCCGGCACGCTTGGCGAGTACGCCTTCGGAGCCACGACAGGACTCGACAGCCGCACGCTCGCCTTCCTCGACATCTCGCGCGACGACTTCCTCGACGCGGTGCGCGAGAGCGAGACGGATGCCGCGCTCACGGTTCGCCTGCGGGCGTCCGCCGGGAAGGCCATCGACGAGATCAAGCAGTACAACGACTCGCAGCGGTACCGGGCCGCCGACACGGGCGAAGCGAAGGCGAGTTTCGACGCCCGGAAGGCCGCCATCGACCGTCAAGATATCCGCATGGTGTCCGACATGCTCGACGCCGAGGACGTGGACGACTTCGGCCCCCCGAGTGATCTCACGGCCGGGCCGCCGCGGAGCGCGTACTCGGGTTCGCTGTGCGGCGTGGTTTTGCTCGCGCGGATCGCCGACAAGGGACGCGCCGCGCTCGCCGCGACGGCAGGCGATTACCGCTACGGCGCCGAGTCCGGCCTGGACCGGCAGGTGCTGGAATACCTGCGGATACCCGTCGATGAGTTCACGGCGCTTCTGCGCGATGCCGACGACGAAGGCGCCCTCGCGGCCGCGCTCATGGCCAGAATCGACCGCACGGACGCCGAGATAGACGAATACTGCCGCGCATGGCGCGCCGCCGGGCCACTCGCCCACAAGGCGGACGACTTCGCGGCGCGCGCGGCCGAAGCAGGGCGCCCGGACATCGACGTCTTCTTCGACCTCCTCGACGCGGAGGACGTTGCCGCTTTCCCGCGCTAGCCGCCCCGCCTACGCCCGTCTCATCTCTCCCTACCGCGCTCCCTAGCGTCGGAGTTCGCACGATCGGACCTTACGCCGGAGTTTAGTGTCGGCTAAGTCTTGGGTGACCCCAACCCTTGCGCGCGAGTCGACACTGGACGGCGCCCCGCCGACGGGATCCCGGCATGAGACGTCCACTTCTGAGACTGCTGGAGCGTGGTCGTCGGCGCCGTCGGCATCGCATTGAGGACGCCCTCAAGCACCTCGCCGGTCTGGACGACGCCCTCCCCGCGACGGCGAAGTCGCTCGCGGGACACCTCGGGCTGTCGCTGCACCGCACGGTCGTCCTTGTGGGCGACATGCAGATGCAGGGGCTCGTGCGAATGTCCGGCCAGGAGGCGCGGCTCACGGAGCGCGGTTCCCGTGAAGCCGTCCGAGTCGTGCGCGCCCACCGGCTGATCGAGCGGTACCTGGCCGACGAGGTCGGCGAGCCGCTGGACGCTCTGCACGACGCCGCGGAACGACGCGAGCACACCCTCACGCCCGAGGAAGTCGATGCGCTGGACGCCCTCCTCGGCTATCCCGACTCCGACCCCCACGGCGACCCCATCCCTGACGGCGACCGCACGCGCGACGCTGAGCCGGAGACGCCGCTGTCCGACTGGCCCATAGGCGCGCCGTGCGTGGTGACGCACATCGAGGACGAGCCGCCGGGACTACTGCGCGAGATCCTCGCGCGGGACCTTCGCCCCGGAGACACGGTCGAGGTGACCGCGAGGGAGTCCGGCAGTCTGACCGTACACGACGGCATCCGTCACCGCGACCTGACGCTGCTCGCCGCCGCGCAGGTGCGCGTGGCGCCGGGCCGCTGGCGCGACGAGGCGCCAATGTCATCGCTGTCGGAGGGCGAAGACGCCGTTGTGCGACGCGTGGATGATCAGTGCAGAGGAGCGGCGCGACGACGCCTGCTTGATCTCGGTCTGACGCCCGGCGCACGCGTCACATGCCTGTTCAGCGCGATGTTCGGCGAGCCCGTCGCGTACCACATCCGTGGCGTGGCGATAGCTCTCCGCGTGGAGCAGGCGCGGGCAGTGTGGGTGACCAGGGGACCGGAGCGCCGCGAGGGCGCGAACTCATGACGACGCGCGCCGCGGACACGCGTGCGGAACTCCCCCTCATCGACATCGCTCTGGCCGGCAACCCGAACACAGGCAAGAGCACCGTCTTCAACGCGCTCACGGGTCTCCGGCAGCACACCGGTAACTGGCCGGGGAAGACCGTCGCGCGCGCCGAAGGCTTCTTCGGACACAAGGACGCCCGCTATCGCCTCATCGACCTTCCCGGCACGTACTCCCTGCGCGCGACCTCGGTCGATGAGGAGGTCACGCGCGACTACCTGCTCTTCGACGCGCCCGCATGTGTCGTCATCGTCGTCGACGCGACGGCCCTGGAGCGGAATCTTCACCTTGCCTTGCAGGTGTTGCAGGTCACCGATCGCGCCGTCGTCTGCCTGAATCTCATGGACGAGGCGCGGAAGAAGGCGATATCGATCGACACGTCGGCTCTGTCCGCGTCCCTGGGCGTGCCCGTAGTGCCCACGGCCGCGATATCCGGCGTCGGCCTGGCCGACCTGCGGGACGCGATCCACCGAGTGGCGTCGGGCTCCGAGCAGACGGAGCCGGCGCCCATGGATATGGGGGAGGCGTACGAGCGGGCGGCAAACGCGCTCGAGCCTGCGGTGAGAGCGCAATGCCGATCCGGGATGAACCCACGTTGGATCGCCATGCGCCTGCTCGACGGCGACGACCGCGTGCGCGGCGCGATCGAGACCGGTGAGTTCGCGCCGGACACGTTCGAGGCCGCGCGCGCCAAGGCGCTGCTAGCCGAATGCGACGCTCTACGCGAGACGCTCGATGAAGCCGCCCATGACGAGGTGGTTCACCGAGTCTATGCCCAGGCGGAGCGGATCGCGAACGAGACGTCGAAGGTCGTCGGCGCCGGCCGGCTGAAGTTCACGGACACGCTGGACCGCGCGTTGACGTCGCCCGTGCTCGGTCTGCCGGTGATGCTCATCGGGCTCGCCGCCATCTTCTGGGTCACCATCGCGGGAGCCAACTATCCGAGCCGCCTGCTCGCCACCGCGTTGTTCGCCGTCGAGGCCTGGGGCGCGAGCATCTTTCAGGAGGTCGGAGTCACGCCCTGGGTCACGGGTCTCCTCTGGCACGGGGTTTACCGCGCGCTCGCGTGGGTCGTCGCGGTGATGCTCCCGCCAATGGCGATCTTCTTCCCGATCTTCACGATCCTCGAGGACTTCGGCCTGCTCCCACGCGTAGCGTTCAACATGGACCGCGCGCTCAGGAAGGTGGGCGCCCACGGCAAGATGGCGCTCACGATGTGCATGGGCTTCGGCTGCAACGCCGCGGGCGTGACCGCGTGTCGCGTCATCGACTCGCCGCGAGAGCGCCTGATCGCGATACTCACGAACAACTTCGTGCCGTGCAACGGCCGCTTCCCGACGCTCATCATGTTGGCGATGCTGTTCGCGGCGGCGTCGATGCCTCCCGCGTTGGCGTCGGTCGTCGCCGCGGGCGCCGTCGTTGGGGTGACACTCGTGGGGATCGTCGTGACGATGTGCGTGTCGTGGGCCCTATCGCGCACGCTGTTGAGGGGTGAGCCGAGCTTCTTCACCCTGGAGCTGCCCGCGTACAGACGCCCGCAGATTCTCCGCACACTGTACACGTCGCTCATCGACCGCACGCTCTTCGTCCTTTCTCGCGCTGTGATGATGGCGATGCCCGCCGGCGCGGCCATATGGGTCGCCGGGGCGGTCAACGTCGGGGACCTGAGCCTCGCCATGTGGATCGCGGGTGCCCTGGAGCCGGCGGGTCGGCTGATGGGTCTCGACGGGGTGATCCTCTTCGCGTACATCGTGGCCATCCCCGCCAACGAGATCGTCGTCCCGACGATCATCATGACATACATGGGCTCCGGCATGATGACGGACATGACAGGTCTCGACGACCTGCGCGCGCTCCTCATCGACGGCCACGGTTGGACGCTCCTGACTGCGGCATGTCTCATGCTCTTCTCGCTTCTCCACAACCCGTGCTCGACGACCATCGTGACGACGTGGAAGGAGACGCGCAGCGCGAAGTGGACGACCCTCGGCGCTCTGATCCCGCTGGCGATAGGCGTCGTGGTGACAGTTGCCGTAGCGACGGTCGCGCGGCTACTCTGACGCCGCCGCGTCAGTCGTGCGCCGCCAGCGAATCTGGGAGTTACATGCCCACGCCGCCCGTGCCCGACGGCCCCGACGCGCTGACGACCGAGTGGCTATCCGCGGCGCTCGCGAGCCCTGTCGAGGCGTTCGACGTAGAACCGCTGGGAACGCCAAGCGGGCTCGTCGGCCGCCTTGTGCGCCTGACGATTCGGTATCCTGGCTCGCACGACGGCCCCGTGAGGCTCGTCGCGAAGTTCAGCGCCGAGGACGGGTGGGCGCACGCGCTGTTTGACAAGGTCGGGCTGTACGAGCGCGAGACGCGCTTCTATCTCGACATCGCGCCACGAGGCGGGTCGTACGCTCCAGCATGCCACTACGCCGCCTACGATGCCGATCAGCATCGTTCGGTCCTCCTCCTCGACGAATCCCCCGCGCCGGGCTGGCCGGACCTCGAGGATGAGGACATCATCCACCTGGCCCGCGCGATCGCGCGCTACCACGCGCGATGGTGGGATGAACCGCTGATCGCGTCGTTCGAATGGATGCCGGGGATAGCGTCGGGCAACCCGGAGGCCGGCGCAGATGTGTTGGCCGAGGCGTGGCACGTGTGGCAAGAACGGCTCGGAGCCGTTCTCCCGTCTCCGTTCCGGGATGTCGTCGAGGCGTACGTCGCCTGCATGCCGCGTGTCCGCGCGGCTCTCGAGCAGCCGCCCCGGACGGTCCTGCACTTCGACTTCCATGTGGGAAACGTGCTTCTGTGGCCTGGAGCGCGGGACGTCGCGCCGACTTTCATCGACAGCAGTCCCGTGTACGGTCGCGGTGTATACGACGTGGCGCACTTCGGTCTCGTCTCGCTCTCTCCTGAGCGGCGCCGTGCGCTAGAGGCCCGGCTGGTGGACGCGTACCATCTCGCGCTACGCGAGCAGGGCGTCACCGAGTATTCCCGCGCGCGTTGCGACGAGGACTACCGCCTGTCGATCCTTGCCGTGATGCACCGGGTCCTACTCTCCACGATGGTGGTCTTGCGCAAGCACCACCCCGACGGCGAGGCCGTCGCCATGGACATCGCCCGCCAGTTCTCGGAGGCGGCGACGCAGCACGACCTCGTGTCCCTCTGCGAGGCCCATCGGGCGTAGTCCGCGAGTCTCTCCGTGCGCTCGCCACAAGAATGCCCGTGCGCAACCGCATCCCCGTCGGCTACATGTATGGTCGGCGGCCCGACTGCGTCGCAGGCGCCGAGCACAACGGAGGTGGCGATGGATTCCCGAGAACGTGTTCTGACGGCGCTGCGGCACTCCGAGCCGGATCGCGTCCCGTACGACCTGTCCTCCACGCCCGTGACGGGCATACACCGCATCGCCTACGCCGGCCTGAGGCAGGCGCTCGGCCTCCCCGAGCGTGATCCCGTCATCTGGCACCAGATGCAGCAACTCGCGTGGGTCGACGACGACGTCCACGCGGTCATGGAAACCGACGTGAAGGGCCTGCGCCCCAAGTCCGCCAGCACGTGGACGCCACAGGAGCGGCAGGACGACACCTACCTGTATTTCACCGACGAGTGGGGCGCCGAGCGCCGGATGCTTCGGGACAACGGCTACTACTACGACCTGTGCGCCAGCCCCCTCGCAAATGCCACATCCCCACGAGACATCGAGGCGCACGCGTGGCCGGACCCGACTAATGTCGGCCGGCTCGACGGTCTCCGCGACTTGGCGCTACAGGCGCAGGGCCAAGGACGCGCGTTCATCCTCGGCGGCATATGCGCGGGCATGCTCGAGATGGGCCAGTGGCTGCGCGGGTTCGAGGAGTTCTACATGGACCTCGCGGGGAATCGCGCCCTCGCCGAGGCCCTGTGCGACAAGATCATCGAACTGAAGATGGACTACTGGAGCCGCGCGCTGCCTCTCCTCGGCGACCTCGTGGACGTCATCCAGGAGGGCGACGACTACGGCGGTCAGAACACGCTCCTCGTCTCTCCGTCGCTGTGGCGGGAAGTGTTCAAGCCGCGGCTCGCCACGCTCATGACCCACATCAAGGGGCTGGCGCCTGACACGCCCATCTTCTTCCACGCCTGCGGCAGCGTCCACAGCATACTGCCCGACCTTATCGAGGTGGGCGTGGACATCCTGAACCCGGTGCAGGTAGCCGCGGCGAACATGGACAGCCGAGAACTCAAACGCGAATTCGGCGACTCGCTGACGTTCTGGGGCGGGGGTGTCGACACGCAGCACGTGCTGCCGTTGGGGACGCCTGAGCAGGTGCGCGACGAGGCCAAACGCCGCATCGACGACTTCGCGCCAGGCGGCGGATTCGTCTTCACGACGGTGCACAACATTCAGGCGGACGTGTCACCGGCGAACATCCTCGCCATGCGCGAGGCCGTGCGGGAGTACGGCGTCTACGGCTAGGGCCGACGCCGGCTCAGGCTCATTCGACGCCGTCTCGGAGCATCCCCCACGTCATGGCCCGTGTCCTGACCGGAGACACGGGCAGCAGATGGCGTGGGATGAACCAGTCGGCCCTTCGTGGCAGCGCCTCGTGGTCGGTGATGCGTGACACGAAGACCCCGCTGAGGTCGAACGCCGCCAGATCGGCCTGCCCTTCCCAGGGGCTCTCCGACAGCAGGTACTTCCCGTCGGGGGACACGGCGAACAGATGACCGGCAAACCAACGGTCGATGACGTGCATGGAGCGATCCACGACATCCACGCGGCGCAGCCCTC
Source organism: Candidatus Poribacteria bacterium (assembly GCA_018644665.1). Taxonomy (GTDB): domain Bacteria; phylum Poribacteria; class WGA-4E. Next base: position 76,293 of record JABGQA010000168.1, read on the forward strand.
CCCGGTCACCGATGTAGTAGATTGACCCGCCATCGGCCGACCAGTGGGCGTCGTACCCCTCCTCCCCGTCCGGTAGCATCGCGACCGCGGCGCCGTCCTCGGCGTCGATCACGTATATGCGGTTACCACCTCCGATCCGTGCCGCCACGAGCAGGCTGCGCCCGTCCGGCGCCCATTCCAGGCTGTTGAGTTGTCCGAGGTCCAGTTCCGTCAACACCCGGTACTCCGACCCGTCGGCCCGGTAGGTGGCGACTTCGCGCGTCGCGACGCCGGCTGCGAGACCTGAGCCGAGCGTCGCGTACCATTGCCCGTCCGGCGATACGTCAGACACCCCATGGTCGGTGGGGAACTCGGTCGAGGCGCCGGTGTCCGGGTCCACGAGCCTGGGGCCGACGATGACGCCCGACCCGTCCGGCAACCAGCGTGGGTTCGCCCCGTGCTTTGCCAATTGGGCGTGGCGGCGGCCGTCCGCGTTCACGATGTACACGGACATCCCTTCGTCCGTGATGCCGCCGTACACGATCCGGCCGACCGGCCCGTCGGCAGCCGCAGTCGCGGCCACCGTCACGAGCAGGGACGTAAGCACGGCTAAGCGCATGGCAAGTCCTCTGCGGCACAGGCAGTGCGCGCTACGCTGTCGGCGCCGTCACGAGGTTCACAAGACGCCCCGGCACGTGGACCGTCCGGGTGACCTCGCGACCTCGCAGACATTCTGCGATCCCCGGCCCCTCCAGCGCCAGCGAGACCGCGTCGGCCTCCTGGATGTCGGCGCGCGCTTCGACGCGCGCCCGCACCCGTCCGTCGACCTGCACCACCAACGTGACGGTGTCCGGCGTCGGCTCGGCCTCCGCCTGCGGCCACGCTTGCCCGTGCACGCTACCTTCGCCTCCGAGCATCCGCCACAGTTCCTCGGCGATGTGCGGCGCGAACGGCGCAAGCAGCAACGCGAACGTCCGAGTCGCCTCGGCAATCTCGGCAGTGGGGCCCTCCTGCCGCAGCCTGGGTGTGAGCGCGTTCAGCAACTCCATGAGGCGCGCGATGGCAGTGTTGAAGCTCAGCCGTTCGATGTCGCTCTCGACGCGGCGGATCGTCTCATCACGCAAGCGCGCGAGATCGGCGTCTTCCCCTTCCAATGCCGGGCGGCTCGCGATGTCTCGCGCGAGTCTCCACGCACGTTCCAGGAACCGACGCGAACCGCTGATGCCCTCCTCGTCCCACACGCAGTCGTCCTCGAACGGCGCCATGAACAGCACGTGCACGCGCAGCGTGTCGACCCCGTGTTTGTCCGCGACTTCGTTGGGGGTCACGACGTTGCCGGTGGACTTGGACATGCGACTCACGCGGCCCGTAGCCGCGTCGCGCGCGTGCATGACTCCTTGGCAGCGCAGCTTCGGGAACGGCTCGTGGAACGGCGTGATGCCCGCGTCCGCCATCACGTGCGTCCAGAAGCGCGCGTACAGCAGATGCATCGTCGCGTGGTCCGCCCCGCCGACGTAGAGGTCCGTCCGCCACCAGTCTTCCAGCGCCCGCGGGTCGAACGCGGCGTCGGCGTATGCAGGACTCAGGTACCGCAGGAAGTACCAACTCGAACACGCGAACCCGTCCATCGTGTCCGTCTCGCGGCGACTTGGCTCGCCGCATCGCGGGCAGTCTGTGTGCGTGAACTGCGGGACGTTCGCCAAGGGTGAGCGGCCGTCGCCGCCGGGCTCCCACCGGTCGATGTCCGGCAACACGACGGGCAACTCGGCCGCCGGGACCGGCACGACCCCGCACGAGTCGCAATGCACGATCGGGATAGGCGCGCCCCAGTACCTCTGGCGTGAGATCAGCCAGTCACGCAGCCGGTACTTGACGGCGCGGCGGCCGACGCCCCGCGCCTCGACCCAATCGGCGATGCTCCTCGCCGCGTCGCTACAGCCCATGCCGTCCCACCGGCCGGAGTGGACCATGAGGCCGTCGCCGGTGTGCGCCTCGGTGAGACTCGCGCCATCCCATCCCGCGGGAGCCACGACGACCTGCGTGGGGATGTCGCGCGCGGCCGCGAACGCGAAGTCGCGCGCGTCGTGCGCCGGAACGCCCATTACGGCGCCCGATGCGTATCCCATCAGCACGTAGTCGGCCACGAACACCGGCGTCCGCGTGTCGTTGACGGGGTTCACGACGTACGCGCCGGTGAACTCTCCGGTCATGGCGCCGTCTTGGCGTCCTCGGTCGAGGTCGCTACGCTGCGCCGCTTCTCGGCAGTACCGCTCGACGCGCTCCCGGCGCGACGCTGTCGCTATCTCCTGGGCGAGCGGATGTTCGGGAGCCAGAGCTACGAACGTGACGCCGCACACCGTCTCGGGGCGCGTTGTGAAGACGTCGAGACTGAAGCCACCGTCGACGGACGGCATGGTGATCTCGACGCCCTCGCTACGTCCGATCCAGTTCCGCTGCGCCGTCTTGACGCGTTCTGGCCAGTCGAGCGCGTCCAGCCCGTCGAGCAGACGGTCGGCGTACTCCGTGATGCGGAAATGCCACTGGACGAGGTCGCGCCGATGCACGCCCTCGTGGCCCCGCCAGCAGACGCCACCGGCCTCCACCTGCTCGTTCGCCAGCACCGTCTCGCACACGGGACACCACCATTGGCGTCCGGGCGCGCGATAGGCCAGCCCGCGTTCGTGCAGCAGCAGGAAGAACCACTGCGTCCACCGGTAGTAGTCCGGTGAACTGGAGTCGATCTCTCGCTCCCAGTCGTACGAGCACCCCAGCAGGTCGAGTTGGTCGCGGTAATTCCCGGCGTATTCGGCCGTGGTGTCCCTGGGATGTCGGCCGCGCAGGATGGCTTCGTTCTCCGCGGGCAACCCGAACGCGTCCCAGCCCATCGGGTGCAGGACGGCGTCGCCTTTCATCCGCCGGTAGCGGCAGATGACGTCGGCAGGGACGTAGTTGCGGGAATGGCCTACGCTGAGACCCGCGCCGGAGGGGTATGGGAAGAAGTCGAGGCAGTAGAACGTGGAGCGGTCGGCGTCGATGTCGGTCGGGGTGATGTGCTGACCGGACTCGCGCCATCGCTGTCGCCACGCCGTTTCGATCGTGTGGGGGTCATAGGCGTCGTTCAGACGTGTGTAAGTCCCAAGGGATGTTCCTTTCGGGTGTGCGCCCTGAAGCGCGAAAAGCCCCCGCTGTGGGAGGCTTCCGGTGACCGTCGAAATCAGTTGGCGTACGGCCTACAGCATCCTCCCACTTCCCCTCGCGACGAGGAGAAGGCGCGTAAGCGCGTCGAGAAGCAGATGCGTCGGGTAACCGCTAGGCACGTTGCATCGTCCTGTGAGAATGGACCCGAGACCGTCACAAGACATGGTAGCGCGCGCCGCACGAACCCACAACGGTCACGCACACACCCCTCGGGGACGCAACATGCGAAGCGAGATCGGCTACCGGGGGTACTTCACCCTGGAGATCATGCACACGGCTGACGGCCCGCGCGAGGTCCTCCGCGGCGGAGACTCCGCGTGCGTCCTGATCTACGAGAGCGTAAGCCGCCGCGCCATACTCGTGCGCCAACCCCGCGTGACGATGATCCGCGAGGACAACCCCGAGGGCATGCTCACCGAGGCGGTCGCTGGGCGGTTCGACGCCGCGTACGGCGTGAAGGAACTCATCGCCAAAGAGGCGTGGGAAGAGGCCGGCGTTCGCCTGGACGAGGACCGCATCGAACTGCTGAACAACGGTGAGCCGGTCGCGCTCACGGCGGGAGCGACGGACGAGCGCTGCTACCTGGCGTACGCCGAGGTCGGGCCCGACGATGTCGAGGCTGGGGAGCACGAGCGGGGAGCCGAAGGCGAGGGCGAGCATATCACGCGCGTGTTCGTATCGGCCGACGACCTCGAAGGGTACGTCTGCGAGGACGCCCGCGTGTACGGGCTGATTCAGTACCTGCTGCGGCGGCTCGCGGTGTAGGCGCCAGCGCTCCGCCCGTGCCCGTGTCCGCTGTGTGCTAGAATGCCACGAGGTCCACCGTCGTCCGGGGTCGTCACATGAGTCAGGCAGCCGCGCGGAAGTGGCTCGCACAAGCGCGCCACGACCTTACGATGGCCGAGCGGAACATCGAGATCGGCGGGTACGACATCGCGTCGTTCCTGGCACACCATGTGGATGAACTCGCCCGGTTGCTGGAGCTGCCGGATGCGCTTGTCGCAGCCGTGTCGGACCTCAACATCGACTACACCGTGGCGCGCTACCCAGACGTCACGGAGTTGGCTCCGTTCGAGGAGTACACCGAGGATGTCGCGATCGAGAAGGTAGCGGCGGCGCGGGCCGTCTTCGAGGCCTTGCTCAATCCCGAGCGCGCGGTTGCGGAGCCGGTAGATGAGTGACCCATGGATCGAGCGTTTCCGGTCGGAGGCCCTTCCTAAGATGGTCGACGCGTTCCGGCCTGCGCGCGTAGTGCTGTTTGGTTCGCGCATCAGCGGGCGGCCCCGCGAGGAGTCCGACATCGACGTTGTGCTGGTCTCGGCGGCTTTCGAGGATGTCCCCTTCTTACGCAGGATGGGCCTCGTGTACCGCGCCGTTCCGTTCCCCAAGCACGTCGACTATCTCTGCTACACACCGCAGGAGTACGACAGAATCAGGCTCGAGTCAGCGATCGTGATGGACGCTCACGAAAACGGGCTTGTGGTAGCGTGAGCCGGGGCGGGAGAGGCGCGCGGCGCCTCGGACGACGCCGCGCCGTAGGCGTGACTAGAACTTGTAGTGGACCGTCAGGCGAGCGGCGATCTCGGACGCCTTGTCGGAGTCCTCGGGCGTCTCAATCAGCACATTGGGCATGAACGCGACCTGGCCGATCGGCCGGTAAGCCGCGCCGAGGATCAGGAGCGTCTTGGCGTCGTTGTCGCCGTCCGTGTCGGGGTCGAAGAAGTCACCGCGGGCGACGACTTCCACCTCTTCCGACACCGCGTAGCGGCCGAACACGGACAGACCGATTGTGCTGACATCGGCGCCCGCGACGCTGCCGACGTCCGACTGTGTGCGGCTGAACGCCGACACGAACCCGGCGAAGTCCCCATCGTCGTATCCGCCGACGACCTTCCCGACAAACTCGCTCTCATCGCCCGGCCGCTGTCGGAGATGCCCGTACAACTCGCCGACGACGCCGCTCTTCCGATACGCTACGGAGCCATAGAGCTTTTTGTCCTTGTCCGTCTCGGCCTTCGTGGTGTCGTTGCCGACGAGGAACTGGTACGTAACGCCCGTGTCACTGAGCGCGCCCTTCACGCCGATGCCCATATCCCGGGAGGACACGATCTTGCGAAGGTCCATCTGTGTCTTCTCGATAGATCGGTACTTCCACGCGGCTTCCTCGACGTGGCCCCAGGACGGTGTCGACTGGATGCCGAACACGAGCGCCGGCTTCAGCGACTTCGCCCAATCGGCTGTGATGTTCCACTGCATGTACGCGTCTTTGACCAACAGCCCGACCTTCGAGGAGTCGGGGCTGGTGAGCAGGTTCACGCTGTCATTGGTCTCGACGCGCACGCGCGCCTTGTAGTTCGGCTTCAGGGCGTAGTCATAGGTGAGGTACACGCGGCGGATCTTCGCGCCGAAGACCTCCTTGGCGTCCTCGTTCTCAGAGTCCACCACGTACGAGTAGTCGAACAGCGTATAGCCACTCATTTTGTTCGTTGGCTGCGGCGCATCGTCCGCGGCCATCGCGAACAAGGGCGCTCCGATGAACACCAGCAGAGCCGCGAACCTAAGCAACGCGCGTCTCATTACAATCACTCCCGGCGGGTCTACCGCCTGTTATGCTTCGGCCGCCGTCGACAAGTCGTCGGACGACTCCGGTAGTAGTGTTTCGCCAACGCCGAACAGCAGCAGGCCAAGCCCCACGACGCCGGCCATGAGTAGCCACTCCGTCGAACTCGGGAAGTAGGACGTCTGCAGTCGACCGGAGACGAAGGCCTCACTGAGCCCCCGCAACTCCTCCCCGGCAAGGCTGGGGATGACGATGTTCAGGCGCACGCCGACGAAGCCCACCGCGACGAGAAGGCCGGCAAGCGAGACCATCCGTGGATCGTTGCGCGTCGGTAGCGACAGCAGCAGGATCGGGATGACCGCGCCCAGGGCAAGTTGCCACACCCAGAACACCCACCAGTATGGACCACTCAGGACGAGCCCGAGCGCGTGCACGTGACCGGGCACACCGCCATACAAGCCGACGAGGAATTCCGAGGCCTCACACAGGACGACGAGCGCAAGCGCCACAAGAACTACTCTCCCCAGTGCCACGACGGTTTCACTGTTCCGGCGCCATCCGCCCTGGAAGACTGTGGCAGTCACAGTGAGCAGCGCTGCGCCACTCGCCACGGCCGACAGGATGAAGAGCACCGGGAACAGACCACTGTGCCAGGCTGGCTGCGCCGCCACGACGCCGAACAGAGCGCCCACCCCGGCTGGGAACATCAACGCCACCGGCAGTCCGATGCCCGCGAGCACCCGCGCCTTGCGAAGATCACGCTCCGCGCTCTCCGCCGACGTGTCTCTCGCGCGGAGCGTCAACATGCCGCACACGGCGGCCCGGAGCCCTCCGTTGGTTGCGCCTCGCGCCAGATCGGCGCGAATGAGGAGCCAGAACTGCGTCATCAGCAGCACGAAGTACACGAGGTACGCCCAGATCATCCATGCCATCGGCGACGAGAAGTTCGGGTGGATCAGCACGCGGTACGCGCGGCCCATATGACCGAGGTCGACCGAGATCGACAGCATCCCGAGCAGGAGCGTCACCACCGCGGTGAAGACCGCGAGCCGCGCCACCTTCTCGAAGCGCTTCACGCGGAACACGTACACCAACGACGAGATCAGGAACGACCCCGCAGACAGCCCCATGAAGAACACGTACGCCGCCACCCACAGGCCCCATGTCACGAAGCTGCCGTAGTTCGCGTTGCGGTGGCCGTTGGCGAACCGGTCGTACCAGCCGACCAACCCCACCGCGAACAGCACAATCCCGAGGAGCCAGAACACCCGTTTCAGCCCACGCCCATTCATCGTCTACTCACTTTCCTTCGTAGGCGCCCTACGCGCGTCGGGCGCTGCTCGTCGCGCAGCCGGCCCGTCATGCGGGCGTCACGTTGACGTAGGTGTCGAAGAACGAGGCGCTGGCGCCGACGGGGTCCGTCAGGCACACGTCCTTGAGGATCGGGTCGACGTCCATCAGCGGATTCGGACACAGACCGGCGGCTCGACGGGTGTCGCCCTTGATCACGGCGCCGTCTACGACGACATCGTTCGACCCGTACGCCCAGTGCCCGTAGTGCCACGACAGAGCGACCGTCCCGGGCAGGATGCCCTCGCGCACGTCCACCTTGGCGACCATGTCCAGCGTGCGACCGTCACCGATGGCGAGCTTGCCGTTGGGCTGCGCGGGCGATGTCAGACGCACTTTCTGCAGTGGCTTCAGTCCGAGCCGCGATGCGTCCTGACGGTTGATCCACAGCATGTTCTCAGGTTGTAGCGCCACGTTGGACCAGTAGTTGGAGATCGTCCGCGAGTGGCCGCCGAACGCCTCCTTGAACGTGATCAGGCGGTACGGGTACGTCCCGCCGCGCGTGAGCGCCTTGCCGGCAGTGTCGTACTGCCCTCGGTACTCCGGTATGCCGGAGAAGTATTCGCCGCTCATGCTGTTGCGCTGCTTGGCGACCTTGTCCACGAAGAGATGGAACATCGTGCCCATCTTCTTCTTCATGTACTCGCCGCTGTATCCGCTGCCGAAGGGGGCGTAGCGTCCCCCGCGGTTGAGGACGTACACGACCTTGGCCCACTCGTCGGGTCGGACCGCCCGCTTCCACGCGGCGATGTCGAACACCGACGCCGGGAGGTGCCGACGCGACTTGACGAAGAGATCCATCTCCGCCGGGGACGCGTCCGGGACGACCTCGCCCGGCTTGTCGCCCAGGGCGATGTTCGCCACGGCCTTCAGGTGCCAGTCCTCCGGTCGGTTGAAGTGCATGCCCGGCCCGAAGGCGTCGTCGCCGAACCCAGAGAGGCCGAGCCTCTTCGACACGGCGATCAGGAACGCCTCGAGCGAGATCGGCATCGTCTCCCCGTCGACGACGACATCCTCGGTGAGCGGCTTCGCCACGGGTTGGCGCACCTTGCTCGTCATGGTGGTCACGTCGGGGGTGACGTGCGGCGTTCCCCAGCGCTCCATGAACGTCAGGTCGGGCAGGACGTAGTCCGCGTACATCGTCGTCTCGCCGATGACGATGTCACACGAGATGAACAGCGGTACCCGGTCGGGGTCCTGCAGCATCTCGATCACCTTGTCGCCCGCGGGGCTCGCGAGCGCCGGCGTGCCCTTGTGCAGGAACAGGATCTTCCCCGGGTATGGGTACCCCTGCGCGAAGGAAGGGATGACCTCCTGGTAGATGTTCCCGGAGAAGGGGTACCAAGGACGTTTCGCTGGGTAGCCCTCTTCGCGGAAGAGGGTGTAGTCCTCGTAGCGGTGCTTCTCACGCGTCATCGTTGGGCCGAACGCCTTCAGCGAGCCGGGATGCATGTCGGCGAACTCGTACACGTTGCCCGGCTTCCCGCCGAACTCATGCCAGTGACTGCCGCCCTTCTGCAGGCCGCCCTTCCAGTCGGCGTTTCCGATGAGGACGTTCA
>JABGQA010000070.1:0-12353 GCA_018644665.1 Candidatus Poribacteria bacterium
AGCGCGCTCTCGCCGTTGTCACGGTATATCTTCGCTCGTAGAATCCGCGCCACGCCATTCCTCGGGTCCAACGCGAGGGCCTCGTCGATCATCGTCAGGGCGCTAGCGTTCCAACTGTTCAGATGGAATGCGTTGGCGAGACGGATGCGTGCGCGCACGTTCCCGCCGTCCCTGCGCAGGACGTCTGCGTAGAGCGGCCCCGACGCAGCGAGGCGCCCGGAGTCGTAGGCGGCATCGGCGAGCCGCAATGTTTCGCCAACGGGGCGGTCTGCCGGCGGGACCGGGCCGCGGCTACCTACACGGTCGGCGCTGATCCGCCACGCCACGCTCGCCACGAGGACGACGAAGATCGCGGCCTCCGCCGCTCCCAGACGCGCGCGCCGCCATCGACCGCTCATGCGTACACCGCCTTGCGACGCCGCGCCTGCAGGTGCAGCAGCGCTGAGATGCCGGCGGTCAACGGTATCGTTATCACCAGGCCCAACGTGCCGGCGACAACCCGGACGATTTCGGCCGCGACAACGCCCAGACTGAACAGTTGCATCGTCGTAAACGGGAATATGGCGGTGCCCGCGACCGTCAGGACGATGAGCAGACGCATGCCGAAGTACAGGAAGACGACCGTATTGGTCATCGTGCCTAGTATGTCCGTGCCCACGTTCATGCCGGACGTCATCAGGCGGGGGATGGAGAGGTCGGGATTCGCCTCGTTCACCTCTTCCATCGCCGACGCAACCTCGATCGCCGCGTCGTTGGCCACCCCGAGTAGCCCGATGAGCATTCCCGCCAAGAGGAGGCCGGCGAAGTCGATGTAGTCAGCGGAGCGCGACTCCACGAGGTCGACGGCGTTCGCCTTCTCCACCCCGGTAAAGTGCAGCTGCTGCTGCGCGTAGATGACGATGAACCCGGCGATGACAACGCCACCAACGGTTCCTAGGATCGCCGCGTACGTCTTCCGGCCCGGGCCGGCGACGATGAGTCGAGACTGCACGGAGATGAGCGCGCATGTGAGGACCACCGTCCACACCGGGTCGTACCCCTTGTGGATCAGTGGGAGCATAACGAAGTACAGGATGAGTCCGTTCACGACCATCGTAATGACGGAGCGGATTCCCGTCGCGCGCCCGATGACGATCATCACCGCGAACAGGATGCCGAGAAGAGCGATGATGAACCCGTCGCGATTGTAGTCCTGCACGAGGTTGCGCGCGTTGAGGATGTCCCCAGAGCCCCCGACGCGGCACAACACGATGTCTCCGATTGTCGCGTTCACGTTCAGCATCGGGAACCCGCCGGGGTTGACGTAGTTCCTGAACAGCGCCCGCCTCCCAGCGAACGCGCCACCCAGCAGTTCGATGTCTAGAATGTGAGCCTCGTTGCCGGTCTCCTCCTCCGGGACGACGCGGACGACGTCCAAGATGCGCCCTTTGACGTATTCAGACATCGCGACGACATCGCCGGCCTCGTTCCGCTGCTCGATGACCGTCGCCGAGTGCGTCTGCATCCGCGTGTAGATCGCGTGTGTCAGAACAAGCACGACCACGAGCGCGATGGGCGTCTGCCACCGAACGAGGAATCTCACGCGTCACGCCCCTCCGAGCCGTCGTTCGCGTACGCCTGGCGAACGCTGAACTTGGCCGTAAGCAGACCTGCGATGAACGCGCTGATGGGTATCGCCAGCACGAGCCCAAGCGTGCCCATCAGGGCGTGAATGGCCTCGACGGACGTCGCCTCGTCATTGAGCACGCGCACGAATGGGTACAGGCGGCCGGCCTCTTGGAAGGCAAGGCCCGGCATAACGATGAACACGAGGTCGGCGCCGATAAACGCGAAGATCAGGGTGTCCGTCATCGTGCTCATGATGTCCTTGCCGACGTTGTAGCCAGCTTTCATCGCGTCGACCGGCGATATGCTGGGGTTGGCCCGCTTCACTTCGTAGATCGTTGACGAGACCGACATGCTGACGTCCATCATCGCGCCTAGGGCGGCGATAACGAGCCCCGCTGTGAGAAACTCCACGAACGGCCAGGGACGGGCCTCAGGGGTGCGCCACAGCATGGCGCCGAGATCCAGGTAACCGAGTTCCACCGCGAGTCCAGTGAACCACAGGATGCGGCTCGCTGCGTACGAGATGATGCCGCACGCAAGCAACCCCCCAACGGTTCCGAGCGAACCGGAGACAACCTTGGGCCCGGGCCCGGTGATCACGGCAAACGTGATGACGGTGACGACCAACGACACGAACAAGGCGAGTGGGAGCGGCTGCTGCCCAATCAGCCGTATGCACGCCCACGTTGCGCCTCCCGCTGCCACTCCGCCTACGACCCAGGCGGGCGCCCCGTACCAGTGCGTCTTCGCGGCCTGACGGATGCGCTGTCGGCTGTCTGACTCGAAGAGCCGCGCGACTACCCACGCCATGCCGCCGAGAATGGCGACCGCAGCGACGATCCACGCGCCGTTACGCGCCGCCTCCGCGACCGACCCCAACAGTCCGGGCACGAGCACTCCGAACAGCATCGCCAATGAGGCGATGGTGGCGGCCATTGTAAGGAGGCCCTTCACGCCGCCCACTAGCATCAGCGCGACGGCCAGCGCCCCGACGAGTCGTATAAGGAAGGGGTTGCGGAAATACTCCCGAAGTTCCACGCGGTCGATCCGGTCCGTGCGCTTCATGGGGATGTCCATGTACAGGCGATCCCCGAGCCTCAGCACACGGTCCACGAAGCGCCCCTGGAAGCGGTTGCCCACGACGATCTCGGCGCCCCGGAAGTCGAGGTGGCCCTCCGCGCGGAGCGACTTCGGCCAGGTGAGGACCCGCATCGTCAGGACCTGGTCCTGCTGCTCGAGCGTGCGCACGACATCCTCGGGTCGTGGGCCTTTGGTGAGCTCGAACGTCCCGCCCCCGCTGTCGTGGAACGTCAGCGAGCCGTACATGTCCCACTCAGTGATGCGCCCCACGCGAGTCGTGCCATCTCGCAGGTAGACGACATCGCCGCTGTTGACGTCCACCACTTCGCCGACCGCGATAACCCGGGTCAACGCCCCTTCCTGGATCACCGTCGCGTATCCCGCTGCCCAGCGGTCCAGGCCGATGAACACGAGCAGGACGATCCCCGAGAGGGCCAACTTGACCCGCCAACGGTACATCAGCCGTTCCGACATGGCGATGTCGCCCTAGCCGCTGGTGATGGACGCACGAACACACCCGCCTATCATATCATACGGCAACGACGCCGCCGCGCGCGGCGCGAGCGCCAGGGCGCCGCCCCGCGCCTATGGCCCGGCGCGGCCCGCCTGCGGGATGTTCTCGCGGCTCCACGCACATCCTCGGCATCCCGGCAGGCGCCTTTGGACACACCTGCCTGCCGGTGCTCGGGACCAGCTTTGGCCGCACGCACAGGGAGGCATGTCGGTCTCTTGTCCCCGACGTTCTGTCGAGTGGTATAATCACGGGTGGGATAGGGGGCGGCCGCACGCGCGTGGGCCGTGTTCTCATAGGCATCAACGGAGGGCAAGAGGGCGTGGAATACCGTCTCGTTCCGGGCACGGATATCTCGGTGTCCGAGGTTGGGTTCGGTGTGTGGACCCTTAGCGCCGGCTGGTGGGGCGACTACTCGGACGACGAGGCGTCAGCGCTTCTCAACCACGCCTACGACCTCGGCTACACATTCTTCGACACCGCGGACACGTACGGGAACGGAGCGGGCGAGAGCATCCTCGCCACCGCGTTCGGCGACCGTGTGAACGACATCGTCGTCGGCACGAAGTTCGGCTACGACATCTACGGATACGGCGAGGCCCGTTCGCGCGGGCAGCGCGAACTCCCCCAACTCTGGGACCCCGAGTACATCCGGTACGCCTGCGAGCAGAGCCTCAAGCGCCTGGGTCGCGATTCCATCGACCTGTACCAGGTTCACAATATCAAGTTCGACTCGGTCATGAACGACGACATCTACGACACCCTCGAGGCGCTCAAGGGCGAGGGCAAGGTCCGCGCCTACGGTGTAGCGATGGGGCCGGCGAACGGGTGGGCCATCGAGGGCGCGGCCGCCATGGAGCGTCGCGACATCAGCACGGTGCAGCTTATCCACAACCTATTCGAGCAACACCCAGGCAGGGCCCTCATCGACAAGGCGCGCCAGACGGGCAAAGGCGTGATGGTGCGCGTTCCGCACTCATCGGGGCTGCTCGAAGGCCACTACACGGAGGATACGACCTTCGCGAAGACCGACCACAGGCGACATCGTCCGAGGTCCTGGCTGGTGAACGGCATCAAGAAGATGGAGACGGTCGCGTTCCTCACGGAAGGCCGCGAGGGAGCGACCATGGGCCAGATGGCGCTGAAGTGGTTGTTGTCAGAGCCTCATGTCTTAACGACACTCCCGAACATCTATAACACGGAGCAGATAGACGACTTCGCCGGGACCTCGGATTGCGTCGATGTCACGTCCGAGGAGATGCGCCAGCTCGCGGACCTCTACGCCGAGAACTTCGGCATTGATGAACCCGTGATGGACTTCAAGGGCGTCGCGGCGGACTCGGAAGAAGCGCGCGTCCTTCTCAGCGCGTGATCCGCGCTCTATAACTGTTGTGACCACTGAGACCGCGCTGGAGGACTGGAATGCAGACGGCCCGTGGCCAGGGAGGCCGACCGGCGGCTCCGCAAGGGGCGTCGGCTGCCGAAACGCAGCCGCGCCAGTTCGTGAATTTCCTCTACTGTAAGCTTGATGCGGCTTTCCGCAGACTGCCTAAGGACGAACGCGACCGGGGTATCGCCGAGTGGCTGGCCGTGTACCACGAGTTCCGCGACCGCGTCATGATCTACCCGTACACGCTCTTCGGCATCCGGGCCGAGGTCGACTTCATGCTGTGGCGCATCAGCTACCGCATCGAGGACTTCACCGAGATGTCCGCCGCGCTCGCGAGGACCGGTTTCGGCGCCTATGTGAACACGGCGCACTCCAGCCTGTCCATGACGAAGCGGTCGGTGTACGTCGATGAGCACGTCCACGACGACCAGGAAGGCGCGCGGTCAACCATCTCGGTCGCCAACCGCAAATACCTGGTCGTGTATCCCTTCGAGAAGACGCGTGAGTGGTACCGCCTGACCTCACACGCCCGGCAGGGGATGATGAACGAGCACATCGAAGTCGGGCACAAGTACCCGCAGATCAAGCTGAACACGACGTATTCCTTCGGACTGGACGACCAGGAGTTCGTCGTGGCGTTCGAGACCGACCACCTCGAGCAGTTCGTCGATCTTGTGATGGAACTCAGAGAGTCGGAGGCGAGCAGGTACACGAAACGTGATACGCCGATATACACCTGCATTGCCGGCGATGTCGAAGCGGTCATCGATAGTCTTGGGGGCTGATATGGCGACGTATCACGTGGACGAAGTGGACGGCCGTCTGCTGAACATCATGCAGGACGATTTCCCGCTCGTCGAGCGGCCGTTCGCGCAGATGGGCGAGGCCATCGGCATATCCGAACAGGACGCCATCGACCGGACGACCGCCCTCCGCAAGGGTCAGATTATCCGGCAGATCAGCGCCATATTCGATACGCGCTCGCTCGGATACAAGAGCAGCCTTGTGGCATTCAACGTGGCGCCGGACAAGCTGACAGAGGCGGTGCGGGCCATCAACCAGCACCCGGGAGTCAGCCACAACTACGAACGGAACCACGAGTACAACGTGTGGTTCACGATCGCCGTGCCGCCAGAAGGCGATACCGAGACTGACGTGAGTCTGCTCGCGGCAGAGACCGGCGCGAAGTACCGCATGCTGCCGACTCTCACGCTGTACAAGATCGGCGTCAAACTCGATATGACCGGCACGATGGACGCCGCCGCCACTTCGGATGACAAGGGCTTCCGCAGCCCGGTCACGGAGGAGGCCGTTGCCCTGACGACGTCCGAGCGCGCCTTCGTGCGTGAGATGCAGCAGCACATCGAGTATGTCCCAGAGCCGTTCGCCGGGCCGGCGGCGGCGGCTGGCGTCTCGCAGGCGGAGCTATTCGCGATGGCCGCCGACATGACGGAGCGCAAAATGCTCCGTCGATTCGCGGCGATTCTGCGGCACCAGAAGGCGGGCTACAGGGTCAACGGCATGGGCGTCTGGGCCGTGGACCCGGCCAAGGCGGACGCGGCCGGCGACGTCATGTCGGAGTTCCGCAATATCAGCCACTGCTACCTGCGGCCGACGTACCCCGACTGGCCCTACAACGTGTTCTCAATGATCCACGGCAAGTCCAAGGAAGACTGCGAGGCCGTCGCGAAAGCCGTGCAGGAGCGCACGGGGATTGAGGAATACACGATGCTTTACAGCACGCGCGAATTCAAGAAGACTCGCGTGGAATACTTCACCGACGACTACGATCGGTGGGTGTCGAAGCACCGTCCAGGGAGCGCTGACGCCGCAGCTTCCTGACTGCCTGCTGTGCGCCAGAACTCCACGCGCAGACACGAGCTCGGGCGCCAGCAGAAGCGCCCACTGCGGAGAATGACCCGTGCACTGCTACATCCGTGGCGTGAACCACGAGACCGCTCCCGTCGAGATACGCGAACGCCTCGCGTTCGGCAAGGCGGATCTGGGGTCGGTACTGGACGTGTTCTCGCGGGAAGGCGCCGCCGAGGCGTTCGTCCTGAGCACCTGCCACCGTACTGAGTTCTACATCGCAGGCGCCCCGCCCGCCGACCTCGACGGCCTGATGACGCGTGCGCTCGATGTCGTCGTCGGGCACGGCGCCGTGCGGGAGCCGGGGTACTGGTACGAGCACAACGACGAGGAAGCCGTCGGCCACCTGTTCCGAGTGGCGTCCGGGCTCGACTCCATGGTGGTCGGGGAACCTGAAATCCTCGGCCAGGTGAAGGCGGCCATCGACGCCTCCCGCGAGGCAGGTTCTGCCGGGGCGTTCCTCAACGAGGTGTTCCACCGCTGCCTGCACGTCGCGAAGCGCGTCCGCACCGACACTGCGATCGGAGTCGGTTCCGTGTCCCTGGCGTCCGCTACACACGGGGTCATGCGGAACCACCTTGAGGACCTCGCCGGGCGGCGAGTGCTCCTTTTCGGCACGGGCGAAATCGCCGAGCAGGTGGCGCAGTACCTCGGCGGGGACATGGGCTCGAATCTCACGGTCCTCAGCCGTACGCCGGAGCGAGCTGCGGGGCTAGCCGCGTCGGTGGGGGCGTCCGCATGCGACGCGTCCGAGAAGCTCGCCCGGCTGCGCGTAGCGGATGGCGTCGTCTGCGCGAGTTCGGCGCCGTACCACTTGGTGCGCGCGGATGAGATTCGGCCGCTCGTGGAGGAACGCGCAGAGCCGATGGTCCTTGTGGACCTCGGGCACCCGCGCAACATCGATCCAGCCATCGCGGAGATCTCTGGCGCGCGCCTGTACGGCATCGACGACCTGCGCGCGGAGATCGACCGAAACAACGAGCGCCGCCGACACGAGGTACCCGCTGCGGAGGCCATCGTGCGGCGGGAAACTGCGCAGCTGGCCCAGTGGCACACATCGCTCCCCGCCCAGGACACGGTGAAGACGCTGCGGCGGAAGTTCGAGGACGTCCGCCAGACCGAGCTCGACCGTATGCGCGGCCGGCTGTCCGAGGACGAATGGGCGGCTGTTGACGAGGCCTCCCGACGGATGCTCCAGAAGCTGCTTCACACGCCGACGCTCGCGCTCAAAGGGCTCAACGCCGACGAGCCGGCCGACCGCGACCGCATCTCTATCATCGCATCCATGTTTGGCCTGAAGGCGGACGTCGGACAGGACTAGCGCGGGCTCCACCGCCGCCGACGCGGACGAACCGACCACCGTCGGTGGCGCCGAACGAATCGCCCCCGAAACACCGTTGCGAACCGTCCTCCCACTGGTTATTCCTTGGGTGAGCGTGTATCCTCGACACCCGTAGGATCAGGGAGACTCCCGCGCATGCAGACGAAGTACGTCCTCGACGAAAGCGACGTCCCGCGCCAGTGGTACAACATCGCTGCTGACCTGCCCTCGCCGCCGCTGCCTCCGCTCCACCCCGGCACTGGTGAGCCGATCGGGCCCGAGATGCTGGCCCCACTGTTTCCGATGGAGCTGATCAAGCAGGAGGTGTCGCAGGAACGCTGGGTCGACATCCCCGACCAGGTGCGTGACGCGTACATGCTGTGGCGCCCCAGCCCGCTGTATCGCGCCCTGCGGCTAGAGAAAGCGCTGGATACGCCCGCCAAGATCTTCTACAAATACGAGGGCGTGAGCCCGACCGGGAGCCACAAGCCGAACACGGCCGTCGCGCAGGCGTACTACAACAAGGCTGAGGGGATCACGCGCCTGACCACGGAGACGGGCGCGGGGCAGTGGGGTAGCGCGCTGAGCTTCGCCTGCAACCTGTTCGACCTCGAGTGCAAGGTCTACATGGTCCGGATCAGCTTCGAGCAGAAGCCGTACCGCCGCTCCATGATGACGACCTGGGGAGCTAACGTACTCCCAAGCCCGTCTGACCAGACGGAAGCAGGCCGGACGGTGCTCGCGAGCATGCCCGACACGCCCGGAAGCCTGGGCATCGCCATCTCGGAGGCCGTCGAGGAGGCTGCGGGTCGTGACGACACGAAGTACTCCCTCGGCAGCGTTCTGAACCACGTCCTGCTGCATCAGACGATCATCGGCCTCGAGACCGAGAAACAGATGGCGCTCGCGGATGCTGAGCCTGATGTAGTCATCGGGTGCTTTGGCGGCGGCAGCAATTTCGCCGGGCTGGCGTTCCCGTACCTGCGCGAGAAGTTCGCCGGGAAGGACCTGCGCGTTGTCGCCGTCGAGCCCCTTGCGTGCCCCACCCTTACAAAGGGCAAGTACGCGTACGACTTCGGCGACACAATCGGGATGACGCCGCTGCTCGCCATGCACACCCTCGGCCACAAGTTCGTCCCGGCGCCCATCCACTCCGGTGGCTTGCGCTACCACGGCGCCGCGCCGCTCGCGAGTCAACTCGTCAATGAGGGGTGGGTCGAAGCGGAGGCCTACACGCAGGTCGACTGCTTCGATGCGGCAGCGCTGTTCGCGCGCGAGGAGGGCATTATACCGGCGCCGGAAGCCAGCCACGCCGTGAAGTCGGCAGTGGCGCACGCGCAGGCCGCGAAGGAAGAGGGCGTTGAGAGGACGATCCTCTTCAACCTGTCCGGGCACGGCCACTTCGACATGTCCGCGTACGACGCGTACTTCGCCGGGTCCCTCACCGACTACGAGCTTTCACGAGCCGACATAGACGGGAATCTCGAGGCGATCGCGGCGTTCCCCGACGTCCCGGCATAGACACTGGACGCTGATGTCCTGGATCGAGCAGTTCCGTGAGGACGGATACACGATCGTGCGCGGGCTCATTGAACTCGATGTGCGAGCGGCCGTGGTCGAAGAGTGCACGGCCCTCGTAGACCTCCTCGCGGAACGGCTCGTGTCCGACGGCAAGGCGCCATCCACGTTCGCCGACGAACCGTTCGACACGCGCATGATTCGCCTGTACGAGGGCCGCGCGGACGAGACGCCGACGATCTTCCGGCCGGAGCTACACAGGGCGGACTTCTTCGGGCTGTTCGGTCATCCCGGACTGCTCGACCTCGCCGAGGCCGTGCTCGGCCCTGAGGTGCGTCTCTACCCGAACTACTCCGCTCGGCCCAAGCTACCCGAGAACGACCGAACGCTGGTGCTGTGGCACCAGGACGCGGGATACACGGCGAGCGATGCGGATGTCCTCCGCATGCTGAACGTGTGGACACCGCTAGTGCCCGCGACGCGCGAGAACGGCTGCATGGAGATCGTGCCTGGGAGTCACAAGCGGGGCGTCGTACGGCACGAGAAGGACACGTACTACCTGCGCATCGCGGATGAAGTGATCAGACCGCTGGAGGATGAGGCCGTCGCGATCGAATGTGATCCGGGCGACGTCGTGCTGTTCAGCAACCTCGTCTTCCACCGAGGCCTGCCGAACCGGTCCCAGCACATCCGCTGGAGTCTCGACTTCCGGTACCAGGACGCCACCCAGCCGACGATGCGCGCGATGAACGGCCACCTCGTGCGTTCGCGTCTGCGGCCGTTGGAGGTCGTCTCAGGAGCGGACGCGTGGGCCTCGCTCAGCCTGCGGTAGGGCGTGCGCCGGCCAACTCGTCCCACTCACGCCGGAGCAGACCGTACAGGTGCATGTCGTGACGGTGGCCGTCCCGGTGTAGACGCTCGCGACGAGTCCCCTCGACGCGGGAGCCCAGTCGCTCATACATCGCGATCGCCCGCTGGATGTAACTGAAGACCGCGAGCTCGACGCGGTGCAGATTCAACTCGTCGAACGCGAAGGCGAGCGGCACCTGTATCGCTGCCGACCCGCAGCCTCGGCCCCAGACCTCAGGTCGGCCGATCAGCACGCCTAGGCTACAGACCCCGCGTGTCCAACGGATACCGTCGAGCGCCAGGAACCCAACCAGCCGGTCGTCGGCACCGGGCGCACCGCGAACAGGTGTCGCGCGCTGTCGGCGTTCGCCTTGTCGATGTCCTTGCGTAGGAGCGCCGCCGTCCTGGGGCACGCCGGCTCGCTATCCAGTAGTCGTTGCACGCGCGCGTCCCGACCACGCGGCGACGGCGTCGGTGAGCGGAGAAGTCGGCGTCGTCTTAGGCGCCGCTATGAGACGTAGTCGCGCAACGGCGCGATGTGCTTGGGATGCAGGTGCGCCCGCACGGTCACTTCCAGCTCGCCATAGTCGACGTCGTCGACCTGGCCGTGCTCGTACAGGTACGAGAGCAGGCGGCCGCGCTCGTGGGGCAGCCGGAACTCGTACTCCTGCTCACCCTCGCCTGCGCGCGTGGACAGCTCGTGACGGAGCGAGTCCATGCCGTCGCCTGTGACCGAGGAGACCGGAATCGCGTCGGGATACTCGGCCTTGATATCCGAGAGGACCTTGGCGTCATCCAACAGGTCGACCTTGTTCAGGACCAGCAGCGTCGGGATATCGAGCGCCTCGAGCTCCGCCAGCACCTCGTTCACGGACGCGATCTGGGCGACCGGATTGGCGTGTGCCACGTCGACGACATGCAGCAACAGATCGGCCTCGAGTACCTCTTCGAGCGTCGCGCGGAACGCGGCGACCAGCCTATGCGGGAGTCGCTGGATGAATCCGACGGTGTCTGTGACGAGTAGGCTGCGCCCGTCGTCGATATCCAGTTGTCGGGTCGTGGGGTCCAGCGTCTTGAACAGCTTGTCTTCGGTCGCGACGTGCCGCTCGCCGGTCAGCGCGTTCAGCACGGAGGACTTGCCGGCGTTCGTGTACCCCACCAGCGATGCTGTGTATTCCTTCGTGCGCGCCGATCTCTGAACGCGTCGCTGACGGCGCATGTCGCCCAGGTCCTTGCGCACCTGCTTGATTCGACGTTGGATCAGCCGTTGGTCCATCTCCAGCTGTGTCCGCCCCGGCCCCCGTGTGCCGACTCCTCCACCTACTCCCGAGCCGCCTCCCACGCGTGAAAGGTGTGTCCACGCGCGTCGAAGGCGCGGTATGGCGTATTCCAACTGGGCTAGCTCAACCTGCAGCTTGGCTTCCTTGGTCCGCGCTCGCTGGGCGAATATGTCGAGAATGACGTCAGTGCGGTCTAGGACCTTGCTGTCGAGCGTCTTGTCAAGGTTGCGCATCTGCCCCGGCGACAACTCGTCATCGAAGAGGTATAGGTCCGCGTTGACCTCCTCGTTCAGAACGCGGAGTTCGTCGACCTTCCCGGAGCCGATGAGCGTCGCCGCGTGAGGGCGGTTCCGACGCTGCACCACCTGGCAGACCACTTCAACGCCGGCGGTCTCCGCCAGCGCGGCCAGCTCCGCCATGGAGTCCTGGACGCTGTACGTGTCGCCTTCGCGCCCGGTCCATTCCACGCCGACAAGGATCGCGCGTTCCGTCTGCTCGATTCGTGCGCGTAGCTCAAACAGATCCATGCTTGGACCATCTCCCGGTGTCTTGCGTGGGCGTTCCAGACAACGCCCTTGCGCCACATCGTGTTGCGACTTGCGCCGTGAGTCGGCGCGGCCTACGTATGGGAGATTCGTAGCTTCCACATGTTCGAGCCCCTATCGGGTAACGGCGGCATCCACGCCACACCCCGCGACTATGGGTACGGCGACGGTACTACCATACTAACCTGCCTGCGGATGCAGGACGAGCCACGGCCACCGCCCGCGCACGGTGACGCATTGCGACCCCTCTCTCCGCGGGGCGGCCCGTAGGCGATGCATGGCCCCGGCGATGTCAGGGGTGCGGCGCGTCCGCCGTGTCGGGACCGGCGCCTAGCAGCTCGACCGACACGCCGTCGCCGCGCGTCGGTCGAGCTGCTAGGCG
>JABGQA010000070.1:12363-83231 GCA_018644665.1 Candidatus Poribacteria bacterium
GAGCCGATACATCTTGTCGGCGTACTGCTGGAATGTGTCAGGGTCGTGGTGCGAGATCATTAGCACCTGGAACCCAAGCGCCTTCCCGGCGTCGTGAACGATCTTCACGAGCTTCGGTACCAGGTCCGGGCGTAGCCAGCAGTCCTGCTCATCCAGGACCAGGAAACGACGATGGTCGCTTTCGTCCAACGTCGTAAGCGCGAACATGCGCAGTCCGACAGACAGCACGTTCGCGACGGAGCCGCCCTGGCCCCGCAGGATGTGCTCCCGGTTGCCTTCGCGTTCGATGTAGAAGTCGATGGAGGCCGCGCCGCGCTTGAAGTCAGCGTCGGCTCGCAGCCGTATCGGCTGCTCCAGGATCTCCTGAAGCGCGATCGTCAGCTTCTCCTCGACCACGGACAGTGTCTGGCGGAACAGCGTCTCGTTGAGCTGCTCCAGCGCTGCGGTGACGTTGTCGGACACCGCGAGGTACGCGTCGACGGCGCGCAGGTCGCGCGTGGTGTTCCGGGACTCCTCCAGCAGCCGGTCGCGCTCCCAAACCAGCTTGTCGAGACGCGCGCGCACCGGGCCCGGCTCGCGCGGCGTTGCTGACCCGGCCGGATTGCCTACCACGGCACGTCACCCTCGTCGTCAGCGCCCTGCGCGCTCATGGCGTCGGGGGCATTGTCGCCATCGGCACCGTCGACGGCGAGCAGGTCGGCCTCTATCGCCTCGAGCGAAGCCTGGTATTCCGCGCGCTGGCGTTCGTTGTCGGCGCGCATCTCCTCGAGCTTTGCCTGGAGCTCCTCGATGTCATCGGTGCCGTATTTCTCCCGCGCCTGTTCCTGCAGTGTGCTGAGCTGCGTGCGCGCGCTCTCCAACTGCACCGTGACCTGGATACGGCGCGTGTTCAGCGCGTCGTATCGCGCGCGTAGTTCCTCGATCGTCTGCGCATCGCCGCTCGTCGCTTCATTGCTCGCCACTGTCTGTGACCTCCTTGGCTAGGGCCAGAATCTCGGTGGCCACGTCCGGTTCGAAACCGTCAAGATGCTCTTGTAGGAAAGACGTCAACCCCGCGCCAGTATCCGTGCGCCGCGCCAGCAGCTCGCCGAGCCCGGCGACGAAAGCCGACGCCGACGTGTCGGTTTCGCTGTCTGTCACGGCGTCATGGAACACGTCCTCGAACGGGCCGTGCGGAATGGTGGGTTGAGTGTGAACCCATCCGTCTTCCGTGACGTCGATGCGCAAAGCCGACGGGATGTGCTCCGCCGTCGCCTCGTTCCGCGAGCGACGGGTAATGTTGCCTGGGGTAAGCCACAGGGTTGAGCCGGCGCGGACCTCGTCTAGCCGTCGGTGGATGTGCCCGTTCACGACGACATCGATGCCGGGCAACTCCTTCGGCGTGATGCGGCCCCCCTCGTACCCCGGAACCGTCACGTCGTGGTGGGTCAGCCACACGACGAGGGAGCCGGGGTCGGATGGCGCGGGGTCGAAACCAGCGGGGATGGGAACACGATACGACGACCCGCCAACAACCACAGGCCGCCCGCCCATGACCCCGTGCCACGGGGCTTCCGGCGTGAGCAGCCTGAGCCGACCCGCTTTGACAAGGAGCGTCAGCGAGTCGTGCTCATCTAGCGCGGGGTTGGCCGTGTCGTGGTTGCCGTATACGGCGACGATCTCGCAGTCGAACATGTCGATCAGCCGCCCCAGCATCCACGTTGGGTTGTCCCGTGGGAGATGGAACAGGTCGCCGAGAATCGTCGGTAGGAGGCAGTTCGCGGCGGCGTAGTCGAGGCACCACTGCAGCTTCTGCAGGATGACGTCCGGGTAGTCGTCCCGGCGGAACCCGGGGACACGGCCCTCCAGGTGAGGATCGCCGACGACAAGGATGCCCCTGTACATGGCGTCAGGCATCTCGCGGCCCTCCGTGCGCGCCTGCCGCGTGGTCGACGAGGGCATCCGCATCGACCGCGGCGCCACATGTCGGACACGTCTCGTGCTCCTCGGCCCACGCCCGCAGTTTCTCGGCGACTGATCGGCGCTCCGTCTCCGCGCGCTCCAGTGCCTGCGCGTGCGCGCCGACGGCGTTCTCTACACGGGCGAAATCCGCGAGTAGCGCCGACAGTGGCAGCGTGTCGGCCGCCGTCGGCGCCTCCGGCAACGCCGTGGTGAGGCCGGCCGCTTCTGCGAGTCCGTCGACAGAGCGCGCGGCCGCACGCATGTTCGCGATCGTCGCGGCGAGAGCGATGTCGTCCTGCGCGTCAGGCGGCCCGGCCACCAAGGACAGCAGGTCTCCCTTGGCGTGGAGGGCCCCCCGCCGTGTCTCTGCGCGTGCCAGGCCTACCAGATCGGCGTGCATGCCCGCGGAGTCCGCCAGCGTCGGGGGCGTGACCATCGTCGAGAGGGCCTGGTACTCCGCAACCGACGCCCGAACGGTGATGGAAACGCGCGCCGTGGCCTGGATTTGCGCCTCGAGGTCGGCCTCTGGGGCGAGTTCTGGCGGCCGCCGTAGGTGCTGCATCGCGTCCGCTTCCGCCCACGCCCGGACGCGTTCGCGGGAAGCGATGCCTAGGCTCACCGCGATGCCAGCTAGCGGAGCCGGATTGGGGAGCGACGGCGGACTATCTAGGCCGGTTAGCGCGCGGGCGGTTGCGGCCAGAGTCTCGGCAGCCGTGCGGGCCTCGCCGAGGCCGTCGATCTCCGAGGTCAGACGGGCTGTCGCGACGTCCGCGGCGGCGATGGCCCTATGCTGCGCCTCCGCGGCTTCCATCCTTGTCGACAAGTCCGGCACAGCCTCTAGCTGTGCGAGCCGCCCTGTCTGCCGCGTCGCCGCCGCCTCAAGCTGCTGCTTTCGCCCGCTCGCGGCGCGGACCTTCTCGCGGTGCCTGCGCTGCATCTCGACCAGCTTCGTCGCGTCGGAAGACGATGCGAAGAACCGCGCTGCCTGTGACCCCGACTGCCCGAGCAGGAAGATCGGATCCTTCTGTTCGCCGAGGTGGACATCGAACACGGCGCCATCGCCCTCTACCCATGGCAGTCGTAGCGCCTGGTGTAGCTCTGGCGGCACGCCGCCCCGCCCGCGGCCCAGCCTGTCGAACAGTTGCGCGTCCACCAGGTAGCTCGGCGAGTTCCTTCGCGTCCACTGTATGACGTGCCCGTCGTCCGTCTCCACCGTCACGCTGCACTCCCGCGCCCCGTGGCGCTTGACGTGCGTGCTGTTCTCGTTCGTGCACAGAGTCCGCAGAGCCTCGACGATCGCGCTCTTGCCGGAGTTGTTCGGCCCGACAAGGACGGTGAGTCCGTCGGCGGGCTCGATGACCGTCTCGGAGTGCGACATGAAGTCACGGAGGATGATTCGCCGGATCATGACTCACACCAACCGGCCGCCGGGAGCGCGTTGGTCGCGTGTGGCCCGTGTGTGCTCATCCTGGATGCTCGACCGGCGATAGCTGCGCGGGCTCCTCGTCCTCGCCGTAGAGGTGGCGGTAGACGTGGTAGGAGTGCATGACCTTCTTAATGTGGTTGCGCGTCTCGTCGTAGGGCACCTGCTCTATGAATTCGTCGAGGTCGGTGATGGCATACCGATCGCGCCATTGGCCCATACGTCCCTCGCCCGCGTTGTACGCGCCGGAGACGAGGGAGAAGTCGCCACCGAACTCGTCCAACAGGAACCGGATGTACCACGCCCCCATGCGGATGTTCACTTCGGGGTCGAGGAGCATGTCCTTGTCGAACTCCTCAATCCCGATTCTCGGCGCGATACGCTTGCCGGTGTCTGGCATCACTTGCATGAGTCCGTACGCGCCCGCCCAGGAGACCACGCTTGCGTTGAAGCGACTCTCCTCGCGGATCATCGCGGCGAGGTAGTGGGGATCAACTCCAAACTCCTCACCCGCCTTCACCAGGGACTCCTCGAACGGGATCGGATAGAGAAGCTGGCCCACCTCAACGGGCGGGTCGTCGCCGCTCCAGCGGACCTCTGGCAAGTTCGAGAACCTGTACGCCATGATGTACGCGCGGTACGTCCGGCCCAACCGCTCGTTGGCCTGCATTAGGTGGTAATACAGCAAGGGGCGGTCGTCCTTGCCTCGGTCGAGTAGCGACTCCATCTCGGCGATCGCCGCGGCGTCGTCGTCAAGGCGGGTCAACATCTCTACGCGCGCGATCGGCATGTGGTGTAGCGTGTCGACAGACACGCTAGCTTGACGGACCATGCGCTGCACGGAGTCGATGTACTCGGGGCCGACGGCGCCGCTGTCGGACAGCTCGCGTAGCTTCTCGTCGGCCCGCGCCCCGTAGTAGTAGGTGTCCATCTCGACGACCTGTCGGTACGCGTCCGCCGCCCGCTGCGGGTTGCCCAGCCGCTCGTGTACCTTCCCGAGCCAGAAGTGCCCCCTGCCAGCGTAGTCGCTCGTTGGGTAGGCGAGGATGAGAGTGTTCAGAGACGCCATGCTCTGCGCGTGTCGCTTCAGGCGGATGTCGCACCACGCGGTGAGCCACGCCGCCTCTGGCGCCTGCGCGCTCTTGGGGAACTTCGCGACGACCTCCGCATACGCCTTCCGCGCGGTCGCGAAGTCGCGCGCATCGCGGAGTGTCCACCCGTACTCCATCATGACATCGTCGAGCAGAGACGACCACGGGTTCTCCGTGATGAACTCCCGGAACAGACGCAGGGCCCGCGTGCGTTGGCCTGACCGACGTGTCGCGAGGATGCGTTGGAACTGGGCGCGCGTCTTGTAGTTGGGATGCCCGGATCGCAGCAGCCCCTCGAACGTGCGGATCGCGTTGTTGTACTGGCGGTCGCGCAGGTAGGACCGGCCGATCTCGTACCGAGCGCGCGTACCGAGTTCGTCCTCGTGTCCTGCGTGGATGATCTCCCACGTCGCGCGAGCCTTTTTCCGCTCGCCGCTGCCGTGCAGCACCTGAGCGTGGACGAACTTGTGCGCCCTAGAGAGCTTCAGCTCGGGGTGACTCTGGGCAAGCCGCTCTATCTTCGCGACGGCGCGTTGCGCGAACGAGTCGTCCGTCTGATCCTCGATTACCTGCTGGTACGCCTCGTAGGCAGCCTGCGGAGCGCCGAGCCCCTCGTGGGACACCCCGACGAAGTACTGCGCCTCGCGACCCAAGCCACGCTCCGCCACGAGGGTCTGGAACACTGCCAGCCCGGCGGCGTACTGGCCGCCGTTCTCGTGTGCTTTGCCCACGCGCAGCAGCGCGCTTTCGCGCAGCGGGAAGTCCGGGAAGTCATCGAGGATAGAACGGTATTGCGCCGCAGCTTCGTCGTATCGCTCCAGTTCGGCCAAGCACTGCCCACGGTAGTACCGCGCGAAATCGCGCAACGCGAACTCCGCCACATCGCAGCGCGCGTACGCCTCGCCAGCTTCCTCGTACCGCTGCCGTTCCTGGAGGGCGCGACCATACGCGTACGAGAGCTGTCGCCGCAGGTCGTGCTCGTCTGCCTTGCGAAGGAACCTTCCGACGCGCTTGTCGAGATCGGCGGACAACGGCCCTTCGCCCTGGAATCCGGTGAGGAGCGATTCGAATTGCCGAGGTTCTGGGACCGGCTCGCGGCACGCGGCGAGCAGCGCGAGCAGGACGCACGCGGCCGCCACCCCGGCGCCCGCGCGCAGTCGGCCCGCCCAGTCGAGTCGGCACATGACATCGCGATCCGTCATCGCATCGGTTCTCCGCGCGTCTGGGTCACGTCATGACCGGATGAACACGCGCCCTCGCCGGACACGTGTCGGGTATACGCGCCCGGTATACATCGGGCTCTCAGGACACCGTCCGGTACGCAGGTCGAAGCGCATGTCGTGCGCGGGGCACTGCACATGCCCGTCGCCATGTAGCACGCCCTCGCTGAGCGCCGCCCCCATGTGGGGACACACGTCCGCGATCGCTGCCAAGCGGCCATCCGCATGGAACACTGCCACGTCGACGCCCCGAACCCGTACGCATCGTACGGACTCCGCTGGGTACTCGTCCAGCGGCCCGACGTCCACCCACTCGCGCGTCGCCGAGGGCAGCACAGCTCTCGCGACGGCCGAAAGCCACCCCACGTCAGCCGTCCTCCGCCGCGTCGGGCACGACGCCGTTGGCGCGCAGACGCCTCAACGTGGGTACCTTGTTGCGGATCGCCCTCACCCTGAAGGGGATGTCGGACATGAACCGTTCGCAGAACTCGCGAACCGGCCTCGTCTTCCCCTTGGGGTTGTCCCTCACCGGAATGTGCTGGACGGTCAGCGCGCTGGCGACATCCGCCTCACGAGGCTCGGACGGCGCCTTTGCCTCGGACCAGATGGCGATTAGCCACGAGCCATCTCCGTCCGAGAACCAATGGAACGCGTAAGAGCCGACATGGTGCGTCTCGCGGCGCTCCCACGCCATGTCTAGTCCTCCGTAGCGCCGGCGAGGACATCGTCTGTCGACAGCACTTGCACGCCGCGCTTCGTCCATCCGGCAACGAGAGCTTCGCCTCGGCGCGGGTCGATGGCGCGTGTGGCGTCCAGCACCAGGCTGACTCGGGTCCCGCCGCGTCTGAGGAACCCGTCGATCACGTGCGCGTTGCAGACGTCCAGAGCGACTCCATATACAACGACGTGGCGCAGGCGCACTGTTTCAAGGACTGTCTCTGTATTCGGGTTCGTGAACACGTCGAACCGCTGCTTCCTTAGGTAGATTTCGCCGCCGTGCGCCCGCAGTCGACCGGCGAGGGAATCGGCGTCCTCCGGTGCGTTTGCCACCCACAGAGCGTCGGTAGGGGCAGTCTCGGGGACCTTCTTGGACCCGGGCGTGCCGGCCAGGCAGTGGGGCGGGAATGTGTGCGGGTAGTCCGGGCGTTCGGACAGTTCGGCATCATCCGGCGAGTGCCAGTCTACGCTGCCCATCACGCGGATTCCCCCATCGCGGGCGTACCGCGTCAATCGCCCGAGATTCGGCAGGATGGCCTCCGCGCCGGCTATCGCGAGCTTGCCGCCCGGCATTATGAAGTCGACCTGCGTGTCGACATCCCAGAACGTCGGTTTGGGCTCTATCGGCACGCGGCGGCCTCCGGCGTGCGTTGCGATCACTGGCGGACGAGGCTCGTCAGGAGCACTGCCGTGGAGACGGCGCTGAATACGAGGGGCCAGTTGACCTTGAACTTGGCGTTGACGCGGACGGTTTCGCCGGGATGGACGAGCGCCGTAGACGCATCCCGCCGTAGGTCAACGCTCTCGACCGAGCCGTCGAGTCGGACGATCTCGATCACGTCGAGGTTGGCGTCTTCCCGCACGGCGTCGCCGGCCAGCGCCAGCGCCCGCCCGGCGGTGACCGGCCCACGGACGCGGTATAGGCCGGGCTTCTGCACGTACCCAAGCACGCTGACCTCTTCGACGACGTACGCGTTCGGAACGTAGAGCGTGTCGCCGTGTCGGACTTCGTGCGCCGTCCCGTCGGCGCCGGCCAGATCGTCGCTCAACTCGATCGTCTCCGTCGATCCGCGCGCCCGCAGGATCATCAAGCGACCGAGCGATCCCTGGTCGTCGACGATGCCACCGGCCAGCGATAGAGCGTAACCCGCCGAGACCGGGCTTGCGACGTGGAAGGCGCCTGGTTCGCGCACGTTCCCAGAGACGCGGATTCGCGTCCGCTCGGACACGTAGACGACATCCCCTCTGTAGACCTGGATGTGTGGGCCTGGGGGAGTCGTCAAGTCGTACGTTTCGACCAGCACGCCATCTCGGACAAGGTGGACTCTGGTCATGTCGGCGGAGTCCGGGAGCGCGTCCCCGGCGAGCGCAAGCGCTTTCCTCAGGTCAATGTGGGGATCCATGAACCCATACCGGCCAGGAGCGCCCACTTGCCCGCCCACATACACATCGCGCTCGCGTGGGATGCGCACGATCAACACGTCTGGGTCCGTCAGATGGCCCGTCAGCCCTTCGGCCAGCCGCTTGCGCAGGTCCTCCAGTGTAAGCGACTCGACGTCGATGGCGCCAAGGAGGAAGTAGTTGATCCTGCCGTCGTCCTGCACCACCACTTCTTGACCGTACTCAGGGCGATTCAGCACGACGATGCGCAAGGTGTCGCCGGAGCGTATGCGGTGCTGCGAGCCGGGAGCCCCTACGCCGGCGGAGACGCCGACCAGGCCCACTGTGAGTGCGAGAAGTAGCCGTCCAATGCGCAAAATGCGGCCCGTCCGGGTGTTCGCTGGACGGAGACATTCACCCCGTCGCGTGGCACGCACAGTGTAGCATGGGCGCGGCATTCGCGCCCGCATCGAGGGCGACGACGGGACGCGGGGAAGCCTGTAAGTAGCGCCCGGCTAGACTTCTTGCTTACTGCTTCGCAAGAGATACAAGGTCACGACGAGGAGAGAGAGGATGATCGCCGCAGACATCTGGAAGGAGATCACCACGCCCATGAGCGCGGGGAACAGCAGGATCGCGGCGACCATCGCGCCTTCCAGCGCGAAGTAGCCGTTGCGCTCGGTTTGGTCCCGGAGCAATGGCACGCGTGTCACGACCGTCGCCGCGAACGCCACGGCGATCCACACCGCGTAGTACGGGCTCTGCCCAAGCAGCAGGGGTACGGATGCCACGACGAACGCCGCAAGTGTCGCCACCGTCGATGCGGCCAGCGCGACGCCGCGGCCCAACTGCAGCGGCGTAGTCGTCACGCCGAGCGATGCGTCGCGGTCGATGTCCTTGAAGGTGCTGGTAACGTGTGTGCCGAAGTCGTAGAGGAATGTGGCGCCGAACGCGAACCACACCAGATACGGAACGTGGCCGGAAACGCACACGGCCCCAAAGACGCTAAGCAGGCCAATCCCGAACGGTAGCGACAGGCTGCCCCACACGCCGCGCATCTTGAGGTGCGCGTTGTACGCATGCGAGAGCGCGATGAGGACGAGCACGAGCAGGCCCGCCTTCCAATGCATCGCGAAGCCGAGACCGACGCACGTGATGTAGAGGCCGCTCGCGAGCCGCATCGCGTCCGCCGGGCGCACGCGGCCCGATGGGATCGGCCGGCCTGGGTTCGCGATGTCGTCCTGCGCGCGGTGGAAGTAGTCGTTCTTGATCATGCCGGCGAAGTACCCGAGCAGCGCCGTAAGCAGCGCCACCGGGGCCCGCCAGTTCCACCCGAATTCGTGCGTGCCGAGCACGATACCGGGCAATGTCGCGACAATCGGGATCGCGAAGAGAGGGTAGCGCACCAGCTCGAGGTACGCGTGGAATGTCCGTGCGACGCTTCGCATGTGGCATTGTCCGGGCCAGTAAGCCGACGCGTGTCCGTACCCTATCACCCACGCCACCCGGCGGCAACGCGCCTCGCCCGAGTAACGCAAGGCGCGTGCCACCGCGCGAGCCCGTGCGCGATCAGTCGTCGATCGCGCCGTAGACCAGGGGCTGAAGCGCCTGATGGTCGTCGAGGTGGTCGGCGGGGAAGACCTGAGACATCTTGATGGCGATCAGTTCTTCGACCGGGTCGATCCAGAACGTCGTGTGCCAGTACCCACCCCACAGGTAGGAACCGACCGGCAGTATGTCGCTGCTGCGTCCCGCGTCCGCGTGTACCGCGAAGCCCAACCCGAAGCCGTAGCCGGGTCGTTCCGCAGCGTGCAGGTCGCCGACGTGGTTCTCGCGGACCAGGTCCACTGTGCGTCGGCTCAGCAGGCGCGCGTCGCCAAGGTGGCCGCCGTTGAGCATCATCTGCAGGAACCGCGCGTAATCCGTGATCGTGGAACACAGACCCGCGCCACCCATGAATAGGGTTCCAGGGCCTTTGTACGGGTAGTCGGACTCCACGTGTTCGAGCGCGCCGCTGTCCCGTCGTGTGTAGACGCTCGCAAGGCGCGCGACTTTCTCGGCCGGCAGGAAGAAGTGCGTGTCGCTCATACCGAGCGGCGCCAGGATGCGCGCCTCGAAGAACGCGTCGAGAGAGGAGCCCGACACGACCTCGACCAGCCTCCCGAGGACGTCCGTCGACACCCCGTATGCCCAGCCCTCGCCGGGATGGAAGAGGAGGGGCACCGCGCCCAGTCGCTTCACGGCCGCGCCGATGGTGTCGTCAGTGTTCTCGAATCCGGCGGGAATCCCGGCCTTGCGATGGCACTCGCCGAGGGGCTCGGGGTCTCCGTAGGTATATCCTGACGAGTGCGTCAACAGATGCCGCACGGTCACGGGGTTGCGGGCCGGCTCGACGTGGTATCCGTCCGGCGAGTCGTCACGGGCTATGACCTGGACGTCGCCTAGCTCGGGCAGGTAGTTCTCGATGGGATCGTTCAGATGAACGCGGCCCTCCTCGAACAGCATCATGACGGCGACGCTGGTGATCGGCTTGGTCATCGACGCAATCCGGTACAGCGTGCTGGGATCGATCGGTTCGGCCCGCGCGATGTTCGCCATGCCGAACGAGCCCACGTGGACGATCTTCCCACGCCGCGCGATGAGCGTCGCCGCCCCGGCCATCTCCTGCCGATCGATGTAGCCCTGCATTGCCTGCGACAGACGCTCCAGTCGCGCCGACGACATGCCCACGTCTTCCGGCGCCGCCACCGGCAGCGTGTCCGCGAGTTCGCCCATGCTCCGTTGCCCTCCCGTGGTCGTGTGCGTTGGCCGGGGCCGACCGTACCGGTATGCGCCGGCGGGCGCAATCGGCACGCGAATCGAACGCCCTCGCCCTATGCCCACGCGCGTGCCCGTGCGACAATACGCCGACCCCACACGAGAGGATCAGGCATGGCGAAGTTGCGTATGGGCATGGTCGGGTGCGGCGACATAAGCGACCGTTTCTTCAAGATGGCGCGGGAAGTCGACGACGCGGATTTCGTCGCGACGTGCGCCCGACGCCTGGAGAATGCCCGCCGCAAGGGCGAGGAATACGGCGTAAGCAGCCACTACAGCAGCTACGAGCGCATGATGGACGAGGAGAACCTTGACGCGGTCTTCGTGACCACTCCGCACTCGGTCCACGCCGAAGTGTGCCTCGCGGCGATCGAGCGCGGCCTGCATGTGCTGAACGAGAAGCCGATGGCGACGTCGCTCGAGGATTGCCGGGCGATGGCTGACGCCGCCGAAGAGGCCGACGTGACTTTCATGGCCCTACCGTACGACCAGAACGGCGCGATACTCACCGCACAGTCGTTGCTGCGCGAGCGGTACATCGGCAAGATAACTGGCGGGGAAGCGTGCCTGAACATCCCCGGCCCGCCGCGCGACAATTGGTATTACGACAGGTCCGTCGCCCACGGCGGCGCGATGCTGGACTGCTTTGTGTACCCGGCCGGCCGTGTGACAGCTCTTCTCGGCGGAGCGTCGCGCGTCACCGGGATGTCGAACACGCTCATCCCGAAGCGGATCGTGGGCGACGGGAAGCAGGTCAACTCCGACGTCGACGACAATGTGACGCTCGTAGTCGAATACGCCGGCGGGCAGCACGTCGTGATACGGTCGCTGTGGGGCGCGGCGTACGCCGAGAACTCCACGACGATCTACGGGCGTGAAGGCTCCGTGATCCTCCCTGGCGACGGTCGTGTGATCCTGCAGCGGCGGGACGGTGTGTGCGATGTGGACGGCGCCGAGCCGACGGGGTGGCGCGGATGGAGCGGCTGCTTTACCGTCCCCACCGTGTCTGGTGTCGAGAACATGACGGAGCACTTCGTGCGGTGCATCCTCGACGACGAAGAGCCGACCTGCTCCGGCGCGCGCACGTTGCACGTGCACGAGATCATGTTCGCCGGGTACGAGTCTGCAGAGACAGGACAGACCGTGACCCTGTACACCGACTACGAACCATGGCACGACCTCGACCCCGCGATCTTCGACACCCGCGGGGAGTTCATCTAGGACGGCGCGAAAGCGTGTTTACCGGCCTGCGGCCGGCTGCGTATACTGGCCGCCGACCGCTCGCCACACCAACTACGAGAAAGGCATGCCCAATGGCCGTACTGATGCACACGCGCATCCGGGTCAGCGACCTCGATAGCAGTATCGAGTTCTACACGAAGCATTTAGGCTTCGAACTGCAGAACCGCAACCCCAACTCGCCCGCCGGGAACGAGATTGCGTTCCTGACGTTGCCGGGCAACGACCACGCGGTCGAACTGACGTACTCGCCGGACTACGAATTGGCCGTTCCCGAGGATCTCATGCACTTCGCCATCGGCGTGCCGGACCTGATCGCCTTCTGCGACAAGCTCGAGAAGGACGGACTCGAGATATGGCCGGACGGCTGGCGAGAGAAGTTCGCGGCAGGCAACAAGATGGGGTTCGTCGACGACCCCGACGGCTACGAGATCGAACTGCTAGAGCGCAAGGACGCGTGACCTGAGCGCCATTCCCAACGTACGCGATGAAGGCGAGCCCGCGCGGGGCTCGCCTTCATCGCTGTAGAGCCGTGGCGATGCCGTCCTAGCTATCGAAGTACGGCGCGAGTCCGTCGTATGTGCGCTGAGCAACGTCGTCCACGTCGTCGAGCGACATGTCCTTGGTCCCGACTATCTCGACGACCGCGCGATCCGTCTGCGGCACATCGCGCATCGCTGCGGCGATGTCGGCAAGCGGCAACGCGCCGCCGCCCGGGATCTGATTCGCCACTGCGCCGATGGGCTTCTCGCGACCGAGAGTGTCGCGGATCCGGAGCGTAGCGATATGCGGCGCCAGCGCCTTGACTGAAGCGACCGGATCCTCCTCCGCGTCGGTGCGCCATATGTGCGAGGCGTCCCAATTGAGCCCGATGGCGTCGCCGTCCACCTCGCCCATGAAGCGGGTCGCGGTCGGCGTGCTGTACACGCTGCTGCCGACGTGCGGCTTAATGCTGATTTTGACGCCAACGCTCTTGGCGTATTCACCGAGCGCGCTCACGTATTCGACGGCGTGCTTGAAGTCGTCCTCGTCATCGGCCTTACCGGGAGGACCGGTCGAGATCGCGGGAGCACCGAGTGCGGCCCCGATGTCGAGTAGCCGCTTGAACTGGTCAGCATCGCCAATGCGCCCGCTGGCCCCGATCGACTCGATGGCCAGTCCGTTCTGCGCCAGCGACGCGCGAATCCCAACGACCTCGGCGCTGAGGGCGTCTGGGTCCAGATGCGGCGCCATCCCACCGATCGAGCACAATTCCACCGAGGTGTAGCCGATCTTCGAAATCCGCTGCAAGGCAGCGTTAAGGGTATGCCCACCATACAGAATGGTGCTGCATCCAAGCTCCAGGGCCATGGGGTTCCTTTCAGTGCCGAGTGCTTCTCCGGGTCGCCGCCGCGAGTTTACGTGGCGGTTCACAGAGTGTCAATCCGATGTCAGCGCACTGCGTCGCACAGGATAACAAGTAGCTCGTTCTGCAGCGCGACGCGTTCCGATTCGTCGTCTAGGCGGGTCCACACGCCCGGATTCGCGCTCGCGACCATCCCGAGGCTGGGGCAAACCCACGTCATCTTGGCTCCCGCGCCAAGAGCGGCGAACGAATCCCGCGGCAGGTCGGGCCACTGCTTCCCGTGGTCGTTGACCCAGAAGCCGAGGCCATATTTCCAGTGGGATTCCGGTTCATTCGTCAGGATGTCGGCGTTGGTGACCGTGGCGGTGCGCATGTAGTCCGCGGGCACGACCTGCCGGCCCGCCCATGACCCGTGGTTCAGCCATAGGTGCCCCGCCCGCGCCGTGTCCCGCGCCGTCGAGGACACACGCAGGGAGTGCCCGAAGATGTGCTTCTTGGCCTGCGGCGGGTGGTCGAAGTCGGTGTAGAAGTGTCCCCACGACCCGTCTATCGGGTCGCGCATCCTGTCCTCGACGAGCTTGGCGAACCCCGGGAGCCGGTCGGGGTGGGCGCTGTCGTACAGGGCGCACGCCGTCGCGACGCCGTTCGTGAGGATGTTCATGCCGTACGTCTGGTAATGGAAGACCTTGCCGGGCTCCTCGCCAGGCTTCATGTACCCTGACGTGTTCCCGATCAGCTGACGGAACGTGATGTCGCGATCCTCTGGGAAGGGATGCCGCCCGACTTTGGGTCCCTCGTCCTCGCCGATATCCATCATCTCGGGGTAGTAGTCCACAGCGCGGGCGTCCAGGCTGGATATGGCGCCCTCGTCCACGGCGATGCCCAGGACACTCGAGTAGTACGACTTCCCGGAGGACGACTGGTTGATCTGCCGGTCGGGATCAATGCCCTGCCCCCACTCCGCGACCATGTAGCCAAACCGGGTAACGACCCACCGGAACGCGGTCCCGTCAGCGGCTTCGGCGACCCGACGGCCCAGCTCCTCGACCTTCGTCGGCTGCAGGCCGGCGTCGGCCGGTGATCTGCGCGTCCACTGCCGTCCCGGGAACGTCATGTCCACACGTGACCTCCTGAGCGGCCGAGGTTGAGCCGGAACCCGCAGACCCGGCGGGCGCGACCATACCACGCGGCGCGGACGCACACGCGGAGCGCCTTGTCGGAGCGCCCAGATGACGCGTACACTTCTACAACGACGAGCATGCGCACCGGCATGACTACCACTCGGGAAACTCCTGCTGTGTACCGACCGCAGGCGATCGCATTCGCGGCCATCCTAATGGTGCTCGGATACCACGCGGGTTGTGGGGCCGAGCTACCCATCGCCGCGCGCCCTCTCCCGCCTGCGCCTTGGCCCGACCTGGTGAATGACGCCAACACGCACATAAGTGTGGGGGCGTACGCCTCGGCGATCTCTCTGCTCGAACAGTCCCTCGACATCCGACCCGACGAGCCCGACGTGCTCTACAAGCTCGGCGAACTTCTGTCGTCTATGGGTGACCACGACGGCGCGCGCCGCTATCTCTCGGCGTCGCTCGCCCTGAGCGACGACATAACCGTTCGCAACTACCTGGGTTTCGTCGAGGAATCGGCCGGAAGCCATGCTGCTGCTGCGGCGCAGTTCGAACGTGTGATCACGACAGAGCCGCAGAACCTGTACGCGCTGGCGCACTTGGGGCTCGCTTATACCCAATCCGGCCGTCTCAACGAGGCGTTCGCGGCCCTCGAGGCCGCCCACGGGCTCGACCCGACGCGGGCGTCGCCCGACACCGCAGACTTGGACTTCTACCTGGGCCTGGCGTATGAGAGCGCGGGACGGCTTCCCGACGCCGTCGAGGCGTACGCGCGTCTCGTGCTGGCCGCCCCCACGGATCGCCGCCCCTACATGCGGCTCGGGGCGATCCACGAACGGCTGGACGACCTCCCGGGAGCCAAAAAGCAGTTCGAACACGCCTACGCGCTGGACGCTGCCGACGAGGAGGCGCGCGCCCAGGTGGAGCGATTGGCGGCCCTCATCCAGGACGGGTCACAGGAGACCGTCGATGCGGTGCCGGCCGTGCGCATTCTGCCAGATGACGTCGCGGACAGGGTACTCACGGCGCCCGGGCTCGAGGAATACCCGGGCCACGACGCGGTGGTTCTACTCAGCAGGTCCGAGCATGAGATCACACCGACAGGCCGGACGAGGTTCTCGACGCGTCAAGTTGTGAAGCTGCTGCATAGACGCGCCTTTGGCGCGTACGGCGAGGTCGCGATCCCGTACAACTCGTCGTCGCAGAACATCGGCGTGAACATCGCCCGCGCCGTCCTGCCCGACGGGACGGTGGTGCCCGTTGGCCCTGACAGCATTCACGACGTCACGCCCCCAGAAGCGCTTACGTTCAACCTCTACTCGGACTCGCTGTGGAAGGTCATCTCGTTCCCGGCGTTGGCCGAGGGCGTGATTCTCGAATACCAGGTGACGGTTGAGGACAAGGTCGGGCGTGGCAACACGAACAACCTGTGGTTCTGGGGCGCGATGACGTTCCAGGGCCCTCACCCGACGCTGGCCAGCCAGTACGCGTTGCGAACGCCCAACGGGGTGCCGTTCGTGTGGAAGGCCTACCAGTGCGAACTGCAGGCGAAGATTAGCCCCGAGCCCGACGACAGCGGCATGGTCCAGGGGCCCGAGATAACCTACACGTGGGAATACGGCGCCACCCCGGCCCAGCGGCCGGAGCCCAACGGCCCACCCGCGAACGACCTCCTACCCCGGCTCGCCTTCTCGTCTGTCGAGGATTGGGACACGCTCCACGACTGGTATCGCTCTCTTCTCACCGATCGGACGACGCTCGATGGGCGCGTGTCCGAGGCCGTGGCCGAGGCGGTGGACGGAGCCGTCGACCACACCGCGCGGCTGCGTGCGCTCGCGCAGTTCGTCGCGACCGAGACGCGATACGTGGCTATCCAGCTTGGCCAGGGGCAGTTCCAGCCGCATCCCGCGGCAGACGTATTGCGCCACCGGTACGGCGACTGCAAGGACAAGTGCGCGCTCCTGATGACGATGTTCCAGGCAGTCGGGGTGAAAGCACTCCCCGCGCTCATCAACCCCTCCTACGCGGGGTCGGATGTGGACATCGACTTGCCTTCGCTGGGGCAGTTCTCGCACATGATCCTCGCGGTTCCAGACGCGTCATCGCCGGGCGGGTACGCATGGGTCGATCCGACGGACGACACGATGCCGTACGGACGTCTCCCCGCAAGCGATCAGGGGCGGACGGCCATGCTCATCACCGACGACGCCCCCGTGTGGGTCCAGACGCCCGTGGACGGCGCAGATACCAACCGGTACGACTGGACGCTCACACTCGGCGCCGACGACGACGGAGCCGTGTACGGCTCCGAGAACCTGACCGCCACGGGAACACACGCGAGCGATGTGCGTCGCGCTTACCAGGCTGTTCCACCAACGGGCCTTCCCGAATACCTGAGGTCGCTCATGAGCCCGGAATACCCGGGCGTCATCGTGGACAACGCGCAGATCGCAGGCATGGACGACCTCGCGGAGCCGTTCGCCATCACAGCGGACTTTAGCCTGCGCGCGTACGGGACGAAAACCGACGACACGTGGACGGTGCCGATACCGAGCGCAGGTCTCAGCGCGTACGCGGCGATGGTCGTGGAGCCCGAGCGGGCGGAGCCCATCGTGTTGGGCGTGCCCAACGCTCTGACGCGCACCGTCAGCTTGGAGCTGCCCGACGGTTTCGAAGCGGAGTTGCAGGAACCCTTGCTCCTGCAGACGGAATTCGCGTCTCTAAGCCGGGAGCTCGTAGCCGAGGGCTCCACCGTCGTCTACGAGATGCAGCTCGTCATACGCCAACACACCGTGCCGGCGGAACGGTACGGAGCGGTGCGTGCGGTGTTCGAGGCCCTAGCGCGCGAAGAGGACGCGGCCATCCTACTGCGCCGGGCGCCGGCGCAACCGCGCGCCGCGGCCTCGCCTCAGGACGCCGCCGAGTTGTTGGACCGGTGGCGCGCCGCCTGGGTAGCAGGAGACGGCGAGGCGCTCTTGGCGCTGTACGATGACGGAGCCGTCGTTCACCGGGTTGCGACACACGCGACGCCGGACCCGATGGTGGGTATCGAGGAACTCTCAGCGCACCTTGAGCACCTCGATCGGCTGTACGAGCGCGTAGAGGTGGAGGTCGAGAATGTCGCCGTTACACGGACAAGCGAGGCGTCCGCGACGGTCACCTTCGACCAGACGTTCCGCGGGTACGCGCGGGCCGGAGACACGCGTGCACGGTACGCCGACCGTGGCGCAAAGACCGTCCAGATCGCCAATGGGCTGATAGTCCAGGAATCGTGGACTGCGGGCGCGGACCACGACACGGGCGGGCCGTTCTACCTACAGGTCGCCTCGTTCCGCCGTCAGGCCCGCGCGCGAAGCCTCATGGATACCCTCGGCCCGGGCGCGCGCCTGGAGAGCGCGCGACTTGCGACCGGCCTGTGGCACCGCGTCGTCGTCGGCTCCTACCGCAGCGCGGCTTTGGCAGCGAACGCGGCGCAGTCGATCCAGGCCATCTCGGGGGCAGCCCCAATCGTGCGCAGGATCACCAGTCGTGTCGATTGACGCTGGCGAAGCGGTGGAAATCCGAGTTGGCGACTTGGGCTCCCAGGTGGACTGGGCCGGCCTCTTCGGAGGCGATGGTCCGATCGAAATCGACGTCGGTTGCGGCCGCGGCATGTACCTCATCGACGCGGCGTTGGCGCGGCCCGACGCGTGCTTCCTCGGTGTAGAACTCGTACCCAAGCCGTTCTACAAGGCGTGCGAGCGCGTCGCCAAACGCGGAATCGCCAACGTAAGACTCGTGCGGGCCGACGCGCGGCAACTCTTCGCGGATGTGGTCCCTCCGGCGTCGGTGTCGACTGTGCACGTGCAGTTCCCGGACCCCTGGCCGAAGAAGAAGCACCACAAGCGGCGCGTAGTGACGCCGGAGTTCGTGGCCAGTGTCGCCACGGCGTTGCGGCCGGGCGGCTCTCTGCACATCGCCACGGACATCGCGGACTACTTCGACGAACTGTTGCTGGTAGTCGAGGGCTCCGGCGCGTTTCGCCTCGTGACAGAGGGCAGGTACGATGCGGCTGGGGAGATCGTCACGAACTTCGCCGCGAAGTACCGCGACCAAGGCCGCGAGATGTACGAAGCCTGGCTGACGTTGGGCGACACCGCCGCCGACGATCGAGCCGGCGACGCCCCGTTCTGATCGGACGTCCTACCAGATCGCGTCGAGGTAGCGGATCGCCCCATCCACGGTGTAGCAGATGCTCTCGGACGGGTCCGTGAGGACGTGGTCGCGCACGCGCGCGCACACGTCGCGCACGGCTCCGACGCCGTACGCTCTGCGCAGGTAGCTCACAGCGTTGAGATCGGGATCTGGCGTGTACCGCTCGGGATGGAATGCAACCTGAGGATCCAGGTGGAACGAATACATGTCGCGCAGCGGCCGTTCGGCGATCTCGGCGATCGCCTCGCGCTGCTCCTGCGGAAGCCCGTGCACGAATCGTGCGTGCAACCGGCCGACGAACGC
Organism: Candidatus Poribacteria bacterium; assembly: GCA_018644665.1. Classification (GTDB taxonomy): domain Bacteria; phylum Poribacteria; class WGA-4E. The sequence goes on from JABGQA010000070.1 coordinate 31,164, forward strand.
CGGTAGCCACTCCGCGAACGCCGGGTGCATCCACTCCGTGGGGGGCACCACGCCCCGGATCGCCTCATCCACGAGGTACAGTCCGATGCCAACAGGCCGCAGGCCCAGACTCGTCGAGCGCTCCACCATGTCGAGTCGCAAATTCTGCATGACCTGAGAGGCGCGCCGGGCCTTACGCCGATGCCCGCCTGTGTATGAGCTCCAAACCCTTGAGCGTAAGGTACGGGTCCACGTGGTTCACTAGCGGCGACCCACTTGCTATGACGTCCGCGAGCCCTCCCGTCGCGACGACGACCGCGGGTGCGTCCAGTTCGTCCAGAATCCTGTGGAGCATCATCTCCATCTGGCCGAGGAAACCGTAATACAGGCCAGACTGGAGACACTCGACAGTGTTACGGCCGATCACGCGCGCGGGCTCCACGAGATCGACAGGACGAAGTAGCGTCGCCCGGCTGAACAGAGCGTCCATGGATATGCGTATGCCGGGGAGGAATGCCCCGCCGACGAAGGCGCCCTCGGCGTCGATGACGTCGAAGTTCGTCGTCGTGCCGAAGTCCACGGCCACCGCGGGCGCGCCGTACAGCTCGCGCGTGGCCACGGCGTTGGCGATCCTGTCGGGGCCGACCTCGGACGGGTAGTCGACATCTAGCCCGACGCCGGTGTCGGACTGGGGACGTACGAACACGCCCTCACTACCGAAGTACCGCACCGCGACATCCTCGAAGACCGACGTGAGGGCCGGCACGACCGAACTGAGCGCCACCGCGCCGATCTCCGCCGCCCCTATCCCCTCATGCGCCAGCATGCCGAGGAGCAGCACGCCGTATTCGTCCGGGCTTCGCGTTGTGTCCGTGCGGATGCGCCAGGCCCGGGTCAACTCGGAGCCGTCGAACGCGCCGAACGTCACGTTGGTGTTGCCGATGTCTACGACGAGGAGCACAGGCGATCACCCTACCCGCAGGGCGCGCGGTCCACGTACGAGCGCCCGCGCGCCGGCCCGCAGCCGTCGCCGCGTTGGTGGCTATTCCTGTATGACTGACGAACGAGGCATCAGGGCGCACTTCGTGATCTCGTCACCCTTGCGGAGCTTCATGACCGTGTCCATGCCCTGGACCACCTGCCCGAAGGCGGTGTACGCCCCATCGAGGAACGGCACGTCCTTCAAGCAGATATAGAACTGGCTTCCGCTGGACTCGCGGTCGGGGTTCACGTTGTCGCCCTGTCGCGCGGCGGCAACCGCCCCCTTCAGGTGCTTGCGCTTGATCTCCGCCGGCACGGTGTATCCAGGGCCGCCGGAGCCGGCGCGGCTTGTTCGACCTTCGGGGTCGCCGCCCTGGATCACGAAATCCGGCTCGTAACGGTGGAATGTCCGTCCCACGCCCTGGTAGAAGCGGTCGCTGACCAGCTTCTTGAAATTCGCTACGTGCTTCGGGGCGTCGCTGGGGTATAGCTCAATCACTATCCGACCCCTGTCCGTATCGAGCACGACTACTTCGGCATCTGGCTGTGAGGCGTCTGCCACCGAGTTCTCCTTGGCTACTCCGCCCGGAATGAGCAGTGATGGGGCGGCGGTAGTGGGTGTTTCGCGTGTCTTCGGCGTCTCCGCCGCTGCGTCTGCGGCCGCGGTGGCGTCGGCCACGGCGTCCGTGGCGTCCGCTGTCGTGTCGTCTGCGGCGTCTGCGGCGTCAACGGCCGCGTCCTCCATGGCGTCGGCCGCCGCGGTCGCGTCCTCGGTCACTTCGTGCGCGGCACCGTCGGGCGACGCGGTGAGGGATGCCGTCTGCCCGCCGCATCCGGCCCAGACGGTCAATCCAACTAGCGCGACTAGTGCGATGAGCTTGTTCACGGCGCCTATCTCCTACTCGGATGCCGTCCCCGGGGCGGATGCTCCCGACGCTGAGCGTCCGAAGTATACAGCCGCGAGAGAGGGTCATCAAGGCGAGCCGAAGGCGTCGGCCGGGAGCAGCCGGTGGCAGGCATTCGCACGCCGCCGGGCTCGCGATGACGATGCCCGGCGCCGGTGGTATACTCCGCCCAGCCTGGCGGAAGGAGCCATCTCGTGTCTTACCGATATGCGATACTGGGCTGCGGGCGCGTCGCTGGTGGTCATGCCAATGCTTACGCGAAGCGAGGCAACGTCGAAGCGGTCGCCGGCGCGGAAGTCGACGCCGCGCGACGTCGCGAATTCGCCGAAGCGCACGGCATGCCCGCCATGCACGGAGACTACCGTGATCTCCTGACGGAGCACGCGCCGGACATCGTCAGCATATGCACGTGGCCCCCGTTGCACGCCGAGATGACGAAGGCGGCCGCCGAAGCTGGCGCGAAGCTCGTGCACTGCGAGAAGCCGATGGCGGTCTCGCTGGGCGAATGCAAGGAGATGGTCGCGGCTTGCGACGCCAACGGCGCCAAGCTGGTCATCGGGCACCAGCACAGGTGGGACGGCAACGCGAACCTCGCCGTGCAATTGGTGGCAGAGGGCGCCATCGGGGACCTGCAGTGGATCTACGGATACTGCGGCAGCCGCGACCTCCTGGCGAACGGCACGCACGTAGTCGATCTCGTGCGCTACTTCGTCGACGACTCGCCCGCGAAGATGGTCATGGGCCAGATAGACCGGCCGGAACCGAGGGTGGACTTCGGCCATGAGGTCGAGCACGCCGCGATCGCACACGTCTACTTCGAGAACGGGGTTCGGGCCTTCATTGAGCAGGGCGATGTGGCGCCCCCGCCTTACGCCTTCCAGCTTATCGGCACGGCCGGCACAATCTCGTTGAACGCGCCGGAAGGCTACGCGATGCGGGTCATCACGGCCGAGGGCGAACGGGCCGTCGATCTCCCGCCGACGAACGCGAAGCGCGCCGAGGTGGACGCGATTCTCGCGTGGCTCGACGGCGGGCCCCCACATCCGTGTCGCGGGGAAAACGCCCTGAAGACGCACGAGATACTGATGTCTGTGTACGAGTCGTCACGGCGGCACGCGGCGGTTCGCCTGCCGCTGGCGAACGACGACTTCCCGCTCCTCCAGATGATCGACGCCGGAGACGTGCCTTGACCGGCGGGCGTCGCGTGCGTGGTCGGCGCGGCCGCCCTACCCCCTTGGCTCGCGGCGCGCGCCTGACTTGGGTCCTTCTCGCCGTGTGCGTCTCGCTGGTCGGGTGCTCGGCGTCCATTCCGCTTCTCCCCTCATCTGCCCGTGTCCTGGCGCCGTCCCCTGCTGTCGGCTGGGCCTCGGGAGGCGCGAGCGTGCGACTCGAGGCCGCGGATGGCATGCGCTTCCTGGCTCCAGTCCGGGCGACCTTCGACGGCCTGGCCGCCGAGGTCACCGCGACCGGTGCGGATGGTCTCGCCATCGTCGCGGTGACGCCAGCACACGCCGCTGGGGTCGTCGATGTGCGCGTCGTGGTCGCCGCCGGCACGCCTTACGAGAGGCGGTTCACGCTGCCTGGGGCATTCACGTACGTCCCGTCCGCCCATGTGACCGGCATCGAGCCCACGCTCGCGCGTACGGACGGCGGCACGGTCGTCCGCATCGTTGGCGGCGGGTACCAGCATGACATGGTCGCGAGAGTGGACGGCGAACCGGCCGAGTTGCAGCGGGTGTCGTCGACGGAGCTCCTTGTCACGATACCCGCTCATGCACCGGGCGCGGCCCAACTCGCCTTGGTGAACATGCCGGGTTCGCCAATCGAGGACGCTCTTCCGCCGGAACCGCTCACGTACTTGCCGCCGGAGTACGAGTACCACCTCGTGGTAGCCACGCGGCTCGTGGACGTCGCGTCGGGCATCATTCTCGACTCTCAGTTGCTGCATGGGATGCGGCCCGTGGGGTCACCGGTGGACGTCGCCGAAGCGGCCGTCGTGGCATCCCTCGTAGGGGATCTCGTCCCGACGCTGCCACTGCATTTGGTCGATCGGGGCCGCGACACCCTCTGGGTGGCCAGCGCCTTGTCGGTGGACCCATCCGCCGCCCCGAGCGTGCTATTCGACGCGCTCATCGCTACGCTCGACGGACGCGGTTTCTCTACAGAGTTGCGTCGGCCTACCACGGACACGGGCCAGGCCGTTCACCCAAGGGCGTTCTACACGAGCCCTGTGCTTCCCGGACCCCGCGGCGCGCCGTCAACGGCTGTGGACGCGAAGGCGCTGATCGTGCGCCCGATCGTGGCGCAGGTCATCGACCGGCGGCACAGGCGCATTCACCCGAACGAGCCACCGACGCGCGCCGAGGAGTGGGTAGACACGCTCCCGCGTAGGTTTGAGGAGTTACGCGCGCTCGCGGCCCTCGCGCCCGTCGCCGCGCAGGCGAGCACGGCGATGGTCGTGCGTTCGCCGGCCGACGACCGCGCAGCGGAGCCGTCCGCGTGGGATTACGTCACAGAGGACGCCATCATCGCCGGCCTCGGCACGCGCATCCGTGTCGTCGACAAGGGCCACGGGCCGCTTACGCGACCCCGTTGGACGATGTCGGACGTCCTGGGACTGCCGGATGGGGTGGCGTACACATCGTGGGCGGAGTTCCGACGCGCCAACAGACAGGTCGAGTCGCTACTGCTGTACCGACCAGACCCCAAAGGCTTCTACGCGCGCCTCGTCGACACCGCGACGGGAGTGGTCCTGTGGTCCGCCCGGACGCTTCCCGCCCGCGAGATCTTCTCCGGGGCCGCGGCCGACACACCGTACGACCGCGCCGAGTCTCTGCTGGAGATGCAGCCCTGGTACACATGGATTCCCGGCGGCGCGCGCGTTGCGTTGGTGCTGCGGCCCCCGAAGGACGTAGACGCTGTCGACTGGCTCTCCGCCGGCTCGCTCGCACAGGATGGGCTGATATCGGCGCTTACCCGCTCGGGCGTCGCCGTGGCTGAGCCGATGACGGCGCTCTACAGGCCGTCGCCTCCAACACCCGACCGCGCCCGCCATACGGCCGGCACTCACGTCAGTGACCCCTGGCAGGAGCTGCGGCTCGCGGGAGTGACGCACATTCTCGACGCCACGCTACATGCTGGGACCGGCGGCACGCCGATGCAGTGGCACTTCAGCCTCCTGGACGCGTCTGACGGGGCGACTGTGGGCAGTTTCGCAGCCGTAGAAAACGCCGAGGAGGCCGCGCGTGCCCAACGCTAGATGGAGGGCGCTCGCCCTTGTGGCCGTGGCCGTGACGACCCCAATTCTGTGCGCTGCTCAGGACGGCCCGGCCGGGTCAGGCGCCCTGACAGTCACCGGGTTCGGCCCGGAGTACGCGGCTCTCGTGACCGGGCCGGACTCCGCGGCTGTGTCGGCGTACATGACGCGATCGGCGGCCGGGGAGGTAGCGCTCGAATGGTCGATCGGGCTACCGGCAGACGCGTTCGCTACCGACGCGCGCAGCGCGACATTGGCCGGGCTATCACCCGGCGTGTACGTCGTCCGCTGGTGGAGCGGACAGGTGCGCATGGTGGGTAAGACACTCCTGACCGGACCGGGAGTCGAGCAGCGGGTGACGGTGGGCTCGGGGCCGGCGCTCGTCCCGCTCCATGCGCCCGACGGTATTGCCGCTCCGACCCGCCTCAATGTCGTATGGGGACGCGTCGCGGCGCCGAACGACGTGAGTGTGTCGGTAGACGGCATCTACATCGGCCACGCGTTCGACTCCGCCGAACTCAGCGTGTTCGGCCTACCCAAGGGGGAGAGGCGCGTGCGCGTCACCGCGCCCGGCTACCGTCCGGTTGACCTGACGGTCTCGCTGTCGACGCGGCACGAGACGACCCGCTTTGTGCGGATGCGCCGGCTCGACGACGATTGACATACCCCTGTCAGCATTCCCGCGGATGTCGGCGCTCGGCCCGGTCGGCCCACTCCGCCCTTCCGGTGTCCCTCAAGCGGCGCGCATAGCTTGGCAACTGACCGCGCGTGTGGAAGGGGCCGCCCTCCGCCAGGACCGTGTGCATCGGGTCTCGGTGGCATGTCGCGACGCGCATCTGCTCGCCGTGCCACTCGTCCAACAGGGCCATCCCCCTGCCCACGAGGTCGGGACGGGCTTCGGCGAGGTCATCCTGCTCGTGCGGGTCGGCCTTGACGTCGTACACCATGACATCCGGGTAGCCACGGTAGCCGTCGTGGTACGTGCGTATCGCGACGTAGTCGTCGAAGCGCACGGAGCGTTGGCAGGTCCACGCGCCCGTGCTCACGACGAGGTGATCGCGGCCGGCGGAGCGCCCGGACCGGAGGCCGTCCGCAAAGCTAGCGCCGTCCCAGATGTCTGGGACGTCCCCGCCGACGAGTTCTGCGACTGTGGCCGCCAGGTCGATGTTGTACTGCAGTCCATCGTTCACGCCCGGCGACGTCACCCCCGGCCACCGCACGATGAGCGGCACGCGTGTGATGATGTCGTCGGCGGTGTGGTGGTCGCCGTACACGTTCAGCTCGCCCAGGCATTCGCCGTGGTCGGCGGAGATGATGACAGCGGTGTCATCGAGTACGCCAAGATCGGCCAACTCGTTGAGCAGTCGCCCGAGGTGCTCGTCTGCGTATCGAATGCCCGTGTCGTAGCCATCGAACATGCGCCGCACCTGACCCATCGAGGACGCGTCGATCGGCTGGCGCGGGTAGCGTTCCTCCACCTCGGGCCGAGGCGTGAAGTGGGTCATCTCCTGTGCGGAGTGCGCCCCCGGGCGCGACCAGTGGTCCTGCCGCACTTCCTCGGTGAGCCAATCGGGCGTGGGGTCGTCCGCGAACGGGTCCCCGTAGTCCTCGGGAGTTCGGTACGGCGTATGCGGATCCCAGAAGTTGACGTGGAGGAACCAGTTGTCCTCGCGGCCACGCCGACGCAGCCAGTCCAGGGCGACCGGCGAAACCTCGTCGGCGCGTTCGTTCCCGCCCTTGCCCGGGTTGTAGACCTCCGAGAACCCCGCGTACCAGTGCCAAGCGGAGTGCCGCTCGCCGAAGGGGCTCACCGTGATGGTGGTGTAGCCCGCGCGCCGCAGCCGCGCCATCCACGACGTCTGCCCCAGCGCCGACCGGAACGCGCGCCCGTACCCTTCTACGAACGGGTCCGCCGCCGTTCCGCCATGTCCGACGACGCCCGTGTGTATCCCGAAGCGCCCGGTGAAGAGCGCCGTACGGCTCGGGAGGCACGGCACGTCCGTCGCGTAGAAGTTCTCGAAGCGCACGCCGTCGGCCGCGATGCCGTCGATGTTGGGGCTCGTGTCGCGGTGGTACCCATAGCATCCCAGGTGGTCGGGCCGCGTGGAGTCCAAGTCGATGTAGAGAATCCGCATCTACCCCGCCTATATCTGGATGCGTGAGCAGTACTCGGCGACGCCCCTCACGCCGATGTTGACGTGGAAGAGCCCGCCGGCGAGTGAGCCATTCGCCGCCTTGTCGTCCCCGCCTGCCGTCGTGACGTACATGTCTGTGAGATCGTCGCCGCCGAATGTCACGCTGGACACCTTCCTCGCCGGGAAGTCGATGCCCCTGAGTTCCGCGCCCGCCGCGGTGTACTTGTGGAGCTTGTATCCGTCCCACCGCGCTGACCAGATGTCCCCCGCCGCATCGAGCGTCATGCCGTCGGGGACGCCCTCGCCGTCGGGCGTCTCGACCACGACGCGCCCTTCGCTGATCTCGCCGGTCGCCCCATCGTAGTCGAACGCGCAGATACGCCGGACCCCGGAGTCCGTGTGGTACATCGTCCTGCGGTCGCCCGTGAACGCCATGCCGTTCGAGCAGCGGACGTCGCGCAGCGCGGGCGCGATGGACCCGTCTAGGTCGAGACGGTAGAGCGTGCCGAGATGGTCCGGCGATGGCATCGTCCCGCAGAATACCCGCCCGAACGGGTCGGCGATGACGTCGTTGAAGCGGGACTCGCGCTCCGCCGGTATCTCGTCGATCACTGTCGTGACCTCGCCGTCGCGCCACAGCTTGACCGCGCCACGGGCCATGAAGAGCAGGAGCGCGCCGTCGGGCTGCACCGTGAAGCCGCCCACCTGTTCCCCCTCGTAGCACTGCTCGTGCGCGCCGGTTGCGGGGTCATGCCGGAACATCCTGCCCGTAGGGATGTCCGTCCAATACACGCGCTTCTCGGCGGGATGCCAGAGCGGATTCTCACCTGTGACACACTCGTAGTCCGCGATCAGCCGCGGGTCCATGCCTACCCCCTCCGTGGTTGCGTCGAGACACCTTACCCACTGCCCTAGCGTCGGGCAACTGGAATCGCGATCGGCGCCACCGGGCGATGGTGCTACACTCCGCGCGTCGAGCGCGGCGAAACGCCAATCGCACCCGGAGAGATCAGCATGTCACCGCGGACCCCTACTGCCGGAGGCCCGAGCGAACTACACGCGGACGCCGTCATCGTCGGCGGCGGCGTTGGGGGGTGTGCGGCGGCCCTCGCGCTGGCCCGGAACGGGCGCAACGTCGTGATGACCGAGGAGACGGACTGGATCGGCGGGCAACTCACGCAGCAAGCCGTACCGCCCGACGAGCATCCGTGGATCGAGCAGTTCGGCGGCACGCGAACGTACAGAGCGTTCCGCGCCCGTGTCCGCGACTACTATCGCCACAACTACCCCGTAACGGGAGACGCCGCGCGCGCGCCGCACCTGAACCCAGGGAACGGGAGCGTCTCGCGCCTGTGCCACGAACCGCGCGTTGCCCTCGCCGTGCTGCATGACATGCTCGCCCCGTACATCAGTAGCGGGAGGGTGGCCCTCCTGCTCGAGCACACGGCAATCGAAGGACACGCGGATGGCGACACCGTGCGCGCGGTCACTGTGCGAAGAGCGCGTGACAGCGCCGACGTGGTCCTAGCCGCGCCATACATCATCGATGCCACGGAGCTTGGCGACCTCTTGCCGCTTACCGGGGCGGAGTACGTCGTCGGGGCCGAGGCGCAGTCGGACACGGGCGAGATGCACGCTCCTGCGGAGTATCAACCGCAGAACCACCAGGCGTTCACGTACTGTTTCGCGATCGACTACCGGGACGGCGAAGATCATACGATCGACAAGCCACGCGACTATGAGTTCTGGCGGAGCTACACCCCTGATCTCACACCCGCGTGGACCGGCAAGCAGTTGGCCTTGGCGGCGACGCACCCGATCACGCTCGAGCCACGTCAGTACGTGTTCGATCCACCGCGCGAGGGCGTCGACGCGGCGAGCGGATTGTGGCGGTACCGACGCATCGTCGACCGGCGGAACTTCGCGTCCGGCGCCTTCGATAGCGACGTGTGCCTCGTCAACTGGCCGATGAACGACTACTGGCTGGGCAACATCATGGAAGTGGCAGACGACGAAGCCGCCACGCACCGAGCCCGAGGCAAGCAGCTCAGTCTCTCCGTGCTCTATTGGCTGCAGACCGAGGCACCGAGAGCCGACGGCGGACCGGGGTGGAAGGGCCTGCGGCTGCGGCGGGATGTGGTCGGCACGGCCGACGGGCTCGCGAAGTACCCGTACGTGCGCGAGTCCCGGCGGATCCGGGCCGAGTTCACCGTCGTCGAGGAGCACGTCGGCACCGAGGCCCGCATGGCCGCGACAGGCAAAGCGCGCGACGACGTCACGGCCGCGCGCTTCCACGACTCCGTCGGCGTCGGCAGCTACAGAATCGACCTGCACCCCAGCAGCGGAGGCGACAACTACATCGACGTCAGCAGCCTCCCGTTCGAGATCCCTCTCGGAGCGCTGATACCGCGGCGCGTCGAGAACCTGATCCCCGCCTGCAAGAACCTTGGCGTCACCCACATCACGAACGGGTGCTACCGGCTACACCCGGTCGAGTGGAACATCGGCGAGTCCGCGGGGATGCTCGCGGCACACTGCCTGGCCACCGGCCACACCCCACGGGCAGTGCGCAACGACGGCGCCCGGCTGAGGGACTTCCAAGCGTTCGTAACCAGCCAGGGGATCGAGATTCGCTGGCCCCGCTTGACCCCTCGCTAGGTCGTGTCGGCGTGACGTGCCATATTGGCATAGCGCGGCGCCACCGCTTGCGCGCGCGGCACATGCGCGTGCGTCGGTGGCGCTCCGCGGCCCGGAGTGGACAGGGGGTGCACTCGGACCCACTGTGCGACCGCAGCCCAGTGAATATGGGGGTCGGCGACGCTCCGGTGAGCGAGATGCACGCCCCGGGACAGGCCACCGCTACGCTGTGGCGCTGCTGGCACGGGGGTTGCATATAGTCCGTCAGTCGCGGAGATAGCGACAGCGACGAACCGAGTGGTTCGCGGGGAGTTACCAACAGCACACTCCCTTGACTGGCTCACATCTCGCAAAAAGGAGTGGAAACATGGCTTTGGTACGTTTCACGCCACGACGACTGACCGACCCTCTGGCGCATTTCGAGCGCGTTCTGGATAGCGTGGTACCGGCCTTCGCGGCGCCGACCCGACGCGTCGCATGGAGCCCACGAGTGGATGTCACCGAGACCGAAGACGCCCTCTCCGTAAGCGCGGAGTTGCCGGGCCTAAGCGAGGGTGACATCGACCTCAACGTGCGCGAGAACGTCCTCACGATCGAGGGCGAGAAGGCCCGCGCCACGACAGTGTCGGACGCTGCAGAGGACGACGGCGAAGCGGCCGAGAGGGACAACGTGTACTACTCGGAGCGGTACTTCGGAAAGTTCCAGCGTAGCTTGGCCCTCCCGTCTCACGTCAACGCTGACGAGGCGAGTGCGACCTTCCGAGACGGTGTACTGACCGTCCATCTGCCCAAGGCGGACAGCCACCGGTCGCGGCAGATCGCAATCGGCTCCGACTAGTCCCCGACCCCGACCCACTCACAACCAGCCACGGCCGCGCGGGTGTATCCCGCGCGGCTTTGTCGTGCTCGGCCGCAGGCGAAGCCGCGCAGTGCATCCGGGCGCGTGTAGGTAGGGCGCGTACGGTACGCGCCGCTGGCACAGGGCTCGAGCGAATATGTCCACACGCCGATACAGGTCCCTTCTCGGGCGGTACCTTCGACCACGCGCAGGTCGGTTCGCGCTCCTCGTCGTTCTGCTGCTTGGCGGCACGGCGCTGTCGCTGGTGGGCCCGCAGATCATCCGCTACTTCATCGACGCGGCGAAGAGCGGAGCTCCGATGCGAAGCTTGCTTCTCGCGGGAGCGGTGTACATGGGCGGCGGGCTTCTGAGGCAGATCGTGACAACGGCTGGGCAGTACGTCACCGAGGATGTCGGGTGGCGGGCGACGAACGACCTGCGACGGGATCTCGGGCGCCACTGCCTGGGTCTGGACATGGGCTTCCACAACGAGACGACCCCGGGCGCGATGATCGAACGCGTGGATGGCGACGTGACCGCCATCGCCGGGTTCTTCTCGCAGTTCACGATACGCGTCGTCGGTAGCGGCATCCTGTTGGCCGGGCAACTCGCCCTTATTGCGCGCGAGGATTGGCGTCTCGGCCTCGGCATGGCGGCGTTCGCCGCCGCGGCCATGGGCCTGATGATGAAGCTCCGGCACTTCGCGGTTCCCTCGTTCACCGCGGAGCGCGAGGGGTTCTCAGAGCTGTTCGGGCTCGTCGAGGAGCGCCTGGGTGGCATCGAGGACATCCGGACGAACGGCGGCGTGGCCTACGCGATGAACCGGATGCACGCGGTCAACCAGAGGCTGTTCGGCGCGGTGAAGAAGGCCGAGATGCGCGGGCACACGATGGGAGTGGCAACAGATACGCTGTTCACGCTCAGCACGGCGTCGGCGCTAGGCGCGAGCCTGCTGCTATACCGCAGCGGGTCGTTCACGATCGGGACCGTATACCTCGTGCTGCATTACGCGACCATGCTGCGTTACCCACTGCGTGATATCAGCCGCCAGATGGAGGACTTCCAGGAGGCCGCAGCCGGGATCACACGCGTTGAGGAACTCATGGCGCGCGAGGGGAAGATCCACGACGGCGCGCTCGATCTGCGGACGAGTGCCGCGGCGCCGGTGGAGTTCGACGGCGTGACGTTCGGCTACTCCGAGGGCGAGCCGGTGCTGCGCGACCTGTCGTTCCGGCTGGAGCCCGGGCGTACGCTCGGCCTGCTCGGGCGGACGGGCAGCGGCAAGACCACGATCACCCGACTCCTGTTCCGGCTGTATGACCCGCAAGCCGGCCGCGTGAAGGTCGATGATGTAGACCTAGTGCAAGCGCGCGCGTCGGACATCCGCCGCCGGGTCGCGATGGTTACGCAGGACGTCCACCTGTTCCGCGCGTCGCTTCGGGACAACGTGGCCCTGTTCTCACGGGACATCGCGGACGACGCCATCGTCGAGGTGTTGCGTGAACTCGGGTTGGGGACTTGGTACGACGCCCTGCCGGACGGGCTCGACTCGGTGCTGGAGTCCGCGGGCGTCGGCATGTCAGCGGGACAGCAGCAGTTGCTGGCGTTCGCCCGTGTGTTCCTCCGGGATCCTGGGGTTGTGATTCTAGACGAGCCGTCTTCGCGGCTCGACCCGGCGACCGAGCAGCACGTCGAGGCGGCCGTAGCGCGTCTCCTACACGGGCGCACGGGCATCATCATCGCCCACCGTCTAGCGACCGTGCGCCGCGTGGACGACGTGATGATTGTGGAAGACGGCCAGATCGCAGAGATTGGCCCTCGGGCGGCCCTCGCGCGGGACTCGACATCACGATACACCGAGCTCCTCCAGACCGGCATGGAGGACGCACTATCGTGAGCACGTGGAAACACACCCTACGTCTCCTGCGCTACCGGCCCGGCCTGTTCGCGCTCAACATTGCGCTGTGGGGCATCGACGACTTCGTCCCGCTGCTGGCGACGCTCGTGGTGCGTGAGTTCCTCAACGTCGCCTCCGGGGACGCTTCCGTAGGCCTCAACGCGTGGACGCTGCTGGCTCTCTTCGTTGCTGTGGAACTCGGGAGCCGTGGCTTCGTCTTCGGCGCGGTCGCCGCTTGGTCGCGCTACTGGTTCAGACTCGAGACGCTCGTTCGAAACAACTGGCTCGAGCGGCTCTTCCGAGTACCCAACGCCAGGGATGTCGCGGGGAGGTCCGGCGAGTTGACGAACGGCGCGCGCGACGACGCCGAGGCGCCGATTTGGTACATCGAGACGTACGTCGACGGAGTTGGGAACATCGTGTTCGCCGTCGTCGCGACGGCCATCATGGCGCGCATCGACCCGTTCATCACGTTCATCACCGTGATCCCTGCCGCGTTGATCGTGACCGTCGTGCAGTTCGCGGGGCCGATGATCCGCCGCTACCGCCGCGCGAACCGGCGTGCGACCGAGAAGGTCACCGCGTTTGTGGGGGCCATGTTCCGGGCGGTCTCAGCGCTGAAGGTTGCGGGAGCCGAAGACGACGCGCTGCGACACTTCGAGGAACTGAGCGAAACCAGGCGGAAGGCGGCGCTCAAGGACAACTTGCTCAACGAGCTGCTGCGGTCGATCTACGGCCACGTGATGATCACCAGCACGGGACTGGTCCTCCTGCTGGCCGCGAGCAAGATGCGCGAGGGGACGTTTACCGTGGGCGACTTCGCTCTGTTCGCGCGCCTGGTGGGCGAAGTCGCGGGGAGCGCGTCGATGATTGGCGAGATCATGGCGCGACATAAGCGCGCGGGCGTGTCGCTCTCGCGCATGGAGACGGCTGTCACCAACGCGCCTGCGGGCGCCATCACGACACACGCGGCGGTGCCAATCACGGGCGACCTGCCCGCCCTCCCGTCCGTCAGTCGGGACGCGCAGGACCCGCTCAAGGAGCTGACCGTCGAAGGCCTGAGCTACACGCACCCGGGCTCGGACGAAGGCGTGCGCGACATCTACCTGCGCGTGCGGCGCGGTTCGTTTACGGTAATCACGGGACGCGTTGGTTCCGGCAAGACGACGCTCTTGCGGGCCCTCCTCGGCGTGACGCCGCGCGACACCGGCGTCGTCCGTTGGAACGGGGCCGTCGTCGAGGACCCGCGGGAGTTCCTGACTCCTCCCAGGTGCGCGTACACACCTCAGGTTCCGCGCCTGTTCAGCGAATCGCTCGAGGACAACCTGCGCATGGGCATGCCCGCCGCCGATATCCAACGAGCCGTCCGCCTGGCGACGCTCGAGGACGACGTCACGAGGCTGGAGGACGGGCTAGGAACGATTGTCGGCACGCGGGGCGTCAAGCTCTCCGGCGGCCAGGTGCAGCGCGCGGCTGCGGCACGCATGTTCGCGCGCACCCCTGAGTTGCTCGTCTTCGACGATCTGTCGAGCGCGTTGGATGTGCGCACCGAGCGCATCCTGTGGGACCGCGTGTTCGCCGAGGTCGACGCCACGTGCCTCGTGGTGTCCCACCGTAAGCCGGTGCTAAGGCGCGCCGACCACATCATCGTCATGCGGGACGGCCGCGTCGACGCCGAAGGGCCGCTGGACGAACTGCTGGTCTCGTCGGAGGAGATGCGCCGCCTGTGGACCGGCGACATCGCCGCCGCATGAGACCACCACATCGCGCGTTGTGGGCCGCCAACGCGTATGCCATCATGCCGACGGGCGCACTCTCCCAGGCGCGACGGCGGGCACATGGCGAAACTCACGGCGCTGATTACGGGCGCTTCTACCGGCATCGGGTACGAACTCGCTAAGCTGCTGGCGGCAGACGGCTTCGATCTGCTCCTGGCGGCCCGTGGGGCCGATCGACTGCGCGCTGTCGCCGACGAAGTCTCAGCAGACAACGACATCGAGGCGACGGTATACGTGGCCGACCTTTCCGTGCGGGGCGCTGCCGCGGACCTCTACGGCCGAATCACAGACGATGGCCACGTGGTCGACGTCCTCGCGAACAACGCCGGGTTTGGGTCGTACGGCTCCTTCCACGAGATCGACCCGGATCGCTACGCCGAGATGCTGGAGCTGAACGTCGTCGCCCTCACGGCCCTGGCGCGTCTGGCCATCGCCGACATGATGGCGCGTGGCGCCGGCCGCATTCTCAACGTCGCGTCCACGGCGGCCTTCCAGGCCGGCCCACTGATGGCCGCGTACTACGCTTCGAAGGCTTACGTATTGTCGCTCTCCACGGCGCTCGCGTACGAGACGCGCCACACGGGGGTCACCGTGACCTGCCTGTGCCCGGGCCCGACAGCTTCGGAGTTCCAGGCGCGCGGGAACATGGGAGAGGCGAAGATCATGCAAGCCCGGTTGATGGACGCGCCGCGGGTGGCCCGCATCGGCCATCGGGCATTGATGCGCGGAAGGCCTCTGGTAGTCGCCGGGCGGTCGAATGCGTTCCTGGCGTTCCTGCCCAGGCTGACACCAAGGCGCTTCGCCGCAGCAGTCGTCGCCCACCTGCAGAGACCGTCGCCACAATAGGGAGCGCGCAATGAGCTACAACGTCGTCGTCATCTGCGTGGACACCTTCCGCGCCGACATGGGCGGGTCGGGCGGGAAGCTGAGCTTCGTCAAGACGCCAAACGTCGACCGGCTGCGGGACGAGAGCGTGTCGTTCACGCGGTGCTTCGGCGAGGGCGAACCGACCGTCCCCGTTCGGCGCTGCCTGTTCACCGGGCGCCGGTCGTTCCCGTGGCGTTTCGACACGCCGAACGAAGGGCTGCAGCCGGCGGGGAGTGGTTGGCACCCCATCCCACACGAACTCGACACACTCGCCGAGATACTCCACGACGCCGGCTGGCTGACCGGGCTCATCGGCGACACGTACCACATGTTCAAGCCGTCCATGAACTTCACGCGCGGCTTTCTCACCTGGCAGTTCATCCGAGGGCAAGAGAACGACGCGTTCCGCAGCGGCCCCTACGACGACATCGACCTGGCCGCTCACGTGCCGGACGGCGAAGACTCGCCCGCTCTGCACCCTACCGTGGCCCAGTACCTCCTAAACGCGCGCGGCCGGATGAGCGAGGAGGACTGGCAGGCGGCGCAGGTCTTCCGCGCGTCTGCGGATTGGCTCCGGGACAACCGCGCCAACGCGCCATTCCTCCTATGGATCGACAGCTTCAGCCCGCACGAATTGTGGGATCCGCCGCGCGATTACGCTGACAGGTACTGCGCGCCCAAGGACGGCGTGAAGGACATCATTTACCCCCAGGTGTTCGGCGGCGACTTCGGGCGGATGACGGCGGACGAAATCGAGCGCTGCGCGGGGCTATACTACGGCTTCGTCACGTTCGTCGACCGATGGATCGGACATCTGCTCGAGACGATGGACTCCGTGCAGCTTTGGGACGACACCATCGTCGTGTTCCTGACCGACCACGGGACCGAGGTCATGGACCGCGGCGCGTTCGGCAAGGGGCCGAAGCAGTTGTACCCGTTCAACACCCAGATGAACTGGTTCGTGAGGCACCCCGACGGGCCGCGTGGGGAATCGTGCGACGCGTGGACACAGAACGACGACTTCTTCCCCACGCTCCTGGGCATGTTGGGCATCGACCACTCCGACGCTGACGGCCACGACATGTGGCCCGTGGCCCTCGGCGACGCCGCTGGGGAGCGGGACCACGCCGTCACGGGATGGGGTCGGTGTGCTTGCGTGCGCGACGATCGCTGGGCTGTGCACTTCGACAACGTGACACGGGCCGACGTCGAGGAACGCGCCCGAGCCTACGACTTGCGGGCTGATCCCAACGAGACTGCCGATGTGGCCCCCGCGAACCGGGATGTCGTGACGGCTGCCGCGCGGCGCCTGTCTTCAGTTGTCGGTGACCTGCCCGTGACGTTCAGCCAATACACACAGCGCCATCCAGGGAGAACCATGCGGACGTTCGCGCCGCTCAGGTTCGGGGACGAGTCGTGAAGGATTGCCACGCCGAGTTCGCGGGACTGCGCTCGGAGATGTCGCGCTGGCTCGCGCAGAGCATGCGCGTGGACGGCCCCGGCCCGAACGGTGGCGGCGAGGACGAAGCGAACTACTCGCTCGCGTGGTTCCCCCACTACATCGTCGATGGGGACGAGGCAGTCCCCGGCCACTTCCGGTCGCTCCTCGACGCGCTCGCCGGATGGGTGGAGCGTGAGTGCTACCAGGGCTACGAGCCGGAAGCGGAGGCCCACCACGGCACCGAACCGTTCCTCCTGTTCCTGCCGCGATACCTCGGTCTGTTCCCGGAGGACAGACGCGCACGGTCGCTGCTGGAGGACGCCGCGCGGCACATCGGCAACTGGGGCGACGGCGTCCCAGATTGGTACGACTACGAGCGCAACTGCTTCCACCATTACCGCATCGGCTCGCGTGTCGTTGGCTCCGACGCCGGTGAGGCGTTCGAGGTCGCGGAGCACTTCCGCTTCCTCCACATCGCCCTTGCCGCATACCGCGTGACCGGGGAGCAGCGCTACTTCGACTGGTCGCTCCGTTACGGCGCTGAGTGGGCGCGCAGACTCAACGCAGCCGCTCCGGGCCCCTTGCCGGTGGTGTGGACGCAGGATGGCGAGGGCATCTACGAGCGCGACCTGACGCGTCGGCAGAAAGGCATGTCCGCCGCGTCGCACCATGTGGAAGGCGACCCGCTGGTGGGCGTGGAAGTGCTACTGGCGTCCGGCGCGATCTACGCGCTCGCGGACCTGTCTTCGCTGACCGGCGACGCCGCATTCCGCGCGGCCGCCCGACGGATCGTGGAGCCGCTTGTGCCAGGGCTCACCGACCCGTACGCCGACCCGGGCGTGGCGGCCGTAGCGCGGTACCGGCTCGCGTTCTCCGACGACTCGCTGGATGACGACATTCGCGCGCAGGTGGAACGCTTGCCCGATGAGAGCGCGGACGAACTCGCCATGACGTTCCCGCAGGAGCGCCGGCGAGTGACGCCGGGTGTCGGTCGGCGCAACGACATGATCCACTGGGGCCGCCGCTCCGCCGACGGCGTGATTACACCTGCGGACGATCCGTGCACGGCGGCCCTGGCACTGGCGTACCAGGTGACTGGGGACGTCGGCTACGCAACCCGCGCGTTCCGCCAGGCGCGGGTCAAGCTGATGATGGCGCTTCGCGTCCTGCGCGGTGGCAGAGAGCACGCCGACATGGGCGGCGCTGTCTGCTCCGTGGCCGCTGGGCACGGACGCAACTGGGGCATCGGCGCTGTCACTGGCTGCTATGGCGCCCTCGCGCTCGGAACGCGCGAGCAGATGGGCCGTGTCACCCCGATAGTCGAGATCGCCGACGCCGATGGGGCGCACGGCATCCCGGCAGGCGTGCTACCCCTGGTGCGGCCCTCGGTGTGTGGAGGCGGCCAGGTGGCCTTCTACAACGCCAGCCCGAGGACGACCGACTTCGCGTGGCGACGCGCTGGCGACGACGAGTGGGGCGCGTTCGCCCTCGACCCTGGCGAACCCAAGACAGTGTTGCTCGGACCGAACGCCGAGGAGATACGTCGATGATGCCGCTGACGTTCGCCTGCATGCTGGCCACGAGCCCGCCCGAGGGCCGCGCCCGCATAGCCGTTGATGCGTCCGTGAAGGGGACGCCCGTTTCCCGCAACCTGTTCGGCAAGTTCACGGAGCACCTCGGCCGGAACGTGTACCTGGGCATGTGGGCGCAGGTCGCGCCGAACCCCGAGTTCGGCACGACCGAGCGGTTCGGAGAGGCCGACCGGACAGCAGCGATGGTGCGGCGCGAGGCCGAGGCCTTCGGTATCGCTGAGCCCGGGCGCGCGGCGCCCGACGGGGTTGCGCCCCTTTGGTGGGCCGACGGGGACCTCACGTGCACGCCAAGCAGCGCTGACGGCCGTGACACTCAGACGGTCGTCGCTGGCGCGGGCGGCGGAACCCTTTCCACAGGCGTGTACCCGCCTCTCCACCGATGTCGGCTGCTCGAACTCACGGTGCGGGGCCGGGCCGACGCGGCCGCGGCCGTACGTGTCAGTATCACCGACACGGCTGGTGGCATGGTGTGCGACGCCGAGGCGCGGCTCTCTACCGAATGGAGCGACACGACGGTCGAGTTGGTCGCCCCGGACACTCTCGTCGCGGAGCCGGGCACTCCGTACCTGCTGCGCCTCGCCCTGCCCGCTGGAGCCACCGTTGAGTTGGCGCGCGTCCTGATGTTCCCGGCCGACCACGTGGACGGCTGGGAGCCCGAGGTCGTGGAGTACATGCGGGAAGCCAGGCTGCCGATGTTGCGGTTCCCTGGCGGCAACTTCGTCAGCGGCTACCACTGGCAGGATGGTGTGGGCCCGCTCGACGAACGGCCGCCACTGCCCAATCCGGCGTGGCACGGAGCCGAGTGGAACCACGTAGGCACGGACGAGTGGCTACGGCTCTGCGAACTCACCGGGGCCGAGCCGCTGATCTGCGTGAACGCCGGCGACGGCACGCCCGACGAAGCGCGCGCGTGGATCGAATACTGCAACGGCTCCGCCGACACGCCAATGGGCCAGCGGCGCGCCGAGAATGGGCGATCGGAGCCGTGGGACGTGAGATACTGGGAGGTCGGCAACGAGATCTATGGCGGATGGCAGATAGGCCACACGAATGCCGAGGGCTATGCCGAGCGGTACGCGGAGTTCAGCCCCGCAATGCTCGACGCCGACCCGTCCATAGAGCTCATCGCCAACGGGGACGACGTCGAGTGGAACCGCGCGTTGGTCGCGCGCAACGGGGACGCGGTGCGATCCATCTCCGTGCATTCGCTGCCGGGCAGCCAGATCCCCGCTGAGTCCGATCCCGACGCGGTATACCTGGAGTTCATGGCGCACGCCGCCGGGTACGATGACTACCTGCGCGAGCTTGCCGCGCCGATGGTGGAGCACGGACTGGCGCCGAAGCTCGCGGTCACGGAACTGCAGGTGTTCACGAACAAGCCGACGCTACCGAACAACGCGTCACTCACCGATGCGCTGTGGACGGCGGGCATCATCCACGCGTGCATCCGAAGCGGCATCGTCGAGCTGATCACGCACTCCGCGATGCTCAACCACGGCGGCGGCCTCCGCAAGGAACGGGGCGTCGTCTACACCAACCCCGTGTGGTGGACGACCCACCTCTACGGCTCGCAGGACAGCGTCACGCCGTTGCATGCTGGCGTCGAGTGCGCCACGTTCACAAACGACGGCTCCTGGTTGGGGAAGGGCGACGGCGTTCCCTACCTCGACGTCATGGCGTTGGCAGCGGACGACGAGTCAGAACTGTCGCTGTTCGTGGTGAATCGGCATCCGCGGGAGGCCATCGAGACCGCGGTCACGCTCCGGGGCGTAGCTCCTGAAGCACACGTCGAGATCCATACGCTCACGGGTGACGGGCCCATGGCACGCAACCACATGGAGGCCCGCGAGTCGGTCGTCGTAGAGCACGCGTCGACGGACCTTACCGCAGGAGGCCTGACGCACACGTTCTCGCCGCACTCGCTCACGCGTCTGCGTGTCGCGAACTAGCCGCGTGGCGCGTCTACGCTGGCACGAGCGAGCGGAGGAAGTCGTAGCTCTCCTGCGCGATCGTCTTGGGGTCCGGTTCGAAGTTGAACACCTCGACCGAGAGATAGCTGTCGAACTCCACGTCCCGCAGTGCCGCGATGATCGCGGGATAGTCGACGCCGCCTGAACCCGGGCTGTACCCGTTGTCGTCGTTCGTGTGGATGTGGTGGATGTAGTCGGAGTGCGCTCGGATTTCCGCGGGGATGTCCAGACCCTCTAACGACGAGCTGTACACATCGACCATCATGTGGAAGTTCGGGTGGCCTACGGCGTTAACGAGCGCCATCGCCTCAGTCGGGTTCCGCATGAAGTTCGTGATTCCCGAGTTCAACGGCTCGAAGCAGAGCATCACCCCTTCGTCCCCGGCCAACTGGGCAGCAGCGCCGAACGTCTCGACGGCCCACGCGAACGCCTGGTCGAACCCGACCTTGTCGTCCACATGTCGTTGCTGCGGCGAGCCGATGATCATGTTCCGGCCGCCGAGGTCCGAACACAGATGGATCAGCTCGCACAGGTGGTCACGCGTCTTCCTCCGTATGACGGCGTCCGGGCCGTTCACATGGAGGCCCTTTGGCGACACGAACAGCCAGTGCAGCCCGGCGATCTCGATGCCGACGTCGTCGGCCACGCTGCGGATGCGAGCCCGCTCGGCCTGCGAGATGTCGTAGGCCGTCTCCGCCAACGTGAAGGGGGCTATCTCGACCGCGTCATAGCCGACTTCCTTGGAGAAGACGAGCACGTCGTCGATCTTCCAGTCCTCGAACATCTCGTTGCACACGGTCAGTTTCATCGTGGTCTCCGTCTGGTCGGCGTGCGCCCGCCGCGCGGCGGATGTTACAGGACGCGCCACGCGCGGCCGTCGCGTTTCATCAACTCGTCTGCAGTCCGCGGCCCCCAGGTGCCGGCGGGGTAGTAGTCCAGCATGCCGAGGGTGGGATCCTGCCAGGCGTCGAGGATCGGGGTGAGTGCCGCCCATGACGCGTTGTGCATGTCCGAACGCGCGAACAGCATGGGATCGCCATGGATGACATCCAGCAGAAGGGCCTCGTAGGCGTCCGCCAGGGAACCGTCGCCGAAGGATTCGGCGTAGCTGAAGTCCATCCGCACGGAGTCGAGAGACATAGACACGCCAGGCCGCTTCGCATCGATGCTGAGCGAGATGCCCTCGTCGGGCTGAATCCGCATCGTCAGGACGTTCCGCGGCGGAGTGTCGTCGAGGTCCCGGAAGAGCTGCATCGGCGGTTCGTTGAAGTGAATAGAGACCTCGGTGACACGGCCGGCGAGTCGCTTGCCGGTGCGTACGTAGAACGGCACGCCGCTCCAGCGCCACGTGTCCACGTGGAACTTCCCCGCCACGAATGTCTCGGTGGCCGAGTTCGGGGCGACGTTCTCCTCTTGGCGGTACCCCTTGACTGGCTCGCCGTCCACGACGTTCTCGATGTATTGCGCGCGCACGAAGTCCTCGGCGACTTGCGCGTCCGTGATCGGCCGTAGCGCCTCGACGACCTTGATGCGCTCGTTGCGTACGTGGTGCGCGTCGAACGCGCTCGGAGGCTCCATCGCGACCGTCGCGATGAGTTGCATGATGTGGTTCTGGAGGATGTCGCGCAGCGCTCCCATCTGCTCGTAGGTGCGGCCGCGGTTCTCGACGCCGAGCGTCTCGGCGACGGTAATCTGCACGTGGTCAACCGAGCCGCGATGCCAGATCGACTCGAAGATCGTGTTCCCGAACCGGAATACGAGCAGGTTCTGGACCGTCTCCTTACCGAGGTAGTGGTCGATCCGGTATATGCACTCCTCGTCGAACGAGGCGAGCAGCCGATCGTTCAGCGCGCGGGACGAAACGAGATCGCGACCGAACGGCTTCTCGACGACGATCCGAGGCCACGTCCCGTCCTTAGTCTCGCGCCTCCTTGTCAGGCCGGCTTCGTCTAGGTGGTCGACGACGTCGGGGAAGACCTCCGGCGGCACGGAAAGGTAGAACACCGCCTGGCGCTCGACGCGCGTGTCCTCGCTGAACCCGGACAGGCGCTGATACAGGCTTCGGTACCCGTCGGTGTCCTCCAAGTCGAAGCCGGCGAAGTGCAACGTCCGCTCGAACGACCGCCATTCAGCCGTCTGCGTGCATCCGGCGACGTGGAACTCCTCGAGCGCGGCGGCGACCTCGTCGCGGAACTTCGCGTCGTCATAGTCGCGTCGCGCGACGCCGACAATCGCGGTCTCTTCGTGTAGCCGCCCGTTGACCCACAGCTCGTATAGCGACGGCAGCAGCTTCCGCCGGGCGAGGTCGCCCGCGACTCCGAATATGACGAACGCGCATGGCGTCGTCTCACGGATATCCATGTCGGGGCCAGCCATCGTCACGAGGGCGTCTCCACGGGGCTCGTTGGCTGTGCGTAGATAGTGGGGTCGGGCACCCCTGCGTCGGCAAAGCCTTTCGCGCGGAGGAGGCATGAGTCGCATCCGCCGCACGCCGCGCCGTCTCGGCTCGGATCGTAGCACGACCGCGTCATCGAGAAATCGACGCCTAGCTCACGCCCGCGCTGGATTATCCTGGCCTTGGTCATGTCGATGAGTGGCGCTCGAATCGAGACGCGCGCGACGCCCTCCACCGCAGCCTTCGTCGCCAGATTAGCCATCTGCTCGTACGCTGCGATGTACTCCGGGCGGCAATCGGGGTAGCCCGAGTAGTCGAGGGCGTTCACGCCGATGTAGATGTCTGCCGCGTCCACGACCTCTGCGTACCCTAGCGCGAAGGAGAGGAAGATCGTGTTGCGCGCCGGCACGTAAGTGATGGGGATGCCATCGCCGATGTGGTCTGCCGAGCGATGCTTGGGGACGTCGATGTCCGCTGTCAGCGCGGAAGCCCCGAATACGCGAAGATCGACGACGACGGTACGGTGCTCGGCGACGTCGAGCGCGTCCGCGATCTGGGACGCCGCGTGGAGTTCATGTCGGTGTCGCTGGCCATAGTCGAAGCTCAGAGCGTAGACCGAGTGGCCGTCTGCCCGCGCAATCGCCGCGACGGTGGCCGAATCGAGCCCGCCGCTCAGAAGCACGACTGCCGGCTTGCCGCTCATTCAGACACCCCGCTTCGCGCCCCAGATATCGATGTGCATCCTCGGCGACAGGCGGTACCCGTGACGCGTGCACGCAGCCGCTAGCCACGCCATCCGCGGCTGAGTCTCATCGGCGGTCAGGCCCTGTGGCATGAGGACGATGTCCTCCGCAGGAATCGCCACCTCGTCCCGCAGCGCGTGCACCTCGTCGAGGTCGCCCTGCGCGTCGATGACGAATTTCACCTGGCACTCGTAGGCCCCGAGGAATGCGCGGATCACGTCAGGGGCCAGGCGTCGGCGCTCATGGCGCGCCTCCCACGCGTCGCCCACCGGTGTGGAGTTACGCAGCTTCGGGCTGATGGACATGAGGTCGGCGGCCACCGGGGCGAACACGGTCGCGTTCGTCTCGACTGTGACGTGCCTCCCCGCATCCGCTAGACGAGCGCACACCTCGGTCAGCTCTGCCACCTGGATGAACGGCTCCCCGCCGGTTACCACCACGTGCCGGCACTCAACGTCCGTGACCTGACGCACGATCTCATCGACAGAAACGTCCCGGTCCTCGGGTCGCCAACTCGTGTACGGCGTGTCGCACCAGACGCACCGTAGGTTGCAGAAGCTCGTGCGCACGAAGACGCTCGGCGTCCCAACGAGCTTCCCTTCGCCCTGGATCGAGTGGAATATCTCGCTGAACTTCATCCGTCTTGGACGCTACACCTTCTCCGCCGCTGCGGCGAGCCCGGTGCGGAAGACGTCGTTTGCGACCAAGTCCACCGTCTCCTGCTCGTCCGCGCCCACAACGTCGAACTCCGCGGTCCAGTGCGCGACGGCGCTCGCCCCGTTATCGTCCTCGAAGACGCTCAGGGTCGCGACGTACCCTGCGACCGGCATGACCCCGCCGATGATCGAGTACGTGTAGGAACGCGCGGCGTTGCTGAATTCCTCGAGGCGCTCGATGACGTGCCCGCCGTCTGGCAGCTCGAGGTCGCGCACGATGTCGTTGCCGTCGGACTGGTCGGTGCTCCTGACGGCGGCCGGATGCCAGTTCGGCAGTGTGTGGAACCCGCCTACGAGCGCCCAGACGTCCTCGGCCGCCGCGTCGAACTTGTGCGTTACCGCTACCTTCGCCATGCGCGCTTCTCCATATGTCCGGTAGACGACGTTGCGTGGGCCAACCCCGACGCGTTGCGACGCGGAGTATGGCACGGCGCCCGCCTGGGTGGCAATTCGGAGCCGTCAACCTTCGGCGGCGATCGCGCGCTGGAGGGCGCGCATGTTCTCCTCCGCCTCGTCCCAAGACACTTCGAACGTGTACGCCCCGTCCCTGAACGTGGCGGCCATCGCCTCGAAGGAGCGGGGGAAGTCGATCTCAACGCGGCCGCCCGTGAGGGAGGACGAGTGCATCGCCTGCACGACGCGGTCACCGGCGATGTCGATCTCCTCGTGCAACGGAAGGCCGCCGCGCGGGTACGCGTTATGCAGGTACACGCCGAAGTAGTCGCTACCCACCTCGTCGACCATCCGGCACAACGAGTCGAGCCCGCCGTAGCCCAAGCGTTCCCAGATGTTCGCCTCGTAGCCTAGGATGATGCCCGCGTCCTCCGCTTCGGCGGCAATGCGCTCGACCACGCTCCGGCAGTCATCCCACGAACCGCGGCTCGTGCCGAAGTGGACGAGGATTGTGTGCGCGCCCAGCGACCTGGCCAGTGTGGCGTCGTCGGCGATCAATTCAACTCCGCGCTCCCAACCCGCAAGCTCGGGGAAGAACGCCGCGTACTGCCAAGCCCAATCCGACGACAGCGAGAAGATCGACATGTCGTGCTCTGCGCATAGCGCTCGCGTCGACTCGATAAGCTCGGGCGTCCACGTCGCGGCAAGTCCCGACCGCAACCCGCCCGGAGGCATGCACAGTTCCAGGCCGTCGAAGCCGATCCGCGATCCCTCCTCGAACGCCCAGCGCAGCGGGTGCGCGTCGCTGCCTCGGATGTGTCGTGGCTGCGCGCGGATGGACGTCTTCATCAGCGGGAGTCTACGTCCGGCGCGTCGAGCGCACGCAGGGCAAAGTCCGTCTCCATGTCCTGGGTCTGCCCCGTCTCGGCGGCGCGGTAGCCCAACTCGATGATCTCGATGACGTGGCGGGCGTGCTCGGCACTCACGGCCGGTCGCTTGTCGTTCAGGACGCAGTCGACCATGTGCATGATGTCGGAGTAGACGTGTGACTCCTGGATGTCGCTGTGCTCGCCGACCACGAACGGCATCGCGCCACGAGGGCGCTCGGCGCGTCTTCCGCCCTCGACGTTCCGGCCCCACGTGACCAGTTCGCCACCCTCGTACGCAACGGCGCCCTCGCTGCCGGATATGTACGGCGACGAGAACCCCCTCGGGCCCCCCTGACTGTTCGTGCCGAAGAGGATGCAGAACACGCTGTCGCCGAAGTCGAGGAGCAGATGCGTGTTGTCGTCCATGTCGACGGGGAGGATCTGGTCCTTGAATGTCCGCTCCTTGAGCCCGATTCCTGACATGCCGGTAACCCGCCGCACGGGTCCCAGGATGCCCGTGATCGTGTGGAGGGCGTACACGGCCATGTCGTACATCGGGCCTCCGCCGGGCTTGCGGTAATACCACGCGGGGCTGACGTTCGAGAGGATGTCGTCGCCGCGCCTGAAACCCTCGTGTTCGTGACCTGAGCCCGCCGTGCCAATCTCGGCGAAGTACACGCGGCCGATGTCACCTGCCTCGAGGATCTCCTTAATGCGACGCGTGCCGGCGCGGTGACCGCGTCCCGGCGAGGCGACCACGGTGACGCCCGCGTTCGCGGCCGCGGCGATGACCTCGTCGGCCTCGGTCTTCGTCGTCGTCATGGTCTTGTTCAGATGCAGGTGCTTGCCGTGTTCGATCGCCTGCATCGCTTGCTCGTGGTGCAGTCCGATCGGCGAGGCGATCACGACGGCGTCGATGTCGGACGCCAACATGTCCGCGTAGTTCGTGAAGTGATGGGCGGCGCCGAACTTCTCGGCGCTCGCCTCGGCGCGGCCCGGCTCCGGGTCCATCACGGCCGCCAACTCGCACCAGGCTTGGATGTCGTCCTGCGCAAGATGCGGGAGGAGGCCCCGCTGTGAGACGCTGCCGCATCCGGCGAGTCCGATTCGCACGCGATCCATGGCTGCGTCCCTTCCATTCAGTGCGCTAGTCGACGGCGTTCGGAGGCAGCATAGCCACGCCAGAGACGACGCGCAACGCGTGCGTTCGCCACCGTTCGCGCGCGTTGACTTTCTCACGGACCGGCGACTACCGTTCAGTCGCGGCCCCAGTAACCGCGGCGCATATGCCAACCTATGAGAGGACATCCACGATGATGTCGCTATCACGCAAGGCACAGGGAGTCACGCCGTCCGCGACGCTTGCCATAAGCGCCAAGGCCAAGGCGATGCAGGCGGAAGGGCACGATGTAATCGGGTTCGGGGCTGGCGAGCCGGACTTCGATACCCCTGAGAACATCAAGGATGCCGCGAAGGCCGCCCTCGATGCTGGCTACACGAAGTACACGCCAGCGTCCGGCGCGCCAGACCTCAAGGCGGCGGTGGCCGCGCGCTACGAGCGCACCCACGGAATCCCGTACGGCGCCGACCAGGTTGTCGTCTCCTGCGGCGGGAAGCACGCCCTGTACAACATCTTCCAGGCCATCTGCGACCCCGGTGATGAGGTCATCTTCGCGGCCCCGTACTGGGTCAGCTACCCAGAAATGGTCAAGCTGGCCGATGGCGTGCCTGTCGCCGTGTCGACATCCGCGGCGGACAACTACACGCTGTCTGCGGACGCCATCGCGGCACATCTGACTGACAAGACCAAGGCTGTCATCATCAACAGCCCGAGCAACCCAACGGGGACGATGTACACCCGCGAGCAGCTCGAGGGCATCGCGGATCTCGCGTTGGAGCGGGGATTCTGCGTCATCTCGGATGAGATCTACGACGAGATGGTCTTCGAGGGGTCGAGCTTCGAGAGCATCGCCACGCTGCGGCCGGGCATGGACAAGCAGACGCTCATCATCAACGCCGTGTCGAAGACCTACTCCATGACCGGCTGGCGGGTAGGCTGGACGGTCGGCCCGGCTGACGTCGTGAAGGCGATGGGCGGCATCCAGAGCCACAGCACGTCGAACCCGACATCGATCGCGCAGGCCGCGGCGTTGGAGGCGATCACGGGCCCGCAGGATGCCGTGCCCATGATGCTGTCGGCGTTCCAAACGCGACGTGACGCCATCTCTAAGCTGCTGGCGGAGATTCCCGGCGTGACGTACGCGAAGCCGGAGGGGGCGTTCTACATCTTCCCGGACTTCTCGGCGCACTTCACCGGTGACATCAAGGGCTCGAACGATCTCGCCATCCACCTGCTGGACACGGTGCAGGTCGCCCTCGTCCCGGGCGGCGCCTTCGGCGACGATCGGTGCGCCCGACTCTCATACGCCACGTCGATGGACAACATCGAAGCTGGCGTGGAGCGGATCGCGCGCGCCCTCGCGTAGACCCAGCAACGCGTGCGGAGCCAACGGCCATGCTTGGCTCCGCACGCCTCCCAATCTCCCCCGTCCTTGCGCCCCACCGGAGCCGCGCCCATGCAGCCCGCTGTGATGTGTCACGGCCCGTTCGACTACCGGTGGGAGGACGTGCCCGTGCCGACCGCCGGCCCCGGCGAGGTCGTGATCGACGTCGGTGCGTGTGGCGTCTGCGCGAGCGACGTGAAGTGCTACTCCGGCGCGCCGCTCTTCTGGGGCGACGACGACCGTGAGGGATACGTCCAGGGGCCCGTGATCCCGGGACACGAATTCGTCGGGACAGTAGCCGAACTAGGTGAGGGCGCGGCCGAACGCTTCGGGCTCGCCATCGGCGACACGGCGATTTCCGAGCAGATCGTCCCGTGTGGCGCGTGCCGCTACTGCGACCGCGGGCAGTACTGGATGTGCCAGGTCCACGACATCTACGGGTTCCGGCGCAGCGTGCACGGTGGGTGGGCACCGCGCATGAAGTTCCCCTCGAACGCGCGCGTCTACAAGGTTCCTGCCGACGTTCCTATGTGGCAGGCGGCGCTCATCGAGCCGTTGGCCTGCTCGATCCACGCGGTGGAGCGCGGCGAGATCGAGTTGGGGGATGTCGTAGTCATTGCCGGCGCCGGCACGCTCGGGCTCGGAATGGTCGCGGCCGCGCGGCTTAAGAGTCCCGCGTCGCTCGTCGTGCTCGATATGAATGATGACCGGCTGGATGTCGCCCGCGCACTCGGCGCCGACGTCACGCTCAACCCGGGCCGCGAGGACGCGCTCCAGGCGGTACTCGACATGACCGAAGGCTATGGCTGCGATGTCTACATCGAGGCCACGGGTCACCCCGACGCTGTGAAGCAGGGGCTCTTCATGATCCGCAAACTGGGCACGTTCGTGGAATTCAGTGTCATGCGTGAGCCGGTAACGGTCGACTGGACAATCATCGGCGACACGAAGGAGCTGAACATCCACGGCTCCCACCTAGGGCCTTACTGCTACCCGATAGCCATCGACATGATCGCGAAGGGCCGGATCGACGTCGCGCAGGTCGTGACCCACCGGCTCCCGCTCGAGGACTACGCCGAAGCCATCGAGCTTGTGCGCGCGGGGTCGGAGTCCATCAAGGTGCTCCTGGAGCCTAGCCGCTGACCTTCGCCTGTTGCAGCCGCCGGTGGGCGTCTCCCCCGGTGCGGCCGGCACAAGCCGACGGCCCGTCACCCACCTGGCAGGCCACGGCCTACACGAAGTCTCCGTCATGGTGGCTAACGGCGAATGGCCGCCCACGTCGTTGTGAGCCGTCCTCTGGCGTCAACGGCCAGGAAGTCGCCATCCATCACCGTGCCGATTTCCGCGGGCGTCAGGACGCGGCTGTATACGGCGAGGTCATCCATGATGAAATTGGCCGCAGGGCCGGCGTATGCGGGCGAGTTGCCGACGTAGAGTCCGCCATCGCCTTGCGTGAAGGCCGGCGGCACGGCGGCCGTCGCCTTCTCGACGCCGTCCACGTAGCCCATGAGTTCGCCACCCGAGGTGACGCCCGCAACGTGGTACCACTGGTTCTGCTCGAAGTTCGAGTTGTCGCCGTCCGGGCCGAAGGCCGAGAAGCCGGTGTTGCCGGGCTCGTATCGGTAGTGGATACCCAGGCCGCCCGTGTGCACCCACAGACCAGGCGAACGGTCGCTTCCGGGGGCAGGCTTGGCGAGGATCTGATCCCAGCCTCCGCTTGCCGCCTCCGGGAAGTTGATCCAGAACAGGAACGTGTTGTCTTCGTACGTCTCCAACGCGGCGAACGTCTGGACCTCGAGCTGGTTCTCGCCGCCCTCAATCCGGAGGGCCCCGGAGCCGACCTTCACCTCGTCCTGGATCACCGTGGCGCCGCCGTTGAGGAAACCGTCGTGACCGCCGCCCGACATGTCCTCGACCGTGTCACCACTGACCTTGTCGAACGTAAGGTAGACCAGCAACCCCTCATCGATCGTCGCGGCCCCCGCACACACGACGACGGCGAGCATCATAGATACAGCACAACCGGCAGTTAGCGCGTTCCTCATGGGTTCTCCCCGTCTCCGATGTCGTGATCGCAGGACGTGTTACTTGCGAGTTCGTCACACGCGATCGGCCGCAGGTCGGCCGGGTTATAGCACGTCCTCAGGGGCGGGTCCATCCTGCGCGCAGGCAGTGAGGTCATGTCACCGCGTGGAGGATCGCTGGCGTGGATGCCCCGCGCGATGTGTGGTAGGTACAGGCATCCGCGCCGCCCACCGTGTGTCCGACCAGGGAAGCAATGCGCAGTGAGCCCTGCAGATGTCATAGGCCGGTACCTGGACGCGATCGCGCCGGACGCGTCACGCCATTTCCTGTTCCTCTTCGACCCCAACGACCTGCTCGCGGGCATCGACAAGGTGGACATGTGGGGCGACACGCGCGCGGTGACGCGGTACGGTGCGCCGTTGTCGCTGCGATCGCGACTAGAGAGCGTTCGCGATGCTGAGCGCCACGGGGAGCGTCTCCCCGTATCGGTTGTCGCGATCCCTCCCGACGCAGCCGGCATCGAGCTCATCCCAGACATGACGGCGCGTGCCCAGTGTGTTGAGATCACCCCGCACACGCTGCTGCAGCATCTGCAGCCGGGCCACGGGTGGCCGCCCGAGAGTGGGGTCCTATCCGGACAAGACTTCTGGCTGCTCGCCTCTAGGCTGCTGGCGGCCCGCCCGTCCTGGGGTGACGACCTGTCGGGGTCCACTGCCCCTCTGCTGATCGCCGAGTGCGTCTTGGGTCGTGCCCTACGCGCGGACATCGGACCGGAAGATGCTGTTGAGGCGTGGGAGCGTGTGCATGGGGATCCCGTCACGCACGACCTACTGCGGCGCTACCCGTCGGCGTTGCAGGCGGCCCGGCGCGCGCTTCTCGCCGCCATGCCCGTCGTGTCCAAGCTGAACCACGACCCAGAATTCGGCGTGTTCCTGTGGACCATGTACCTCGTGCGGAAGTACGCGCCGAAGGCCGGGTTGCTGCTCCCAGAGCTGTTCGACAGCGACGTCTGGGAGAAGTACGTCGCACACGGCGATGAAGGCCTCATAGGGACGTGTGAGGAGATGATTGCCGCGGATCCGCAGAGCGCTGTGTCGCAGATGCGCGTGGCTGAGCGGGCAATCACCGGCGACGAGAAGAGAGCGGAGCTGTTCCTCGGCCTCCTCGGCCTCCGTGGTGAACGGCGCTTCGAGGCGGCGCGGCGGATCGCCGCGACCGAGGAGCTGTCGGGTTACGTGACCGAGGAGGCGCTGCGCATCCTCCTGCCGCGCGCGATCGCTGATCCCGACGCAATCTCGAAGACGCGCATGCGGCGAATCCGCGCCGTCCTTGCTCGCCATCACTATGCGAACTCCTACCCGCAGTATTACCCACGCCTAACGCGGTCGGGGGAGCTCTTTACGAAGACTCTCGACTTGGCCACGCACGTGCGCGCGTTCAAGGCCCGCGGTTGGGAGCGGACGCTCGTCGTACAGCCCATCGAGACGTGGATGACCGAGGTCTATGCGGAGTGCCTGACTCCAATGGGCCTGCTGTGGGACGCTCTCGACAGCCAGCTGGCCGGTGGCGCATCGCGGTTCGGGCGTGCATCCGAGGCGCTGATGGACGAGGCAAGACGTATCCTCGACACGGCCGACAGGCAGTTTGCGCGCCTCGTGGAGCGGAACTACATCCGGTGGATTTCTCGGCAGGAACCCCCGCCGATGATCACGGTCGACTTCCTCGACCAGGTGTTCCTACCAGAATGGCGAGAACTCGAAGCGGCGTCACGCAACCCGCTGGCGGTTGTCCTCCTGTTCCACGGCCTCAGGTGGGACGAGTGGGTCACTATGGAGCCGCTCCTGCATGAACGGCTTCCGCGCCATCGCGCTGCTCAGGCGCAGCCGATGCTCGCCCTCCTGCCGACAGGCCCGCCATACAACACGGCCGCCATCATCCTGGGGAGGTTCCCTGCGCTCGGGGACTCCGGCGCGGTCGGCGCGATGCTCTCGGAACGGCTGGCGCCGGAAGGCGTCCCGGTCGCAGGCGCCGTGAGCACGCCGAACCTGTCGATGCCCGACGGCGCTCGCGGCGTCCTCCTCGCCAACGTCTCAGTTCTCGAGACTGGGGTCACGAAGACGCGGCCCACGGGCGCTGCGCGCGACGAGATCGTCGCGCATGCCCGCGCGCGCTTGGGCGCGTTCCTCGACTCCATCCCTTCCCGGGCGACGGTGTTTGCCGTGTCGAACGGTGGGACCACGCGCGTGCGCGGGCCGGCATCGACCGTCAAGCCGCGGCCCGTCACAACGCACACACGATGGGTAGGGCTTGCAGACGTGGGGAAACGAGACGGCCTACCGAGCGACGTCGCGTACCTGAGCGCCGAGGCGATCCGACTGCCGAACCCGGCCGTCGCTCGTTGTGCGTTCGGCTACCCAGGCGTGTGGTTCGCGAGCGACGAGCGTGAGGTCAGCACGCAGTATGTGCAGGGGGGCATATCCATGGCGGAGATGATCGTGCCGTGCGCCGTGTACAGGTCACGGCGCCGGCCGAGGCTGGCGCCGTCTGGCGTCTAGGGAGGTCAGTCGAAGGACAGCGGATTCCACAGGTTGGCCTCGCTCAGCCCGAGCGAGTCGATGAACTTCTGGGCGTCGTCTGAGAGGGCGACTTCATCAAGAGAATGCGCGTCGTTACCGATCGAGAGCAACACGTCGCGTTCGACGCAGAGGCGGTAGAACCACTCGACATGGTCCTGGCCGAAGGTGATGAACTTAGGGTTCAGTTCCACCGCGAGCCCCCGCTCGCGCATCCGATCCAGACTGAGAGCGAGCCGCTTCTCGTCTACCGACGCCATCACGTCCTCGGACAGTGCCGCCAACCGCTCGGCCGCGATGCGGAATATCCGCGGTGACAGTATGAACGGGTGCGCGACCACGTCGGTCACCGGATGGTTCGCCGCCGCCTCGAACATGTACAGTTCGTGATCCGCCAGAATACGCGGATCCATGCGCACCGGCTTGGCCACGCTCCTGATGTGGTAGTGGTTGGGGGCCACGAGCACGAAGTCGAAGAGCGCCGCGATCTGGTGGGATATCGACGCGAGATGGTGCCGGATGACGTACGCCTCAATCCCCAGATACACGCGTATCCCACGCTCATCGGCCGCTGCGGCAACCTCTGCCCGCAGTTCCTTGATGCGCGAGGAGTTCAGGTCGAAGCTGTAGCAGTGGTCGCTTATGCCGATCCGGTCGTACCCGGCTTTCTCGGCCGCGTCGAGGATCGACGGGAGCACCATGTCGCCGCTGCCGCAGGGCGAGTGGTGCGTGTGTATGTGGTAGTTGGCGCGAACCATGGCGCTTCCCTGCCGCCCGAGTCGATCGCTGCTGTCGCCCAAGCCGCAGCCTACACCAACGCACCGGACAGCCCCGGCCGTAGGCGCCCGCGGCAACCCCCGGTAGCCGGCTACGAGTCCTGCGGCGATCCGCTACGCGTGTCGCTAACCACTTCGTAGAGGCCGGCTGCCTCTTCCTTGCGGATTCCACGAGTCGGAAGGTCCAGCACGCGGCACACGAGCTTGCCGTCCGACCCGAAGCTGAGCGTCAGCGTGTCGCCAACGAGCAAGGCCCGCCCAGCCTTCGCGGGTCTGTCGTTCACGTCGACGCGCCCACGATTGCATAGTTCAGTGGCGACGGCCCGCCGCTTCACGATCCTGCTGGTCTGAAGGAACTTGTCGAGTCGCATGGGTGTTAGAACGACGAGCATCACGGCGTGTTTCGCTCAATGCTTCGGCGCCGTCACATCCTCCAACGCCAACCGAATAGCCTGTGAACAGAAGTTGGGGAAGTCCCTGTACAGGAATTCCAGGAACGCCTGACGCACGCTGTCCGCCACCTCGACCTCGCGGTTCCCAAGCTCCTCGTCGAGGATTTCGAGCGCCTCGCGGTTCGAGAGGAAATACTCCGAGTTGTCCAGGAAGTAGCGCGCTGCGTGCCGCACCCACGTGCGCACATCGCCGCGCATCTGTAGGAACACCGTCTCAACGAACTGCTTCTCGTCGACCTCGGTCGGGATCTCCCAGTCGCCCTCCTCCATCAGCGCCTGGACAAGGTCGGCCAGGCCGTCCTTGAACAGGAATGCGTCCAGCGTGCTCGCCTGGCCGCTCTGCTCACCCAGTAGGGGCGTGCTGTCGTGGTTCGGATTGTGAGGCATTGGCGTGGTGTTTCCTGTTTATACGCGCCCAGCTCCCTGCGGCTGACGACCTGCGAGGAGCGCGGCCACCCAATATTACATCGCGGGCCGTAGGGTATCAACCGCACGGTCGGCCCGTGGAACATCCTGACCTGTCCCGCCGACAGATGGGGCCGAGGGTCGCCTCAGGCCGCGGTAGGCCGCGAAAGTGCATCCGTGGTACAGTATGGGTGGAAGAAGCCTGGGGTCTCCTCGGGCCTCTTCTTATTCACCAGGCAGTGGGCCTTGCGATCACCTGCCCGCCTGGGGGAACAAAGAAAGGAGGCAATTGTATATGGTTGCTATAGTTGGAGGCCAGTCGCTCTAGTAGCGACTCGCCGAGAACGACCGCGAGGGGCACGGCATTTCGCCTTGCTCCTCGCCCCCGCGACGCACTAACCTGCTGAGGCTGTCTCAGCGCAACACGCCGACCGCGAGGGCGGGCTCGGCAACCAACCGAGGGACCGGCAATATGTGGGAGATCCCACACACGAACAGGGAAGGACGCGAGGAGATGACTCGTTTATTCCGACTGGGCGTCAGTACGTCGGGACGTGAACGGATTCGGCCGAATGGGCCGACGGGCCGTGAAGTGTCCCACACCCAACGCTGTTGGTGAGACCCAACGTTTCCTTCGGTCACGGTCGCGACGCGGCATGCAACGCAGCCGCTGTCGTGAACCGATGACAGCCAGACTCGACGTTCTCTCGCATGCCCACGAACGTCTCTGGCGTCGGAAAGCTTGGCAGTCTCGCCCGCCAGGGTAGTGAGACGCTACGTCATCCGCCACGCACGTAGGCACGGATGACGGGCCTGTACGATACCGACGCTACGAGACACCCGACCCTTACGAACGACCAAGATTATCTCGATGAACCGCGCCGGCAGTTCGCGCCGCGTGGTTGGGCATGTCGTCGAATGACCTCCATATTGGAGTCAGGATGTCATCGGCTAACCCCGATTTCTGGGAGATACCGGTCGAACCGTACAAGTTGGACGCCTTCTCGACGGAGCGCGCGCTGTGGAGACCACGGCCCGTGGCCCCGTCGCCAAAGGTGTCTCAGCAACGGAAGATGATCGCAACGCTACGTAAGCTCGTGGACAAGGAACTGACCGACCGACAACGCGAATGCGTGCGCCTCTACTTCTTCGAGGGTCGCACTCAGCAGGAAGTCGCCGAGAGTCTCGGCATCTGCCGCCGTGTCGTCAGTCAGCACCTGTTCGGAATACGCCGCAACGGCCGTCAGGTCGGCGGCGCGCTGAATCGCATCAAGAAGCTCTGCAAGCGCTACGGGCTGCAGATGACGGCGTAGGCCGCGTCGAGTCACACGAGGAGGCCCTACATTGGCCGAATATGGCACGACCGAAACCGACAGGACCGACCCAGCACGCGTGACTGCCGGCTCGAGAGCGTGGCAGTCACGCGACGCCGCATGGAGCGCACATTGAAGGACATATCGAGCGTCAGGGCGGGTGAGCGCAGAGGCGCGGTGCACAAGAAGACGCTGGGACATTACTTCGTCTGGGAGGGCGACCGCGAGGTCGTCTGCACCATCTCCAGCCTGCTTCGCCGTCAGCTGATCTACCCTATCGCCGATCCGGGCTCGCTGCGTCCGGTGGTCGTGGGCGTCAAGGACATCCGTGAGGTGGATCCGGTCGCGGTGGGGGACAACGTGTCGTTCGTCGAGGCTGACGATGGCACCGGCGTCATCACCGAGGTCGCTCCGCGTCGAACGAAGTTGTCGCGCAGAGCTGCGGGCGCGAAGCCGATCGAACAGGTGTTGGTGGCGAACGCGGACCAGGTCATCCCAATGTTCAGCGCGGCGAAGCCGAAGCCCAAGTGGGCCATGCTCGATCGCTACCTGGTTAGCGCGGAGGCCGCCGGCCTAGACGCCGTTGTGTCGATCACGAAGCTGGACCTCGCGGACAGGGATGCTCTCGAAGAGGAGATGGAGCTGTATCGAGATATCGGGTATCGAGTGGTGTTGTCGAGCACGGTGAGCGGCGAAGGTGTCGCGGAGATGGCGGACCTCCTCAGAGGCAAGTCCTCGGTGTTTGTGGGGAAGTCGGGAGTCGGGAAGACGTCGCTGCTCAACGCCGTGCAACCCGGCCTTGGCCTGCGCGTGCAGGAGACCGGCGGGAAGACGGGCAAAGGCAAGCACACGACGACGAACCTGGCGATGTTCGCGCTGGACGGCGGAGGGTCCATCGTGGACACTCCGGGGATGCGCGAGTTCGGGCTGTGGAACGTGAAGGGCGCGGGCGCAGACACGGATCGCACGGGCGCGAAGCGGGCGTCTACCACGGAGGGCGGGCGGCCCAGCGACCTCGCCGCGTTCTTCCCCGAGATGGCGGCGTATGTCGGCACGTGCCAATTCCGGGCCGACTGCAGCCATACCCATGAGCCGGGCTGTGCGATCAAGGCTGCCGTTGAAAGCGGAGCGGTCACGCAGCAACGGTACACGAGCTTCCAGAAGATGCGCGGCTAAGACGGCGTCCTACGCGGCCGCGTTACGAGCAGGACCGACCCACGGGGAACGCGAGCAGATGGCCACGAAAGGCAAACGAAGACGCCGCGGGGCGCAGGCGCGAGCGAATGCCGACCTCGGAGCACACATCGCGTCGTTGGGTCTGTCGTCGATGGCGGAGTACCAAGCGTGGTGCCGCAAGCACGGCCTCCCGGGCGCCGCGAACAAGGGGTGGCAGGAGCGACGCGACGAGCGCAGGCTCGCGGATTTAGACACGGTTGCGTCCGACGCCGATGACCGCCTGAAGGCGCACATCGCACAGCTCGGCCTGGCATCCGTCGACGCGTACCAACACTGGTGCGCCGAGAACGGCCTGAGTGCGGGCCTCAACAAGAGCGCGGCGCAGCGCAAGCGCGAAGCGCAGGTCGCGGAACGACTGCGGGCCGACGCCGCGCTGCTCTCGACCAGGCGCATGACGAGCAAGCCGAACCACACGCTCCGGCGCATCTACGAGGGCGAATTCACCGACGACGACATGCCCACGCCCTTGCTCGCCAAGATACACGACGGCTTCCGGCAGACGGACGGCTGTCCAGGCGCGCGGGATGCGCTCTACGCCGTCCTACGGCAGGTCGAGAAGCGCAGCGATCTCCTGAGCCTCGAGCCCGTCGTGCCGCGGTTCGGCGACGAGCCGGGCAATACGTACATCGACGCCATGGTTGCGCTGGCTCTCCGCCACGCCGACTGGGCGCGCGAGGTCACCGACTGGAGGCCCGACAGCCACAACTCACGTCGCCAGTTCGGCTCTCTCTCGCGCCATCTTCTGGCCCTTTACGACGTGCCGGCCTTCATGGACACCGCGTGGTTCCAGGGGCGCGCGCCCGACGCAATCCTGCGCCAGGATTGGTTCCACGGCACCGGGACGGGCACGAACATCCGCAAGGTTGACGGACTACCGATCGAGTTGACGAAGAAGATGGCGCACCTGCTGATGCAGGCGCCGCGCACGTTCACGGTCGACCAGGCGCTACGCTGGACACAGGTCGTCGGTATGGGCGGCAGTGAAGCGCTCGCGGACTCCGTGATGGCGACCAGGCTAGGGGCGTCGTTCGACGAGGAGGAATTCTGGGTCAGCGTCGTGAAGTTCCTCGTCTACAACCCCATGCTCGACCCAGGGTACGCTGAGCCCATCGTGGAGTACATCCATCAGCAGAAGTACGCCCCCGAGCAGGTGGTGGGTGAGGATGGCGAAGTCACGTACGGAGATCCGCCGCATCCCGGATTCTCGATGCGCACGCGCAAGGTCGATGCGCTCATCGCGGCCGTGCACGAATGGCGTGGTGAGCGTGAGCGCGAGCAACGCGTCGGCGCGCAGTCGTGGGATGGGTCCGGCATCGACCCGTATGAAGAGGACGACGCCGACGAGTATGGAGGCACCCGCTGGACCATACGCGAACTGACGACGATGAAAACCCTGCAGATCGAGGGCAAGGCGATGCGGCACTGCGTAGCGACCTACGCAAGGTCGTGCCGGGGCGGCGGGCAGTCCGTCTGGTCTGTTCAGGCACAGAACGACGAGGGCGTCACGCGACGGGTCATGACAATTGCGGTGAAGAACACCTCCCGAATGGTGACGCAGGCCCGCGGCAAGGCGAACGCACACCCCTTGGGCGGCCACCGGAGCGCGTGGCATCGCACGCGCCTTCGCGAAGGCTACAAGGTGATGCGCCGCTGGGCGGCCCAGGTTGGCATCACGGTACCGAAGCACATCTGACCGATCGACAACCGCCTCGGACGCGCAGCTACGCCGGTGTCGGCGCGCCGCGGCGGGGTGGTTGCGCAGAAACGTGATAGGCCCCGGATCGGACTGGCATCGTAATCGCATAGGAGCCCGAGGTTTGCGCGCCGACTGTCAGCGTTGCGGCGTGCGAGCCGGGCCATGACAATGGCCACCGCCATGTGCGGCGCGCGGGCAGGTGTGACAACGAAGCTACGCGTCGCCCAATCGCTCCACACCGCCGGGAGGTAGACCAGCATGGAGCGCATCGACCCCTTACCTGCAGCTCTGGGGCCGTCCCTCACGACCGCAGGGATAGCCCCTGACAAGATCCGCGTAACGGTACGCAGCGACCTCGGCGCCGACGGCGCCTTCGGTGAGAGTTGGTTCGTCCTGACTGAGGATGAACTCGTCGTGCTGGAGCCGGACGGGGTAGTCCGCGCCCGAGTGGCGCACCCGGACGTGCGCGCGGTACACGCGACCGCTATCGTCGGTGGCGGCGTCTTCGGCGTCCACACCAAGAGCGACTCTCAGGACCTCCTGCGCTACTCAAACGTCGTGGCGGCGAAGTTCGCGTACGTCGCCCGGTGGATGGGCGAGGAGATCGAGCACGCCAAAGGCGACCGCGACGATCCGCCGGTGTGGGACTTCGAGGAAGACAAGAAGTTCTGCAAGCAGTGCGGGCTGGCGCTCCACGACGAATACGCGCCCTGCCCCGCGTGCACGAAGAAGCACCGCGTGCTGATGCGGATCTTCTCGTACCTCGGCCCCTACAAGCGCGCGGCAGCGCTTATCATCGCCTTCCTGATGTTCACGACCGTCATCTCGCTCGTGCCTACGTACTTCAACCGCATCGTCATCGACGACGTTCTCAAGATGGGCGGCGCCGCCGAGACCGGAGACCTGTCCGGGGCTCCGGTGAAACGGTTCTTCCGCAGCATCCAATCTGCCGCCGTGGCCCTGTCGATCTGCGTCGGCCTGCTGGTTCTCACGCACATCCTCACGCATGTCCTCGATATTCTGCGGGGGCGCCTGGCGGCCTGGTTGACGTTCCACATCGTAAGCGACATCCGCACGGAGCTATACGCGAAGCTCCACAGCCTGTCGCTCCGCTTCTTCGACAAGCGGAAGACGGGGACGGTGATTTCGCACATCACCGAGGACAGTTCGCGGCTCCAGTTCTTCCTACTCGAGAGCCTGAGCTTCATCGTCATCGACATGCTGTTGCTGTTCGGCATCGGCTTCATGCTGTTCTGGCTCAACTGGCGTCTCGCGTGCTTCGTCCTCATTCCCGTGCCCATGATCGTGTTCGGCGCGGGTTGGTTTTGGAAGCGCGTGCGCAGCCTTTGGCACCGAGCGTATCGGCGCAGTTCCAAGCTGTACGATGTCGTCGGTGACTCGGTCTCCGGAATCCGCGTCGTTCGCGCCTTTGGTCGGCAGAAGGGCGAAGTCGAGCGATTCGACGAGGCGAACGCCGACTCCCGCGACTACTTCATCAACGCCGAACGCATGTGGGCGACGTACTATCCCATTCTCGGGTTCACCGTCACGCTCGGTTCGCTGATTGTCTGGTACGCCGGCGGCCTCCAGATAATCGCCGGGGAGATGACGCTGGGCACGCTGATGGCCTTCCAGGGCTACCTGGGCATGTTCTACGGGCCGTTGCGGCACATCAGCCCGGTAATCAACTGGGCGTCTCGGTCGATGACCGCTGCCGAGCGGATCTTCGAGGTGATCGACTCCGAGGCCGAGCAGGAGGACGACGGGACGCTGGTCGCCGTCCCCGAGGTCTCGGGAGACGTCAAGTTCACCAACATGACGTTCGGGTATGACGCACACAAGCCGGTCCTGCGCGACATCACCCTGCACGTCGAGGCGGGCGAGATGATAGGGCTGGTCGGCCACTCTGGCGCTGGCAAGTCCACGATGATCAACCTCATCTGCAGGTTCTACGAACCGGACTCCGGCGTTCTGCAGATCGACGGCGTCGACATAACGAAGATCCGACTGGAGGACCTGCGACGACAGATAGGGGTCGTCCTCCAGGAGCCGTACCTGTTCTCCGGGACGATCGCGGAGAACATCTCCTACGCGCATCCGGACGCCACGATGGAGCAGATCATCGCGGCGGCGAAGGCCGCGAATGCGCACGAGTTCGTCGTCAAGTTCCCGGACGGATACGACACCCAGGTGGGCGAGCGCGGAGGAAGGCTGTCGGGTGGCGAGAGGCAGCGCATATCGATCTCCCGCGCGATCTTACACAATCCGCGCATATTGATCCTCGACGAGGCCACGTCGTCCGTCGATGTGCAGACCGAGCAGAAGATCCAGCAGGCGATCGACCGACTCGTGCAGAACCGTACGACCTTCGCCATCGCGCACCGGCTGTCGACCCTTCGCAACGCGGACCGACTGCTGGTGTTGGACAAGGGCAAGGCGGTCGAGTGCGGCTCGCACGAGGACCTGATGGAGCAGAAGGGCGTGTACTTCAAGC
Organism: Candidatus Poribacteria bacterium; assembly: GCA_018644665.1. Taxonomy (GTDB): domain Bacteria; phylum Poribacteria; class WGA-4E. The sequence continues at coordinate 72,030 of JABGQA010000070.1, forward strand.
TCGTCGAGACGCAGCGCAAGGTATCGGAGATCCGGTCGAAGCAGACAGCGGTGGAGGGCTAGACACGATGAGCGACCAACCCGACGATAAGTCGATCGCCGCGTCCGAGTCTGCGCTTCCCGTGGAAGTCGGGTCCGGGCCGGACGACTTCGTGCCCAGATATTTCGAGCCGGAGCGCGTCCGCATGTATCGCTCGCCGATGGGAGCCGCACGGTTGGAAGTACTCGACGAGGTCTGTTACGCGCGGGTGTCCGTGCGCCAGATACTGCCGTTGAGCGACCCCGGCCACTACATCTCGATCTGGACGGGCGACGACGCCGAGGTGGGCATTGTCCTAGATCCCTCCGACTTGGACGAGGAGAGTCAGCGCGTCATCGCCGAGGAGTTGGACGTGCGCTACTTCACGCCGGTTATCACGAAGATACACTCCGTGAAGGAGCGGTTCGGCGTGCATGAGTGGGATGTCGACACGTCTCGTGGCCGCGTCAGCTTCTCTGTGCGCGGGCTGCATCAGAATGTAAAGCAGCTCCCACCCGACCGCCTTATCGTGACGGACGTGCGCGAGAATCGCTACGACATCCCGGAGGCCGGCAAGCTGGACCATGCCAGCTTCCAGCAGATCCAACGCCACATGTAGCGGATCGGGAGAGGCGTCGGTGTGACATCTCCTGCGAAGTTCGCCGCCAGTAAGCGCCGCGCGTTGCTCGCGTTGCTCGCGTTGCTCGCGGCGCTCGCCGTGTGGTGCGGGCTCCCCGGTGGCGCTGGCGCGGCCGCGGCCGGCGATTCCGAAGTCATGCTGGTCGAGCCGGCGGACGACTACGGCGACGCTGGAGGGCTCCTCCTCACTCGCGGTTGGCGTTGGAAGGCGGGCGACGACGCCCGCTATGCCTCTCCCGATTACGACGACTCCAGGTGGGTGATGGCGCCATCCTGGAGTCCTCCGAGCGAGGACGCCCGTACCTCCATCGGCTGGATGCGGCTGCGGTTCGAGGTGTCGGAGCCCCTCCGCGGCCGCGTCCTCGCGTTCTGGTTGACCCAGTGCGGGGCATCGGAGGTGTACCTCAACGGCGCGCTCGTCGCCACGTTCGGCGTGGTCGCGGACACGGCCGCCGAGGAGCAACCGGAGTTCGCCGACCGGCTAACGCGGAAGTACGTCGCCGCGCCGATGGCTCCTCAGGCCGTGCAGATCCTGGCGATTAGGCACTCCAACGCCAGCGGACAGACACTCCAACACCGAGACGAGCGACTAGGTACTGTCACCGGGGTCGCCGTCCAGGTGTTCGGCGGAACCCCCAACGACGGCGTCGCGGCATACGTGGCCCTTGTCCACGGGCTAGCGCGCCACCGGACGTTCCAGGTCGTAGCTTCCTGCGTATTCGCCTTCCTGCATCTACTGCTGTTCGCCTTCTACCCCAAGCTCACCGAGAATCTCCACTTCGCCGTGTTCGCGGCGGCATACGCCCTCGCGATGGGCCTCGCGATGCCCGTGTACGGCTCCCCGAGTACTCCGACCGGGACGCTCGTGGTGCACGGCGCGTTCCAGTCGGCGTTCGCGCTCGCGAGCACGGCGGGATGCCATTTCCTGTATCGCCTGCTGGCTGCGCATAAGACCAAGTGGGCGAGGGCGGTCATGCTGTACGGCGCGCTGGCGGTCGCCATCGCGTGGGCTCTGCCGACGTTGGCCGCGTTCGCGGTCAGCTTCGCGCTCTTCTTCGAGATGCTCAGACTGTCGGTGCGGACGCTTGCCCGGCGCCAGGAGCGTGTGTGGATCGCCGGCGCGGGCACCCTCGTGTTCGCCGGCTCCGCGATAGGGGCCGTCACCCTCGACACCGCGATGGACCTCAACTCTTTCGAGCCCATCGCCGTCATCGCGGACCTTGGGCTGCTGGCCCTCATGGGCTCGATGTCCGTGTATCTCTCGCAGGGGTTCGCGAGGACGCACCGGAGCCTCGAGGCGCGTACCGCGGACCTGGAGCAGTTGAACGTGGAGCTGGAGGACCGCGTCGACGAGCGGACGGCGCAACTCGCCTCCGCCAACAGCGACCTCGAGGTGCGCAACCAGTTCATCCAGCGGGTGTTCGGGCGCTACCTGTCCGAGGAGATCGTCGACAACCTGTTGGAGAGCCCGGAAGCGCTGCAGGTCGGCGGGGAGAAGCGCACGATCACTATCCTCATGTCGGACCTCCGGGGATTCTCGACACTGTCCGAACAGATCCAGCCTGAACAGGTCGTCACCCTCCTGAACAACTACCTAGGCGCCATGACGGACATCATCGTGGCGCACGATGGCACCATCGATGAGTTCATTGGCGACGCCATCCTCGTGTTCTTCGGAGCGCCGATCGTCCGGGCGAACGACTGCCAGCGGGCGGTGGCGTGCGCACTGGAGATGCAGCGCGCGATGGACGGTGTGAACGCGTGGAACCGCGACAACGGGTTGCCGGAGATCGGCATGGGCATCGCCATCAACACGGGCGACGTCGTCGTCGGCAACATCGGCTCACTGAAGCGCGCGAAATACGCGGCGGTCGGCGCGCAGGTGAACTTGACGTCGCGCATCCAGTCGCACGCGGCCATCGGCGAGATAGTCGTCACGGAGCGCGTGCTGGCGGCGGCGGCTGGCAAGGCTCGCGTCGCCGGTCAGGAAACGGTGACCCCCAAGGGCGTTCGGGACCCCGTGGGCATCTACCGCATCGAGGCGGAATCGGGACCGGTGTGACCGCGTGAGCGGTGCGTCGCTCGGCCCGCTCTTGCGTGCCCCACACCCATGTCCTAGGCTCGCCTCCTGGTTGGCGGCCGAATGGCCGCAATCGCTAGGAAGAACCCAATCCGGTGGAAGGACAGGACGATGCGAACTGCGAAGTGGGTGGTGGTCGCCGCGATGGTGGCGACTCTTGCGCCGGCAGCCATGGCGGGCGTCGTGCGCGTGAACGGTGACAACTCGTGGTCGGTGTTCGTGGACGGCGCGCTCCTGGACGAGGGGTCCGACTGGCAGGCCCCGAGCCTGACGGCCTTCGCGGAGGGCGGCGCGACGACGATCGCAATCCACGTCCACGACGCCGAGCCTGGCGCGGCAGGGGTCGGCGGCTTCCTCGCCGACGTCGTTCTCGGCGACGGCACGTACATAGACACGCAGGACCCGAGATGGTCATGCGACGCGGGCATCCTGCTTGCCGACCGGAATGACGGCTGGGAGCAGCCGGGGTTCGACGACAGCGGGTGGTCGGAGCTTACCATCCTCGACCAGTTCGGTAGCGGCGTCTGGGGCGGCGGCACGGCGGCGATAGCCGCGGCCCTCGGCAGCCCGGACAGCACGTCGTACTGGTCGTGGTGCGGCCCGAACGATGTCGAGGATGAGATATTCTTCCGCATCGTCGTCGGCGACGACGGCACGGCTGTGGAGCCGGCCGGCAAGGCCGCGACGCGCTGGGCGTCCCTCAAGCAGGTTAGGTAGTCAACGCCGCGGGCCGCCCCGGGGTGGCCCGTCCGGCGCGAAAGGATGCGACCGTGAACAGACTCACGAAGTACGCAGTATGTGCGTTGGCGGGATTGGCAGCCACGCACGTCTCGCTCGCCGCCACCGTGCGCGTGAGCGGCGACAACACCTGGAAAGTGTTCCATGACGGGGAACTCATCGCCGAAGCCGCCGACTGGCAGGCCCCGACCGTCACTGAGTTCGATGTAGACAAGAACGGCCGCGCTCTCATCGCCATCTATGTGCACGACGCTGAGCCGGGAGGCGCAGGCGTCGGCGGCATGCTCGCCGACATCATCCTAGACGACGGCACAGTCATACCCACCGCCGAAGACGAACCGGGCTGGGTCTGCGACGTGGGCGATCCCATCGCCGACCGTGACGACGACTGGGAAACGGTAGCCTTCGACGATAGCGCGTGGATTCCGCTGACGTTCTACGACCAGTTCGGCCTCGGCGTCTGGGCCGGCGGAACCGCCGTGATGACCGCCAGGTTTGGAGATCCTGAGGTCGAGGCGTTCTGGTCTTGGTGCATGCCCAACAACGAGACGGACGAGGTCTACTTCCACTACCGCATCGGCTCGCTCGCGGTCGAGTCGGAGGGTAAGCTCGCGACGGCTTGGGGGTCGCTCAAGGACTCGCGCTAACGCTCCGAGCACGGTACGCCAACGCGCCGCGGCCCTCGGTCGCGGCGCGTCCGCGCTCCGGCGGCCTGCATCAGGGCGTTGAGACGGCCACTGACAGCAACGCCGCCAAGGCTGCGCCCGCGAGGGTGCACGCGAGGTTCACGCCCGCATTCGACATGGCGCCGCGCCTCTCCAGGGTCGCCCCAAGCGCGCTGTCCGCGAGGTTCCCCGCCGCCCCGGCCAGGACGACAACCCCGACTGGGGTCGCCACGTCGAGAGACATGGCCACGATTGCGATCGCGCCTGCCCCGCCCAGTCCGGCCAACGTGCCGAGGACCGTTACCCCGCCGTCGTCGCCGACCGGAACGCGGCGAAACGTCGACAGGAGGTACGGGCGGCCGCCGTACACCTGCCCGATCTCGCTCGACAGCGTGTCCGCAGTAGCGGCGGCGAGCGCGCCTGCGAAGGCCGCGGCCAACGCCTCTACGTGCGTCGGGAACAGCAGCGCGGCGACCGCGGAGCATGCCGGGACGGCGCCGTTCGCGAGCACGTGACGCACCGTGCGTGCGCCGTGCGCCGCCTTCTCGGCGCGCCCGACTCGGGTTGCGACCGTCCCGACAACAAAGAAGGTGGCCAGGCAGAGGAAGCCACGCCAACCTACGCCAACGTACACGGCAGTCCCGATACACGTGCCCGCCGCGAGCCCGTGCCCGTCGATTGATCGGGCGCGGTAGGCCACGCCCCCGAGGGCGCCGCTGGCCACGATCCCGACCGCTAGCCGCCCCAGCCAGAGCGGCACGGACTAGACGCGCAGCGACGCGTCACGACCCAACAGGTCGGCGTGGGCGTCGAGTATCGGTTGCACGTCGCGGTTGAGGAACTTCACGACCTGATCGGGCGCCCGTCCGACGAACCGCGCCGGGTCGAGCATGGTCGCCAACGCTTCGGCGTCCAGGCCGAACGCGTCGTCGGAGGCGATGCGCTCCATCAGGTCGTTGTCCAGCCCATCGTCCTTCACGCGCGACCCGGCCAGCAGGGAGTGGCCGCGGATGCGCTCGTGAAGATCCTGCCGGTCGCCGCCGCGCTTCACCGCTTCCATGAGGATCGTCTCGGCCGCCATGAACGGCAGCTCTTCCATCAAACGCCTGCGGGCCATCTTCTCGTGCACCACGAGCCCACGCGCGACGTTCTGCGCAAGTATCAGGATCGCGTCGGTCGCGAGGAACATCTCCGGCACTGAGATGCGCTTGTTCGCGGAGTCGTCCAACGTCCGCTCGAACCACTGCGTCGCGGCCGTGAAGTAGGGGCTCTGCGCCGTCGTCATGACGTACCGCGCGAGCGACGCGATGCGCTCGCTGCGCATTGGGTTCTGCTTGTACGGCATCGCGGACGAGCCGACCTGCGCGCTCCCGAAGGGCTCCTCGACCTCTTTGAGCTGTTGAAGCAGCCGGATGTCGTTGCTGAACTTGTGCGCCGACTGCGCGATCCCTGCGAGGACGTTTCCGACCTGTGCGTCCACCTTCCGCGGATAGGTCTGCCCTGTTACCGCGAACACGCGGTCGAAACCCATCTTCTCGGTGACGAGGTCGTCGAGCCGGTCGACGCTGCCCGCGTCGTTGTCGAACAGCTCGAGGAAGCTCGCCTGCGTGCCGGTTGTCCCCTTCACGCCGCGGAAGGCAAGTCGGCCTAGGCGGAAGTTGATGTCCTCCCAGTCGAGGAGGAACTCCTGAATCCACAGACAGGTTCGCTTCCCGACGGTCGTCGGCTGCGCCGGCTGGAAGTGCGTAAAGCCCAGCGTCGGGATGTCGCGCGTCCGGCGCGCGAAATCCGCCAAACCCGCGATGACGTTCAGGAGGCCGCTACGCAGGAGGCGAAGCCCAGCGCGCATCTGGATCAGGTCGGTGTTGTCGCCGACGTACGCGCTCGTCGCGCCAAGGTGGATGATCGCGCGCGCCTTGGGCGCGACCTCGCCATATGCGTGTATGTGCGCCATCACGTCGTGGCGTATCTCGCGCTCCTTGCGTGCCACGTACTCGTAGTCGATGTTCCCAACGTGCTCGCGCATCTCCGCAATCTGCTCGTCGGATATGTCTAGACCGAGTTCCTGCTCGGACTCGGCCAGCGCGACCCACAACTGACGATACGTCGTGTAGCGGAAGTGCGGCGAGAACAGCTCGCTCATTTCAGGGCTCGCGTAACGCTCTGTGAGCGGCGACTGGTACTCTCTCAACACGTCCATCGTGTGCTCCCTGAATGCAGCGCTGCGTGACGGTCTGCGCTCGAAGACGTAGTCGCGGGCGATGTCGGCCAGGCCCGCGCGAAGGCGTGCGCGTCCCGCCCGTAGCCGGTTCTTGACCGTGGCGACCGGCACGCCGACAAACGCGCCGATCTCCCGCTGCGAATGCCCGCCCATGTAGAACAGCGTCGTCACGACGCGCTCCGGCTCGGGCAAGCGTCCGATGGCCGCATCGACGGTGGCGGCGAGCTGTCGGTCTTCGGCCGCTTCGCCCGGGCCTGGCCCGGCGTCGGGGCTGTCGGCGCCCGAGCCGTCACCTGCTCGAACTCCGGTGGCGCGCCGGTCCAGCCGCTGACATCGAGTGCGTATCACCGCGCGCAGCCACGGCAAGAACGCCCCCGGTTCGCGCAGGCTCGCGAGCTTCACATACGCGTCGATGAACGCGTCCTGAGCGGCGTCCTCGGCGTCGTGGAATCGGCCCAGCCGCGTGTACGCGTACGCGACCGCCATGTCCTGGTAGCGCGTCACGATGCAGCCGAACGCCTCGACGTCTCCCCGGCGCGCTCGCTCGACGAGGTCAGTCAGCGGCTCCGCGCTCTGCATCGCCGTCCTCGCGTGGTAACAGCTCGGATATGGACGTCACGACTCGATCCGGCGTTGCGGTCTCATGGGCGGGGATGCCGGTGGCGGCGTGGTCGCACCATATAGCCGTGATGCCCAACGCCTGCGGCGCCTCGACCTCCCACCCGAAGTTGTCGCCGACCATCCAAGTCTGCTCCGGCGTGACGCCGAGGGCGCCCATCGCGTGACGATACACACGCGGATCGGGCTTCCCCACGCCGAACTCCCCCTCGACGACAATCACGCCGAAATACTGTGCCAGGTCGAACCTGTCGATCTTCGCGCGTTGCGGCTCCGCCGCGCCGTTGGTGATGAGGCCTAGCCTGACACCGAGATCACGCAACGCCGCCAGCGTCGCCACGGCTCCCGGGAACGGACGAATCAGCGCCTCCCTCTCGGCGCTGAACGTGTCCGCCATCTCGTCCGCCAGCGCGACGTCGTCTACGCCAAGCGAGCGCAGCGCGATCCCAACGTGCTCACGACGGCTGCGAGGCAGGTCAAGGCGCTTCGACGGCGGCAGTTCCGGCCGGGTCCAGTACGCCTTCGCTCCGTTCAGCACCACGTCGACCAGCACCTCAGCGTCCACGTCGTCGAGCCGTGGCGCGTACCGGGCGCAGACATCGCGCCAGCACTCCTCACCCGACGCGGAGAACCGCAGGATCGTGTCGTCCAGATCGAACAAGACCGCGTTCGGTAGCGAAGTCATCGTCCCTCCGGCGTGTGCAACCCGTCCCACTTCCGAATGCTGCCGCGACGCCCGATATAAGGGAACCCCGCGCCGCCGCCGAGGAGTACGGTTTCTTCACCCGCGCTCAGGCCGGTCGAGCCACCGGGCCAACTCCCGCGCGTAGTCGTCCGGCCGATCCATGTCCCGCAGGATCTCGTCGGCGTCGACCGTGACCAGCCGCGTGGTAGACTCGTTGGCGCGCACGACGTCCCGGAGGGTGGCGTCCGGTTCGTCGGGCGCTAGGATCTGGTCGCGAAGGTCCATCGACAACGCCACTGGGTGTCCGCGTCGGCCGCGATATACCGGAATAGTCACCAGCGCCCCGCCGTCCGCGTGCGCTCCTATCACCGACGCGTAGACCGAAGGCGGGATGAACGGCTGGTCCACCAGCGCGAGCAGGACGGCGTCCGCGTCAAGACCCTCTGCTGCACGAATCCCACACTGCACGGACGTGAACATGCCCTCCGCGTGGCGCTCGTTCACCGCAGCCACGACATCGTCGCTGCCGAAGACCGCTGGGAGTTCCGCGCGGATGGTGTCGGGGGCGTGCCCGAGGACCACGATGGTCGTATCCACGCCGGCGTCGCGGAAGTTCGCGACGCCCTGCTCAAGGACCGCGGCTTCGCCGAACGGGAGCACCTGCTTGAGCCGTCCCATGCGCCGCGACGCGCCCGCCGCCAAGAGCAGACCTACGACCCGCATCCTTCCTCCCTGAGTTCACAGACGCGCCAATAGGCGCTAAGCTCACGGCCTCCGCCTATCAACGCCTACGCCGGTATCTGATGAAGCACTCCGCACACGCAGGGCCCCCGGAAAACGCGACGAAGGCATTCGTCGTCGCCCTGTTCTGCTCCGTCATCATCGCGTTCTGGACGCAGCACAGCGAACTCGTCATCGACAGCCCCAGCTTCAACAGCATCCACCCCTCGGTGGCGGGCTTCTTCGCGATCATCGTCATCTCGCTGTTTGTCAACCCGCTGCTGAGCAGGCTCAGGCGACGCTGGGCCCTGTCGCAGCGGGAGATGCTGACGATCTACTCGATTATGATCGTCGTGGGGCCCGTAGTCTCCATCGGGGGCGTGCATTTCCTTCTTGGCACGCTCATCGCGCCATACTACTACGCCACGCCCGAAAACGAATACGTCGAGCTGTTTCACCGGCTCATCCCGTCGTGGTTCGGGCCTAAGGAACCGGAGGCCATCCGCCACTTCTACGAGGGCAGCGAAGGGGCCGGCGTGCCGTGGTCGCTGTGGATAAGGCCCCTCGTGCTCTGGTCTCTCTTCCTGCTCGCGGTGTACGGCCTGTTCGTGTGTATGAGCGTCATCGTACGCAAGCAGTGGGTCGACCGTGAGAAGCTCACGTTCCCGCTGGTGCAACTGCCTCTGGAAATGACCCGCCCGCCCGCGGAAGCGCAGTCGTACAACGCGTTCTTCCGCAACCCGCTCATGTGGATGGGCTTCGCGATCCCCGTCGTAATACACGGCGTCAACGGGACGCACACGTACTTCCCACAGTTCCCCGAGATCCAATACCGCAACATCAACCTGCGCGGCCTGTTCACCGAGGCCCCCTGGAACAAGGTCGGCAGATTCAGTCTTTCGTTCTACCCGTGCATCGTGGGCTTCGCGTACATCCTGACCCTCGACCTGTCGTTCAGCGTCGGGTTCTTCTACCTGGTGCAGAAGGCGCAACTCATCGTCGGCGCGGCCACCGGGTGGTCGAGCCGAGGGGCTTTGGCGCGCTTCCCCTTCGTCGACGAGCAGGGGGCGGGCGCGTTCATCGTCATCGCTCTCTCGGGTTTTCTCCTGGCCGGGGGGCACCTTCGCGATGTGATGCGGAGCGCCGCCTTCAAGGCCCCCGATGTGGACGACTCCCGTGAGCCCCTCCCTTACCGATGGGCAGTCGTCGGCTACCTCCTGTGCCTAGCCTTCCTCGTGGGCTGGAGCCTTGTCGCCGGGATGACGCTTGGTGCCGCGCTCGTGTTCTTCCTGCTGTTTTCGCTGTTTTCGCTGTCCCTCACACGGGTACGCGTGCAGGCGGGCCTCGGCGCGGTCCACGGGCCGATGACTGTGCAGGATCTGATGATGGGCGTGGGAGGCACGCAGTTCCTCGGCGCGCAGAACCTCACCGTCATGGGCCACTACTTCTTTATGACCGGCGAGATGCGCGGCGTGATGTCCGTGATGCCCAGCCACCTCGAAGGCTACAGGTTAGCCGAGCACGTCCGCATCAACCCGCGCAAGCTCGTCGTGGGAGTGATGCTGGGGACGACCATCGGCCTCGCCCTGGCGCACTTCGCCGCCCTGCGGACGATCTACGACTATGGCGGCAACATCCTCAACAACTGGCGCGTGAAAGACATGCCGGCGCGCCCGTGGAAGGACTTGCGGCTGTGGCTCACCAATCCGCGCGACGTTGACTGGGTGGGTCTCCAGTTCGTGGGCGCCGGCGCGCTCATCACAGTCGCGCTGACGTTCCTTCGGCTGAAGTTCGTCTGGTGGCCGTTCCACCCCGTAGGGTACGCCGCGGCGTACACTGGGCGGACCATCCACTGGTTCTGGTTCACCCTACTCCTGGGGTGCGCGCTCAAATACATGGCGCTGAAGCACGGTGGGCCGAAGACCTACCGAGCGTTCCTGCCGTTCTTCCTAGGTCTGATCCTCGGCGACTTCTTCATGGGCGGACTATGGGGTGTGTTCGGTTTGGCGTCCAGCCAACCCGGCTACCTGTTCTTCCCGTAGGCCCTGGCTTGCCCCGAATACGTGACGGCGCCGGCCTGCGGGGCTCCTCCGCTCTGTGATCCTGTGAAGTGCAGCAACGATGGATCTCTGGGCTGCCACTACGTCGGCGGGGTACGTTAGCCCGCGCAGAATCGCGCCACTGCTGGCTGGGCGCCCCGTGGCATCGGCCACGGAGTACGCCGGGCCTGGCGCCCGCTTGCCCCCTGCATGCGTCTGTGTGAATATGCCATCATCGTGAGGTAATCCGCTGCGGGCGCGCGCTGCCCGTGGCCTGAATCCAAAGGGGATAAGGTAATGCGCAGAAGCGCGATGACTTGGGCGCTCAGCGTCCTGCTGATAGCGAGCGCCGCGACGGCCTTCGGCGCCACTGTGGATGAGAAGGCGCAGAACTGGACGATCACCACCGACATGTACACGATCGTGTGGAACGTCGACGCGCAGGGCGGATACTCGTCGATCATCCCCGCGGGGAATGACGATGTCGACCTGTTCGGCGCGGGCGGGCGGAACCTCTACCACTCGGCGAATTACGCCGGTTGGAAGGACTGGGGGGCCACCGCGGACGCCGAGGTTGTCGAGGAGGGCGACGGCAAGATCGTCATGAGCTTCGTCCAGGAGGACGGCGGCAGCAAGAACTACCACGTCACCGCCACCTACTGGGATGGCGTGCCGTACTGGAAGCACGAACTCGTCATTGAGGCCGTAGCCGCGGTGACCTCGTTCTCGGACGGCCACGAGCCCATGTGTGAGCCCCGAGCCGGTGGCGGGGACAACGA
>JABGQA010000122.1 GCA_018644665.1 Candidatus Poribacteria bacterium
ACAACACGAAGACGCTGCTGGACGGCACGCGGGAGGAGGGCGACTACCTCTCCGCGAAGGACAAGCACGTGATCGTGCTGGGTGGAGCGGACACGGGCACCGACTGCGTGGCGACCTCCATGCGGCACGGCTGCGCGAGCGTCAATCAATTCGACATCATCCCCCGCCCGCCCGCCGAGCGCGCCGCGAGCAACCCGTGGCCCGAGTGGCCCAAAGTAGACAAGCTGGACTACGGGCAGGAAGAGGCGAAGGCCAAGTTCGGCGACGACCCGCGATCCTACTGCATCAACACGACCCAGCTGGTGGGCGACGGGAACGGCCGACTCAAGGAACTGCACACGGTCGATATCGACTGGGACATGAGCGGCCCGCGTCCGCAGATGATCCCGCTCGAAGGCACGGAGCGTGTGTGGCCGGCGGATCTGGTCCTACTCGCGTTGGGTTGGCTCGGGCCGGAGGCCACGATCCTCGAGGAGCTCGGCCTGGAGCAGGACGAGCGCAGCAACGCACTTGCGGAACACGAGAAGTACACGACCGCCGTCGACGGCGTGTTCGTCGCGGGCGATGTGCGGCGTGGCGCGAGCCTCGTCGTCTGGGCGATCAACGAAGGGCGCGGCGCCGCGCGCGAATGCGACCGCTACCTCATGGGCGCTACCGAGCTTCCCTAGCGTGGCGCCGGCACGAAATCCGCGAATCCCCGCCGGCGCGTGCGGCGGGGATTCGTGTGCCCGGGGGCGATCTGCCTCGACGCGCCCACGATCTTGCGGAGCGGCGTCTACTCTGGCACGTCCAATACAGCGAGAGCCGCCTGAATGCTGGCGATGGCATCTCGCTCCGCTTGCAGCGCCGCAGTCACCAGACCCGCCGCTTCGGCGCGGGCGTCCTCGGAGAACCCTCCTGCATCCTTGGCGGCGGCGCAGCGATCATGGAGTGTGGTCGCTGTGTCGACCAATCGGTCGTACTGCCCCGCCGCCTGCTGTAAGAGCGACGCTGCAGCGGGAAACACCTCGACAAGCTCTCGCATGTACGCCGCGGCGTGCCCCCGGAACACTTGCAGGTCGTGTGCGTGGTATTGGGAGTATCCTGGCTCGGCCTCGCCGGATTCGAACGCGTCACGCCAGAGCGGATAGGCAGCTAGCCCACGCGCTTCCCCACGATGGTGACCGGTCGTCGTCGGCCAGCGCGTGTCCTTGGCAAACGCGACCGCGTTCCGGAGCGCTCTAAGGTGCGTCTCGGCAACCTCAACCGATTCCCCGGGTGGGTCGAATACCAGCACGCAGAACCAGTTGGCGGAGGCAACCGTCCCCAGGGCGTCGTAGCGCACTGCGTAGGTTTCGCGACCACGGTCGACGTACTGGTGGCGGACCGCATAGGTCTCATCGGACTCGTCATAGCCGACCAGTAGACCCCAGGCTCCGGCTCGGATCCCTTCGTCCTTCATCTCTAGCGTCATCGGCTGCCACACGAGGGCGGGGATGCCTCGATCGATACTCGCGCGAACCGCATTCCATGCGCTGGCGACGATCTCATCGAAGCTGCCGCCTTCATCGCTCTGCGCCGTGTCGAAGATGGTCACTTGGCGGCCCAACTCGGGCAGCATCTCGAAGAAGCCTGAACCACGTCCGTAGTCCAGTTGGGCCTCCTGCCAGACGTCGTCGCCGCCCTCCTTCATCTCGAAGGTGAAGGCGTGACCCACGACCCCATACAGCCGGTCCATTGACCACGCCGATGGGTCTGTCTCCTGCAGCAGAGCGTGGAGCGTGGAGCGTGCCCACGACGGTGCTCATGGTGCGAGTAGGAGTGACGTTCAGTTCTTTCCCCGCGCTTCGCTCTTCCTCGGCACCGCTGACCAGTAGAGGCGCGATCCCCTCGGCGCCTTCGGCGACTACGAGTTCAACCCGCGGCGGGAACTCCACCTTCAGCAGCTCAATTGGGGAGAGCATGGGGCCGTAGCGCGCGGGCGTCGCAGCGTTCCACACTGCCTCTTCGACCTGATACGCGCCGAACCCAAGCCACCCGACCGCCGCTAACGAGCAGGCAAGCGATCCCGTCATCCCCATTCGATTACTCCCCCTTGGAACCTCGCCGAACCCCCTCGGCGCTCGCGCGCCGTCGACCAATCCCAACACGCCTAGTAGCGACGTCAGTCTCTCCCGCAGCGCCGCGCGCGCTCTACTCAGGCGCACACGGATCGCCCCCGCGGACAGCCGCGTCTGCGCCTCGATCTCCCGCGCGCTCAGTTCGTCGTAGTAGTACGCCCGGATCAACGCCTGATCGGAATCCGGCAGACGCGACAACGCGTCGACCAGTGCTGCCCATCGCTCCCGCTCCGACAGCCACTCGTCAGGCGTCGGAACAGGGATCGACAGCGCGTTCGACAACTCCGCGAACATGTGCCGCTGCTGGCGATTCCAGTTGAGCGCGGTGTTCCGAGCGATGGACGCCATCCAGGCGCGAAGGCGCGACAGATCGCGCAGTTGGTCGCGCTTGGCGAACACGCGCGCGAGCACGTCCTGCGTGAAATCGTCCAGGTCGTACTGCCCGGAGAGCGTTGCGCCGCCAATGTGGCGCACCAGCCCTATATGGGCGACGACGCCCCGGTCAAATGCCTCAGCCTGCCGTTCATCGTTACGGTGCATCTTCCTCCGCCGAGTTACTCAATAGGACACCGGCCGATGGAAAGTGTTACGACTTTCGCCAGGCAGCCGCCGGGTCACGCGACATGGGAGACCCCGGCCGCAGTCGGGCGGATCGCCGCCGGGCCGGCGGGTCGCGTGTTGCGCTCGAGCTGCGCTACGCGCGCGCGTAGCTGGTTTGGTCGATGTACTTCTGGAGGATCGCCTTGTCACGCCGCGCCGTCTCGATCGGCCGTTCCGCGGCGTCGGGGCCAAGGCATTCGATTGCTAGGTAGCCTGAATACTCGGCGTTACGAAGCAGGGCCAGGAGTTCTGCGTAATCCGTGAGCCCCGTGTCCAACCTGTCGAAGAGCCATGCTCCGTCCGGGCCGAGGACGCCGTTCTTGACGTGGGCGTTGAGCATGCGGCTCCCGACGGCGGGGATCGCCTCGCGCAGATCTTCGCCCGCGAAGCGGAAGTTCGAGAAGTCGACCGTCAGCCCCACCGTATCCGAAGGCGCGATGTCGAGTAGGCGGAGCGTCCCGGCGAGGGTGTCCGTGAGCTGCCGCATGTGCGTTTCGAACGCGAGCCGAACGCCGAGGTCGTTCGCGACGACGACGAGGCGGCGCATGGCGTCGCCCAGAAGGCGCCAGTGGAACTCTGTCGCCTCACTCGAACTTGGAGGCCCCGGCGTCAGCTTGACTACGCTGGCGCCGAACAGCGGGGCGAGTCGTATGAATGTCACGGCCTCGTCGACCTGCCGGTCGAGGCTGCCTTCCTCGGTGAACGAGTTGAACAGTGAAAGGGCGGATACGCTCAGTCCGGCATCTCGTATGTGGCGCGCCACGTTGGCGGCGTCGGTTCGGGCGAGGTCGACGTCGAAATGCGGCGCGCGGCAGGCGAGTTCGATCGCCGGGAACCCGAGTTCCGCGGTGGCTTCGACGGCGGCGTCCAGGGATAGGGCGAACAGGCTCTGACTGAATAGCGAGATTCTGTCGGCGGGATGGTCCACGCAAGCGCTCCCCATCGGCAGGCGTTGTGGCCGGACCGGTCACCCGCGTTAGCCGGTGACGCATCCGCAGGCGGGCGCCGGACGGACGGGGCCAAGGCGGGAGATCAACCGTGGCCGGGCACGTTGAGGGGAGCCACTCCCGCTGTCGGACATCGGTGACTCCCCTCGCGCTCTGCCTTCATTGGACCCTCACGGGTCTGAGTATGCTCCTAGTCGGTGGCGTCGTGAGATCGCCGTTGCGTCGTCCGTTCCCGCTTCCGCTCCGCCGCGTCAACCCGTATGCCGCGGAACTCCGAAACGGCCACGTTTGCGAATATCGCTTGTGTCCCCGAAACGCCTGGGTTCCGACGGGACGAATTCGACGTGGCGTCTTCCGTTCGGCGCGGTTGAGGACGCTCGGCAGCGGGATTCGACAGTGCGAACACCCTACTCCGAGCCGGTAGGCGCTATCGGCCAGTCCCCACAGCGGCGCGCCCATCGGGATGTCGGACGAGGCAGTGAGATCCGGCGTCTCACCCGGTCGGTAGGTCACCGACCTGGAGGCAACACGGAATCATAGGCGTCGTCTCCTCTGCTGTCGCGAGACGAGACTGCCACGCTCCTCTGTACGCCGGCCAACATGCCGCGATGCCGAAGCGTAGCCTGAACACCGAGCCGGGACTTCTCGCTCCATCGACTCTCCGGTCGATCCTTCCCGCGTGTGCGGAGCGTGCCCGATCCCCGGTAGCCTGCCACCGCCCTCGATTTTAGTCACGCTGCCGCGTGTTCGAGGCGCGTTCTGGCCGTCCGAGCGAGGCCGTCATGCTCTGCGTTGCTCTCTGCGCGGCGGCCACCAGAGCCGCCACACGAGTCGGAGCCATCCCGACCCTCCACGCAAGGTCAGCACCCTCTTCGTTACGTCACACGCTCGTGCCACCAGAGCCGATGCGCGTGTTCGGGGCGCGCCATACTTGCGCTACGGACGAGGTCATCGCACTCGCGGTAACATCCCAAAAAGCCGCTCTATGAGAGGCTTCAGCGGGCGTCCGGCGCGCGCGACCTTCACTACAGAGCATAGTGCACGGATCACGCTGGCGCAACGAAATCTGCAGCGAAAATGCGACGAATTCACCGGCCTCGCGATCGCCTGCAGATGGTCGCTGAAGCCAAGCCGCGGGCGCCCGGTTGATGGGGCGCCCGCGGGTGTGTTTCGGAGCCGTCTCGGCCTAGCGGACGGCCTTGAGGCTGGCCCAGGCGGTCGTCATCTTGCCACGCGCTTCGACCGGCGCGGCGCTTAGTGTGTCTTCCATGACCTGCGCGTCGGTCAGGGCGTAGTCGTAGATGCGCAGCTCGTCGAGCGCGCCGGCGAGGAACCGCCCCGTGCCGCCGCGCGCGCCGATGAACAACGGGTCGTCGTTTGTGAGCAACTCCCCTGCGCACGGCATGGACGCGTCGAGGATGCCGTCGACGTACAGCTTGATCTCGGCGCCGTCCCACACGCCGGTTAGGTGAGCCCACGTGCCGCCCTGGATGCTCGCCCCGACGTTCGTGTCGGCGCAGGCGACGGGCAGGTCGCGGGCCTGGAGGATGCTGCCGCCGTTATAGAGCGCGGCGAGGTTGTATTCGCCCTCCATCCAGGCGCTGCCCTTCTCCATCGCGCTCTGAATGGCCTCGCCACCCGGTTCGACCTGCGCCCAGGCGCTCATCGTCAACGCGCCAGTGATGTCGAGGCTGGGGTCGTCGGGCACTTCGCCCCACGTGGCGCCGTCGAAGGCCAGGGCCTGGCCGTCGTGCACGCCGTCGATCCACTGGGGATTTCCGAAGAACGTGGCGTGGTTCCCGAACCCCGAGTGGTCCAGGGCGACATTGCCCGAATCGCCTTCGAACGAGAGGTGCAGAACCAGGTCGTCTGCGGCCGCGTCGAATGCTGGCAGCGCGAGAGCGACACCCAGTGCCAAGACAGAGAGAGAGCGTAGCTGCATACGGTAACCTCCTTACACGGTTCATGGAGTTCCATCGACCGAGCGGCGCGACTCTACCAGTGGCGAGGCGCAGGCGTCAACGCGCCAGGGCGTGTGGGCATGGCTATCGGCGGCCGGTAGAACGAAGCGTTGGGTCTGGCATTCTGTCGGCAGGCAACCACGCGAACGCCCTCCCCTGGCAGGGCGGAGCGAGACCGGGTCCCGGCCTCACCGAACGCCTTCCGTGCCCTGTCGTCGTCAACCGGGTGGCCGCGACCCCGTCCGGCCAACGAGTAGACCGGGTGGTGCGCAGCGTGCTGCCGCGTGCGCTCGTACACGCGCACGCCTCCCTCGGGAGGCTCCCACGGGCGCGTCCCGACGGACATCCGCGCGAGGCCCGCTAGCGGCTTCGGGCGGGTTAGATCGAGATGGGGTCGGGGCTGCGCGCCGTGTCGCCCGCCGCATTGGCCCGGGCGTGGCGGCGCCGTACCGTCGAAGACACCGGGAGCACGGCGGGGCTCGGCATTTCGACTCGGGCGGGACGTCGGTGAACCACTCGTTGGGTTGCCACGAACGACCGTCGCACGCTTAGCGCGTCGGCGAAGGGCCGCGCGAGGTCATAGGACGCCCATCCCCCCCGCGTGTCGCAGTCCTAGCGCGGCGACACAGTCGCGGCGAGGATGGCCGAGGCCCCCCAAGCATCTGGCGGCAGAGCCGCCAACTCGTCCATGACGGTCCGCAACGTCTCCCACGCCGCTCCCGGATCGATGACGACGCCAGCCGTCAGAGGCGACGGAACAGAGCTGGCCGCGACGACGATCGCCTTGCGTCGCGAGGGCGCGATACCTCCATCGGCCACGGTCAGCGAACCGTCGGCGCTCAGCGACACGGTCAGCGAGCCGTCGTCGGCCACCGACAGCGCGACGAGCACCCCCGGCTCATCCGCCGTAACCTCGACGCCATCAGCGTGCGCGGTCTGGCGTACGCGGCGGGGCGAGTCCACGTTCTGGATCGCGAGGAGCGCCTTGCGAACCGCGGCGCCGCGCATCACCGGCTGCAGCGCTTGTGCGCAGGCGTCGACGTCGCTCTCCCGGCTGATCTCCCACCCGGCGCCACTCTCCCCGGTGATCGGGTTCGCTGTCCGCACGACGATCCCGCCCTCCGGGCCGTCGCTCGGCGTCGCCATGACGACGATGTCCGGCGCCGTTTCGCCGTCGACTCGGACGCCCTCAACCGACGCGAGCGACGCCACGATGCGCGCGAACTGCCCGCTGGCGGCGGTGTCCGGCCCGCCGAGGTCCGCGTCGAGCGCCACCTGAAGAATCGGCTCGGGCGCGGCCCACATGTCGGCCGAATCGTCGTCAGTCGTGGCCGGCGGCGCGTCGGGCGCCGCGTCCACGGCGCCGCGCATCGCCTGCGGGGGACCCTCCACGAGTGCAAAGGACTCCGCGTTCGTGCCGTAGAGCTGAGGTTCCTGCGGGAAGCCGTGCTCCTGAATGCGGCGGGCAGAGTACGCCTGCAACTCGCCGAGGGTTATCACGCCGTCAGCATCGTCGTCCGCCGCGCCGCGCAGCCCTTCCGTGAGAAAGTAGGTCATGGCGCCATGCTTATACTGGGCCGTCTCGACGACGAGTTGGTGCGGCAGGCACGCGGAGAACTCCGCGACGGTGTCGCCCGCGCCAGGCGTCGTGAACGCCGACATGTCCACTGGCGAGGCGGCGGGCACGGTCGCCTCCGCCTCAATGGACTGTTCCGCCTCGAGCTTCGTTTCCAGCGACGTGATGCGCACCTCCGACATCGGCACGGACGCCGCACGGACGCGATTCTCCCCGAGGAACCGCGAGCCGGTCCCCGAATGGCAGCAGTCCAGGATGACGACCTTCTCGCGCGCCGGCACCGCGCTCAACCATCGATTCAGGTCGTCGTCGCGGACCCACGTCAGGTCGAGAATGCCCGTGTCCCATGCCCACAGCGATTCGTCGAGGCCATCCTCCTCGTCTCCGTTGTCGTCCTGAAGCTGCGTGCCGTGGCCTGCGAAGTAGAACAGGACGCGGTCGTCGGGTTGCGTGCTCTCCGCTAGCCACACGCGAATGGCGAGGCCGATTGCCCGGCGCGTGGCTTCTTTACCCAGCAGCACGCGTATGTGCTCGGGCGGCACGCCGCAATGCCGCGTAAGCGTGTCGCGCATCAGCTCGACGTCGCTTTCCGAGTACTGGAGGTCACGCACTCCGAAGTACTGGTAGTCGTTGATGCCTACCAGCACGGCGTAAGTGTCCGCGCGCGCGGCGGTGAGCGTCGCCGCCATGATAAGCGCCGCGCAGGCCGTTCTGAGGGTGATATGTCGCATCGCCGTACTCCTTCGATCAACGGCTACTCGGCTTCGAGCCGCACGTCCATTGCCGTCTCCCCCGGCTCGACATTTACGGCGCCAGAGAACTCGATGTACCCGTCTTGGCTCGCGTACAGCGCGTACTCACCGACGGGAACGTGGAAGCGACGGACGCCCACGGTGGCCGTGTCCGGCGGAATCGCGGATTCCCCTCTGACCGACGTCCCCGTTGGCGACAACGTGACCATCGCGTCTCCCGGGGCCACGGACACTGACAGGTCGCCGTACTGGAGCGGCGACGGCAGCTCGGCCGGCGCGTCCGCCGCGACGAATGCGAAGCTGCTGCCTGGCTCGTTACCGTCCAACTCGCCGAGGATGGGCCGGGGCCGCACCTTGTCGAGATACACATAGTAGAGCTGTTCGATGGTGAGCACGCCGTATTCTCCCCCGTAGCTCCTCAAACCCTCTAGCACGCCGCGAGTGAAGGGGCTGTGCTGCCCTGGTCGCCCGTCGGGGACGTACTCACGGCCGCCCGCGGACAGATACAGGCGTGTCCGATGCCGCAGCTTGTCCCGGAGGTACTCAGGACGCGACACCGGGCGATACAACTCGCCGCTGCGCGCCATCGCGACGGTGTAGTCCAGTGTCCCACCGAAGCAGGAGTCAACCATCAGAAGCACGTGCGGGCAGTCCAGTCGTTCGAGGACCGTGCGCACGACCTCGTGCGGGACGAGCGAGTCGCGCAACGGGTCGTCCGCGAAGGGCTTGCTGTCCTTCAGCGCCAGGAACCCGCGTTTCTGCTCCGTGTCGAACCACCCATGCCCTGCGAAGACGACGAGCAACTGGCTATTGACCGTGTACGCGCGCGTCGCTAACCCCTGCAGCGCGGTGAGGAAGTCGACCCGTGTGGGGTTCTCGAGTAGGTCGGTCTCCGCGCCGTAGTGGCGCCGTAGTTCTTCCGATATGGCCCGCACGTCCACCAGGGGGTTCACGAGATTGGCGTGGTGGTCGTATTCGTTCACGCCGACCAGCAGGGCGTATGTGGAGACATCAGGCGTAGCGATGGGCGGCGTGGCCGATCGCGGCGCAGCGGCCGGCGTCGCCTGCGCGATGGCCGGGACTACTGCGCCGGGCGGACGCAGCACGACCCACACGGCGACCGCCAGCACGGTCGCTAGCAGACTCGCGCCGATCCCGTAGCGCCACGGCCGAGGACTGCGGCGGCGCGCGGACGCGACCAGCGCGGCAGGCTCCAGGACGACGCGCATGTTTGCCGGCGCGGGCAGTTGGTGAGACGCGTTGCGCGGCTCATCACGCGCGCCTGCCGCATCAAGGACTGGAGTCGGCTCGTGCGTAGCCGTCGGAGGCTGCGCGATCGGCGGCGCCGCGCTTGCCGCATCCTGAGCCTCGGCCACCGCGGGCTCCGGGTCGACCGGCGCCGTTGGCTCGTCTGGAACGAGGGGCGCGTCTTCGTCCCCTTCCTCGTTGGCCCAACGCTGCGCGAACTGGTCTGCCCAGTCGTGCGTGTTGTCGCGGAACTCCCGTACCCGCTCCTGCCAGGCCTTGCCCACATCGTCGGCGGCTACCTCGCGCTCGAACCGCTCGGAGAACTCCTGCGCGAACCGCACGGCTGGGCCATTCGAGTCGGTGTCGTCCGAGCTGTCGCGTTCTGGCGCCGGGCCGTCGGACGGAGCTTCGTCCGGGGTCGGTCCGCCTGGTTTCACCTGCTCCCACTTGTCCGTGAGTTCGCCGGCCAACTCCTCCATGCTCCCGCGCAGATCGCGCACGTGTCCCGCGGCCGCACGGGCGCCGTCCTGCGCGGCGTCCGTCTGCTGCCGCACACGTTGGTCCAGTCCTTCCTTGAACTCCTCGACACGGCGACGCCAGGACGCGCTCCTAGGCGCGGCCTCGTCATCCGGCGAGGGGTTCCTCGAGTCGCTCACGGCCAGTCGCCTCCTCGTACGCTCTCCGTCTCCACACGGCCAGTATGCACATAGTTATACCTAAGGCTTCCATTCGTTGACAAGTAGAATGCGTATTATTGAGTCCAGGGCCCGAAAATCGACACGCACCGCACTCAGCGGGCAAGTGCTACCGTCTCATCCACGTTGGCCTCGAGGTCGTCGATGTACTCCGCCGCCCTCTGTCGGCGTTCGAGCCGTTCCGCGAGGAACATAGTAAGCAGGTGCTTCGACTCGACCTTCTGGCGGCGCGTCATCCGGGCGCCGACTGCGGCCTCGAACGTCAGACCCGGGAGGCCGCGCACGGCCGCGATCCCCTGCGCGGAGACCATCAGCGTGCGATCCTGGTGGGCGTGGTCGGGGCAGAGAGCCCCGCCGATGGAGATGCCGACGGCGACCTCGTCCTCGTCCACCTGAGCGCCGCAAGCGACGCAGGTATCTAGCCTCGGCCTGTAACCGCTCAACGTGAGGAGCTTCGCCTCGAAACAGCGCGCGACCGCCCGTAGGTCGGCGACGGTGGCTGCGTCGAGCACGGCCACGAGCGCCGACCGCAGCAGGTAGAAGAGCGGCGGGTTTTCGTCGTTCTCCAGACTCACGTCCGACGCGAGTTGCGACAGGTACGACGCATAGGCCACTGCGAAGTGGTTGCGCAGCAGGACGCCGATGGGCTCTGTGACGTCGAACGAGTTGACGTTGTGGAGATCACGGTTGGGCTTCTCGAAGAAGACCAACTCCCCGATGTTGAAGAGTTCGAGCGACGCCGACAGCCGGCTACGGGCCTTGCGGATGCCCTTTGCGACGACGGCGACCTTGCCAAACGACGGCGTCAGGAAGGTGATGATCCGGTCGGCTTCTTTGAACGCGAACGAGCGCACGACGATGGCGGAGTCTTTCTCAACCCCCATGGGCCCGCCTCGCGCCATCGGCCGGTGGGTCCGATCCTGCGCGGGCCTTGTGCCGCCCATGGCAATAGGCGAGGAGACGCGCGTTCTCCTCGGCTAGCGGCTGGATGCGCAAAGCGGCCCGGAAGGCTACGCAGGCGCGCGCGAAGTCGTCCAGGCGCATGTACGAGAGGCCAAGACCATGCCACGCGCCGAAGTGTCGAGGATTCAGATGCAGCGCCGCGTGACAGTCGACCACGGCGTCGGCGTAGTCGCCCTTGAGAAAGTACGCGGTGGCGCGTTTGTTGTGGGCTTCGGCAAACGTCGGCGCGCTTTCGATGAGGCGCGCGAGGCATTCGATTGCGTCTGGCCACTTGCCCTGCTCGATGAGACGCATGCCACGAGCCAACTCGTGCTGCGCAAGCTCGCCCTTCTCCCCCATCCACAACGCCCACAGCATCTGCGTGGCGCGTGTACGGACGATGGCATCGGTCGCCTTCAGCGCGTCCAGGAGTTCGTCGATCGGCCGCGTGTCGCGGATGGCGCCTACGACCTCCTCGTCCGGCTCCTCCGCGACATCGAGGAAGAGGGCCACCCAGAAGCGGCGTCGAGCTGCGGGATCGTCGAACACGAGACTAACCATCGTCGTTGCGCACCCCTGAAAGACCCCGACCGGACAGATGTGGAATGGCCGCCTACCGCAGGTATCTTAGTGCGCGTGCGTGGCATTACAAGGGCCGCGTTGGAGGGGCGCGTAGTCGCTGCTCTGGGCCGCGTCCGCCCGACGCTTAGTCAGCCGTGCGTCCATGGCTAGCGGAGCCTGCGCTCGCCGCCGATCCGCTCCGCCATCGGCGAACGCCGCAGCGTGTACATGGCAATGATGCCGAGCGCCGGCCCCGGAGCCAGCAGTGCGAACGTCCACCGCCAACCCACGAAGTCGAACGCCGTCGGGATCAAGCGGATAGACGCCATCGTGAGCAGGAACCCTAGGCATGTCTGCATGGTAAGGACCGTGCCGACGTACTCCGCATCCGCAAGCTCCGTCAAGGCGGCCGAGAACTGGGCCGAGTCGGCCACGATCACCAACCCCCACACGAGCGCGACCCCGCCGACCACGATCGGTGGGCCGCGGTAGAACAGGCCAATGACGATGCAGCAGGCTCCGCTGATGGCCATAGACAGAATCGTGATCGTCGTCCGACCGTGTCGGTCGGCGGCAACGCCGGCGACGGCGCTCCCGAGCCCTCCGCTCGCGATGACGACGAACGACATGAGAGCTGCGGCGCTGACCGCGTTCGTCATGCCCGACGCGCCGAAGCTCGCCGCGAGGAAGACCGGAATCCACGCCCACACCGCGTACAACTCCCACATGTGTCCCAGGTACCCTAACGTCGCCAGGCGCGCACCCCGGTTGCCGAGAGCCGCGCCCACCGCCGCCCAACTGAATCGCGCGGACTTAGCCTGATGCGGCCCGTCGCCAACGAATGCTGCGCAGATGACCCCGCCGACACACGCCGCGCCAGAGGACACGAGCATCAGATGCCGCCATGGCAGCGAGCCAAAGGTCTTCAGCAGATGTGGCGACGCCGACCCAACGGTCAGAGCCCCCACGAGCAAGCCAATGGCCATGCCCCGCCCCTCACGGAACCAGGACGCCATGATCTTCATGCCTGGAGGGTAGACGCCCGCGAGGAAGGCGCCCGTGAGGAAGCGTAGAACGAGGGTGGTTTCAAGGCTATTGCCGAATAGGCCGATGAGCGCGTTGCAGCCGGCGCCGAGGATGGCGCAGATGGCGAACAGGTGGCGGGCGTTCATGACGTCCGGCAACGTGAAGAGCGCGCTGACGAACGCCCCGACCACGAACCCGATCTGCACGGACATCGTCAGCCACGCCTGACCCGACACGTCCAGCGACCACTCTGCGGCCAGCGCGGGCATTACCGCGGACGCCGAGAACCACAACCCCATCGCGAGCAGTTTGGCCACTGACAGGAAGGCGAGGGCGCGCCACTTCATGCGTCGCGACCGGCCGCTCGTCCGCAGGTGTGGCTCATGCCACGGTGTACCGGCGCACGAACTCCTCGTTGATCGTCACGCCGAGGCCCGGACGATCCGGGATGACGAAATCCCCGTTCTCGATGGGGAAATCCTCTGCCACGAGGTCGTGAAGCATCGGGTTGGCACCGAGCGAGTATTCCAGGATGAACACGCTCGGGCACGCCGCGGACACTTGGACGCCCGCGCTGAACATGAGCGCCCCGCCCCACATGTGTGGAGCAACGCGAATCTGGTACGCGCTCGCGAGCGCCGCGATGCGCATCGCCTCCGTGATGCCGCCGCAGATGGCCATGTCGGGTTGGAATATGTCGACGGCCCGCGCGTCGGCGAGGTCGCGGAAGTCGAACCGCGTGAACTCGCTCTCCCCCGCGGCTATGGGGATGTCCGTCGACGCGCGGACCTCCGCGCAGCCCCGCTTGTCGTCGGCGGTGATCGGCTCCTCGAACCATGCGAGGTTGTAGTCTTCGACCTCACGGCAAAACCGCTTCGCCCCGGCGACGCTGAACGTGCCGTGCGAGTCGACCATGATATCGATGTCAGGGCCTAGGGCCTCGCGAGCCGCCTTCACACGGGCGACCGACTTGGCCACGGTCCCGTCCGCGATGCCCACGCGCATTTTCACAGCGCGGAAATCGCCGCGCGCGACGTAGCTCGCCAACTGCTCGCCGATGCCGTCGACGTCGGCCCATCCGCCCGACGCGTACGCCTCCAGCTTGTCACGACACTTCCCGCCAAGGAGTCGCCACACGGGCGCGCCCAGCGACTGCCCAGCGATGTCCCACAGTGCGCTGTCGATGCCGCTCAGCGCCGCGACTGTGACTCCTCGCCGCGACAGCACCGGGAACACGCGGCCTTCGTCGAACGCGTAGTGCGCGCGGGAGCCGTTGTACATCACTTCCCAAAGGCGCGCGGTGTCTCTCGGGTCTTCGCCGACAAGCAGCGGGCCGAGTTCTTTCTCGATCGTCGCGACGAGCCCGTGGTACACCCCCACGCTTCCCACCGCGGACTTCGACTCGCCGTGGCCCACGAGTCCGCACGCCGTCTCCACGCGCACGAGTACCGTGTCGAACGAATCTATGATCCCGAAGTCGCTGACGTGCTGCCGCTCGGGAGGGATAGGCACGTGAAGCCACTTCGCCGAGACGCTGCGTATTCTCATGCCGGGAAGGGCCTCGCTATCTCGGGTACTTCCGACCACGACCCGGTCTGGTGCGATGTCTGCGCAGCCTGCAATACCGCCTGCACGGCGGCTCCGTCGGCGAATGAGGGATCGCCTACCCGGCCCTCGTGCACGTTCGTCATGAAGGCGTGCAAGCTGGCGATGTGGAACCGAAGCCATCCGACCGTGGCCTTTGGGCTCGGAAGGGACGCGGGTTCGGGGTACTCCTGTACCGTTTGCACTTTGGTATACCCGCGCCTACCCCCGATCGGCGAGCCGCCCGCCCGCGCGTCGTACACGTGCAGCCAGTTCGGGTCCATGAGATCGAACTTCAGCGCGCCGTTCGTGCCGTGGATCTCCAGGGTGAGATCGTCGGTCGTGCCGGTCGCCACGCGCGACGCCTCCACCGTGCCGACCGCGCCCGTATCCGTCTCCATCAGCATCACCGCGTGGTCGTCCACATGGACTGGGGCGCGATCGTCGGATCCCGCGGCCACCGGTCGGTCGTGCACGAACGTGGGCAGCGCGGCCGAGACCCGCGTGACATCGCCGACGAGGTGCTGCACGAGGTCGATCGCGTGAGAGCCGAGATCGAACAGCGCGCCGCCGCCGCTCTTGTCGGCATCCAGACGCCAACTCATCGGCCGCTGACCGTCCGTGTACCCGGCGTGCAGGTAGCAGAAGCGGAACGCCAGCGGCGCGCCAACGAGCCCCTCATCTACCAGTTGCTTCGCCCGCATGATGGCCGGCACGAACCGGTACTGGAACGTGACCTGATGCGTGCGCCCGCTGGCTGATGCCACGTGCAGCATCTCGCGCGCGCCGTCGAGGTCGTCCGCAAGTGGCTTCTCGCAGTAAACGTGCTTGCCCGCTTCAAGCGCGGCAATGGACAACTCGCGGTGCGAGTCGTTCGGCGTGCACACGTGGATAATGTCGATGTCCGACCGCGAGATGAGCTCGGACGGGTCGGTCGTAGCGAACTGGAAATGACCCTCGTCCATCGCGGCCATCGCGGTATCGCCACGCGATGTACATACTCCGCGGAGAGCCGTCGAGAACGGCAGTGGTCGGTAAAGGAACGGCAGGCTAGCGTGCG
Organism: Candidatus Poribacteria bacterium; assembly: GCA_018644665.1. Taxonomy (GTDB): domain Bacteria; phylum Poribacteria; class WGA-4E. The sequence goes on from JABGQA010000122.1 coordinate 15,052, forward strand.
CGTAGGCGTGCACGCGGGCGATCCCACCGAAGCCGATCATGCCGACGCCGTATTCGCGTGAATCGCTCATCGCCGCTCCTTCGCGTGGATCGGAGCTGGCTCTGGTGGGTTTGGGCGACCATCAACGCGGGCAGCCACGACCACGGCGGCCGCCACTTCCAGCGCGTCGCCGGCACCGGGCGGCGTCAGGTTACCCGCAGTATTCGCAGAGCCCGAACAGCTCGATACGGCGTTTCTGCGCGATGAACCCGTGCTTGCGACCCACCTCGACCAACGCCTCCTCCAGCCGTTCGCTCGTGAATTCGATGATCCTGCCGCAGGCGACACATATGAGGTGCTCGTGCTTGTCGTCGCCCAACGTGTTCTCGTAGTACGTCTGTCGTTCGCCCGTGAGGAACGACGGGCGTAGTAGGCCGCTCTCTATGAGCAGAGGCAGCGTGCGGTAGATCGTGGGCTTGGAGACCCGCCGGCCTTGCGCGCGCAGGCGAATCTGTAGGTCCTCGGCCTCGAAGTGCCCTTTCGACGCCAGCACCTCGCGCACAAGCGCCAAGCGCTCCTGCGTCACCTTCAGCTTCTTCGTCCGCAGCCAGCCGATGAACTGCTCGACCTGCGACTCGATGCTCACTGTGGGTTCGCGCATGCCGCCTCCGCCACCGTGCTTGGGTCGCGTCGCTAGCCTCTACGCTCCGTCGGCGTAATACCCAAGGGCCGCGGACACTCCGGCGCCGGCGCCGATCGATTGCCCCTCGTCGCGCAGGCATGTTTCGAGGGCGTCGAGACAGGTCAGCACGCTGGACCGACGGCACGACTCGCCCATCAGGCCGATGCGCCACATCTTCCCGGCGAACACGCCCAGACCCCCGCCGATTTCCAGGTTGAATTCGCTCAGCAACCGGCGACGGACCGCGCCGTCATCGACGCCGTCGGGAATGCTTGTGAGAGTCAGCATGGGTGCTCGGTTGCCCGCTTCGGCGCCCAGCCCGAGACCCAACGCCTCAAGACCCGCCGCCAACGCCGCGGAATGCAGGCGATGGCGCTCGAAACGCGCCTCCAGACCTTCCTCATCGACGAGGCGGAGCGCCTCGCGGAACGCGTACACCATCGAGATCGGCGCCGTGTGATGGTAAACGCGCTCCTCGCCCCAGTATCTGGCGATCATCGACATGTCGAGATACCAGGACTGCACCTTCGTCTTCCGGGCTTGGATGACTTCCAGCGCGCGCGCGCTGAAGGTGATAGGCGACAGTCCCGGCGGGCAGCTTAGGCACTTCTGCGTGCCGCTGTAGGCGACGTCGATTCCGGTCGCGTCCACATCGACGGGCGCTCCCGCCAGCGACGTCACGGCATCCACAAGGGACAACGCGCCGTGATCGCGCGCAAGCGCCGCGATGTCGCCCAACGGCTGCAGCACACCTGTGGACGTCTCCGCGTGGACGATCGCTACGACCTTGGGGTTCTTCACCGCCTTCAGGGCCGCCGCGACATCCTCGGCGGCGACGGTTGCGCCCCAGTCCGCCTCGACGCGCGTCAGGTTCGCCCCACAGCGTCCGACGATGTCGCTCATACGCTGGCCGAACACCCCGTTCACGCATACGATGACGTCGTCGCCCGGCTCCACGACGTTGACGAACGCCGCTTCCATACCGGCGCTACCCGTCGCGGATATGGGGATCGTGAGGTCGTTCGCCGTGCCGAATGCGGACCGAAGGAGCGTCTTGCTCTCTTCCATCAGCTCTAGGAATTCGGGGTCAAGATGGCCCAGCAGCGGCGTGGTCATCGCTCGCAGCACGCGCGGATGCGCGTCGCTCGGGCCGGGGCCCATCAGCAGGCGCCGTGACGGGTTCAGTTCGCTGTAGCCGTGGGCTGCCATCGGTAGTGCTTAACTCCCCGCGTCTGGTTCGTCGGCTTCCTCGGCTTTCTCCGGCCGTGGAGCCGCCAACGCCTGTTCAAGTTGCTCGACCAACTCCTCGTCGTCCGGCTTCACCTTCGCCTTGTAGCGGTGCAGCACGGTCCCGTCGCGGGCCACGAGGAACTTCGCGAAGTTCCAGCCGATCTCGCCGTGTAGCTTCTCGTTCGGCAGCTTGTGTGTCAGGTAGTCGTAGAGCGCGTGCTGTCCCTCGCCCTTGACGACGATCTTCGAGAAGATCGGGAACGTAACAGCGTAGTCGGTGATGGTGCAGAATTCCTTGATGTCCGCGTTCGTCCCGGGCTCCTGCCCGCCGAATTCGTTGGCCGGGAACGCCAGCACCGAGAAGCCGCGTTCCCTGTACTGTTGGTACATGGCCTCGAGCCCAGTGTATTGCGGCGTGTTGCCACACCGCGACGCGGTGTTCACGACCAGCAGAACCTCGCCCTCGAACTCCTTCAACTCCACCGGTTCGCCGTCGATGTCGTCCATCGTGAAGTCGTAGATGCTCTGTGCGGCGTCCTCGTCCGCCGCGACGGTCACGGCGAAGAGGCCCGTCACTGTCGATGTCTGCGCCAACGCCGAACCCGCCGCGAAGCATGCGACGACGCATGCCGCGAGAAACCTGCCGTACGCCATGTCGTGGCCTCCTCATGTCTAGGGACACTCGCGAGTATGGCACGGAGCCTCGGAAAGGGTCAAGAAACCGGGTGGCCTAAGCAGGGCTGTTTAGTGATGGCACGAGGGGAGTTAGGTCTATGATGCTGTTCTTGGC
>JABGQA010000123.1 GCA_018644665.1 Candidatus Poribacteria bacterium
GCGCCTGCGTGATGCTGCTCGCCATGCACGCCTCGAGGCTGTGCCCGCCGCGCGCTTCGACAAGTCCCTCGACCTCGACATGCACCGAAGGCGAGATCGTCGCGCAGTTGATGAACGTGACGCCCTCGGCGTGCTCCAGGAGACCGTCGGCGCCTTCCGCGAACACCGCGCGCATCGCGTCGTCATCCGTCACGACTGTAATGACGGTGTCGGACGCTTCGGCCACGCCAGCGGGAGTCGACGCGGCTTCGCAACCCAACTCAGAGGCGAGCTCCGCGCTCCGGGAGCCGTCGACGTCGTACGCGGCGCTGATCGTATAGCCCTCGTCTTTAAGGTGTCGGGCCATGTTCGATCCCATGCGTCCAACGCCCACGAACCCGATCCGATAGTCCGGCATGTCGGAACCTCCTCCTAACGACAAAAACACCCACCACGAAGGGTGGGCTCGGCCGGTCGTCGTCTACGGCGGGCCATCCTACGTTCGGCACATCGCCCTCGCAAGCTGAATCCGCGTCGCGAAGCCTGCGACCCACAGGATGGCAGGAACGCGGGCGACGCCCGTTGCATCACGTGACGTCCTGCGCGCGTGCTACGGCCTCTCGAAGACGGTTTCGTCCAACTCGACGTCGATCTCCGTCTTGGCGTAGGCGTACTCGATGGTCATCGCGCCGTCTCCGATCACGATCTTGCGCGACTCCGGGAACATCACGCCGCCGTACTCCTCGTGGTCGAAATACTGGATGACCAGGGCTACAGGCCCCGACGTGGGATCGACGTAGCCCAGCTTTGCGCCAACCAGCAGGTCCGAAGCCTTGTCGATGTAATACTCGACCTCCACACCAGCGATCCCGACTACCGAGCACTCGATGTCTTCGAACGTCGCGTCTTCACGTTGCTCAAAGACGCCAGCGTCCTGCTCGTAGATGCCCTGCATCGGATCAAGAAAGGCCGCCGCCTTGGCTCCCTCGACCTGCATCCCCTCGAGAGCAGTCGTTCCGGTCGCGGAGGCGGTCTTCCAGCCTTCTACGCCGTCCCAAACGGTTGCCTCGGTGAAGCCGCCGAAGTCCGTCTTGGAGTACGACTTCTTGCCGACGACCGCCGCCTCCTCGAACGTGCCGGGCAGATCCCCGAATTGGGCGTGAAGCTGCGCCGTGCCCGATCTCCTCACGGTCTGTACCTCGGACATCCGGTCGAGTCCACCCACGGCTCTGAAATGGGCTTTGAGGATCTCGGCTACGTCAGCCGCGGCTACGCCGCACATGCCGAGTGTGAGGACGACAACAGTGGACCATCTGCCGAGAGCGGCCATGGTATCACCTTCCATTCCTGATACGCGTCGCCAGCCTATGAGTCGCTTTCCGCGTCCGGTTCATCGACCTCACCGGCCGTGTCCGGCTCCGGTTCTTCCCCCGGCTCGAAGAGCCGCAGGCTGTGGCGTTTCATGATCTCGTCCAGGATGACCGTCGCGTAGCTCCCGCTGGGCAGCCGGAACGACACGACGATGCTGCGGTCTTCTTCCTGGTGGATGTCGGGCTCCATGACAGGGATGCGCATCGGGCGCCGAAGCCCGCTCATGAGATGGAACACCTTCGGCATCTGCGCCGGATCGACGCCTTCGGCGCGGACTATTTCGTCCTCGATCTCGCGGGGGACGCCGGCCGGGCGCAGCATCTTCGAGCCGAACAGCGGACCCGAAGGGCTGATCTCGAAATCGTCCGCGCGTGGTTGCTCAGTCTCTGCGGAGTCCACCAGGAAGCACGCGCCGCCTCGATGCTTCTGTGCGATATCGCCGTCCATAAGGACGCCGATGTCGGGCATACGGCGAGCGAGCACGCGGTTGTACAGCAGCGACTGATACGCCGACGACAGAAGACGGCGCATGCGCGGCGCTACCTGACCGAACGCGTGCTCAGACGACAGACCGCGCAGCAAGCCCCCGAGCACGCGGCGTTCGTTGCGGAACTTCGGCAGGGGGAACAGACGCCGAGCGCGATCGAAGTCGCCGTCGTCGTACGCTGTCCTCGCCTCAAACACGTCCGGCCGCTCGTTGGATTTCGGTCGCCCGATATAGTACGCAAGCGCCTCGTCGTAGTCGCCGAGCATCATCGCGCGTCCGATGAGGTGTCCGTTCCCGCGGCCGCTGAAGCGTTGCATGCCGAAGAAATTCGGCCCCCCGCGGTCCGCGATGATGCCGAGGATTTCCGTCGCGCGTTCGAGCGCGTCTTTACGCGGGTGGCGCACGCGTATGACGAACCGATTGCCCGCCAGGTGTCCCAGCCGGAGCTTGTTCGTGTGGTACGCGGCGTCCATGATGCGGATCGCGGGCAGCGACACGTCGAGGGCCCGGTCGACGGTGACGCCCTCGATGGACACGCGTTGTCGCGTCACGGCGCGCGTGTCTTTCAGGCCCGCGTACCCGATAGCGCTTGCAGAGACGCCGAAGTAATCCCCGAGGCGGTGGACCATCTCGAACGTGGATATGCCGCGCTTCTCGACGGTGACGTACGTGTGTCCGCCCTCGCCCACGGGCTCGTAGAGTGGGACTTCCTCGACGTAGAAGTCCTCGTGACGTCGCTTCAGGACGCCACCGATGCCCTCGATGTCGGGCGTCAGGTAGAGGCTTTTACTCAAATGTCTCCGCCGGCGCGACCTATCACGGGAAGATGGTCGTGGTTATGACTGAAAGTCGATGGGGATTGTCTTCGATGCCGCGGGGGGCTTCGGCAGGGCCAGTCTCAGCACGCCGTTCTGGTATTGCGCGCGTATCTTGTCCGCGTCGACGCCTTCCGGCAGCACGATGGTCTGCGAGAACTTCCCCTGAAGTGTTAGCCTATGTTCGTCGGCGGAGATGATGAGGTCACCCGGATGCAGTCCGGGCATGGAGATTTCCGCGACGACCTCTTCCCCCGAATCGTACATATCCAGCGCGACGGGATGCGCGTCACGCGTCGCGGAAGCGCGGGATACGGTGATCTCGGCGTGCGTCGCCGGCAGCGCTTGCGACGGCTGCGCGCGCGTGAACCGCGTCATGTCCCGCTCGAACGCGTCGTCGTCGGAGATGGCGGACCACCGGTCGATCGCCCGCTCGAAGAGAACCAACCTGCGATACACGTCCTCGAAGAAACGGTTGGTCTCCGCTTGCATGTCGAACAGCTCTTCGAAGAGCCTCATACGCCGCATCACCGCCTCCTCCCGCTCGCCCGAGGGATCGCCAAGCCGCTTACGCGTATATTATCTGCCCTGCCACGCCCACCGACAATCGGAATGCCGATGTAGAGGGGCTGGAGGCCCACTCGTCGTTCGCGGCAGGCCGTGCTGTCCGGGTCGGTCCGCGGGCCTAGCGAGCGATCACGATGCGTCGTATGGCGCGGTATGACCCGGCGCGCAACTCCACCACGTAGGTCCCGCTCGACACCGCTTCTCCGAGAGTGTTCCGACCGTCCCAGTGCGCCGCGCGGGCTCTCGACTCGTAGAGCCCGGCGGGCCGTGAGCCCAGGTCGAGCCTACGCACGACGCGTCCTGGCGTGTCGTAGATCGCGATCGCCACGTCGGACGACTCGGACAGTCGGTATGGGAACCACGTTTCCGGGTTGAAGGGGTTCGGGTAGTTGGGCAGCAGCGCGCTACGCTCGGGCGCCACACTCACGCGCAGAGCGCCGAGGCCAATGCGACCGTTGCGCATGTCCTCGCGAGTGATGCTGAACTGCGTCCTGCGCACTCCGCCGAAGACGCCACTCGGGTCCAAGACACGCAGCTCGAACGTGTCGCCGACCCTGTACTCCGCCCCGCCCAGGCTGAGGAAGGTCGTCGCGAAGCGTCCGGCGCCGCTGCGGCCGGCTGTGTCGGTCAGCGCATCGCCAGTGCGCATGTTAGTCACCGTCACATCGATGCCGTTAACGACGTCGAGTGTGTCCTCGCGCATGAGCGAGCCCTCGACCAGGAACACCGGCGATGCGTCGGTGTTGTAGGCGATGTTCGTGGTCGGGGCCGCTGTCGGTGCGTTCTCCCACGCTTCGCCGTCGAGCGCCAACGTGGTGTCGGCGCGGGCGAGGACGATGTAGGCGGCGCCACCGGTCACGTCTGCGTCGGTCGCGTCCGAGACGACTGCCACGAAGCGGCCGTTTTCCTCGCGGATGACACGCTGCACGTCGCCGGAGAGATCGGCGATCTCGCCTACGGTCGCCACCGCGCCATCGCGCGGGACGCCGATCACGTTGATGCCCTGGTTGAGCGCCACGTCGGTGGCCAGCAGACCACCCCCGAAGCTCACGGCCTTCGACCTCTTCATCACCACGATCGCGCCGGAGCTGTCCGTTAACGCCACATCGGCGGGCGAGCCGGGCTCGACGTCGGAGGTGAAGGCAACGAACTTCCCGGCATCGTCGAGCATGACGATGAGACCAACGTCGTCGCTGCCACCAAGCGCCTCGAACAGGTCGCTGGCGTTATCCAGACCGTCGACCTTGACCGGCACGTGGACGAGGTTCACGCCGGTGTGAAGCGAGACTGTGAAGGACGTCCTCCGCTGATGCGCGATGGCGCCAGGCGACACGGCGATCCGCTCCACGACATCGGTCGAGCCGCCTCCGACTACATAGAGGTGTCCGCCCGTGACTACCGCTGTCGTCTCGGTTCGGGCGACACCCATCGGCGGAAGGACAGCTCGCTCATTGGTGACGACATCGAACACATCCACCGTTGCTTCGGTTTCCCGAGTCACGGGATTCCACCCACCGACGGCGTAGATCCTTCGGCCGTCTGTACTTACGCCAAGGGCGATGCGAGGACTGGACAGCACGTCCGGGATCGTTGACCACGAATCACTCGACGGGTCGTACACGTCGACCATGGTGTACGAGCCGGCGGCCGGCTCTCCGCCGACCACGTATACGCGTCCGTTGATCGCAACGGACCCGTGCTTTGCTCGGGGACGTAGCATCGGAGCGCGGGTCTCCCACCGGCCGGTGGCGACGTTGTACGCCTCGTTAACGGTCAACCCCTCGTTGCGCGACCAGACGTTTCCGCCGGTCACGTATATCCATCCGTCCACAGCGGCGGCCGCCGGTGAGTTGCGAGCAGTGGGCATTCGGGAGATGTCCGCCCACGAGTCACCGGCCGGGTCGAACACCTCTGCCCAACTCAGCGGCCCACCATGTGTATTCCCGCCGAACGCGTAGATTCGCCCGGCGACAACTGCTGCGGCGCGGACGTAGATATCCGTCGACATCGGCAGCCAGACCCAGGAGTCCGTCCTCGGGTCGTATCGCTCCATCGTGCCATTGCCCAGGGGGTCCGATCCCTGACCGGTGTATATCAGTCCGCCAACTTCTACGGACCACGCGCTGTTGCGGAAGGCCGCCTGCGTCGGCGCTACCGACTCCCATGCCTGGCCCGGCGTTGGGGCGGCGTCGTCACTGGTGGAGATGGCATACCCCACTCGCGCAGATCCGTCGGACGCGGAGTACCACATCTCGTACGTCGATCCGTCGAGGAGCACCGTCGGAAGCCCGACGGCCTCTGAGTCGAACCCCGTGCCTCGAGACAGCGCGGGGACTCCGTCAGGCAGATCCTGGTCTAGCTTGCGCCACTCCATGCCGTCGGTTGATGTGGCATACCCGATGGCCGTGTCGCCCTGGCCGTCGTAGCCGACGTAGAACATCTCGAAGAGGCCATCCCGCGACACGACCGCGGGCCAGGCGACTTGGGCTGAGTCCCATGCGTGGGGGCCAGTCCCTAGCACCATGCCCCGATCGGTCCAGTTGATGCCGTTCAGTGAGGTCGCGTAGCGGATGTCTCTCGTCCCGGTGACGCCGGGCCACGTGTCCAGCCACATGTGGTACACGTCGCCAACGCGCAGAACCGAGCCGAGGTGGAGTTCCTGCCCGTCTGAAACATCCGCGTCACGGTACACCGGGCTGTCGGAGGGGTACTTCGTCCAGGCGACGCCATCCGGTGAGGTCGCGTATCCGATATCGAAGTGACCGCCTCTCCCGTTATGGCCGGAATACCACATTTTGTATGTGCCCGCGTCGTTAACTACGCAGGGCGCGTACATGCTCTGCCGATCCCACGATCCCTGCCTGAGGACCGCTCCGTGCTTCTCCCAGGTAATGCCGTCAGTCGACGTGGCGTAGGCGATGTGGTGATTTGCGCCGCCACTGTGTTCGCTGTACCAGATCCGGTAGAGGCCGTTTTCCCGTAAGACCGACGTGCCGGCCCCTCCGACGGAGAAGTCGTGCCCGGCGAGGTCTTGCACCGGGCTGAGCTTGCTCCACTCTGTCTGCGCATACATGGACGTTGCGAACACACTCAGCAAAGCCGCGACGGCAAGGAGAGTCCGTCGCGCCGCGCCCATCCTCGGTAGGCGATGCATTCTCGTCCCCTTCTCCGGCTACAGTGTCTTCGTGCGGGGAGAACATCAGTCTATGGAGTGATCGGTGCGCGGCAGCGGCCGGCGACTCGTGGGCGGGAGGGGGAGGGTCCTGCTACGGATTTCGACGCGGACAGTATATCATGTAGCCGGCTACTCCGCAGGAATCGGGTGGCCCGTCGGTTGACCGGCGGGGGCCGCCATGCAAAGGTGTGTAGTTCCCCTGTGAGACGAACCCCACGGGCCCATCCAGCAACGACCGGGAAGCCGATTGCGACCTGACAGCCTGGACGACTACGCGGGCATCCTACGCCGCCGCCTCTTCGTAATCCTCGCGGCGACGCTCATCATCACCGGTGGTGTGGTGGCGGTGGGTTTGCGTCTGCCGCGCGTGTACTCCGCGTCCGTGCTGATGGACGTCGAGCCCAGCCGCGACACGGGCTCGTCGCTGATACCCAACCTGGTGCAGACCGCCCTCGGCGGCGGCGGCTCCGACCCGATCCTCATGCAGACGATCGTGAATCGACTTTCGACGCGCGCGCTCATCAGCCGCGTCTACCGCGAGTTCATGGCGGCCGAGCCGGTGGGCGCGCGCCGTCTGCCTCCTGTATCGCACCTCGGCCGCAGCATCCGACCCGGGGTCGAGCCGGGATCGCGGCTCATCGCCCTGACGGTGGAGCTAAGCGAGGGCGAGGGAGGCGCGCGCAACGCGGCGTTGCTGGCGAACCAACTCGTGCGCACGTTGCAGAGCCAGTTGGACGAGGAGAATGTGTCCGACCAACACCAGGAAACCGGTGTGCAGCTCACGCTTTTGCAGGCCAAGCGCACGGACCTGGAGACCTTGCTCGACACGATGCGGAGCGACATCCTCGCCTTCGCCGACGAACACGGAAACCCGACTCTGTGGAGCGCGGAACTCACACAGCTGCTCTCGCGTGAGTCGGCGTTGCGCCAGGAACGAAGGCAGGCGACGTTCCGTCGCACCGAGGCCGAGGCCGCCCTGAAGGTCGCCGAAGGACTCCTCACGGCCGAACCAGCTCGCCTCCTCACGTCGACGACGCAGAGCCGCAACCCGACCCTGACGGCGTTGGAGCAGGAGCAGATACGCGTCCAGACGGAGGCCGTGCAGAAGCAGGCTTCCGGGCTTGATGCGGCGCACCCTGACCGGGCGGGTCTGACTGCGGCGGAGACTTACCTGAAGGCGCGCATTGCGGGTTCCACCGCGACCGTGGACTCGGAGACGTTCGGACGCAACCCAAATAGAGACGCGCTGCGCACACGCAAAATCGACGGCGACATCGCCTTGGCTGCGATCCAGGACGAGATCACGGAGTTGGACGCGCTCCTGGCCGGAGTAGAGGCCGAACTAGGCGTGCGGATGGAGCGAATCCCGACGAGCCAACTCACCCTCGAGAGCCTCCAGCGCCAGGCCGAGGCGGTGACAAGCGTATACGAGGAACTGCTCGTGCGGCAGAGCCAGATGGAGCTGGCCTATGCCTTCGGCACGAACCGAGACGGCCGCGCGACAAGGCGTAAGGGAGGCATCGCCCTCATCGATCCTGCGCTCCCGCAGTTCCGTCCCATCCGCCCGCGCCCCATGCTCCTTGCAGCATCTGGCGGCGTGCTTGGCGCGCTCCTCGGCGTCGCCCTGGCGATCGCGCTGGAGTGGCGCTTCCATCGGCTGCGCGACGAGCCCGAGATGGCGCCCGCAGGCTCCGGAGAAAACGCTTGACAGCATGTGGGGGAGGTGGTAAGGTTTGCGCCGTTCGTTGGGGCGGGGGGGCGAGTATGCCGCTTCCCACCAGGGTTCACGGCGTTTTCTATCGAGGTGAATCGAACGTCCCAGGCCTGCGTATTACTGTGCAGCCGGTTATGCCCTTGTCCGTGAGACGTACGCCCCCTCAGGTGTCGTTTCCGTGGGGATGGGGAGTCCCGGGCGAGACGTCCAACGGAGCACGCTAGTTCATTGCGCATTCAGGTTTCTAGCAAGCTTGCTCAGCATGTTCGGAGAGATCCGTCGGCGCTGACATCTCTCGAACCCTCTAAGGAGGCAGGATCTATGCTAAGATCACCCCGTGCACTGCCCACCCTATCGCGAGCCAGGATATCCCTCCTCGCGATCATGGTTGGCGGTCTCGGACTGATAGGCTGCGGGACGTCCCCGTTTAGCAGCCTGGGGCCGCAGGAACCACTGCTGCCCGCTATCGAGGGTGAAGCGAAGTTCTCGGACCGTTTCCAGCTCGAGGAAGTTCCGCAGTTCTTCTACGATCTCTTCGGTAAGGAACTCCTCGAAGGTAACGAAGTTCACCACTACATTGAGGCCAAGGATTTCGACGAGCGCGGTAACCTGGTAGACGGCTGGAGCGGCCAGCTCGACAGTAACCGTTTCGTCATCCAGCTTGACCATGAAATCCTGACCGAAGACACCTTCCGCGGCCGCCACGCCGAAGCCGCGATAGGTGACCATCTGCGTATTAAGCCGGAAACGCTCTTCCCCGCCGGCTACATCATGCGAAAGACCGAATTCGACGGGCATCGCTTCGACCTGTCTTTCGCGCATGAGCGTCACCTGTTCACGTTGCTGAACACGCGCATGTCCAACACGATCTTCATTCCCAGCGCCGCGGGTGGTGGCACGCTTGCCCCCACGATCGGTCGGCGTACCGGGACTCGTGGAGAGACCGGCGGCGCATGGCTCGACAACGCCCGGCTGATCGGCTTCCGCGCCCAGGGACTCATCGGAGACGTGTTCCGCGTAGGCGTCACGTTCCTGACCCTGCGGCATGAGAACCAGCAGCGCGTGGACAACCCGTTCCTCGGGACGGTCGCGAACACGCCGCCGGAAGTCGTCATCATGAGCTTCCGCGACGACTCTCCCGAAGACGGCCGCGTCGGAGCCGCCTTCAAGCAGATGGAAGTCGTCATCCGTTACCAGGAGCGCAAGTTCGAGCGCATCGACATTCTGGAAGACCCCGCCACGGGCGAGCCGCTGGAAGTCCCCGAAGTTATCTTCGAGGAGATTCCCACCGAAGAAGGCACGCCGCTGACGTGGATCGTCACCGCGCAGGACATGAACGACAGCCTGCTGAGCGGCGACTTCCTGAATAACGGCGAAGCGCCCGATCCGACCTGGTCCCTCGCTCTGCCGAGTGACAACCCCGCGATTCAGAGGAACGTCGGCGACTTCAACGACGCTTACCCGTTCCTCAATGGCTGGCGCGTCGCAAACGGCTTCGACGGATTCTTCTACAAGCTCGACCTCCGCGATCTGCCCGACAACGTGAAGGCGCAGACCGGTCTGGACTTGATCAACCCGTCCACGGTGATCAGCGTCGAGTTCAGGAACATCGAGGTCGCGGGCGACTACAACATCGTCGTCAACGGCTACACCTCCGGCATGGTTGGTGATGAAGAAGGCCCGCTGCTCGGTATGAACGAGACCGGCCTCATCACGATGCCTTACCGTGATGTGATTCAGGCCCCGGGTAACATCGGTCAGGCCGATCTCGACCTCGACCGTGGCAACCCCGACGACTGGGATCCCCGTGTACTCGAATCCATCCAGTATGGTGCCGCCCGCGCGGCGACGATGGTTGGCGTCGACCTCGAGGGGACGATCGGGAACGTCCTGATCCGCGCCCAGTACTCCATCAACAACAAGTACAAGCAGTACCCCACGGTCTCGAAGAACAAGATCGACTGGTCGCTGGCTGAGTCCGACTCCGCAGAGACGGGCACCGCCGACTTCCTCATCGATACGCTCTCCGACGGGCGCACGTTCTCCGCGAACGACGGCGAGGAATTCCAGTTCAAGCCGGGCGGCCCGGACAACGACTCGTCCGAGACCGCGTGGTTTGTGCAGTTGAAGCACCGCCTCGGACGCGTCCTGTTTGAGGAGTCCTTCTACCACGTCGATCCGGGTTACACGACGACGTACCAGGGCTGGGGCTCCAACAACGACCGTGACGAGCCGTACTCGGTTCGGCGCACCCCCGAAGCGACGGACAACAACCCCAATCTCGACGAAGGCAACTACTTCCTCGTCGAGGACGACGACGACAACGATGACTGGCCGGATCACGACGACTTCGACGGCGTCCTCCCGCAGGCGGACGACCGCGATCAGAATGGCATCCTGGACTTCCAGGAAGACTTCCTGATCTTCGACGCCGATCCGCCGATCTTCGATGACCTCGTCGACCTGGACAACAACGGCGTCATCGACTCGCTGGAAGACGATTTCGAGCCGGACTACGAGTTCGGAATCGACCGCGAGGGGTACCACATCAACGCCCAGTGGGACATCTTCGACAACATGACGCTCGGCTTCGGCTGGCTGAATGAGTCGGAAGTGTCCAGCGCCCGGCGTAACGATTCGAAGTACCTCCAGTTCGACTTCCAACGTGACGTTGCGGAATTGGGAACCCTGCGCCTACAGAACCGTCTCCGCATCGTTCAGGATGACATCCCGGACTATGCCATCACCCTGCGCATTGGTGAGTTGGAAGAGATCGCTACGGCGGACAAGCTCGACTTCTTCAATGCGAACGAGAACACGACGACGATCCAGCTCCTCTACAACGCGATCAACGCTCTCACGGTCGAGATGAAGTATCTCCTGACCTTGGGCAAGCAGAACCCGCCGAGTGAAGAGCGCGTCATCTTCCCCGACGACCCGACCACCGAAGATCTCGACGAGCGCATCGACCTGATGGTGCCGATCGAGCAGGTCGACGTCAGCGGCGATCTCCGCAACTACCCGTTCTATCCCGACCCGAACCTCCTGTTCGACGTCGAGAACTGGGAAGGCCGACGCTACGGTGTCAGCCGTCCGCGGGACGAAGAAGGCGGTCTCTTGCCGCCGGAAGATGGCAAGAGCGTCCGTCGTCAGTTGGCGATCTTCAAGGCTCGCTATGAGATCCCCCTCAGGGATGTCGCGGGCATCGGCTCCTTCGTCGAGAAGATCGGTGAGGATCTCGTCGTAACCCCGCTCTACAAGTACATCTTCGAGCTGTCCAGCGACCGTGGTAAGGACGAGCTGTTCCGCGCGCGCACCAAGATCCGTGACTTCGACAAGGGGACGCGCTACGCGCTGAACCCGCTCGCGGTGGATCCCAACGCAGCGGAGAGCCTCGAATACCTGCGCTTCAATCGCAACAGCCGTGAGATCGTCGAAGGCATACGCCTCGACTATCAGTTCACCCAGCGCGTGAAGATCCTCGCGGGCTTCCAGTACCGGAAGTTCGTGAACCAGGACGATGACTACGCCCGCTACCTGACCGCGCGCGGTGAGGAAGCCATCGACGAGGCTCCGTTGCTGTATCGTCCGGATCAGCGAACGCGGATCTTCGAGATGCAGATCATCCAGCAGGGGCTGTGGGCCGGCTTCAACGTAGTCGTCCTGTCAGGCTTCCGCGTCCGCAAGGATGTTCTACGGAATGTCGAGAGCAACACGACCTTCGTTCGCGCGATGGTTGGTTTCTAAGACTGGATCTGGGCGACGGCCGGACGGATGTCTCGGCCGTCGCCCACGCCACGACAATACTTCCGGGAGGCAACGCATGGTACGGAGATTCTTCCCCGCCGTAGGCGTGATGCTCGCGTTGGCATGGATCGGTTCTTCAGCCTACGCGCAGACCGCCGTGGACCTGTCCTCGACAGGCCTCAAGGGCGAGGTAAAGCAGATCAAGCAGGGCGGCACCGGCATTGCCGGCGCCATCGTCGCGTATATCGGACCGGGAATGACCGAAGCCCTAGAGACGCAAACGGGCCCCGCAGGTGACTTCGAAGTCGTCGGCCTGACGCCCGGCACGTATGTTCTGTCCGTTGGGGCGGACGGCTACAAGCCGCGCCAGGACATTACGGTCACCGTCGTCCAGGGCGCTGTGTCGCCGACGGACGTGAAGATGCGCGAGAAGACGACGCTCATCTCGTTTGCCCGTCGTTTCGGTTGGGTCGGCATCCCGCTCCTGCTCTGTTCGGTCGCAGCCGTCACGTTCATCATTGAGCGTGTCATCGTCTACGCTCGGCTGAATGCAGGGACGACGGAACTCTTGCAGCGCGTGAGCGACGCTCTGAGCCAGGACAACGTGATGGAGGCCATCCAGGCGTGCGAGGAGGTGGCAACACCGATCGCGAACGTCCTCAAGGGCGGCCTGTTGCGCTACAGCCAGGGCCTCGTCAGCGGTGGCAAGGCGTCCAAGGGCGAGATCCAGGAGTCGATGCAGGAAGGCGCCACGCTGGAGCTTCCTGAATTCGAGCGCAATCTGACGTGGCTCTCCATGATCGCCGTGGTGTCTCCGCTGTTCGGTCTGCTCGGGACCGTGCTGGGGATGATCAAGGCTTTCACGGTTATCGCTCTTGAAGGAACCAACGACCCCAACGCCCTCGCTGGTGGTATCTCCGAGGCGCTGTATACGACAGCGGCTGGTCTCTCCATCGCGGCGCCGGCGCTGGTCTTCTACGCGATCTTCGAGAACATCGTGAATACGAACACGATCCGTATCGAGATCGCAGCCACCGACACCGTGAACGCGCTCGTCCTTGGCAGCGACAGTTCTTCGTAAGCGTGACATGTGCGCGTGGGGTCGAGGCGAGTCCGTCGCGGCCCCACGCACGACTTCCTGGGAGAAGTAGTCCATGCAAACGCATACGCACGAAGAGCAAATGGTCACCGAGAGGAGTGAGCGCAGGGCCCCGAACGTTGACATGACGCCGATGATCGACTGCGTGTTCCTGTTGATCATCTTCTTCATGCTGGCGACGACCTTCGCGCCACTTCCCGGCATCCGCGTCAAGTTGCCTCCTCCTGGTCAGCCCAGCAGGGAGAAGCCCAAGGGGCTGATCCTGCGCATCTCGAACCCGGTGGGCGGCTCCGATGAGGGTGTGATGATCCTCAATAACGAGATCGTCAGCCTGGACAACGCCTTTGGCGTGTTCATGAACGCCGCGCCCGAAGCCAAGGATATGCTCATCATCCAGGCGGGCAGGCAGGTCGTGCATGACCAGATAATCAAGATCATGGATCGCGCTAAGCGCGCGGGAGTCGTGAAAATCGGCTTCGCGATGGTGCAGTAGCGCTGCTGGCGAACGCAACGAGCGAGGAGTGCTACCGTGAAACTTTCCAAGTCCAAGGGCAGCAAGATGCCGCAGCTCCCGATGGAGCCGCTGGTTGATTGCGTGTTCTTGTTGCTCATCTTCTTCATGATCTCGAACATCCTGAAGATCCCGCCCCCATTCACGGTCGACCTGCCGGAATCGAAGGCGCGGTCGGAATTCGCGCGCAAGCGCTACAACGTCTACATCCACGAGAGCGGGCAGGTCTCGGTCGACGACGTGCGGATGGCGGACCTCGACGCGATGTTCAACTATCTGCTGCTGAAGAAGAAAGAGATCGAGACGCTCATCATCCGCGCCGACAAGAACGCCGAACACGGCGTGGTCGTGGACGTCATGGAGAGGGCGAAGCAGGCTGAGATCGACAACCTGGCGCTCGCCATTTCCGAGGACGACTACAAGGGCATGTAGCCGCCGTCGGCGTGAGACATAGTCGGATTCGAACTGAGCGGGCCGCCTGGCCCGCTCAGTTTGTGCCCGGCGTCCGGGGCGACGGCGGTCGCTTGGACCCCTCCTGTATGGACCGTCGCGCGTCGCCCTGCCGACTGTGACCATCGCGACGCCGCGACCTCGTTTGGATCCAGGGCAACTGCTTCGGCGACGGGCCTCTCCCCGCCGGTCGGCTTGTCGATAGGCCTGGTCGTACCCACACGACCGACAGACACGTATCCAGTCGACAAGGAGGGGAAGACTCAGCACTCCCGCGGAAGGGAACCCAATGAGTCGACCGCCGACGTTCGCGACCGCTCTCGCTTGCCTGTGTGTCTGCCTCGCCATCCCGCCCGCGACCGCCAATGCCGAGGACACCACGATGGACCGCTCCGCGCCCGCGACGTCCGCACGCCTTCTCAGCGACACCGTGGGCATCTTCCACGAACTCATCGGCCGCTTCGAACAACACGGCGTAGCGGCGAGCAGCGACGCCCCGATGGAGTTCTACCTGCAGCCGTGCGTGTACCTCAGCCTGCATCTCGTGCAGATGCGCGAAGCCGGCTGGGACGACATCGACTACGACCACATCGCCGCGGTGTCCGGCGCGTCGGCGCTGTTCGCGTACGAACCCGACAGTTTCGACCCGAAGTACGCGAACCTAAGCATCGGCATGGACGACCGCATCGCCGACGCGACGGGCTTCGGGTATGCGTGGACGCCGTTCAGCGGTGCGGAAGGGGCCTGGCGTGCCATCGTCCAGTCCGTTGACGCCGGGAGGTCCGTCAAGGGATGGGACTGGGAGAACATCCTCTTCGCCGGGTACGAGGATGCCGGAGAGTCGGCCGAGCGACGCGTCTACGCGATGACCGACGGCCCGGGCACGTACTCCAAGTGGCTGACGTGGGAGGAGTTCGGGTCCTGGGTCGCGCGCATTGAGGAGTGGGGCGTCGGCAAGCTGGGGTCGCACACAGAGCGTGTGCCCACGAGGCCGGCCGGCGACATCGCGGCGCGCGTGTTGGGCGATCTCGTGGCGTGGAGCGACGAGTCGCCGCAGCACCTGCGCGAGAAGTACCCGGACGCCACGTTCGGCCTCGCCGGGATCGAACTGTACGCCGAGCACTGCGCTGACATGGAGCAGTTCGAGGACTTCGGCTCATGCCACGGCATTAACCCGCTGTGGTGTCATCGCAACTCCAGCGCGGCTTACCTCCGCCGCGTCGCCGACGAAGACGTCTTCGCGGAAGCCACCGACGAGCGCCTCACGACTGCGGCGAACGAGTTCCGCGCCGCGTACCTCTACTGGAAGCAGTTCGGCTTGCACCTGACGCACGGTGGCTCCGAAGGCGCGGGTACCTCGAAGGAGCACCGCGAGGAGGGCGCATCTGCGCTGCGAAAAGCGCTCGCCCACGAGAAGGCGGCGCTCGCAGCGGCGGCCCAGGCCCTGGAGGGCATGGAGATGGGCGTCGTCCATTAGGATGCCCCAGCTGTCGTCCGGGGGCCATCCGTCCGTGGCCTCCGGGCGACGCCCAAACGCCTTCCGTAGCATGTCGTATGGAGTCCCTCCTTCGCGCGATACCCGTCAACGCCGGGCCACGCAGGCGCGTTCTGAGTGTGTCGCCGGTTTCGCCATACCAACGGGTGGTGCGACAGGTGGCGGTAGAGCACACGTCATGCCTGGGAGGGGTAGGATATGGACGCGCGCTTACGCGAAGACCAGATCGTCGTCGAACGGAGTGAACGCAGGGCGCCGCAGGTCGACATGACGCCCATGATCGACTGCGTGTTCCTGCTCATCATCTTCTTCATGCTCGCCACGACGTTCGCGCCGCTGCCAGGGATGCGCGTTAAGCTCCCCCTCGGCTCAGGCCCTGTCACGAAGAACCCGACGCTCACACTGCGCATCTCCAACCCGGCCGCCGGCCAGAGCGAGGGTGTGATGGTGCTGAACAGCGAGATCGTGAGCATCGACAACGCCTTCGCGACCTTCATGAACCTCGCTCCCGAGCGGAAGGACATGCTCGCCATCCAGTCCGGCAGGCACGTCATGCACGACCAGATCGTGCAGGTCATGGATCGCGCGAAGCGCGCGGGGGTTGGCAGGATCGCCTTCGCGAAGGTGGCGCAGTAACGAAGACGCCAAGCCGGTTCTCCCGCGAGACGACGGCCCGGCCCGGTCGACGCTCCGCATGGCGTTCTTGCGTGTCGGGCCGTTGCTTGTTCGCCATGCGCGTGCTAAGTTCTCAGTGACTTTGGAAGGGGTCGGCGCCCACGGAATACGCCTCGCGAGATGCGCCCACCACACAGCTTGCACTGCGGAACTCTGGAGAAACCACATGGCACGGGCGGTTACGCTGTTCACCGGCCAGTGGGCGGACTTGCCCCTGGAAGAATTGGCTCCGAAGGCCAAGGAATTCGGGTACGACGGCATAGAACTCGCGTGCTGGGGCGACCATTTCGAGGTCGACAAGGCGCTCGAGGACGACGGCTACTGCCAGTCGCGCTGGGATATCCTCAAGAAGAACGGCCTGTCGTGCGTTGCTATCAGCAACCACCTCGTCGGGCAGGCGATGTGCGACAACATCGACGCACGTCACGAAGCGATACTGCCGCCACGCATCTGGGGCGATGGGAATCCGGCGGGAGTCCAGGCGCGCGCCTGCGAAGAGATGGCCGACACCGCCCGCGCCGCGGCGAAACTCGGCGTCACGGTCGTCAATGGCTTCACAGGTAGCGCCGTCTGGCCGCTTCTCTACTCCTTCCCGCCGAACCAGCCCGACCAGATCGACGCGGGCTACCGGGACTTCGCGGCCAAGACGAACCCCGTCTGGGACGTGTTCGACGAGGTCGGCGTGAAGTTCGCACACGAGGTCCACCCGACGGAGATCTCCTTCGACATCGCCAGCGCCGAGCGCATGCTGGACGCCGTCGACAACCGCGAGGCGGTCGGCTTCAACTACGACCCGAGCCACCTCGGCTACCAGGGCGTCGACTACATCCTGTTCATCGAGAAGTTCCGCGACCGCATCTACCACGCGCACATGAAGGACGTGTGGTGGTCCTCGAAGCCGATGG
>JABGQA010000158.1 GCA_018644665.1 Candidatus Poribacteria bacterium
ATGCCTTCCTCGCGAATCCATTCATACCAGCAGCACACGGCGCTGAGTAGTTACGAAATCCATGGCTGTACCATCGATTGCCAGACGATATCGCCGCACGCGCCATTTCCGTTGCTCGCCTGTCGTCCTCGGGCAGCCGAGCCCGGTGGATAGCCTGTAGCCAGGATTCCCCGCTGCGTACGCGTAGTGGCATGGCGCTGTTCGCGCCTGGGTTATCGACGGGGCGTACCGCCCACTCCATCCCCCACAGGCGCTGCATGGCTTCGCCGGCCCACACCAAGCAGCAGGCGTCAGCATAAACGCGTCGAACTTGGTCCCGCGACAACCGTTCTGGCATGTGGTTGGAGTCCTTCAGTATGGCTCGACGCCGCCGCCCATCCTGCTTGTCCCAATAGGATCGAGAGCCCGGCCGCGGTGGATGATGATGTCGTCGGTGTCATGATCCATTCCTCGGCGTCCTATCGGGCCGTGCGCCGCGATCATGGTGACGTCCGTTCCCCGTGGCCACGCGGATCTTTGCGGACATCGCGAACAAGTATGACCAAGAAAGCGGCGATGACGACTAGGGCGGCGAGCGCTCTCCAAAGCGTTGGCATGGTGGCTCCCTTCCTGAATCGGACGTGTCGTCACGTTGGCGAGAGTGTGTCTGTGTCTGTCAGGAACTCCGTGGCTGTCTTCACCTTGTCGACGAACTCCCACACGCGCTTGCATGCCTCTCGGGAGATATCGGCGCGTCTCGCTTCGACATGGCCGATGACCCTAACCGTGTCGTGTCGCTTTCCACTCCTGCGCCGGTTCGATTGATCCCTTCGCTGCATGCCATAGGCTCATATGGACCTCCTTCATCTCCGTTTGAGATCGCATATCGGCCGCACGGGCCCCGCCACGGCTCCCTTTCTCAGGCCTGTATTCAGGATCCACGCGCGACAACCGGGCAAGCGCTCGAGTATCACGGCATTACGGCCGATCGCCTGAGCGAGCGGAATTACTTCGGTTCCGCGCTCGACGCGAGGTTGCCCGTTGCGGCTCAGTCCCATGTGGCGTGTCCTAACTCGAAGGTCCACTGGAATCCACCTTGTCCCCTTCGTCACTGGATTCAGCATGGCGTCCTATTTCAGGATCACCATTCTGCGCAACTCTCGGTAGGCTCCCGCCCTGAGTTCGTAGAAGTACACGCCGCTGGCGACTGGTTCCCCGACTTGGTTCCGCCCGTCCCAGTAGGCAGCGTCGTAGCGGGATGCGTAGGATCCAGCTTCTCGCGCGCCCAACTGCAACGTGCGGATCGCCTGGCCGTCGGTATCGTAGATGCGGAGCGTGACCTCGCTTGCCTCGGAGAGCATGAACGGTAGCCACGTCTCAGGGTTGAACGGATTCGGATAGTTCGGCAGCAGGGCCGTGGAGAAAGCTCTCTCCAGTGGGGGAGGCGGCCCGATCCGGTAAGGCAGCAACTCGCCCTTGCGGTTCGTGAACCGGATGTCCCTCAGCCACACTTCGGGGGTCACACCCGTCGCCGGGCTGTCCACCGTCAGGCGCGCCAGGACGCCGTCCTTCCTGACGGCGTAGGACGATCCCGCTATATCGAGCCGGACGGACGCCACGCGCGTCGCGCCGTTCGCCGGAGCTGGGTCCATCCAGAACGTTTCGCGACCGAAGATGTCGCCACGCGTCATGGACTTGATCTCGCCAGCGCCCGGGTCTATGGCAACCTCGTAGCCCGCCAGATTCACAGACGACTCCGCGACGATCTCTACCTCGGGCACGCCACGGGCAGATTCGACGACGCGTGTGTAGATGTTCACGACGGGGGCGCCCTGCGGCATGAAGCTCGGCGCGCCGATAGGGCCCGTCGTCTCGCCGAAGTGGCTTGATACAGTGACGAGGTCGATGATGTTCACGACCCCATCGCCGTTCGCATCCGCCGCCTCGCCAGCGCCAACCGTCTGCCCGAAGAGGCGAGCCACCGTAACGAGGTCGATGATGTTGACGGTGTTGTCGCCGTTCACGTCCCAGGGCGCTGCTGCGGACGCCTCGCCCAATTGGAACACGCCGGAGCTAGTGATGTCCGCCGTGACCGTCCTAAGTTGCGCGTTGGTGGTGCCGACGCGCGCGTCCCAGTCCTGCGCGCTGAGCTGGTAGGTCTGAGGCGAATCCGCGCTGATCGTGACGCCCAGCGGCACTCGGTGCGTCAAGGCGGCCGGGATGTTGAAGGAGTTCACGATCGCGCCCGTGGAAGTCCTGACAGTCACTTCGCGCGCGGTGCCGTCTATGCCGCCGGTTAACTCCGGCGCCGAGGACGGCGTGGCGATCTCGACCGTCCCGGTCAGGAGAGCGTTCGCGAACAAGCCGTTACGGGGCACGCGCAACGACGTGCCGTCATCCAGAGCCGCAACGCCGCCAGCGTCTTTCATGAGCGCGACTGCCAGCACCGGAGATAGCACGGACGCATCGAAGTTCCCCGCCCCGTCCACGGACGCTACGGCGTAATACGCCATGCGGCCCGGCAGCACTGTAGTGTCCGTGTAGCCCCCGCCATCAACACTCGCCGCGACCGGCGTCAGGGCCGTCGCGTCCGTAAACGCGATGAGCGAACGATAGATGTTGTAGGAACTCGCGTTGGCGTCCGTCGTCCATCCCACCCGGATGCCACGCGAGTCGGCCGTCGGCAACGCGGTGATATTGTCGGGAGCGGTGGTCGGGGGAGCTAGGTCGAGCGTGACAGTGTACGTCTCCGACTTCGTCTCGTTGCCAGCGGCATCTTCGACGACGACCTGCAGCTCGTTGCTTCCGTCGCCTAGCGTGATGTTCTGCGTGAAGCGCCCCTGCGTCTTGCTCAGCTCGATCTCGTCGTCGTTCATGTGCAGGACGACGGAGCCAAGATCGACCGGCTGGTTGTCGCTGATGGAGCCCGTGATTGTGAAGAAGGTCGTGCTCGCCTCGGCGGGGACCGGGTCGATGGCGATCGTCGGCGCTTCCTCGTCCAGCACCACCGCCAGCGTCTGGGAGCGATCGCTGAGGTTGCCAGCAGAATCCGAGGCTGTCGCCGTGATGAGGTTGTCGCCATCCGACAGGTTCACGTTGTCGAACACGAACTCGCCGTCCTCAGACGTGATGTCCAGGACCCCAGCGGAGTTTCCGTTGACGCTGAGCGCGACCTTGATCGGCAGACCACCCGTCGCTGCCAATCCTGGGATCAGGCCGTCGATGGCTGCGGACCGCGAGTTACGTAGCGCGGTCGTCGCGGAGAAGGTCGGCGCAGCTGGCGGATCGAGCGTGACCTCGAAGGACCAGGACGCGAACGAGACGTTCCCGGACAGGTCCAAGACCTGCACGCCCATCGTGTTGGCGCCGGCGCCAAAAGCGCCTGCTCCTGTTGACAGGGAATTCTCCAAGGCGCCAACGTCGGCGCCGCCTCCACCAGCGGAGTCGCCACCGAGAGAACGCTCGAGCGCATTCAGCTCCAGCGGGTCGAAGGAAGCGTTGTCGCCGCCCGTGAGGTTGCGCTCCAGCGCGTTCAGCTCGAGCGGGTCGAACGAGAAGCCGCCCCGCGCTCCCTGGCGCGCCAGCAGCTTGCTGCCGCGAATACGGATCACGCCCGTGCGGCGGTTGAATTCCGCGATGCCCTCTTCTTCGAGGCGACCGATGGACAGCGGCTGCGTCCCGGTTGGGTCGTTGACAAACATCGTCACGCCGCCGACGCCGGCCGCGTCACCAACCGCGAAGGATAGGATGTCCAGGCTGACTTCGTTGATGTTCTCGCCGGGAGCCGGGAACAGAATGGTCGTAGACGGCGCGTTGGTGTCCTCGGCGTCGGTGTCGATCGCGAACGCCCAGACCGAGATGACGACGTTGCCTACCTTGTCCGCGGCGGTCACGACGACTTCATACGTCGTCTTGTCCTCTAGCAGCGGGAAGTAGCTGAACTGCCCCGTGCCAGCGTCAATCTCGTAGTTTGCGTCGCCCACGATCGACGCCCGTGGCTCGCCCTGCGCGGACACAGAGACATCCACCGAGTCCAAGTCCAGATCGTCCGCAACGATGGTCGCGGAAATCGTCGGCTCGATGCTTGGCACGATCTCGTTCTCGGATGGGATGAATCCCTCGACGAGGGGTTCCTTCCCATCGACGTAGAACGCGGCGCCCAAACGCGACGTGTTGCCCGCAAGGTCGCCCACGACGATGGACGCGAAGTGCGACGCCGGCTCAGCCGTGCCCGACGACGCGAACGGCTGCGGCGCCACGTAGATTATGGTGCCGTCGCCGTCCACGACGGGATCCACGGTCTCCCCGTCTACGGTGAGGTCGATGCGCGTGGTGTCGATCCCGGTGGAGTCGCTAGCGCGGATCACGATCGTGTCCGTGTCGGCGTTCACCGTCGAATCCGCGAGCGGCTCAAGGAACGCCAGTTCGGGCGCTGCCGTGTCGAGGATTACCACGATAGGGTCGCCATCCGCGGTGTTCCCCACGGCGTCGGTCGCCGTCGCCGTGATGATGTTCTCACCCTCGTCCAGGCTTACGACACCCGTCTGGAACTCCGTGCCTTGCACCGTTGTCTCGACCGGCACTCCGTTCAGCAGCACGCTGACGGTCGCCCCATCCTCGATGCCCGTGCCGGTCACGACCAGGTCAGAGGCGTTGGTAAGATCGGGCGCGCTTAGCACTGGTGGGGTGGTGCCCACGTCTAACAGGAAGTCGTATTGCTGCGGCTCGCCGACGTTGCCGGCGACATCAGCAGCGCTCACCAGGAGCACATGAGACCCCTCGGCGAGGCCGACAAGATCAAGGGTCGCCGACGTATCCGCGACCGCTAATTCGACTTCCACTCCGTCCAGCGTGCCGAAGACTCGTTCGACGCCAGACACGTCATCCGTGACGACGAATGCAATCGTCGCGTCGGACGTCTGAATGAGCGTCGCAGACCCAGAGACGAGTCCGATGCCGTTGATCTGCGGGTTGAGGATTGCCGGCGCGGTGATGTCTGACAGTGCCGCATCGAACGTGATGGAGCCGTTGATCTCCGCCGGATTGCCTGCGCCGTCCGTCGCCGCGACGCGGATGAGGATCGTCGAGCCAGTGACGAAGGGAGCCTCGGCATCGTATGTGAACGTGCCCGCCGCCTCGTCGAAGATCACGCCGACCGGCGTGGAGTCGATCTCGAGGATCACACTCGCCGGGTCGATGCCGCTCAGCACGTCCGTCGCGCTGCCGCTGAATGTCGGCTGGAGGTTCGGGGTAGCCGTCTCCAACGCTGGCGTGGCGAGCGTCAACTGCGGAGCCTCGGCGTCCCAAACGATGCTGACGGGGTCAGACAGCGCCGAGACGTTCTGCAAGGCGTCGCGCGCCTGCGCCTGCACGTCCGTCGTGCCCGCAGTCAGGTCGACGCTGAACGCCCACGAACCGCCGGCTCCTGGCGTGACCGTCCCCACGACGACCCCGCTGACAACCACGACGACCTCCGACTCCGCTTCGGCATCGCCCTGCACGGTAAAGGTGGCGTCGCTCGTGACCGCTGGAACGTCGAGAACGGGCGTCGTGAAGGTCGGCGGCGCGGGCGGCGTCGTGTCGACCGCGAAGGACCACTCGACCTCGCCAGGGTTACCCGCCAGGTCGGCGAAGGTCGCGGATGCAGTGTAGTCGCCATCGACGAGCGGATCGGTTGGAATGCCCGACGCCGTGCCACCGTTGGTGTCCTTCGGACTGTACGGCGCGTCGATCAACACTCCGTTGAGCAGCAGCTCGACGCTGGCCGTGTCGATCCCTGTCTCACCGTCGCTGACGACGAGTTTGACCGTGGGTGAGCTCTCGCTGATGGATCCCGTCGGCTCGAAGCTGACTGCCGTGGGGGCGATCGTGTCCCCTGCCGCCAGATTCACCGTGAACGCCCAAGCGTCGCTCAGCGTGAGACCGTTGTATTTGGACGCCCGCACGGACACCAGGTAGAGGCGCTGGTCGAAGAGCGTCTCGCGAACCGAGTAGAGCTCACTCGTCTCGTCGAAGCTCACCGCAGCGGTCTTGCCGTTCAGCGCGACGGCTACTTCGGACGAATCGCCGCCGCTCAACCCGAAGTCGACGCGGAAGGAGATAAGCGGTTCCAGGGTGGGCATTTCGCTGCTACGCTCTGGACTCACGATCTCGAGGGTAGGCAGCGCCGAGTCCACAACAACCTCAATGGGAGCCGACTTAACGCTGCTGACGCCCAGAATGGACGCCGTCGCCCGCACTTCGTACGCACCCGGCTGTAGGTCTGCCGTGACGAAGCGGAACGTCCCGTCGCCCTCGGCAGTCGTCGTGCCGACGTTCGTGTCGCCGAGAATAACGTCAATGTCCGCTCCCGCAAACTCCGTGATCCCGGTGATGACAAGGCTCGACTCGGCGGACGGTTCCAGCTCATCAAGCGTTGGCGGCGTCGGCGACGCATTCACCACCGCGAAGCCGTCCGAGATGCGCTCACCACTGGTACCGGCGGTCAGGCGCAACTGATAGGTCTCACCCAGCGCGTCGGGGACGTCGGACCCGGAGTGCCACGTGAAGGCGTGCGACCCGTTTCTCAGCGCGCTGATGGAACCAGACACGCTTGCTGGGAGCCACGCTTCACTACCAACGTCGCGGAACTCCACGCCGATCGTGACGGTCTGGCCGGGGTTGGGGTTCGACAGGTCGAACAGAATCGAGATGTCCTCGGCGACCCCGCTCGCGACCACGTTGGAGATGTCGATGAGCGCTTCTTCGACGACGGGGCCATCCTCATCGCGCGTGACAGTCTCACCAGCCGCCGTCGCGACGACCGTGAACGTGTAGACGCCTGGGGAGAGCTGTAGATCAGCCCCATAGCGCGCGCCCGAGGCTCCGGCCTCGCCGACGGCCCCCATAGCGGCTTCCTGGAACGCGCCGCCATCCGAGACCACTGTCAGCGTGACGCTGTCGGGGTCACCTTCCGCTGTTGTCACGACGGCGCCGAACGAGAACAGGTCCTCCGCAGTACCTACCGTGGGGCTAACGAGGGCGGCGCGGATTGCCAGCTCCTGCACACCGCCCACCTGTGAGGGTTCGACGGTAAGGAGGAACGTGACGGCCGATTCGCCGTCGCGTCCGTCCGTCGCCACCACGGTGACGGAGTAGTACCCCTCGCCTGCGCCGTCAACACCGGCCTCCGTGACGAAGGTGATTTCCCCGCTGCCCTCATCCACGGTGATGTTGGACGCGAGGAAGCCGGTCTCGACCGCGATTTGGACCTCGTCGCCGTCTGGGTCCGTAACGGCGGCGGTGACGAAGACGGTCTCGCCTTCGACAAGAGTGACATCGTCGATGGGCGTGATTTCGGGGGCCCGGTTCGGCGCCGCCAGCACGGTCACTTCGGCAGTGGTTTCAGCCTGCCCACCATTGCCGTCATCGACCGTCAGCGCGATGGCGTACGCGGCGTCCTGCGCTTGCCCTCGCTGGGGCGTCCATACGAACGCGCCGACCTCGAAGGTGGCGCCGTCGGGGACCGTGGTCGCAGTCACGGTGAGTTCATCGCCGTCGTCGTCTGCCGTCTCGACGGCGAATTCGGCCGTCTCTTCCTCGACGACCGTTATCGGGGCAACGTCCTCTATCGTCGGTGCGGAGTTCGGCGGCGCCTCTAGGACGATGGTGATCTCTACCTCGACGGTAGATCCGCCGGAGTCGGTCGCCGATACGGAAGCGGTCAGGTCTTCGGCGTCCCTTGCGGGCTCCAGCTCAATGCTTACCGTGGGATCGGTGGGCGTGCCGCCCTGCCTGATGCGAGCCCAGCCGGGCACGCCACGCACGGTGAGCGTTACGTTGTCGCCATCGGGGTCCGTGGCGGCGAAGTCGAGCGTAAGCACCGTGAGACGTTGCAGGGAGATGGACGCGGGGACGGCGTCGGCGCTCGCGGACGAAGCGGCGGTGATTTCCGGATCGCGGTTGACGTCGATAACGCGCAGCCGGAACGTCTGCGACACATCGAGGCCGCCCGCATCGACTGCCGTCGCGGTGATCGTGTACGAAGCGGCTCGGTCGTAGGCGATGTCGACCCAGGAGATGGTCCCTGTCGCCGCGTCGAAGTCCGCCTCAGCGGGGAGGCCGTCGACGGTGACGACCAACTCCTCGCCAGCTTCGATGTCTGGATCCTCGGCGGTCACGATGACCTCTACGCTGCCGCCTTCGTCGACCTCGACATCGTCGATAGCGTCCATCGTCGGTGGCAGGTTGACGTCTGCCCCGACCTGGATCTGCGTCTCGCCAGTCGACGAGTCCTGCCCATCGTCGGCAACCCACTGCAAAGTGAGGATGCGCCCGGACACGGCGTCTGTTGGCGTGAAGATGAACGTCTTGAGGGATTCGTCGCCCACTAGGACGACATCCGCGACGTTGAAGCTCCGCACCGAGTCCTGCGCGTCCGCGACGATCTCAGTGTCGCGCTCACGCACGCTGGCCAGGATGGTGACCCCATCGCCGTCCGGGTCCGTCACGGACACGTGGAACGACAGCGCCACGTCGACTTCGGCAATGAATTCGGCCGGCGCGCTGACTACCGGAGGCTCGTTGGACGACGTCACGGTGATGAACACGGCTGCCGAGACGGGGTCGTTCACCTCGTCCGCGACCGCGATCTCGACGCTGAACTGTGCCTCGATGCCCGTGATGTTCTCGACGTTGAACGTCGTGGCGCCCGTGTCAGGATCGACCTGGACGACAGGCTCCGCGTCTCCGTCGGCAGCCGTGCTGAAACGCTCGACGCTCACGAACGACCAGGTCAGCGTGTCCGCGTCGGGGTCTGTCGCGGAAGGGGTGATGAGCAGGTCGGTACCCTCGACGACGAACTCCGAACCCAGCGGCTGCAGTTCTGGCGGATCGTTACGCAGCGCAAGCGCGACGACCTCGACGGCAAACGACGCAACTTCATCGGCTCCCGCGGCGGACACCTCGACCGTGGCGACGCCGGGGTTGACGAAGGTCAGCGTCAGCGTCGTGCCGTCCAGGAACGTCTCGACTACTTCCAGGTCCGTGCTTCCCGCCGCGATAGTGACGGGCGAGTCGGGGTCCGTGAACAACGGGGTCGGGTCGCCCAGGTCCAGCGTGCGCGGCAACTCGCCTTCATCCGCGCGGATGTCGGATAGAGTGCGCTCCGTGTTGATGATCGCGGGATCGTCAAACGGCGCGATATCAAGCGCCACTACCGCGGGATCGCTTGCGATGTCGCCGTCGTTGACGACGAACGAAAGCTCGTCGGTGCCGGAGAAGTCGGCGCGCGGCGTGTATGTGACCGTCTGCCCTTCCAGGACAGCTTCACCTCGGCGGGGCGGCTCGACGATCTCAAACGTCAAGGGGTCACCGTCGGCGTCCGAGCCGGTGAGCTCGACCGTCAGGGGTTCGTCTTCCACTCCGGGCGCGGAAGTGGCGTCCGCTACGGGGAGGGCGTTCTCGACTGTCAGGGCAACCTCCGCCGGGGAGCTGGTGAACTCGCCGTCGAACGCCACGTATGCGAAGGAGTCCTCCCCGGAGAACCCCTCGGCGGGGGTGTAGAAGGCAATCGACCCCTCAATGACGACGCCGCCGTTCTCGGGCTCCCGACTCACCTCGTACGTCAGGTCGTCCGCGTTCGGATCCTCGCCGACCAGCGCGACGTCGATAACGTTGTTCTTGGGTCCCGCCAACGGGCCGACATCCTGCACCGTGGGCGTCTGATCGAGAATCAGCAGATTGATGATTAGGACGAGGTCCGCCGAGGTGGCCGGCTCGGTTCCGTCGTCCACGGCGTGCAGGGAGAACGTGTCCTCGCCCTCGGCCCCGGCGGGGGCAGTGTAGACGACGCTGAATCCATCGGCCCCAAGCTCTACGAAGCCCTGCACAGGGTCGCTCACTATCCCAAGCGTGAAGACTTCGCTATCCGAGTCCTCAATGACGAGGGGAATCGTCAGCGGCTCGCCCGGGATCGCGGAGAGTTCGGCTGCGGGATCGAGGGACAGCACCGGAGCATCGTTCACAGCAACCACGTCTACGACAACGGAGACGGTCTCGCTCTGGTCGGTCCCGTCGAACGCCGCTACCTCGAACGTATCAGGCCCAGAAAAGCCGACGTCGGGGGTGTACGTCGCCGACGCGCCGTCGATGAACGCCTCGCCGAACCCCGGCTCTGTCACGATAACGAAGGTGACCTCGTCACCGTCCGCATCCGTCCCGAACAGCGGGATTTGGACCGACTGACCCTCGAACACCAGGTCCGTGGCCCCGTCCGCGAACGGAATCTGGTTGACGACCACGATCTCAACAAACACCTCGTTGCTGGTGAATTCGGCGTCGCTAGCGATCACCGAGAACAGGTCCGTCCCCACGTAGCCGGTGAGGGGTTCGTAGGTGACGACCAAGCCGTCCTGCGTGATCGCGCCGTTCTCCGGGAACGTGCCGAACTCGAAGGTCAGCTCGTCGTCGTCCGGGTCCGTGGCGTTCACGATGACGAGCGCGGAGACGTTCTTCGTTACCTCGACCTGCCCGATTTCCTCGATAGACGGCGCCTGGTTCGGCAAAGTCACTTCGACGACGACGGCGAGTTCGTCAGATGTAGCGCCCTCAGCGTCGGTGATCGTCAGGGCAAACGCATCCTGCCCAATGAAGGTGGAATCCGGCGTGTACGTCACGCTCAGCACGTCTTCGGCCAACACGGCCAGGCCACCGCCTGCGGCGATCGTGATCTCGCCAACGAATTCCGTGCTGTCGCTGTCGGCGATATTCAGCGGGATGACGAGGTCGAAGCTCTGGATGACCGTCACCTCGAAGTCCGCTTCAACCGTGACGACCGGCGACTCGTTGCCGACGACTTCGACCGATGCCTCGACGGCGTCGCTGTCTTCCGTGCCGTCGTTGACGGCGTAGGTGAAGGCGTCCGAGCCGCTGAAGTCCAGGTCTGGCGTGTACGTGACGACGAACTCGCCGGCAGTGATGTCGCCGGAGGCAAGGTCGAGCGAGCCACCAGCGGGCGCGGAGACGACGAAGTATTGAAGGTCGTCGCCCTCAACGTCGGACGCGGCCAACGTAATCTCGACCGGGATGTTCTGGTAAGTCGTCGCCGTCGTGGCAATTGGGACGGCGGGGTCGTTCACCGCGAAAACATCCACGAGGAAGCTGACCGATGTCTGGGCGATGTCGAGCTCTGCGCCGGCGCCATCGTCCGAGACGATGAGTGTGATTTCGACGGGCCCGCTGGAGTCCGTGTTGACGTCTGCCGCGGGCTCGTAAGTCAGCTCCCAGTCGGTCCCGGTGTCCGTCACCGTCGGCGTCGGTATGACGCTCTCGTCGCTCGTGAACGCCTCGACCGTGATGGTCTGGGTCGTTGCTTCGTCCTCGCCGCCGCCAACCTCGACGCTCGCGAGCGTGAGCACCTGCGCGCCAGCGTCCTCCGAGACGACCTGATCGAGTGGGCCGTCGATCGTAGGTTCGTCGTTCACGGCGGTGACCGTGACGGTGAACGTCTGCGTGGATGTGTTACTGTGCAGCCCGCCCGTGATGCCGTCGTCAACCACGGTGACGGTGACTTCGGCCTCGCCGTTGGCGTCCGCAACCGGGTCCAAGTAGAGATCGCGGGTGGAGCCGTTGCCACTCAGCACTGGGTCGGGGAGGAGGTCTGTGTTGTTGCTAGTGACGGTGAAGGTCAGCGTCTGGTCGGTCTCGTCGTCGGCGCCGGCGTCAACGCCCGTCAGGGTGATTGTCGTGGGGTCGTCTTCGACGATGGCGACGCTCGATACAGCGTCGAACACGGGCGGCTCGTTCAGGTTGACACGCAGGTGGATAGTGTACGTCTCGATCGCCCCACCAGGCACGTCCACCCCGGCCGTGCTTCGCATGTCTATCGGGCCCGCTCCATCGTCGATGGTCAACTCGGTCCAGAACTCCGGCAAGTCGAACACGTCCCAGCCGACTGTCCACGTGTCAGGACTCCGGTTGTCCATGACAAACGTCCACGCGACTCCCGTCACAGAGTCGACAGGCATGGATAGATAGTCCTTGCTGACCTGCTGCATCGGCTCATCATGCGCGGGATTCGAGAAGTAGGCGTTTGGGAATGTGGGGTCTGGGTGAGGAGGTGACGATAGCTGATCCAAGCTTCGGTCGAAAGCGTCGGTAGCGGAGGGATGGATCCCAAACGCAAATGTGGGCAGTGTGTTAACGGCGCCATAAAACAGGCCACTGATCACGATGAGACCTGCCCAATTGCCTTCCGATGTGGGCAATGATGGGTCTGCAGGCTCCGCCGCCACCGGCAAGAACGCTGTGGATGCGAAGATAAGAGAGCAGATGAGGATGTGCATCTGGACAGCGGGGACCGTAGCGCGCACGCGCCGTCCTCTGCCGCGTATATCTCTGCTCGTCCGCTCTTCCATAGGATTCATTCCCACGCTACACACGGGTAGTTCTCCTACCATCGAGTCTCAACTCTGCGCCAGCTGGGGATCCGTTCTGTATCGTCTGCCCCACGTCGGGCGATCTGTGTCCGTGATCAATTGTCACCACCTCTAGCCCGCGTCTATCCTGATTCTCGACTGCCCTCACCGAGATGGATCCGCGCTCTACATGGCGCAGAATGCTCGCCCCTACCTCCAGGATCGTCGAGTCCACGGTGGCCAAGGTCATGACGTCCATATCCAACCGTTGCCCGAGTATCTGTGCGCGGATGCGAGCCGTAAAAACGTCATCCTCGCAATGAATGGGAATCCGGGTAGCGCCAGCGGCACAGTGTGGCGGCACACAGGCGGTTAGAAGGGAGATATCCGAAGCGGCGGATTCGTCCTTGCGCATGAGCGCGGTAGCCTTAACTTCTGTTGGCCAGCTGTGTTGCTTGCGACACTCTCCGAGTATCTCTCGTGAACATCGAGGGTGGACATAAGAGCCGGCCCAGCTATTCGTTTCGCTGAACCGGCAGTGGGGTTAGGGGTGATTGGTCTACGGAGTACCGGCGCCTTCTGCTATTTCAGAATCACCATCCGCTTCATGGCATGGTAATCATCTGCTTGGAGCTCGTAGAGATACGCGCCGCTCGCGACGACTTCGCCCGTCTCGTTGCGTCCGTCCCAGTACGCCGCATCGGACCGGCCTATGTAGTGCCCCGACTCCCGACGACCCAGGTTGAGCGTGCGAACGAGCGAGCCGTTAGGATGATAGACACGCACGGTAACGGAGGCAGCTTCTCGTAACTCGAAGGGGATCCACGTCTCCGGGTTGAACGGGTTGGGGTAGTTTGGCAGCATGCGCGTGGCTGATGGCTCCACACGCGACAGATGGATGCGAAGACGATGGACGCCCCGTTGCAGTCGAGCCGATGTGATCTCCCGCATGTCCGTTACGTTGCCATCTACTTCAAGATGCAGCCGCCAATGCTCCGGTGTCTGCGGGCGAGACCACTCGATCACTCCTTCGGTTTTTGGCAATCGGGCCGTGACCGTCCATTCCGTGCCCGTCGGGATCGCTGTTTGAACGCTACGTGCAAGCTGGCGTTCCCTATCGGAGCTGCTGACGAACAGTTCCGCGTAGCGTGGTCCCGGCGGCGGAGGAGGCAAGGGAAGGTCAAACGCATCGAACCCCACCTGCGCCATATCGTCCACGCCGATTACGACTGACCGAGTGGTTCCATCGTCGAGGTGCAGGCGCAACGTGGCCGACCAGGTCGCCGCCGACCGCGCGGGCAATGTGGGGGCCGCTGCGAAGGCATCCAGCGGCAGATCGCGCGGTTGCGCCAGATCGACCATCAACGCGCCCTCCGCGCCGTTGAACACCCAGTACCCGGCTCCCGCCACCATCTCGCTCACAAGTTGGTATGCGCCCTCGATCGGATCGTATCGGTAGACAGGACCCGCGCCGGTCAGCGCGGAAACCGGGAAACTCACCGGGGAACCCACGTTGGACGGCGCGCCTACGAGATTCCACCCCGGATGCAGCTCAACCGGTACGCTTCGGGCCGTTGGGGCGTCAACGTCAACAGTCACCGGCACAAACGCGTTCGAGTCCGCGAAGAGGAACATACCCACGCTAACCGCAGGAAGCGCCTCACCGGACACGAGTGGCAGGTACATCCACGTCTGGGCGCCGGAATTCCACGTGTAGGCTCCCAGGCTCACCGCGTCCAGCGGTAATGGATCTCCGATCCCCGGGAGGGAGAGCAGATTCCAGCCCGATACCAGCCCATACGAGAACTCCATCACCGTAGGAACTTCCAGCACATCAACCGACCCCTCCGAGATGCTCCGTGGGACATCCCGGTTCAGCAGCACTCTGGATAGAGTCAACGCAGACGACCCACTCGCCTGCTCCGGTACGTGAAAGACGACATCCAGCAGCTTGCCGCTCCCGACGGTCTCCGTGGACCCAGCCAGGCCTACACGTAACACTCCCTCGCTGACGGTTCGGTGGCTGGCCAACCAGCCCTCTGTGAGGGATCCCTCCGTGCTGACGCCAATGGGCGAAAGCACGGAGGGGTCGTAACCCAGATCGAACTGCGCCGCTCTTACGGCGTCGTCGGTAATGTCGCTGACACCTACCTCCACGGTGATATCGCGGCCGGGATATGTTTCTACGTGCTGGACCGCAATGTCCACGCCGCCAAACGCGGCCGACGTGAACAACCCGAGGACGGCGAGGTCAACGAAAAGACCGAGTAAGAACGGACGCATGGCGCCAGATCTCCCTGATGGACGACTTCTACTTCAGGACGACCATCCGGCGGGTAGCGTGGTAGTCTCCGGCGATGAGTTCGTAGACATACGCGCCGCTGGCGACGTGCTCTCCATGCTCGTTACGTCCGTCCCAGTAGGCCGCGCTACCCGTGTCCCTGTGGACGCCTACCGGCATATTCCCCAGGGTCAAAGTGCGCACTCGGACGCCGTTGAGACTGTAGATGCGGATTGTCACGTCGGAATCTTCCGCTAGCTCAAACGGGATCCACGTCTCCGGATTGAACGGGTTCGGGTAGTTTGCCATCAACTGGAAGCGATAAGGCTCCAGGCGCAGCGCATGACCGAACTCGATGTCCACCTTCGTACGGTTCAGTCGCATGTGCGAGGCGCGCACCAGACCCGAGGCAGGGCCTCGCAGGTTGTGAATGACCTCGAACTCGACGTTCAACCTGGATGAACTGATGGGAGAAGCCGACGCAAACGCCACACGCAGTTCGTTTCCGACCGTTCGCTGCGCAAGCAGGGGAGACGAGTCACTTCGGGCATCGTCTTCGAAGAACACCCGCGCGGGCCGCAGAAGCTCCGAAGGAAACTCCAGGTTCAACTCGCCCGCGTACAGATCCCGGAGCGCGCTCGTGTCCAGAGACACGGTCAGCGTGTCCGCAGGACGCTCGGCCATCGCCGTAACGCGCAGGAGGTCAGCAACGCTGCCGGCTACCATCCCGGGCGCCGCGGGTAAGAGGTTGGAGGCGTTTATCGCGCTGATCGAGGGGAACTTCTGAACCGCCACCAGCAGAATATCCGACGCATCCATCGCCTCCAGTAGGCCGTTCTCGTTCGAGTCGGCCGCCATGAACGTGCTATACGCGTTTAGCGGCACACCGTCCTCCATCACGGCGCCGAAAATAGGCGACACGGTGAGTAGATCCTCACCGACGGCAGATCCCCACACGGGAACGACGTCGGAGATCGGGAACGTCACCCCATCGAGAGGCGCGATGCCGTCGATATCAGAGATAGACGCCTCGAGGACAAATGATGCGTCGAACGCGCCGAGGTCATCATTGTTGCTCACATCCCCGTGGACCACGCCGATTATATCTACCCCGCCCGGGGCCGTCACCGCAGGCACGTCGTTGGCGAGCGCCTGGGAGAAATCGACGGAGTTGACACCGATGGAGGACGGTGTGTCGAAGGGAATTCCGACGCCGACGTCGAAGTGGAGGTCTACCACGTTATCGCCGACACCGATGCCCACGCCTCCTTGGCTCGTAAACAGCCCGATGTCGATGGTGCCCGGAGCCGTCTCAAGGTAGTCCAGGCTCCATCCGGCCGTGGACGTTCCCAGAGTGACTCCGTTCGCGTCCGAAAGCAGCGTCAGATTTGTGGCATCGTATTGAACCACGAGGTCAATGGCCGTGATTCCGGAGGCATCAGATATATCGATCGTAACGACCGCCTCCCCACCTGGCTGAGATGCTACGGAGCCGGCCGTAACAGTACCCCCCGTTGTGGCCGCAGGGATTGCGATGGTCTGCGTGAGGGTGTATTCCATGGGCCCGCCCCCGTCAAAGCCATTTGTCGCTGCCAGGGTTCCTTCTGCTGAGGACACGCTCCAGGGTGCCAAGGGGTCTCCTGAACCACCTGTCGACGCCGTGCTGGCCACCCATCCTGTGAAATCCCCCGATTCGAATCCTCCGTTGGTAAGTAGTTCCACTCCATCGTCCAACAGGCTGATCGCATCGACGTAGGCCTGGCCCGGCCCTGTGAAGGGCTCTGGGATCGACTCCACGAACGTGAGCGTGACCGTTGTACCTGCGTGGGAGGACAGATCAGCGGTATTGGCGACCCAGCCGGTGTCACCACTTGTGCCGTCTGTGCTGAAGAAGAATACGGACTCTAGTATCGCTACCCCGGCTTCATCGCGCACCTGAACATCCAACGTCCGGGGAAGCCCACCGAACATGTCCCACTTTAACCGGTGACTCCATGACAAAGTCACTGGACCCGCGTGCGCCGTGTTCACTATAGCGCGTGCAACGCCTGCCACCATGGCGAAGGCGACGAAAGCAATGAGTACAGCGAAGCGCGAGGAGGACATGACGAATCTGTTCATTACATGAGTCCCTTGACCTGTGCTGAAGTCGACGCCGCCCCTATTGGCCTGCCCCTAGTTTCTGTACCAACCATAGCGAGAGCCTTAAGGCTCTCGGCT
>JABGQA010000066.1 GCA_018644665.1 Candidatus Poribacteria bacterium
TCGTCGTGGATGCGCGCCGGGTGCGTCGTGAAGCAGACCGCGTCCTTGCCCAGCGTCGCCTGCCAGATGTGCTGCTGGTCCCCGCCGTAGCCTTTGCGATGATCCTGCGCCGAACTCAGCATATAGTCTGGCGTGCGGTACGTCGTGATGTTCGCCTCGGTGCGCGTGTTTCGCGAGATGTCCCGTTCGAACGTGCGCGCCACCGTGGGCAGAAGTCCGAGCCGGCCTGCGACACGCAGCAGCTTCCGCTGAGAGCGGAACCCCGCAAAGAAGCGGTTGTCCCACCAATCGTATTCGTCGAGCATCCGCGTCATGAGTTCGATGGTCAGCGGGTGCGAGTACGCCTCCAGGCTCAGGAACGTCATACCGTCTTCAAGCCGGTCGTAGTCGAGTCCCCAACGCTCCGCCTCCTCCAGGCGAATCCCCGACCGCTGCCGATTCTCCATCTCGTCCCGCTGGACGTCCTGCGCGATCGCCTGTATGACCGTAGGCGCGTGATACCGCCTACTGACGGCGAGCGATGTCGCCGCCTGATTGCCGATCGAAAAGCCGTTCATCCCGAACAGGAGGCGTGTGAGCGACCGCGTCGCTTCGGAACCGCCGTCCGTCTTGCTGCCTAGATAGCTGCGGCCGTGCGTGCTGCCGAACGTCCCGCGGAACTGGTTGAGCGCGATGTCGAGCAGCATGAGGTCGAGGACCATCGTCGCCTTGGTCGCGATCTCCTCGTCGTCCGCGAAGTCGATGAGACTCAGGAGGCCGGCTATGTCCTCGTCGTAGTAGACGTTCGACAGCCATTCGCTGAAGCCCGTGCGGTAGCGCAGGTCGAGCCACCGGATCACCCGGGGACGGAAGCGCGCCATCTTCTCAGCGCCGGTCTCACCGGAGTTCGTGAACGTCTCGTCAGGATACAACTGGCCGGCCAGGTAGCCGCCCGCGCTGAACAGGATGTGGTGGTTCTCGGACCACGTGCACATGCTGTCTTTGCCGGGTTCGTCCGGCCAGTACTTGAAGCCGAGCACGCTGCCGCGGGCTCGGACCAGCGCGCCGTCGCTCAGCAGGCTGCTATCCGCGTACGCGTACAGCATGCGCAGGATCGGATGCAGGCGGAAGTCGGCGCAGTCGTGACGGGCGTCGATCGTGTCGAGGGCGCCGTGGATCAGCGCCTCGTCGGGGTGCAGGCCGAGTTCCAGGCGCATGAATTCGGAGTTCGCGCCGTTACCAGGGCTCTCCGCGTGGTACGCGAGATACTGCTCCCGTCGCAGCGCGTAGTTCTCGGCGACCGGCGTCGACGCGTACTCCGTGGGACCGGGCTCCGCGGCGACGCTGGACAGGATGAGTGACGGTAGAAGCGCAGCCATGACGTGCCAGAGTCTCACGGTGTGGTCCCGATCGGTTGGCGCGGGGTCGTCCACGCCAACCATAGCACGTCGAGGGCGGGAGCCGGGCGGCCAGGAGCCGCCCGGCGTTGTCTGCCTACGCCTCGTAGAGGTCGACTGCGGTGAGCCCTTTCGCGAAGCGGTGCGCGGTCTGCGCCGCCGAGTCGCTTCCCGTGGCTTTACGCACGTCGGTCGCCCAACGCGCCATCCCGACGAGCATCTGACCCCGCGCCGGGTGCGACGCGCACGTCTCCCACTCGTCGCCGACTGTTCGCAGCGCGTGGAGCAGGTTCCACCCGTGGTCGTCCTTGAGGATCGCCTGACCCATCGCGGACAGAAGGCGGTCTCCCGAACCGCCACCGGTAAGGTACGAACGCGTCTCACGCCCTACTTCGCGCACGCGCACGGATTCGACGGACTCGATGATGCCGGCCAGCGCCGCATCCTCGTCCACCGACGCCGCGCCGTCGCCCGCGACCTCCGCCATCGGTCGGATGGGGATGTTCAGCCATCGGTCCGAGTAGAACTGCCACGCGGTGTGGTACAGCGCCCGCGCTCCCACCCGGAACCCGGCGTACCGCAGCGACGTGCGCACCGACGACGCCAGCGTCATCTCCCGCGCCAGCTCCCACCAGCCAGGGCTCATGGTGAGCGGAGTGCGCGCCATGCGGTCCGCCGCCAACATCACCATCGTCGTCGCGATGTCGTCGATGGCCACGCCGTCCCGCAGCGCATCCGTGACGGCTCCGAAGGCGTCGTCGAGGTCGCCGCTTACGAGGCGCGCCCCGAAGGCGTCCTCGTCGAGAGCCGCCGTCCCGTCGCCCGGCAGTTCATCGACCATCGAGGCGGCTTCGGTGAGCCGGGTCATCGCGGCGCGGCGATGCTCGTCGGGAGCCCCGCGACCGCGGCCGAGAATCTTCGCGCCGAGGTTGCAGACGAGCTGTTCCGCGTGCTCCCAACCAAACTCCTCCAGGAGTTCGGCCAGATAGCCCAGATGCAGCAGGTTGTCCGAGTGGCCGAGGAAGTACGGCTGCACGCTGCACTCGTACAGCAGCGGGATGATGTCGTCGTCGTGGCCTCCCAGGCCGCGGGCGGTGATGAGGCACTTCTCGATGCCCTCGGGATTTCGGTCGTCGGCGAAGACGCCGACCCAGTCGCGCAGCTTGTCCCACGTCACGGGAGGTGGCAGCGGGCGGATCGGCGGCCGGTCCCCCGCGCGCCCGGAGGCTCCCTGCGCCGCCATCATGAGCGGTATCAGGCGGTCATCGCCCTCATACCGCCGCGCGACCTTCACGCCGTTCACTGTCAGCGCGAGCCGGTTGCCGCCATCGGGGCCACGCTCCGTGGCGATGTGCTGCCCCATGTGCCCGACGAGCAGCTTCAGCGTCTCTTCCTCAGATACGCCGCGGGCGAGCATCATCGCGATCGCCTTGGCGAGCGTCCAGTCGTCGCCGCTGAGTAGACCCTCCTCCAGCAGCAGGAAGTGACGGTCGCTCTGCGCCGACCCATCGGTCTGGACATCGACCCAGATGTCGCCGTTCCTGATCTCGACGGGATACGCCTCGATGTCGTCGCAGCCGCCGGTGAAGCAGCCGCCACCGCGCATGTCGTAGCTCCACCCGTGCCAGTCACAGGTGAGCACGCCGTTCCGCACGCGTCCCCGCACAAGCGGGTACCCCATGTGCGGACACTGGTTGTCGGTGGCGTAATGCGCCCCCTCGTGGAAGAACAGCGCGACGCTCTTCCCCTCCACCTTCACGGCCTTCGGCTTGCCCTCGGGCACCTCGTCCACGGTCGCGACTCTCACGAAACTGTCCTGTGCGCTCAACGCTTCATCCTCTGCGTGTGCTGGCAATCGGCATCCGACGTGTGCGACGCGCCCTAGCGGTCGAAGACCTCGACCGTGGTCCTGCCCTCGGCGAATCGCATCGCCGTCGTCGCCGATGACCCGCTGTCGCTATTGGTGCGCACGTCCGTCGCGTAGCGCACGAGCCCGACCAAGAGCTGCGACTGCGCCGGGTGGCCGTCCGCTCGTGACCACTCCTCGACGACTGTGCGCAGCGTCGGCACGATCCGGCTGCCCGTGTTGTCCCACAGGATTGCCCGCCCGACCTCGTGCGCCAGCGCCTCGGCCGACGCCCCGCCGTTCAGCACGGAAAGGGCCTCGTCGCCGACGCCGTGGACATTCAGCGTCCTGATGCTCTCGACGACGCGGTCGACGGTCACATCCGACCCGGTCGACGGCAGCGCCTCCGACAGGGCGCGATGCGGGATGTTCACCCAGCGATGGGCGAACAGCTCCCACGCGACGTGGTAGACGCCCATGGCGGCGACGTCATCTCCAGCGACGCGTTGCACGGATCGCAGCGACGCGGCGAGATTCATCTCCGTCGTCAGCTCATGCCACCCCGCCTCGACGTTCACCGGCGTGCGCGCCATCCTGTCCGCGGCGAGCATCACGAGCGTCGTGATGATGCGATCCAACGGCGCGTCGGAGTTGAGCGCGTCGGCCACCGCGCGGAACGACCGCTCGACGGAGCCGGAGGTGAGGGCGGCGGCGAACGCGTCCTCGTCGTATGCCCCGGAACCGGAGCCTTCTGCCTCCTTCAGCTCGGCCATCAACTCGACGGCGTCGCGCCGGAACCGCTCAGGCACGCCGCGGCCACGCCCCACCAACTTCGCGCCAAGGTTGAACACCAGCTCGGACGCTTGGTCCCATCCGAACTGGTCTACGGCCTCGGATAGGAACACGAGCGCCGTGATGTTGTCTGGGAACCCAAGGAATCGCGGCTCGACCGCGCACTCCAACAGCAGCGGCAGGATTCGATCCGCGCACCCTAACCCGTGGCCGGTGAATAGACACCGCTCGATGCGCCCTGACTGGCTGTCGCGGGAGAAGACGCGGACCCACCGGTCGATCTGTTCCCAGCTGACCGGATCTGGCAGCGGCATGACGTCGTGACGCTTCGCGGCCGGCCCGGACACGGCGCACGCGGCCGTGGACAGCGCGATCAGCCGGTCCTCGGCATCGTACCGACGACCGACGTTGAGGCCGTTCACAAGCCGCGACACATCCTCGCAGCCTTCAGACCCGTGGGACGTCGAGATGTGACGGCCGATGTGCCGCAGGACCAACGCGACGACCTCATCCTCCGACACGCCGCCCTTCAACAGCAGCGCGATCGCCTTGGAGATCGTCCAGCGATCCTCGCTCAGCAGTCCCTCTTGTAGGAGCTGCATGTGTTCGTCTTTGCGCAGGTACTCCCACTCGGGCAGCTCCACCCAGATGTCCGCGCCGCGCACTTCGGCCGGGAACGTCTCGAGGTCGTCGCACTCGAAGTTGAAGCATCCGCCGGCCTCGAGGTCGAAGTTCCGACCGTGCCACTCGCACGTCAGGACGCCGTGGCGGATGGTCCCGCGCGTGAGCGGGTAGCCCATGTGCGGACACTGGTTGTCGGTCGCGTGGATGCGTCCGTCTACGTTGAAGAGCGCGACGCTGCGCGTGTCGCCGATTCTGACCGCTTTCGACTCACCGTCCGGCACGTCGGTGAGACTCGCGAGCTTCGTCCAGGTAGGACTGCTGGTAGCCAATAGTTCCCTCCTTGATGGCCACCCACGGCGCATGTTGCGCGTGGACGCGCCAACCCCCAAACCGCGCGTGGCGACGCGGCAAGCCGCTGGCACGCGCTCTGTGGGCGCGTCGCGGCAGTCTCTGTGCACTCGTTGGTAGCGCGCAGGTCCGTCACGTCCCCCTCGGCCGCGTCGCGCGGCCGCGCGTGAGCGCGCAATCTCCTTATACGCTCTGACAACGTATGTGGGCCGTGCGAGTTACCGTCAATGGGCGCGCCCGCGCGGGGCGTGGGCCCGTATCGAGCTCCGTCGAGGACGCGGGCGCGTTTGGTCGCGGAAACCAATGCGCTGCTACTGGCAGGTGGCGTAGCGGCCTGTTCCCTTCGATGCTGCGCTGGTCGCTCAGGGTTGGCCGGTCAGGTCGAAGGGGATGCTCGCGGAACGGAACCCGGCCGCCTTCGCATGACCCCCGCCACCGTGCTTCCGAGCGATAGCGGAGCAGTCGATGTGGTCGTGCGTCGTGAAGACCGAGAACGACCAGGCGCCGTTCGTCCAGCAGAACGGGACCATGATGTCGTGACGGGTTTCGTCGTAGACGGACTCGAACAGCCTGGACGACGCGCCGTTCGTGTTGCAGGCGAGGGCGCGTAGCCCGTCCAGCTCTGTGTCAAACGCCGAAGTTGCGCAGGTGCGCCGGTTCTGTAGCTCTACGTACCGTCGGGCGACCTTTCCGTCTGCGACGATGCTGTCGACGGCGCCGGTGGTTTCGCGCGTTCCGTGCTCTCCGAGCAGACGTGGCCACACATCGTCGTCGGAGCGAGGCAGATCAGGGCGCGTGCTCAGCGTCCACATGCCCATCTGGAACGGGAGGATGCGCTCGTCCGCGGCGTGGTCCCACACGTCGTAGCGACCGAGGAGGCGCACCGCGTCCGGCATGTCGGCGCCGAAGAGGTACTCCCACGTCAGCTCGCACGCCGCCGAGCCGATACGCCGAAGGCCTTCGAGTTCCATACCCGCTGCGTCGTGCGCCTCAATCGCCGACTTGTGGTGGTCGATCCAGATGAACCGGCCGACGCTGGCCGCGATCTTCGGCATCTCCTCGGCGAACGGCTCGATGCACAGATCCGCCATGACAAGCGTGCACTCGGGCCTGAGTACGTCGTACGGGAACGACTGGCCGTAATCGTGACCGACCATCGTGACGTCCGGGAGTGCATCGAATCGCAGGCGCATGATGGCGCCCGAGCAGTGACCGTCGAGGTCAGCGCTGTGGTAGACGCACACGACGGGGCCATCAATCCCGCGTTCAGACATGCCTGGTTTCCTAAGTCGCTTCGCGCCGCTCGAGGCTACGCCGGGCCGGCTGCTCGCGAGTCAGCGCGCTTTGAGCCCGGCCCAGGCGACGGGCAGCTTGCCAGCGGCTTCCACGTCGAGGACGCCCAACTCAGGCGAGTCGAAGTAGTCGAACTGCACACGCGCTTCTTCGGAGCCGGCCGCGACGATCAGTCCAATGAGGTACTCGCCGGCCCGAAACTGCGATGGGAAGTCCGGGGAGCCCCACGGTCTTTCGACTGTTTCGACCCAGTCGTCATCGCCGTTGAGCGCGTGTAGGAATCTGTATCCGTCGCGGTCTCTGGTGATACGCAATCGCGCGTCGTCGATGTTCTCGACGTTCTCGGCCTCGACCCAGGTCGCCTCGCCGATGCGCTCGATATCGTGCTCCCGCAACGCGATCCGCTGGCCGTTCCACACGCCCCAGATCCACGCCGCCGTCCCATCCCTACGGATGACACCCAGGCCCGCGATAGAGCCCCAACCTTCATCGTCGCCTGGCTCTGTGACGCGCACTCGTGTCTCGACCGTGTATCGGTCGTCCGGCTCCGGCGGCGCCACCAGTAGCATCGGCGCCGTCGTGTTGGCGACGTCCCACGGCCACACCAACTGATCCGCTCCGGCGGTGATCTCTAGTCGGCCGTCCCGCGTGGCTACGCTGTTCGGCGCGTTGGCG
Source organism: Candidatus Poribacteria bacterium (assembly GCA_018644665.1). GTDB lineage: Bacteria > Poribacteria > WGA-4E. The sequence goes on from JABGQA010000066.1 coordinate 6,955, forward strand.
TTGCGCACCGACCAGATGGAAGGGCGTACCGGCCCGTCGAACGCCTCAGAGTACGGCCGACCAGATGCGGTCGCAGCCACGAGAGCAAGCGTGCAACACGCGGCGAGAATGCGTTGGGGCATGTGTGTCCCTCCCTGCGTGGTTGGCCCACGCGAGCGAAGGATACCGCCCCGGAGACCGGCTCGCCAGCGCGTGTGCGTCCCCAACATCTCGACACGCAGCGCACTGAACCCGGCTACGGGATGTCGTTGGGCGTCGGACTCGCTCGTCACCGCGCCCGAAGTTCGGCCCACGCGAGCGGAAGCTTGCTGGCGGCGTCCACGCCCAACACGCCCAGTTCCGGGGAGTCGAAGTAGTCGAATTCGGCGTGGTGCTCGCGGGCGCCGCCAGTTGCGATGAGGCCGACAAGGTAGTCGCCGGAACTGAAGTGCTCTGCGTAGTCGCTGCCCTTCGGCCACTTGCCCCGCTCGGTCCACTCGTCGTCGCCATGGAACCTGTAACGGAACGTGTATTCGTGGTCAGCCTTCGCGATCTGCAGCCACACGCCCGCGGACGCGTCGTCCGGCGCCTCGATGTCGATCCACACGGAGGGCCGGATCGTCTTCAGGTCGTATTCCCATAGCATGACTCGATCCACTTCGCTCACACCCCAAACCGCCAGAGCCATCCTGTCCTTTCGGAATATCGCCAGCCCGGCCAGGGATCCCCAGGCCCCACCTCCAGACTGCACGACGCGCATGTGCGTCTCAATCGTGAAGGCTTCGTCTCGCTGTGGCAGCTCCATCAGCAACATGGGAGGGTTCGATCCTGCTCTGTCCCAAGGGAATAGAAGGTCGGCAGCGCCGGCCGTGAGGCCGAGCCACCCGCCTCTAGTCGCCATGGTATTAGGCGCGTCCGAGTTCCAGATTTGCCAAACAGAGGAGCGTAAGGGGCCGCTGAAGTCGTCTGAATGCGGATGGGCGGCCACTGCGTGGAGGGCGGCGAGCCCGCAACACATGGCGAGGAGTTGTCGCAGCATCGGCACTCTCCCAACGTTCAGCGTATGGAGTGTGTCTCGATGTAATCCCAGTTGATATTCCACCCGAGGCCCGGTTCCTGTGACACGTGCACGAATCCCTCGTCGTCCATGGGGTCCGTGAGTTCGTTGAGCCAGGGCGAGGGCTGTTCGTAGTCGACGAAGGGGTGTAGCAGACCGCGCTCGTAGTAGTGCCCCGGGATCCCCATGGCGCACAGGACGTGCAGGTTCCCCGGGCCGCCGCCGTGGACTTCCATCTTCACGCCATGCGCCTCGCACAGATGCGCAGTCTTCACGAGGGGCGTGATGCCGCCCAGGTCGCCGACGCCGCCTCTGCTGATGTCCGACGCCCCGCGCACGATCCACTCCGCGCGCGTCTGCATCTTACCCTCGGCGGTCTCGGGGCCGACGACGGGGAGGTCCAGTTGGTCCGCGAGCCAGACGTAGGACGACGTGCTGTGCTCGTCCATCGGCTCCTCGATCCAGTAGTAGTCCAGTTCCTCCAGCGCGCGGCCGAGGTAGAGCGCTTCCTCGCGGCTGTAGTAGTGGAACGGATCGAGCATCAGGTCGATGTCCGGGCCGACGGCCTCGCGCACGGCGCGGCACGCTTCGACATCCCGCTTCCAACTCGGCGCGCCGTCGTACGGCGGCTGCCATGTGTGCAGCTTGAACGCCGGGTACCCGCGCTCAACGCACTTCACGGCGAAGTCCGCGTACGCCTCGGGCGTGTCGAGTCCGCCCTCGAGGTCGTCGCCACACATCGTGCTGCCGTACGCGGGGACCTTGTCGCGGAACGCGCCCAACAGCTTGTGCACCGGCTGACCCAACGCCCGCCCCGCGAGATCCCACAGGGCCATGTCCACGGACGTCAGGACGCGATCGGACAGGCTGCCGAGGTGCAGCCGCTGGCGCTCCTTGAGCATCTGCCAGATGCGCTCGCGGTAGAACGGGTCTTCGCCGATAAGCAGCGGCTTCACGAGCCCGTCGATCACGCGCCCATTCGCCCCGAACGTGTAGCCTTCCGCCCCGTCGTCCGTGACGATCCTGAGCAGCGATCCGGTCGAGTCGTGCTCCGGGCCGGGGTGGGTGTGCCCTTCCGAGTCCCGCACGATGCGTGACTTGGTTCGGAACGTCTCCACGCGCACATCGACGATCTTCATGTGACCTCCTATCCGATTCGGCGCCTCACGCTCCGTGCACGACCTTGCGCAGTCCACGTATGACGGCGGCGGGATCCTCGCGTTGGAAGACGTTGCGGCCGAAGGCGATACCGCGCGCTCCGTCATCGATCGCCGAGCCGACCATGTCGAGCGACTCGTCGTCGGTCTCCGTCTTCGCGCCGCCAAGTATCACGATCGGGACGGCGGTCTCGTGCACGACCTCGCCGAAGCCGTTGTCGACGTGGTGCACCTTCAGGACGTCGGCGCCCGCCTCGACGCCCATGCGGCACATATGCGCCAGTATCTCCGGGTCGCTCCGGTGCTCGTCCGTGGCGTGTTCTCCCCACAGCACGGGCTCCAGGATCAGGGGCACGCCATGCCTCTCGCACTCGCTTGCGACCTGCGCCACCGCGCGCACGTTGTCGGCGTGCGTTTTCGCGCTATCGCGGCCGTAGATCATGACCATCTTCACGCCATCGGCTCCGAGCCGCGCAGCGTCCTCGACGGGCACGGTCAGGATGTACTCGTCGCCACGCGAGGGCGTCCCTTGTAGGGTGCTCCCCACGCGTCGGTCCACCGTCACGACGAGGCCAGGGCGGCCGCGGCCTAGCAGCATGTCGGACATGTGCCGCGTCGCGCCAGCGCTGAGGATGAGCCCGTCCGGCTCGCCGTCGATGATGGAGCCGAGACGCCCGCGCAGATCCTCGAGCCCGTCGGGGACCCCGCCCAGACCGTGGTCGATCGCCACGATGAGCGTGCGTCCCGTGTTCGCGTCGAACAGCCTTCCGAGCCGTATCTGTTTGCCTGCCTGCATCTCGCGCTCTAGTCCTTGCCAGTGTGGTGGGGTTGTGGCGGGTCGTGGGGTGGTAGCGTGTAGTGTGGTCGCATAGCCTCGTCCAGGGCTCGGTAGCGACGATACGCGCGTTCATACGCGGCCGACGGTCGTGACTCGATCCGCTCGCCGCCACCTACCCAGGCGTCGCCCGCAGCCTCCACAGAATCATAGCGTCCCACGGCTACGCTCGCGATCATCGCGGCCCCGAGCAGGCCCGCCTCCGGCTGCCGAGGGAGCACGACCGCTCGTCCGGTGACGTCCGCAAGGATCCGCAACCACAGTCGTGTACGGGCGCCCCCACCGACACACCAGAGGTCGCCGCCCTCCTCGGCGTCGCGCTCTTCGAGGATGTGTCGAATGTGGCACGCCGTGCCCTCGAACACCGCGCGGCACATGTGTGATCGCCCATGCGCCAGGGTGAGACCGAGATACGATCCGCTCGCAGACGGCTCGTAGTACGGCCCGCGCTCCCCGTTGAGATGGGGTAGGAATGTGAGTCCGTCGGCTCCGGCAGGCGCGTCTGCGGCGAGCCCCTCGACTTCGGCGTAGGCCTCGTCGGGGTTCGCGGTCGGACATAACGTCTCGGCGCACCACTTGAGCGCCGCTCCGAATGTCGCCGTCGCGCCCAGAAAGCCCGTCGGTCCGCCCGCCTCGCCCGGGCCTTTGGCGATCCAAGCGGCCGTCCCCATGTAGAGGCATCGCCTGCCCGGGTTGTGGATGCCCATGCCGGCGATGGTGCACCGCACATCCGACGCGCCGACCGCCACCGGTGTTCCCACGGCTAGCCCAAGCTCACGGGCCGCGGCTTCCGTCAGCCTCCCCCCGATGTCCGTGGCCGGGGCGATGTTCGGGAGCTTCGACGGCGACACCCCGACGATGTCCCGCACGTACTCCTCGGCCCACTGCGGTTCGTCGCCACGGGCGAGCATGGCCGTGCCGCCCGCGTCCGACGGGTCGGTGACCCACTCGCCGGTCAGTTTGAGGCGCAGGTAGTCCTTAGGCAGGAGGAACTTGTGCGTGGCGTCGACGATGTCGGGTTCATGAAGCCGTAGCGAATACAGCTTTGCGGCAGACGTCGTCGTCCGGGGCAGGGGGGCTCCCAACTCCTCAATGCGGTCGCCGTGCTCCGCGACGAGCGCCTCGCACTCGGCCCGGCACCGCTGATCCATCCAGAGCATCGCCGGCGCGAGGGCGGCGCCATCGACGCTTGTCGGCACGAGCGCGTGCATCAGCCCGGACAACCCGACGGCCTCGACACGGGCGCCGTCCACGCCCGACTCACGCAGCACCTGCGGGACGAGATCCCACACCGCGCGGGCCCAGGAGTCGGGGTCCACATCCGCCCAGAAGGGCTGAGCGTGTCGCACGTCGACGGGCCGACGCGCGAGCGCGATCAACTCGCCGTCGGCGGAGCACAGGGCCACCTTGCACACGCTGGTGCCCTGGTCGATTGCGAGGATCAGCGGGTCGGTCCGCGGCTTCTCATGCGGCGATCTCGATGACAACCTTCAGGCCCTCGCGCCGATCCACGGTCTCGAACCCCGCCGCGGTTTCCTCCAGCGGCAGCCGGTGGGAGATGAGCGTCTCGACGTCGACTATACCGTGGTCGATAAGCTTCAGCGCCGACGTGAAGTCGTGCGGCGTGAAGTCGTGACTGCCCGTCAGGTTGATCTGCTTGTAGTGGATGAGGTTCGGGTCCAGCGCGATCGGGTCCGACGGGTAGAAGCCCGCGAACAGATTCACCGTCGCGTTGATGCCCGCCATCTCGAGAGCCGTCTCGGCGGCGGCGGTCACGCCGACGGCGACCACGATCACGTTCGCTCCGCGGCCGTCGGTCATCTCCATGACGGCATCGACCGGGTTCTGCTCGTCGATGCGGATGGCATCATCCGCGCCCACTTCGAGCGCCTTGTGCAGACGCCCTTCGATGCGGTCACACACGATCACACGAGCGCCATGGTGCTTGGCGAGCTGCGTGTGCAAGAGGCCGATGGGCCCCGCGCCAACGACGACGACGTCGTCCCCGGTGCGGATGTCGCTCTTGCGCGCGCCGTTGATGCAGCACGCGAGCGGCTCCGTGAAGCACGCTTCCTCGTCGGAGACCGTCCCCGGTATCACGCGGAGGTTGCTCGGGATGACGGTCCCACGTTCGCAGAAGCCGCCGCGCACGCCGCCACGACCCATGTTCGAGCAGTAGTTGAAGACGCCGCGGCGGCAGTTGTAGCACTCGCCGCACACCACCCGCCAGTCCGCGACGACGCGGTCGCCCACCGCGAACCCCTCGACGTCCGCGCCCGCGTCGAGCACGCGGCCGACCCACTCGTGACCCAGCCGACGCGGGTACTCGCCGCCTGTCCGGCCGCCGGTGTACCACCGGACATCGCTGGGGCACACTCCGCACGCGGTGATGTCGATCAGGACGTTGTCGTCGGCGGCCGCGGGGTCGTCCAGTTCCTCGATGCGCAGGTCACGCACTCCGTACAGTTGCGCCGCTCGCATATCGGTGTCCTCGCCTTCTCACGCGATGTTGAGTAGCGTCGCGATCGTGCCGCCCATTACGTCGCTCTCCTCGACGTCGGTGAGCGGAAGGTCGCGTACCGGGTCCAGTTCCTTGCGCGCGAAACCGACCGTGTCGGGGCTCAGGTGTGGGCCGTCCGTGCCCCACGTCACACGGGCCGAGCCGACCCGTCGCACGGCGTCGACGATCTTGTCATGCAGCACCACGCCGCTCACGTCCAGCACGAGGTTTTCGTGCCGCTCCGCCATGTCGATGCAGCGGTCGATCGGGTCTTCCTCCCGGCACAGGTAGCGGCCGAGGTGCGCGACGATGATTGTCGTCTCGGGGAACGCCGTCAGCATGTCTTCCAGTGCGCCGAGGCGTCCGCCGACATCGATCAGGCATGGGACGCCATGCTCGCCCGCGTACCGGAGCACGGGGTTCACGACGTATTCGGCCAGCGTGCATTCGCCGACGTGTATCTTGATGCCCTTGAATCCCCGCGCGGAGATCGCCTCGTCTATCTCGGCGAGCACGGGCCGTTCGTAGTTCGGCAGCGCGTACACGTACGGGATCAGGCGATCCGGGTACGCGTCGACGGCCGCCCGCGCCATTTCGATGGAGCGCCGCGTGGTCGTCGACATGGCGAACACGATCGACTTGTCGATGCCCACCGCGTCCATCGTCTCGACGATCGCGGCGGCCGTGTATTCGGTCTTGTCGGCGTCGCCGTGCTTGAGATGCACGTGGGAGTCGATGAGCATGTCGCGTCCACTCCGGGACGGTCGGTGGTTCAGGCGATGACGACATCCTGCGCTGCGCCTGTGTCCAGGGCCGCGTTGAGCGCGTTGCAGATGATCTCGCCCGCGACGACCTGCGACTCACGCACGTCGCACTCGGTCTCACCGGAGACGACCGCCGCGAAATGCTCCAGCTCGGCCCGATACGCGTCCGGGTAGCGCTGCGGAAACGAATACAGTGGGTTCGCGAACGCTGCGCCGTCGCCCCCGTGCGAGACGACGACGGATTCGCGTCGGTTCCCAAGTTGGATCATGCCAAACGACCCGAACACCTCGGCCCTCTGGTCGTAGCCGAAGTTGCACGTGCGCGACACGTCGATGACGGCAAGCGCCCCGTCGTCGTACTGCATCGTCGCTGCGACGCCCTCGTGTTCACCGATCTCTTTGAGCATCGGGTGATGCGTGTACGCGCTGGCCGAGACGCGCGTCGGGACGGCGTGCGTCTCGTCGCCGCCCATCATCCAGTTGGCGATGTCGATGTCGTGGATCATACAGTCCTTGACGATCCCGCCGCTTGATTGCAGGTATGGCGCCGACGGCATGGGCGAGTCGCGCGATGTGAGCTTCACGATCTGCGGCCGCTGCGGCCCGATCTGCGCGCGGACGGCGCGAAACTCAGGGTCGAACCGACGCTGGAACGCGACCATAAGCTCCCGGCCCGCTTCGCGCGACGCGCCATAGCACTCGCGGATGTCGTCGAGCAGACCCAGGGGCTTCTCGCAGAAGACGTGCAAGCCGTGCGCGAATCCCAGCTTCACCATGTCCGTGTGCGTGGCGGTCGGCGTCGCGACGATGAGCGCGTCGGCGTCGTACGACGCGATCGCCTTCGCCGGGTCGGCCTCGACGGCGCACCCGAGTCGTCGCGCGTACTCAGCCGCGCGATCCACCTGGGGATCGGCGACGCATACCGCGTCGAGACCGTCGATCTGGCTGATGGACGTGGTGTGGAAGCCGCCCGCGCGGCCGGCTCCCAGCAAGATCACGCGGGGCATTGGGGTTCGTCTCCTGCGGCATGTTGCTGGACCGTGCCTTACAGTATCACGATGCGCGGTATGGCGGCACGCGCGGGGGCCAGTTGCGTGCCGGAGCGCTCGGCGAGAGCATGCGCAGAGGCATGCACGACACGCGGGCGAGCGGGCCGGGAGTCGCAGATGATCCAGGCGCGTCAGATCGACTGGGACGCAGCGCGCGCGACGCACCCTCAGCTCGACGCGTGGCTTATTTCGGCGGCCGGGCTGGAAGCGAATCGCGCGCGAGGATTCGCTGGAGAAGCCTACACGTGTGACTCCGGCAGACCCACGGACGTGCTATTCGTCCAGCGGACACCCTTCGGTGAGGGAACACGCAGCGACCTCTACTTGGAGGCCGAGACCGAATCAGCGGCCGAGGCCCTTATGGACGCTCTCGACCCCACGCGGCAGTACTTCATGTCGTACCCGACGACGTACGCATGGCGACACGTTGTGGAGCGCCGGCTGGCCGGGTCGCGCGTCTGGGGGAAGTACCACTACCGGCTCGACAAGGCGACGTTCAGACCCAGGCCGTACGCGCACACGCGTCGCATTCACGCAGACGATGAGGCGGTCCGCGCCTACCACGACGAAGAGGACGACCAAACCGTTCGCGCCGTGACGACCTCATGCAGGGAGGACAACCCGTGCTACGGGGTGTTCGTTGCCGAAGGTCTGGTGGCCGTGGCGTGCACGTGGGCAGACAACGTCTCTTGGGTGCACGCGCGGGCCGACAGCCGCAGGATGGGACGCGGGAGCGCCGCGGTGTCCGCCGCTGTCGCCTCGGTCCTGTCTCGCCACGAGTGCGCTACGTACGATGCCGATACAGGAAACGAGGCGTCCATCCGGCTCGCCGGGGGACTTGGCTTCGCGCTTCGCAGTGAAACGGTCGTATGGATGGCTACTCCTGCTGGCCGCGCCGATCTCGACCAGATGGACAGGGCTGAATGACCGACATCCTTCTCGAAGTGATCGCGGTGGATCTAGAGGACGCTAAGCGCGCGGCCGATGGTGGCGCGGATCGCCTCGAAGTCTGCGCGGGCATGGACCGCGACGGGACGACCCCCGCGCTGCCAAACATCGAAGCGATCTGCGCTGCCGGCCTGCCGCTCGATGTGATGGCGATGGTGCGCCCGCGAGGCGGCGACTTCGTCTACGCGCCACGCGAACTCCGCGCGATGGTCGACTCGATACGCGCGTTCAGGGAGGTCGGCGTGGACGGTGTCGTCGTCGGCGCCCTGACGTCAGGGGCATCGGTCGACGAGCGTGCGTTGACTGCACTGGTTCAGGCCGCTGGCCCGCTGTCCGTGACTTTCCACCGCGCGTTCGACTGCGTCTCCGACTCTTCGGCCGCGCTGCGTGCGCTCACGGCAGGCGGCGTCGATCGTGTCCTGACCCTCGGCTACCGTGTCGGCGCCCCGCGCCAGCCTACCGATGTCGAACGCGTCCGCCATACCGCCGACGAGGCAGACGGAGGGCCGGCGGTGATGACCGGTGGCCTCTTGGCGGACGAGGCCCCGGCGCGGCTACGCGCCGCAGGCATCCGCGAGTTCCATCTCGGCCGCGCGGTGCGGCACGGCGAGACCTACGACCAGCCCATAGATCCTGAGCGCGTGCGCGCGTGGAAGGCGCGCCTCCTAGGGCGGCCAGGGGCCGACAGCGGTTGATGGGCGCAGCGCTGCCCGCCGCTACCAGTTGCTCGGGCGTCAGACTGACGGAGGCTCGCCCGCTTCGAGCAGAAGTCCCTCAACCCATGTCGTGACGGTCTCGGCGAGCTCGCGCGGCTCCGCGAGCCCCCAGGCGGCGCACGTCTCGGAGCAAACACGTCGGAACAGGCGCATCGTCGCCGGGAGGGCGCGGGCGACGTCGTCGCGGTCGTAGTGGGCGTACGCGTCCCGCAGTTCCGACACAGCGCGGCGTTCCGCCCACTCCTCGAGGAATCGGCCGCGGAACCACGTGTCGTGATCGGCGCCGTGCATCGCCTGGGCATGCCAGTTGAGGGCGCGCAGGAGAAGCGCCTTCAGCTTCTCGTCGCAGCCTCGTTTTGCCCAGAACAGCTCACCACGGCGGATGCGCTTCGCGGTCCAGACGGCGTGGTACCAGAAGTCGTCGACCACGGACATGAACTCAGCGGGCGATGGCGCCGCCGCAGGGGGCCTCGCCATGCCACGCGTCGCCCGCGCGAGCGCCTCCTCGGCGCCCATCTTGTCGACGATCACGCGGTGGCCCCGCCCGAGGAAGTTCCACGCGTCCGCGCTGTCGTCCACGGCGCCGTCTCGCGCCGCGCGTACCCTGTCGGGCGGCTCCGCTACGAAGTCGACGTCGAGCCACCCGTCGAACAGGACGCGCCGCTCCCATCCCTCTCCCGAGGTCCGCTGCGCGAAGGTAACGATGACGTCGCCGATCTCGGCCAGCCAGGCGGCCTCGTGGATGTAGCGGTCGGGCTCGTCCGTCACGAGGATCATGTCGAGGTCCGACCACGCGTCCGCCGGGTGGTCCACGCGCGCGCGCGACCCAATCACGGCCGCCGCGCGGATGTCTTCACGCGCCTCCGCCCATATGACGAACCTGTCGATAAGCGCTTCGTACCCCGCCTGCAGATCCTCTTGATATCGGTCCTGCGCCACTATTTGCTCCGATCAGGATGTCAGTAGACCCAGAACGCGTAGACGCGTGTATTGAGAGCCGTCCCGAGCACCGAGAGCAGCGATCCGACCATGAAGTCGCCCATCATCAACCCCAGGAACAGAGGCATCCCCCGCCGATACATGCGGAGCCCCCCGTGGCGAAGCAGCACGCCCTTTACCGCCCACACCATGAGCAGAGGGAACCAGACGGTCGCCATGCCCCAACTGTTGGACACGGCATAGCCCGCCGGATGCAACGGCCACCAGATGAACCGCGTTCGCATCACGGCGAAGAACAGCGCCGTGACGGCGCCGACCGCGACGAAGACGGGCGTCGCGAGACTGCCATCCTGCGGGACGCTTAGCCACGCGGCGAGGCGGTTCAGGGGCTCCCAACCGAACCACTCGACGCGACCCGCCATCCCAACGCGATGCGACGTGTCGAGGAACGCCCAGAACGTCCCCAACGCGCCGACCACCGTCGCGACGACGATCGCCACGAACATCCGCCGACTCCGCCCTTCGATGCGGTCGGTCAGCTTGAACCCCTCCAGGTGCAACGGCATGGCGTCGGAGTAGTGCGCGCGGTTGAAGAACCAATACTGCGCCATCACCGTCAGATTGCGCGCCCCAACGCGCGCCGTGCCGAACATCGGGGGGATGAGCTGATCCGGTCCGCCGTTGTGCATGTCGTGTATAGGCACGCCCATCTCCGCGCGCATCCGCGTGATGGAGAACGTGATGAGGAAGTACACGAGGAAGAAGGGGATCGCGAGCCATAGGCTCATACCCGCCCGAACGCTGAATCCCAACAGGAAGACGAACGCGAGGAACGTCATCAGCGCCGTCGCGCGATACGACAGCGGCTCACGCGACTCATCGATAGTCTGCTTCCCGATGAGCGCGCGAAACACACGCGCCAGATGTCGCCGCGTGGTCCATATGGCGACGATCCCAACGGCGATGATCGCCCCGCTCGACTGCTCGATGATGCCCTGATGACCGGAGAACGAGCCGCCGCGCGTGTTCATGCCCGTGACGGTCATCACGACGCGCTGCATCTTCCAGAACAGGTAGAAGAACCAACTCGAGAACAGCAGATCCAGCGGGATGAAATAGCCCAGGCCGATCGCGAACGGATAGAACGAAATGGGTAGCCATCCGATGGCGTTCCACGGCTTCTCGCGGAAGTGGACGCCCATGTTCGTCAGCTTGAGGTGCACGTACGGGATGTTTGGGAACCACACGTTCAGTTGGTTCCAGACGCTGAACCCCGCCGCGAGGGAGAACCCAATCCAGAACAGCGGGCTCGCCAGGAGGCCGCGCGGCCGCTGAATCAGTTCGAGCGGCAGGTGGATGATCGGGTAAGTCAGGCGCTCCTGCTCGACCCATTGACGCCGCACGAGCATCGTTATCCCGAGCATCACCAGCATGAACGCCACGATGAAGAGCGTCCACCAGAACACCGGGCCGGCCCACGCCCGCAGGTGCTCCGCTGTGTAGAACGTCGACTCGCCCCGGTAGTGGTTGGTGAGCGCGGCCTTGTCCGAGACCACAAGCCAGTCGGACAGGTGCGGCAGGATGAGTTCCGCCCAGTCGTTCTCCGGGGAGGCGTACCAGTGCGCGTGACCCATCAGCGGCAGGAGGAGCTGCATGAACCCATGCCCCGCCATCGCCGAGCCGATGCACATCATCACGTACATCAGGAGCAGCTCTTGGCGCGTGAACGAAAGGCGCGGATGCAGCGCCTTCAGCCCGACGTTCAGCGCCATCAGCAGGACGAGGGCGAAGACGGCGGTGAAGATGATGGACTGCACGGTGAGATGGACCGCGAACCAGATCGCCTCGGAGACGACGATCCAGTAGCACTCCAGGACGGTGAGGACGCTCCCGATGACCAGGACGCGACCCATCCGTTCGCGCCCGATGATGGGGGGCGGCTTTGCGGCCAAATACGCCCACCTTTCTGAGAGCCAGCTCGGACACCTCGCGGACCATAGACGCGGGGCCGTGGCGAGTCAATTGCCGCGCCGGGTGCGCCTCGCGATGAAATATAGCCACGCGCGAGTATAATCGCCCCGCCGCCCTCGCCCGTTGGCCGACGCAAGCCGGGACCGCGCATGCCCAAGGAGAGGACCGTTCGCGTCACGTCGCGCGCGGTTCTGGCCGGCGCGCTGTGCACGGCGGCGCTCGTCGCGGTGACGCCTTACAACGACCAGCGCATCGTTGGGACGTACATCGCTGGCAACCACTTCCCGGTCGGCGCGTTTGCCGTGCTCCTCGCCTTCACTCTTGTCGTGAACCCCGCGCTCAGACGATGGACCCGCGGTCGCCCGTTCTCCTCCGGCGAGCTGCTGACCGTGTGGGTGATGACGCTCGTGTCGTCCGGCATCCCATCGTCCGGGCTGTTCCGGTACCTGCTGAGCACCATGATCGCCCCGCGATACTTCGCCACGCCCGAGAACGAGTGGGCGGAACTCTTGCATCCGCACCTGTCGGGGTGGTTCGCGCCGAGTGATCCCGACGTCGTTCGCGACTTCTACGAGGGCGCCGATCGCGTTCCGTGGGTCGGATGGCTCCGGCCGATCCTGTTCTGGACCCCGCTGATCCTGCTGTTCTACCTCGCGATGATCTGCATGTGCGCGCTACTGCGCAGGCAGTGGGTGGAGCACGAGCGGTTCACGTTCCCGATCATGAAGGTTCCAATGGAGGTCACCGTCGAGCCGCCGTCCGATCGCGCGTTGAACGGCTTCTTCCACAACCGCTGGATGTGGCTCGGGTGCTGCATCCCGGTGGTCATCCACACGGTGAACGGCCTGCACGCGTTCGTGCCGTCGACGCCGAGTATCCCGATGGCGTTCCCGCTGCGGCCGCTTTTCTCCGAAGAGCCGTGGATACCGATGGGCTGGTTGATCGCCATGGTCTTCCCGTCGGTGATCGGCATGAGTTACCTGCTGACGCAGGAGGTCGCGTTCAGCTTCTGGTTCTTCCACATCATGTACCGCGCGCAGGAGACGGTCATACGGGCGACGGGTTTCCCTGTCGGCGGGTGGACGTTCGTCCATCATCAGGAGTTAGGCGCGTACCTGACGGGTTGCTGCTTCCTGCTGTGGGTCGCGCGGGGGCACCTGCGGCGGATATGGGACGCCGTCCTCAATCCTGACGCGCGCGTGGTCGATGGCGACGAGCCTCTGCCGTACCGATGGGCCGTCGCGGGTCTGGTCGTCTCGACGGTGGTCGCGGCTGGGATGCTGACCGCCGTTGGGATGTCGTACCTCGTCGCGCTAGTGACCATCCTGCTGTTCTACGTCGTGCTCATCGTGCTCACGTGGATGATCATCGACGGGGGGCTGCTGTTCGTCACGACGACGGCCGCGCCGTCGGAATTCCTCACCCCCCTGCTGGGAACGCGGGCGCTTGGCCCCGCCAACCTCGTGATCCCGTCGGTGCTGGAACACGGGGTGATGTGGGACTCGCGGGAGTTCGTGATGCCGAGTGTCATGAACGGGATGCGCGCCCCGGACGCCGGGCGCGTGAACCGGCGGCACATCGTAGGAGTCATGGGCATCGCTCTGGTCGTGGCATTGCTGGTGGGCTTCGTAGCCTGTCTGAAGGTCATCTACCACTATGGCGCGCTGAACCTACAGCACTGGACGTACATGATCGCTGCGCCGGACTTCCCGCGTCGCGCGGCCGGCTACTTGCGCGCGCCGATCTCCACGAACTGGACGAACGTGTCCATCATGGGGGGCGGTGCGCTGTTCATGCTGTTCCTGTGCGTGATGAGGCTTCGCTTCATATGGTGGCCGGCGCACCCCATCGGTTACGTCGCGTTCAGCAAGTATCACGCGCACAACCTGTGGTTCGCGATCTTCCTCGGCTGGGTCATGAAGCTTGTCGTGCTGAGGATCGGCGGCGTGCAGTTGTACCGGCGACTGCGTCCCGCGTTCCTTGGGATGATCGTCGGCGACTCCGTGATGGCAGCCGTGTTTCTCGTCGTCGGGCTTGTCACGGGGCAGGGGCACAGCTTCCTTCCGGGCTAACGCCACTGACGTGGCGGGCCAACCCCTCTCGGTACGCGCGATACGCCGGCCACGCGACGTTGCTCCGAATGCGGCCGTCGGAAAGGGGTATGAACCCCCCATCAGCTACCAGCGGTGCGACGACGCGATCGAATCCGTCGTCTAGAGCCTGCCCATCGCCGACGAGAAGGTTCTGATCGATCCCGCCGATAAGCCGCAAGTCCCGCCCGTATTCGCGGCGGAGTTCCAGGCAATCGACGCCGGACGACCCGCCCTCCACGCACCAGAGCATGTTGATGCCGGCGTCGAGCCACACGGGGAGCAGGTCGAGGGGATTGCCGTAGCTGCGGACGAGGAACCAGCGCACTCCGCGCGCCTTAAGCGTTTGGACGAGTCGCGCGTACTGCGGCAAACAGAAGCGTCGGAACAGGTCGGGCGATACCACGGGGCCGTACGCTCCGGCGATCGGCTCGTCGAACACGGCGTAGTCGGGCGTGAACCCGCGTAGCGCGCGCTCGCACATGGCGACGTTGCAGTCGGTGATGGCGGACAGCAACGCGGCCACGCCGTCGGGATCGTCGTAGAACGAGAGGAACGCTGGCTCGAGGGTTCGGAAGTTCCCGACGCCGAGTGGCTGCACAAGGCCACGCCACACGCGTATCCCGAGGACGCCGTCACGGTCCACCCATCGCTTCGCGCGCGCGTCCCAATCGTCCGCGAGCCGGTCGGGGGTGGGCTCGTACAGTGTGCGGAGTTGGCGCAATAGCGACGCATGGTCCGGCGCCGGTGTCGGGTCGGGTTGTGGCATCAGGTCGAAGCCGACCTCGTCGCGTGCGTCGTACGTGAAGTGGTCCGCGAGCGAGTCATCAACGGGTAGCCCCTCGGCGGCCCAGCGTTCGCGTACGTCCTCGCGGATGCCCTCGTCCCACAGTGGCGCGCGGTCCGTCGGCTCGTAGGCCATGGCTGCGAGGAATCTCTCGCGGGATGTCATGCGCGCGGTCTCCTCGGGGTTGTCCCTCGTAGGCCAGTATAGCGACGGGTCGACGTGCCACAACAGGGCCAGCTGTGGCCCGCGACGCCTGCGGACTTCCCGAGCGCGGTCCGTTCGCGTACATTCGCGTGAGACCCACTGGCAGCCGCGAGAACGACATGAGACACGGATCTACTCAGACGAACATCCTCTGTCAGGTCGCCTTCTGGATCGGCGTCGCGGTGGCGCTGCGCGCCGCGTCACCGTCGGACAATCTCGGCGTGGACCTGCCTCGTCAGATAGAATCCTACGCGCGGATCGTCCGCGACGATCCCACGCGCGTGGACGCGCGCCTCGCGCTCGGGCGTCTCTACCTCACCATCGAAGCGTTCGACGCGGCCGCCGAGCAGTACGACGTCGTGCTGGGCGCCGGTCCCGGCGAGGCGGCAGAGGCGCACTACGGACGTGGCCTTGCGCACGCGGGCAGGGAGCGATTCGACGAAGCTATACGCGACTACGACCTGTCGATCTCGTACGACGCCGGTCGCGCGTTCGCGCACGCAGCTCGCGGGAGCGCATTGGCCCACCTGCACCGCTACGACGAGGCAATCGACGCGTACGGGTCGGCGTTGGCTCTAGAGCCCGGCGACGCGATGGTCCGCCATCAGCTCGGGCTCGCTCTGGCGAGAAGCGGCCAGCTTGACGCGGCTCTGGCCGAGCAGGAGGCCGCGGTCGCGTCGATGCCCGACCTGGCGCCGGCGCGCTTGGAACTCGGCTCCCTCCACTCCGGGGCGGCGAGATGGGAAGAGGCGCGGCGAGAGTACCGCGCGGCGCTGACCCTCGACGCCGACCTGACCCAGGCGATATACGGGCTGGCGCAGATCGCGATGCGGACGGGAGACGCGGACGGAGCGCGCGTCCTGATGGAGCGATTCGGCGTCGCGCAGGAGCGATCTGAGGAGGTCGGCCGCCTCATCGGCGCTGCACAGCGCGCGGCGGCGCCGGCGGAACGGGCGGGCATCCTGGCCAGCCTCGGTCGGCTGAGGCTCCAACAGGGGTCATACGACAAGGCGAGGCAGGCGTACGCGAAGGCGTGCGCGCTCGACCCGACGCTTGCGCACGCGCATGGCGGCTTGGGAGTTGCGCTCACGATGCTGCAGGAGTACGCCGACGCGGAGACGGCGCAACGCGTGGCGCTGCGCATCGACCCTGGCATGGCTCGCGCACATGCGGGTCTCGGCCTCATCGCGCTACACCGCCAGCGGCCGGCAGAGGCGTTGGGTCACTACCGACGCGCCGCCGACCTCGACCCGACCCTCGTAGACGCGCACATGAAAGTCGGCGACATCCTGCGGGGCCGGGGCGCGTACGACGCAGCGGCGGAGGCGTATTCGGCCGCAACACGCGCCAATCCCGCGAACGCGGAGGCCTGGCGCAACCTCGGCCTGTGCAAGGCCCTCGACGAGCGGCCCGAGGAAGCGCTCCGGGCATACGCGCGCTCGGTCGAAGCCGACCCGGAGCGCGCGGAAACGCACTTCCTCGCGGCGGAGCTACATCGTCGCATGGGAGATGCGGAGCAGTCCCTGGCGGCATACGAGCGCGCTGTGGAGTTGGACGCTGACCACGCCCGGGTGCGCCACGGGCTCGCTCTCCTCCACGCCACGCATCTCGAGAACGTCGGCGGCGCGTTGACCCACGCCGAGAAGGCCGCCGTACTCGACCCCGCTTCCGCCCGGTACCGGAACACGCTCGCGCTCATCTACTACCGGTTGGGGCGGCTGCCCGAGGCGGAGGCGGCCATCCGCGCCGCGCTCGAGTTGGAGCCGGACAACGCGGCGTATCGCGACGGTCTCGAACGTATCCTGGAGGCGGCCGGCGAATGAGGGCATCTGTGACCGCGGTCTGCTTGGGCTGGCTGGTCGCGAACGGGGTGGCCGCGCAAGCAGGAAGCTTCACGGACGTCACGGAAGCCGTGGGGATCGACTTCCGACACGCTAACGGCCAGAGCGGGGCCAAGTACTTCATCGAGCCGCTCGGCTCCGGCGTGGCTCTCTTCGACTACGACGGCGACGGTGATTTGGACATATACGCCGTCAACGGGGCCGCGCTCCCCGGGGCAGACTACGCCACGCCGCCACGCAACGCGCTGTTCCGCAACGACCGGGGGCAGTTCGTCGATGTCACGGCTGCGGCGGGCGTCGGCGACACGGCATACGGCCTCGGCTGTGGCGTCGCCGACTACGACGCCGACGGCCACATGGACCTGTACGTCACGAACTACGGGCCCAACGTCCTGTACCGCAACCTCGGAGACGGGACGTTCGAGGACGTCGCGCGGGAGGCGGGCGTCGCAGACTACGCCCTGAGTGCGAGTTGCGCCTTCCTCGATGCTGACGGCGACGGCTTCCTCGACCTCTACGTGGTGAACTACGTGCAGTTCGACCCGGCGACCAACCCCGTCTGCACGCACGGCGACGTGATCGCGTACTGCACGCCGAAGGCGCTGGACGGCGTCAGCGACCGGCTGTACAGGAACCTCGGAGACGGCACGTTCAAGGACGTCACAGAGGCCTCGGGCATCTATCTGCCCGACAGCAAAGGGCTCGGCGTCGCCACGGGGGATCTCGACAACGACGGGGCCACCGACATCTTCGTGGCCTGCGACACGACGCCCGACCTTCTCTTTCGCAACGACGGGGCCGGGAACTTCGAGGAGCGCGGCCTCTTCGCGGCCGTCGCCATCAGCCGGGAAGCCATGGCGTACGGCGGCATGGGCGTCGCGACGGCCGACTTCGACGGCGACGGATGGGTCGACGTCGCTGTGACGAACTTCCAGGACCAGACGAACTTCATGCACCGGAACATGGGTGGAGTCTACTTCCAGGACGTCAGCTTCGAAGCGGGGATCGGCGCCGTCAGCCTTCCCATGCTCGGGTGGGGAGTGGAGTTCGCGGACTTCGACAACGACGGCCGTCTCGACCTGTTCGTCGCCAACGGCCACCTAGACGACAACGTGCAGGCTTACGATCCTCTGGGCACGTACGCCCAGCCGGACAACTTGTTCATGGGCCGCTCGGACGGCAGCTTCCAGCCACTCGACGACGCGGTGATCGCGACGGCGCGACCCAGCCGAGGGGCCGCCCTGGGAGACGTCGACGAGGACGGCGACATCGACCTTGTCGTGACCACGCTGGGCGGCCCGCTCGTCGTGTTGCGGAACGACCTGCGCGTGGGGCGTCATCTGACGCTCTCCCTGGGCGGCAGAACGCCGAACGTCAACGGCCTGGGAGCGCGCGTACGACTCACCGCGAACGGCGTGACCCAGACGCGAGAAGCACATACCGGGTCGGGCTATCTCAGCCAGGGCGACACGAGACTTCATTTTGGTCTCGGGGACGCTTCGAGCGTGGAGCGCATCGAGGTCACGTGGCCCGACGGGTCGCGGCAGACGCTGGGGCCGACGCCCGCCGACCAAACGCTCGTCGTCACACAGCCCTAGACCGGGGAGATTGCATGGAGATCGTCGATACGCACGCCCACATCTACTCGGCGGACGAGAACGCCTACCCGATGCGTGAGAATCCCCTGCGTCCGCCCGGCGGAGCGGGCACGATGGACCATCTCCTCCGGGAGATGGACGCCTCGGGCGTCGCGCGCGCGATGCTGATCCAGACGTTCACGGCGTACGAGTACGACAATCGCTTCATCGCGGACACCGCCGCGGCGCACACGGAACGCAGCCTTGGCGTCGTCACGCTCGATCCCACCGACCCCGGCGCTCCCGACATACTGCGCGACCTGCACGCGCGGTCGAATCTGGGCGCCATCCGCATGTACCCGACGCGGGGCGCCAACCCGACGTTCGCCCACGAGGGCCACGGTCGGCTCATCGAGGTGGCTACGGAACTCGGCCTGGTGACGAACATCCTCATCGACACGCCCCACGCGGACGCGTTGGCGACGCATCTGACGAACCACCCTCGGGCGCGCGTCGTTTTGGACCACTGCATGAACCTGCGCGCGGGAGCGGCGGACATCCTCGCGCGTACGGTCGATCTGGCGAGCTTCCCCAATCTGTACGCGAAGCTGACCTTCGCCGTCACGGGCTCCGATGAGGAGTACCCGTGCCGGGACACGCACGACCTCGTCCACGCCGTGATCGAAGCGTACGGCGCAGATCGGTGCATCTGGGGCAGCGATTTCCCCTGCGAGTTGTGGTGCCCAAAGGTGACATGCGCGCAGCACTTGCGGATATTTACAGACGAAATGGGCCTGACGGAAGACGCGCGGATGGCGGCTCTGAGCGGCACGGCGATGGGTCTGTACTTCGGCGGCGGAGCTTAAATGCGCCGTCGCGTGCATTTACGTGGCGGATTCGGCGCCTGAGACGCGTCTATATATACGTAGTCAATGATCTACGCATTCTGTACTTCGTGGGCGTCGCGGTCATCCCAAACCGCGGCGCTTCTTTTGTGCCCGGGCGCCGGCGCAGGTAAAATCGCCCGTCATCTGCAGGTCTCGGCGGAAGAGGGGCGACGGATATGACGCTCGCGCAGGAAGAGCAACTGGCGCGTCGGCAGGCGATCCGTGTCGCCACGGCTGACCGGCTGGCCGCCGTCGGCGCTGGGACGGCTGAGGCATGGGGCCGGTGCATTACGTCGACGGTCCTGGGCATCCTCGACGACCGCGGTGCGTCGACAGTCTTCACGTACCTGAACATGCCCGAGGAAGCGCCGACGCACGACATCGTCCGCGCTCTCCTGGCCGACAACCGGATGCGCGTGGTCGTGCCGCGTGTCGTCACGGGCTCCGAGGCCATGACGCTCCATGAGGTAGTCGACCTCGGCCGCGACGTGCGGCCCGGCCTCTGGGGCATCCCTACGCCCCGCAAGCGATGTGCCGTGGTCGACGGATCCGACGTGGACATCGTGCTCGTGCCGATGGTCGCTTTCGACGACGAAGGCTGGAGGATTGGGCACGGGGGCGGCTATTACGACCGGTTCCTGTCGGCGAATCCGCGAGCCTACCGGCTGGGCGTCGCCTTCGAGCTACAGCGGGTCGACGCGTGCTTCCCACAGGGCTGGGATGAGCGGCTGCACGCGTTGGTCAGCGAGGAAGGTGTGCGCCGCTTTGGCGCCAAGTGAGCCGTCAGACGTGGCCGGACGGATCCACGAGCATGAACCAGTGGCCGTCAGGGTCGGTGAAGGTCATGCAGTCGTCGGAGCCGTCCGTGCCGCGGAACACGAGACCACGCGAGCGCAGTTGTTCGGCCTTCGCGGGTAGGTCGTCCGTGTAGAGCACGATGCCCGCGCGCGTCTCGCCATAGGCTGATGCCTGAGCGTCCGTCGAACCAGGACGTAGCAGCAGTTCCACGTCCCCGAACTTCATCCACACGAACCGGTTCCTCTGAACGGCGACCACCTCGCCGCCGAGTACATCCGCGTAGAACGCCTTCGAGGCGAGGGGATCGGTGACGAACAGCTCTATGTGTCCGAGTCGCATAGGCATGGGCCCGTGGTGGGTGTGTGTGGGACGACGCACTGCGCCTGTTGGAGAGGACTACGAGCGGGGACCGTGGTTGGGCTCGCCACGGCCACCGGCGATGTCGAGGACTTTAGTCTGCGTCGGTTCGACGCCCGCTGACATATCAAGCGTGACCGGACGGGTCCACGAGCACGGGCCTGAATGCACGGTCCGCGTGGGACGTGCACTGAGCGAGTAGCACGCCCAGGACTACTTGTGCCAGACTTCGGCAGCCCAACCTGGATCCGACAGCATCCGCGTGATCAACCGGTGCCTGAAGTTAGGGATCTCCTCGCCCTGCAGAGCCTTAGTAAGGTGCGTTGTGGCAAGTCCTTCACTACCTCCGACGTGCTGGTACGCCAGCCCAAGCAGGTAGTGTACGTAAGGCGTGTCCCGTCCGAGAGCGAGCGCATGTGTGAGATCCGCAATCGCTTCCTGCCGCCGATCCTCATAACGGGTTAGCATCCTGCCCCGTGATACGTAGGAGACCGGCTCATCAGGCCGTAGCTCAATGGCAAGGTCGAGATCGGCAAATGCCTGTGACATCTGTCCAATGGACTCGTGCAAGTCGGCGCGCAAACGATACGCTATCACTGCCGAGGAATCCTGCTCTATGCCCTGATCGAGAAGTTCCATCGCGATTCCGCGTTGCAGATCCATCGCCATGCGCCATGGCATCCCGGGCTCATAGAAGATCTTGTAGGCCTCAGGTCGTGACTCACTCAGCGCCTGTCGAACGTCCTGTTCGAATATGTGCTGCGCCCCTTGCCATGGCGCCTCGAACCCCAAAGAGTCGATGTATGCTCGGTACCGCTGCCACTTGACGTTGGGATTCTCTCCAAGGTACCTCCCACCGTCGGCAACCCATGTTTTCGTGTGCTCCGACACGCTCTCAGGGTACGCCGCGATCAGCGCCCGGGAATACTCGAGGCGTTCGTCAATCGTGTGATCGCCATGGCTCAGACTCGGTTGGTCCTGGCCTCCCGATACGGCCAGCTCTGGTTGGCCTGGCTCGGAAGGCTGACCGGTCTGCCGTGGGCTAGTGCCGTGCCCACAGCCGACAATGGCGCAGATCGCCGGGAGCACGACGCACAGTCGCTTCGCGCCCGCGATGACAGCTACCCGATACCCCATCGTCAATCCCGACCTGGTCCCCACCGAACGCCGGTGGCTCGCCCCAGGTTTCTGGCGCGCATTGCGAGGCGCCGGGGCCTGCCGGCCCGTCCGGTCGCCATCAGACAGGATCGTCCTGTATGGCTCGCCGGACGTTCTCCCCGAGCACGGACTGCGTGTTGTAGTGCGGATGCGTCACGATCGCGCGGAGCACCGTGCCCTCAGTGCGAAGCAGTTCGGTCTGCTCATCGGTTAGGTGGAACTTCACGTACTGGACGCTGGACACCTTGTCTGGCGTGATCTGCCCGATGTCGAAAATCGCCTTGATGGGCTCGGTATCGCCGATTCGCAGGAACACGTGCTCGTCGATGTCGACGAGCAGGGGCAGGTACTTCTCTCGCTCCTCGCGCAGCTCGTACTCGAACATCAGCGTGACCGATATCTCGTTCGTCAGCGGGATGAGCGGGTTGTACGCGTCCAACTCGCCTTCGATCGGGTCGGGCTCTGTCATAACCTCGCAGCGGATCATCTCCTGGATCTGGTAGCGCATGATGTCCCGGTTCTCGAAGTGCCAGGTGGAGTTGTTACCCACCTGCACGACACGGTCGCGCTTCATGGCGATGATGTTGCGACGGTACTCGGGTCGCGCGACTTCGTACTCGGCGTACGTCATGAGGTCGTCGCGTGTCAGAAGCTCCATGGCCGTCCCTCCGCTACTCGGTAGCCTCGATCTTGGTCGGGAAGCCGTCCTCACGATACGCGCGAGCGAGGATCTGGAACGGGTGGTACGCCTTCTTCCCAGCGTGCTGCTCTAGTTGTATTGCGGCCATGGGGCAATCGGTCGCCCATATCTCCGCGTCCGCCTTCCGCATGCCGTCGAATGCTCGTTGGCCCGCCTTGATCGACTCGTCGTAGTGCTCGACCTTCATCGCGAAGGTGCCGTCGTGACCGGTGCACTCGCTCACGAGCTTCACCTTCACCTCGGGGATGCGCCGCATGAGATCTCGCGAGCGGAAGCCGATGTTCTGCATCTTCAGGTGGCAGGGCACCTGGTACGCGATGGGTCCGGGCGTCGATCGAAAGCCCACGTCGAGCTTCTTCTCCCGGTGCAGCTTGAGGAACACGAACTCGGCGATGTCGTACGTGCTTTCCGCGACGGCGACCGCCTTGCGCGTCAGTTCGTCCTCGCCGGGGATCGCGAGGAGTTCGGGGTACTCGCGGCGCAACATGAGCGAGCAGGTCGGGTTCACGACGGCGATCGGTAGTCCCTGCTCTACGAGCGGGTAAAGCGCTTCGACGTTCTTGCGCGCCTGTGCTTTGGCGAAGTCTATGTCCGCAGCGTCCAGCGCCGGCATGCCGCAGCAGGCGACGCCCCCGAGCTGTATACGCAGGTGGTTACGTGCTAGCACCTCGACCACATCGCGGCCGATGTCCGGGCCGTTGTAGTTCACGAAGCACGAGTTGAACAGGACGACGGCGCCGTTCTCGCCGGAGCCCTGCGGAGCGTCCTTGCGGAACCAGTCGGCGAACGTCTCTCCGTGGAACTGCGGCAGTTGCTTGTCGCGATGAATGCCGAGCGTCTTCTCGGCGATGACGCGCAGCGGACGCACCGTGTTCGCCCAGTTCGCGATGGACGCCGTCGGCTTGGCGCGCTCGCCGATCTTCACGGGGTCGCGGAACATCTTCTCTCGCCACGCCAGGCCGGTCTTCTTGACGCGCTGCGCCTTGATGCGCATGAGGAGTCTCGGGAAGTCGAGTTGGAACTCGTGCTCCTCGCCGGGCGTGTACGGACAGTTCACGTAGCAGAGCTGGCACTGGAAGCAGTGATCGACGACCCTGTCGACGGTCTCCTGCGCGGTCTGGCGGACATCGCCATCGTTCGCGTCGACGGCGGCGAACAGCGCCGGGAACGACGAGCAGTACTTGAAGCACAGCCGGCATCCGTGGCACAGCTCGAAGGCGCGCGTGATCTCCTTCTGGAGCGCGTCGGCGTCCCAATAGTTCTCGTCGTTGGGGTTGTAGGAGAGACCGTCCGTAGGTCCGTATCTGACGGCGTCCATGCCCGTTCCTCCTCAGACGGCGTGGAGGCGCCCTTGGCGGGCGCCTCCATCAGACAACGTGCCGTCTACATGTTGTCCAGCGCGTCCTGGAAGCGGCCGGCGTGCGAGCGCTCGGCTTTCGCCAGAGTTTCGAACCAGTCGGCGATCTCCGTGAAGTTCTCTTCACGCGCCGCCTTGGCCATGCCCGGGTACATGTCGGTGTACTCGTGCGTCTCACCTGCCACGGCGGCGGCGAGCATCTCCTCGACGTCACCGATGGGCAGATCCGTCGCCGGGTCACCGACCTCGACGAGGTAGTCCAGGTGCCCGTGCGCGTGGCCAGTCTCGCCTTCGGCGGTGTCGCGGAATAGGCCGGAGACGTCTGGGTATCCCTCGATGTCCGAGCGCTTGGCGAAGTACAGGTAGCGACGGTTCGCCTGCGACTCGCCGGCGAAGGCGTCTTTCAGGTTCTGGGCGGTCTTCGTACCTGCGAGATCCGGCATGGTGCGTTCCTCCTAGCGATGCGGAGCGGTATTGGGATCATTCCCCGGTGGATGGAGACGATTCGACATGCGCCGCGTCTGGAAGCCCAAGCTTCCTCCGTCGGCAGCGTGGACACACACCCGCGTACTCGACGTTCACGCCCGCCACCTCGCCGACGTCGACATCGGCGGGAATCGCGGGGAGCGACGGCATCGGCACATCTCGAATCTCATCGCAAGCCGAGCACCGGAAGTGCGCGTGCTCGTCCGTCCCGGCATCGTACCGGGCGGGCGAGGCCCCGCGGGCGATCCTGCGTACGAGACCGATACTCACGAGGGAGTCGATCCCGTTGTAGACCGTCGCGAGACTCACGCGCGGAAGCCGGCCACGCACGGCGCCGACAACCTGCTCCGCCGTCGGATGGCTGTCCGTCGACCGCAGGTACTCATATATAGCCACCCGTTGCCGGGTGACACGGTATCCTGCGTTGCGGAGTCGAGATTTCAGGGCGTCGTGCAAGCCATGGTCCCTCCGGGCGGCGGCACATGCGATGGCGTATCGTCTCATCGCGCAGGCAGTATAAGCCCGAAGGCATCACAGTAACAATACCAATTCCGGTTAATAACTATCGGTAGCGCCGCTAGAGCGCCGGATCAGCGATCGCCCCGGGCCGCCCTGTAACGCCGCGCGTCATGCACGGCCGCCGTCCACTCCTCGGGAGTCATCAGCGGGCGAGCGACGTAGTCGTGGTCCCGGGCGATCGCCTCTATGCTGGCGATCCGCGACGACGTGGCAGGATGCGTCGAGAAGTAGCTGAGGGCGCCCAGCTCTGCTTCCTCGCTCGCGCCCACCGACTGGAAGAACTCCACCATCCCACGGACATCCACTCTCGCGCGCCTGAGCATCTCGACGGCGGCTGCGTCGGCTTCTCTCTCGTAGCGGCGGCTGTATGCCAGAGCGCCCATGGTGCTCACGCCGTCCATGGCCGCGGTCATGGAGCTGCCCGAGTCTCCGCCCAGCACGGACGCAAGCACCGCGACCGCGGACTGCTGGAAGATGCTGCGTGTGCCGTGTCGGTGGAGCACGTGTTGCAGTTCGTGAGCGAGAACCCCGGCGAGCTGCTCGGGAGTTTCCATGCGACGCATGAGACCCGTGAACACGACGATGCGCCCGCCCGGGGCAGCAAAGGCGTTCTCGGTCGGGTCGTTGATGATCGTAACGGTGATGTTGTAGGGGTTGGCCGGATGCGCGCTCAGCAGCCTGTCCGTGATGCGCTCTACCGCCCGGTTAGCCACCCGGCCTCGGCTAACGCGCCGCGAGCCAACGAGCTGTGCAGTCACGGCCCGTCCGAGTTGGGCCTCCCATGCCACGGGGACTGAATCTGCGACCTGCGCGGCAGCGACCGGGATCAGCCACACATACGCGGTGTACACGACCGCGACCGCCGTCGCGGACACGGCTATCCACGCCACCGGGCTCGCGAGGAGGCCGGCCAAGCGTGTTCGTGACATCCCGAGCACGCGGTCTTCCGTCAGCCCTGGGTCTTGCACGTCGGGCGCCCTTCCGCCCCTAGGGCTGCAGACCTATTCCGAAGTCCATATCGATATCCAGCGCGGCTGCCAAGGTGTCCCCCGTAGCCCCGCCCGTGTCGCCTCCGCGGATGGATACCCCGCCGCCGATCTCCACAATGTCTATCTCACCGATGAGAGCGAGTCGGCTCGTGTAGTACTTGACGGCGCGCACGAGCAGCCACGGGTACGCAAGGCCGAGAGTTATCAGGCTGAATAAGAGCATGCGCAGCGCGATGACGAACATCTCCCACCCGGTCACCGTCGACTTGAACCGATGCCCCGCGAAGCTGGCGCTCGCGGCATCGTGGCGCATCTCGGCCGCTTTATACCTGATACGGCTCAACCCTAGTGTCGGAATAAGGAGTAGCCAGCTTATGAAGAACGGGCCGAACAGGTCTACGCCCTCGCCGTCGTAGGCGAAGGGTTCGCTGCCGTAGTATGTGTTGCGAAGCCAGTAGGCGCGCATCCGCGTGTGCCAGACTGGATAGTACAGTCCGAGGGTCATGCCCGTGACTAAGGCTCCGGGCATGAACACTCGGTAGCATTCGCCGAGAGAGCCGCGGAACGAGAACCGCGTACCCGCCAGCGACGTGCGACTCAGACGGTAGCGCCGGGCCGAGTATAGTGCGAAGGGCGTGAGCGCAAATAGGACCACGTAGAGCAGGACCCGGGCGACAAGCATACCGATCGGTCCGAGCGTGGCCCGCAGCACGGCGGTGATCACCGCAAGCACGATGTAGATGCCGAGTAGCTTCAGCGAGCCGACGAACAGCTCCCGCCCCGTGCCGGCGTAGACCAAACGGTGACCCGCAAAGGTGGTATTCGAGAGAAAGTAATTCCTCAGGGCGACCGTACCCCAGGAGGCATACACGCCCAGGGTGAGGAGTGTAAGCAAGTTCGTCTTGAGGTAGAGCCAGAAGAGCGTATCGCCGTCGCCATGAAACTTGAGGCTGTGTGTAGGCGTGTCGTCGGTGTACGTAGCGTCGTGCATTGGGGGAGTTCCCGTCGGTGGCGCTCGGCACTACATCACTTCACCCAGCATTCCTGTTACGAGTGTAGCCGACAATGCTGTGGGGCGCCCGCCCGACGCCACGGGCATCGCGCCGACGGGCCGACATCACCGAAGCCGCCTAGAAGCCGGGCGCGGCGCAGTCGCCGGCGCGCCCGTGTCTGAATCGTCGGCCAGAGCGCACTGCCCGCGCCGCCTCGCTTTCCGCGGCGAAGACAACGCGGCAATGGGTCTGGTCCTGGCCTCTATTCCGCAGGGCGTCCCCGCGCCAACCGTTCTAGAGTGCGTCGATGACGGCGCGCAGGCGGTCGCGTACTCCGCCGGCGATCTCCGCGAGGGCGGGGTTCTCGACGGACGACATGGCCGCGGCCGGATCGATGGCAGCGACGCGCGTCGTCCCGTCTTCTCCCTGCTGCACGACGACGTTGCACGGCAGCATCAGACCTATCCACTCTTCGGCCAGGAGCGACCTGTGCGCCAACGGCGGGTTGCACGCGCCGAGTATGATGTACGGTCGGAAATCGGCATCGAGCTTCTGCTTGAGGGTGGCTCTGACGTCGATCTGCGTCAGCACTCCGAACCCGTCGGCCTTCAGCGTCTCTGTGACGTGGGCGACGGCCTCGTCGTAAGGCATATCCAGTTCGGTGGCGAAGTAGTACGACATCGTCGGGCCTTCCCCGTATGTGCTCGCGTGAGCGGCCTGGCACAGTATTCAATCTAGTTATAGAATAGCGTAGGGGTACGAGCACGTCAACATTCTGGGGCCCCGAAGGCCCGCCACCACGGGTCACGCTCCCACCGATGGTTCAGCCCCTGCGGGGCTATGGCGGTCACGCGTCGCACGATGTCTTCGGCGGTGGGTTCCGGCGGCGCGGCTAGAAAAGCCTTTGATCCGGCGCGCGGTTGGTGTATAATGACGACGTCATAATCGCAATCAAACGGGACGGACCTTCTGAGTCGCGTCCCTTTTTTCTGTACCTGTCTCTCGGTCTACTACTGATCCTCGTGGCGCCCAGCCGCGATGTCGCTCCTGATGCCACCGCTGCGATGGCCGGCGTGTCGTCGCTCCGCAGCAACCCCACCTTTGACGGCGCTCGCCGATCCCACTCGCCATCGGACGTGGTCTGCGTGCAACCGCCTGAATCCGGCCCGGACTTGCGGCGAGACGTGGCCGCGAAGCCCTTCCCGACACAGCTACCGAGGTGTCCCACTACCGCGCTCGCTTGATGTACGCCCATGTCGAGGTGGCCTTGTCCTGCGCTTCCACGGCAAACCCGGTCGAGTCCACGTGGAGTCGCGCGGCGCTATCGCCGCCACCGAACTCGCGCGACGCTAGGTCCAGGTTCACGCCAACACCGTTCCTCAGGACCGCGATGCCGTAGTGGTCTCCGTCCATGAGGCCCTGAACGAGGTCCGCGTCCAGTTCGATATCCGTCCACTCGCCCTCGGTGAATTCCCAGAAGCCCTCTTCGTTCATGATGCTTCCGCCGTACCCGCCCGTGACGTCGAGCGCGTCCGTCTCGCCATAGCGGTCGCTGAGTTCCTCGTTGTCATCGCCCCAGGTTTCTGCCACGGGCTCGCCGGGCCAGATGAAGGTCGCGGACTCCTCGTCGAACGTGTAGTCGCCGATGCCCTCTATCCAGTCGTGCGAGATGGTGGAGATGCCCTCGCTGTTGGTCTTGCCGGCGTCGTCGCCCGAGATACCGGCGCAGAACACCGAAAGCGTGCCACCGGACCCCTTGTGCCCCTCCACGAGCGACATGTCGAACCGGAAGACGACGATGCCCTGCCAGCCTTTGACGCGTAGGCGTTCGCGCGCTCCAGAGTTGGTGTCTTTCTCCGCGCTGTGTCCTGCCAACAACGTGTCTGCGATGATGGGAAGCTCGACGTTGACGGCCCCCGCGCTGCTTGTCAGGACGGTGTATGCTAGCGCCAGGACGGCTCCGGCGAACACGGGTCGATATCGGCTTGTCATGGGCTTCCCCTCGGGTGCTTGACACGGCTAGGCGCAGATGCGTGATGTAATGTAGCGCCGTGGGTCGGTGATCGCAATTCGCGCCGATCGCTGGGTCATATGCGTCGGGCCGTGCGGGCCCGCGGCATCAGTTTGGGAACACGCGGTACATGGGGATGTCCAGGACGACTCCCGCGACGCTCCAGAGGCAAGCCGTGACGTACTCCCCAAGCAGCAGTCCGACGAAAAACGGCAGGACCGTACGGTACGCGCGGATGCCGCCGTAGCGGAGGAACCCGAGTTTCAGCGCCCACGAGATCGCCATAGGCATCCACACGAGGTCGATGATAAACGTGTTGCCGACAGCGAAGCCCAACGGGTGGAACGGCCAGGTCGCGAAGCGCAGACGGCCGAGGCTCAGCCCGGCGACCGCGACGAACCCCAACGCCACGGACCGCAGCCCCCGCAGGTCGGCGTCCCCGCGGTAGTCGATCCACGCGCGCAGCGTGCGATACGGGATCAAGCCCATGTTCGTGCGCCACATGTTGACGTTGGGCGTACCGGCGCCCTTGCGGTAGTACATGTCCAACACGTTCCAGAAGCTCGCGACGATCCCCAGGACGACTGCCAACAGCACGACGATCCCAAACGGCCGCAGGGGCAGTCGAGACGTGCGGGCGATGTGGAACCCCTCCAGTTGATGCGGCATGTTCGCGCATCGGAATTCCAGGTTGAACCACTGCATGTAGGTGAGCGCCGTCAGGCTGCGCGGTTCGATGTGCGCGGACCCGACGCCGCGCACGAGTAGCGTGATGGGGTTCCAGTACGGCCCGAAATGCCACACCACGCCGCCCTCGCCCCGAATCCTCGTCAGCGCCAGCATGTACAGGAAGAACAGACCCAGGAACAGCACCGCGAGCCCGATCTGTATGCCCGCCAGGACGCAAAACAGAGTGAGCAGCGCGCCACCCACCGCCAACCCAATGACCGCCCAGCGGTACGATAGGGGTTCGTCGGAGTCGTCCGTGGCGTCCGCGTTGAGCACGGACCTGCCGACAAGCGCGAGATGTCGCCGCCCGAGCCACAGAGAGATGACGCCGATCCCCATCCACGCGCCCGTGCCCTGCTCCGCGATGCTGCCGAGACCGCTCCACGGAGCTTGCGTCCCGGAGCCGAGAGCCACGACCAGCACGCCCTGGAGTTTGCGGACAAGGTAGAAGAACCAGCACGAGAACGCCACGTCCAGTGGGATGAAGAACGTCAGGCCTATCACGGACGGGTGAAACGCCGCGGGCAGTCCGCCGATGCCGTTCCACGGTCGCTCGCGAAAGAGGTAACCGATGTCGAACGGCTTCACCGGGATGTACGGAAGCGACGGCACGAAGAACTGCACGCTGTTCCACGAAGGAATGACCGACGCGATCACGATGCCCGCCCACAGGAACGGGTTGCGGAAGTAGTCAGTGAAGCGCCGCTCGCGAACGCTCATCTCCAGTGGCAGGACGGCGATGGGGTACGAGAGCTGCTCCTGCTCGCTCCACCGGCGCCGCACGATGACGTTGATGCAGAACATCACCCACAGCAGGACGAACGTGAACGCGGACCACGCCACGATCGGATTGCGCCATGCGGTCAGGTGTTCGGCCGTATAGAGGGTGGATTCACCCTCGTAGAAGCGGCGGATGGCCAGGTCCCCCTCGGGCCGAAGCCACGAAGGGATGTGTTGGTGGAAGTCGGCCCAGCCGTTCTCCTGGGTGGCGTACCAGAACGGGTTCGCCAGGGCCGTGGTAAGGAAACCGAACATGCCGATGCCGTTGATGCTCATGCCGATGGTGAGCATCACGTAGATGGTGAGCATCTCGGCGCCGGTGAACGCCGCTTGCGGCGCGTGGCGCTCCAGCCCCATGTTGGCGACAACCAGCACGAAGAGGATGAACACCGCGCCGATGAGCAGCGACGTAGACGTGATCTCCGTGACGCCCGTCGTCATCTCCGACCGGGTGATCCAGAAGCAACTCACGGGTATCAGCGCGCTGCCGATCAAGACAGAGCGTGCCGTGATGCGTTGTTGCTGCGCGTGCTTCATGCGTGGGGCTGCGCCGGTGTGAGTCGTGCCCCATCGTGCATCACACCCGAGGCGGTGTGAAGCGATGCGGGCTCGCCAGGAGTGGCGCCGAATCAGCAGGCGAGCGACGTGGGAGCGGACCCGTCGCGGGCGCGTGGGCCCACCACCATCGTCACGGGTGGTGCGAAGGAGGGCGGGATCGCACAGGCGGGCGCTCAGCGTGACGTACGGCGGCCCGTCGCGGCCGAGCGCGGGCTCTGCACGCCCCCCGGATCGGAGCCGCGAACCCGGGCCGCCAGCCGCTCATCAATAGCGGACTTTACGGCCTGGAATTGTGGTTGGCAACGAAGACGACTGTGTTCTCGTCTTTGGTTGCGTCAAGTCGGCCACCCTTGCTCTCGGTACCCCCACCAACGCGAACTGTATGTATCCGCTAGTGGCCGTGCCTGCGCTCCTGAATTCTACTGACGTGATCTGGTCGAGCCAGATCTCCTTGTCGCCCCGGAGCCCGAACGTGAAGAACGTCAAGCACCCACGTTCCTCTGGATGCGCACGCGATCATCGAACAGTTCGATATGGCCGTTGTATCCAGCCGCAGTCAGACATGGCTCGGTCATCGCATCGGCCCTCGACACGTGTTGACGTTGACACTCGTCAGTCTAGAATGACAGCGGGCCACGCACAATCCGTCGCGAGCATCGCGGGCCACGGAGCGGAGGAATTCAGGGCCCAGCACGACTGTAGGTTGCGCTGATCGTGGAGTGCAGCACGTCAAGGAGACGTGAGTGCAGGAAGGGCGGCTACTGGCGATCCGGCCGCAGGACCGGCAGCGATCTGTATGCGCGCATGGAACTGGCATCTAGCGTCCGGGCGCCGTCTTCGGCGTGCCGTTTCTGGACGTCACGCAGCACCGCCAGGAAGAACACCCCTACGACGACGGCTGCCGCCAGCAACCCAATCCACTGTTCCATTGCGCTACCCCCACCGATGACACGACGCCCCGCGACCGAGTCGGCCGGGCAAGGACGCGGAGTCGCGCCCATCAATATGCTACTGCGCTTCTGCTCCACGCCCGTGCGTGGAAGCCTGATATGTCCGCCGCGCGGCGTCGGGCGAAACACCCCACGGTAGGGGGTAGCATGGCGCCGTACTGCCGGCGTGGGCCGGTTTCGTGCGAGACCGTGTGGTCACGGACCCGCGACAGTCATAGGCCGCTGGGCGCTCAGACCGGCGGGGCCACGCGGCGACCTTGCAGGGCGGCCGACCGCGGAATACGCTGCCCGGACTACCGAGCGGATGGACGCAGGATGGAAGGGCCCATACCCCATGCCGACATTCGACGCCACGGCCGAATCCCTCAAGGCGTATCGCTGTCCGGACTGGTTCCGTGACGCGAAGTTCGGCATCTACGTTCACTGGGGCGTCTACTCGGTCCCCGCGCAAGGGGAGTGGTACGCCCGGAACATGTACATCCCCGGTCAGGCGGCATACGAGCACCACCGGGCGGCGTACGGCCATCCGTCGGAATTCGGCTACAAGGATCTGATCCCTCTGTGGCGTGCGGAGAACTTCGATCCCGAGCGCCTGGTCGGTCTGTTCAAGGACGCCGGCGCCCGGTACTTCACGCCGTGCGCAATCCACCACGACAACTTCGATCTCTGGAACTCGACGCATCAGCGGTGGAATTCGGTGAACATGGGTCCCAAGCGGGACATCACCGGCCTGTGGCGGGACGCCACGCTCAAGCATGGGTTGCGATGGGGCGTCACGACGCACCTCGAACGCACCTATAGCTGGTTCAACGTGAACAAGGGAGCCGACACCGAGGGCGAATACGCAGGCGTGCCGTACGACGGCGCAGACCCCGAATGCGCCGACCTCTACCTTGAGCCGCACGACGATACGGACCTCCGCCACCCGCTGAACCCGCCGAAGTCGTGGTGTGACACGTGGGCGCGGCGCATCAAGGACCTGATCGACAACTACCGCCCGGACCACCTCTACCTAGACGGCGCGATCCCGTTCCAGGGCGACGACGACGCGCGCACGGGCATGGAGGTCATGGCCTACTACTACAACCGCAATCAGGAGTGGCACGGCGGTCGGCAGGAATGCGTGATGTGCATCAAGGACCACGCGGACCACGGCACGTATATCGCCGGCGTCGCGACGCAGGACATGGAGCGCAGCCTCGCCGACGAGTTGCTCCCCGAGCCGTGGCAGACGGACACGTCCATCGGGCCGTGGGGCTATCACACGGGAGCGCAATACCGCCCCGTGGCGGACATCCTCCGCGAACTCGTGGACATAGTGAGCAAGAACGGGAACATGCTGCTGAACGTGCCGCCACGCGCCGACGGCACGCTGGACTCGGAGACGGAGACGATCCTGCGCGACATCGGGCGATGGATGGCCGTGAACGGCGACGCGATCTACGACACGCGACCGTGGCATCGCTACGGGGACGGGTCGCTTCGCTTCACGATGAAGGGCGACACGCTCTACGCCTTCGAGCTGGAGTGGCCCGGCGAGCGCCGCACGCTGAGTGTCCCCATAGAGCGTGCGGATGGCTCACACGGCGACATTGCGTCGGTGGGGTTGCTCGGGCATGCCGGCACATTGGAGTGGGCGCAACACGGCTCGCGCCTCGCAATCACGCTGCCGCCGCGGCAGCCTTCGGAGTACATGCCCGCGTTCCGCATCGACTTTAAGTGATCTTGCCTACGATGATCTTCAGCGCTGTCTTGACCCATTCGTAGAGCAGGGGGTCTTCGAAGGTCGCGCTTTCGCCCCAGAAGATCGCCGAGTAGGCGTAGTAGGCGTCCAGGACCTCCATGAGTTCATCGCCGCCGCGGAACTTCAGGTGCGCGCGCAGGAAGTCCGCGTCGTGGCGCGTGAATCCATCGTCAAGGATCAGGTAATTGAGCGCTCCGCACAGGTCCATACGGCTGTCCCCGATGACGGCCAGGACGCTGTAGTCCATCACGGCGGAGATGTTGTTCTCCTCGCCAACGAGGACGTTCGCGGGCCAGAAGTCGTTATGGACGAGCGCCTTTTGCTCGCACGCTAGATTCGCGGGGATGTACTCGCGAAGGTAGTCGACGACCTTGTCGAAGTCCTCGACATCCGCAGTCAGCCTCTCTCGCGATTTCGCCAACGCTTCGTCTAGCTTTGCGAGGAGGTATTCCGTCCACACCTTCGAGTTGAGCATGCCGTCGCGTTCGACGTAGTCGCCGAACGGAGGACGGGAGACCTCGACGGTGCCTAGCTCGTACGCTGCATCTAGGAACGCGAGGAGGATCGTCTGCCGATCCTGCGGCGTGGCCTTGGCGCACGCCTGGGCCATGGGGGTCCCCGATAGACGCCTCTCGACGGTGTAGGGCGTGCCTTCGTGCGTGCGGATCTCCTTGATGCGTGGCGTTTCGAACGACAGACCCCTCCGGGCCAAACCCCCGTGGACCGTCTTCAGTTTTTCTAGGTAGCTCTCCTCGCCGCCCGGGTAGATCTTGATCACGTCCGTATCGGACCTGACGAAGATGTGCCCCTCGCCACCCTTACCGAGCAGCTCCGGCTCGTCGATGCCCTCGTGTTCGAGGACCGCTGTTATCTCGTCGGGGTACGACGCTTCTTCGGGATTCTCCATGCGCTACTCCTCCGTGAGTGGGCCGACGTCGTAGAACATGGGCATTTCGAGGTCCACGTCGTCGAGGTGGAATTGTCGTTCGGAGTGGATCTGAGGGTTGGCCTCGTAGGGTTCCAACAGAAGTTCGTGACGGTCGCCGGGCCTCGCGTGGGCGGCGGGGAGCTTCTCCCCGTCCATCCACACGTATCGGGCGACCAGGATGCGTCTGGGCCGGACATCGCCTGAATGCACCTGCTCCGCTTCATATTCGAACGCGGCCCAGGCGCGCTTGTAGGGGCTCTGCGAGGGGTCGGGCAGGGCCGGGGCCGCCAGGAGGCGCCCGGTTGCTGCAGAAGTGGTCGGCTCCGGTCGTGACGCCACGCGCGCTGCATACGCAGCATAGTTCGCGCGTATCTCGTCCGCTTCCAGCGCTCTGTTGTATACGGCAACGCCTTCTACCGTGCCGCGCCAGGGGCCCCAGGTTCCGGCGGCGTTCTCCGCCGCGCCAAACACCAACGGTGAAGCAGTCCAGTTGGCCGTTGGCGGGTGCTCCGGCGGCCATTCGCGGGCGAGCGATCCGTTGAGGTACGCTCGCACCGTTTCATCGTGGAACGTCAAGACGAGGTGCTGGCCTATCGCCATTGCCGCACGCGGGCCTCTTCCCATGGCGCTGCCAATGCTGAACCAGAATTCGGAACCTGACTGCCACAGGCCGTAGACGCGAGGCGATGCCACGATCGGGGTCATCAGGCGTGCGTCGACGATGTCAGGGACGATCCAGGCCTCGAGGCTCACGGTGTCGGTGGCCTTCAGCATCGGCAGTATGGCTTCGGCCACGCCTGGGAGGTGGAACGACCCGCCCTCCAAGCTCATGGCGCCGTCACGCGTGTAGCGC
The DNA here is from genome assembly GCA_018644665.1 of Candidatus Poribacteria bacterium. GTDB lineage: Bacteria > Poribacteria > WGA-4E. The sequence continues at coordinate 42,165 of JABGQA010000066.1, forward strand.
ACGCGGCCGTGCGGCGTGGGCTCTAAGGCGGCATCGGTCCTCGGCACGCCAGCGGCGTCGAATGTCTGCGCGGGTCCATCTGCCGTGGCCCACAGGAACACAAGGCCCGCACGGTCGGTGGGCCACGACTCCTCGGCGTCGGAGGCGGGGGACAACGCGCCTTCGGCGATAACGGCGGGAGCGGCGGGCCGCGACACGGCTGCGTCCGCCGCAGTCTCCTCGACCCAGAGATGATGCGTCGCCGCGCCACGCGCTACTGGGGTCCACGCTTCCTCGGACCAGCTGTACACACCGACGACATGTCGCTCCGGTTCGAACTCGCGGATGCCCGCGCCGTAGAAACTCGCGCTCATGAAGTTCGCGTGCGTCGACCACTCGGTGTACGTGTACTCGCGGTACGGCGCCAGCGGCGGGATGCTCGCGTTTGTGCGCGGGTCGTAGAACAGCCTGCGATGCGGTCCGTCCAGCCAGAGGAACCGGTCGGGATGCGCCGGATCCTGGCTCATCGACACGTTGCAGTGGCCGCCGACGCGGCTCTCAACGACACGGATGAGGGCGTCCTGGGTCTCGTTGGGATGAAGTTCCGCCCACACCCACCCCGGCTGGGCCGTGCTCATGTACCGGCCGTCGCGAGACCGCCCGCCTCTGAGCGCGTAGCCGTGGACAAGCACCGAGGCGTCGCCTACGGGCTTCGTGGCGCCGACGCCGATCTGGCGTATCAGCGTGTTGCCGCTGACGTCCGCGCTGTTCTCCCACTTCGTGCTGACGTAGATGATGTATTCGTCGCCTGTCTCCGGATGCACCCACCAGCGCGGATCGAAGCCCGGGCCGATCCTGGTGGCCTCCGGCCCGCCCTCCTCGAGGCGACACACGTAGATGTCTTCCCCGTCGTGGTAGGCGACGCGCGTCCCGTCCGGGCTGATGGACGGGTCGCCGATCCACGTGTGCGCGTCCGTACGGACGAGCACGGGTCGGATAGGCTCGCGCGTGAAGTCGATGAGCCACATGGCGGCCTGGTGACCTGCCGTCCCGGCCCAATGCGCTCCGGCGTGCAGTATGACCAGCTTCGCTGCGCGTCCTGCGAACAGGCTGGCGGCGCCTTCCGCATCCAGGAGGATTTCGGGGACGGGGAGCGCGCCGGCGCGCGCGCGTAGCTCGCCCTCGTCGATTGGGCGCGACGGGAAGGCAGACGCGGACGCAGCGAGGAACGCCAACGGGAGGATCGCGCGCAAATGCGTCGGCGTCGGCAGTCGCATTCGGAACGCGCCTTCCCGTGGTCGGTGGTTCAGTCGAGGCCGAGCAGGCTCAGGCTGTCGCGCTCGAAGACCTCGTCAAGGCGGTCGTGGCTCACTCGCGGGAGCTTCGTGCCTTCGAGCATGTCGTTGAGACCGCCGAGTTCGCGGTACGACTCCTCCGGTGTCGTGACGGCGTAGTCGCTGCCGAACAGCACCTTCGGCCATACGCGGTACTCGTCGACGAGCGTCAGTGAGTTGTAGAGTTGCCACGGGCGGTAGAAGAGCGCGCTGATGTCCGCATACACGTTCGGGTGCTTGCGGATCGTGACGATGGTCTCGTTTTCCCACGGGTGGCCGAGATGCGCGAGAACCATCTTCAGGTCCGGGAAGCGGGATGCCACTTCGTCGATAAGGTAGGGGCGCGTGAACCGGAGAGGCGCGTGCCGAGCGAACGTCGTGCCCATGTGGAACAGGAGCGGGAGCCCGAGCTTCTGACACCGCGCGTAGAGCGTGTCGAGGCGCCGATCGGTCGGATCGAAGTTCGCGTAGGTCGGCCCTAGCTTAACGCCGCGCAGGCCGAGATCCGTATAGCCACGCTCGAAGTCGTCAAAGAAGTCGACCTCGTGCGGGTCGACGCTCAGGAAGCCGATCAGCTTCTCCGGGGCCCGCGCCACGAACGCGGCAACGTATTCGTCCGGGACGTAGATGCCCGTGTGCCGGCCCTTGAGACCGAACACAACGCACCGGTCGACCGGCGCCATCGCCTCCATATAGCGGTCGAAATAGGTCCCGGTGTCCCCGCCGATGGTGGCCGGCTCGGCGCGCATGCGTTGCGCGTCAGCGATGAACTCCGGCGTGCAGTGCAGTGCTTCGTCGCACGCATGTGTATGGATGTCTACGCGCAAGCCAGCACGCCCTTTCCCACGAACTCGGGTTCTGACTGTACCGGCGCTTGCGGACGCGCGCAACCGTGGCCGATGCCGGCCCTCCGCGCGCGCCACACCGTTGACACGTTGATTTCGACTCGGATATGAACAGGGATGCCGCCCTTCACCCCGGCGGGCCTTCGGTGGGCTGCCGATGGCGAACGGGCCACGCACGGGGACGGATGCCAATCAGCGCTTCGAGCTGAGGGCGTGTGGGCTCGTTCTCTACGGATCACTGCCCGCCGGCCTGACGCTCATCGGCGCCACCGAAATGCCGGACGGGTTCCCGTCGCTCGCAGTGCCGGCCGTGTGGGTACCGACACGCACTACTCGATCGGTAAGGCCCTCGTGGTAGGGAAAGAGGAACGTGCGAGAAGCGAGCCCCTGGGCACGGCGCCCGGCAAGCTCCCGCGAACCCTGACGACGAGGGCGGACGGCGCAGCCGCCGCTTCCGCGCCCAGCGAGGATCTCAACGACAGGGGAACTGCGGAGACCGAATCCGTCGTGGCCGCCGACCGCCGTGTTTTGGGGATCGACGAAGTAGAGCGGATCGTCGCCGACCACGCTAGCTGGCTGTCGTCCGCCCAGGGCGGCGACCCGGGCGCGCCCGCGGACTTCTCCCGCAGCGACCTGACGGCCATACCTGCCAACATGCTCGCGGGAGAAGACCTGCGCTCGGCTCGATTCACGCAGGCGCGCCTTCGCGGCCTCGACCTGGCAGGCGCCACGCTCGTGGAGGCCGACTTCGCCGGGGCCGATATCGCGGACGCTTGCTTCGACCACGCCGATACGCGCGGCGCCCTGTTCACCGATGCCGATCTGTCCCGGGCTAGCTTCGAAGCGACCAACCTCGACGGCGCGTGCTTCGACGGAGCCGATGTCAGACATGCACGGTTCGATGACTCCACGATCCGCCGTGGCTCGCTCGTCGGGACCGACGTGACGTCGGCCAGCTTCCGCGGCGCTGATCTCGATAGCGCGGATTTCGGGCAAGCAAACGGAGCGCACTGGGAGCAGTTCGGACGGGCCAACCTTGCGGGCGCGGCCGTCCCGTTCGACGCCGCGAACCTCGAACCCCTCGACCTGTTGCGGCGATTACATCGCACGATGCGAGCATGTCTCGTGTGGACTTGGGCGCTTGCCGTCGCTGCGGCGGCCGGCGCAGCGATGGTGTCGCATGAGGAGCTTCTGCTGGGCGTCTTCCTGCGAATCCCGGCTTTCGTGTGGGGCGGCGCATGCGCCGCGCTGCCCGTTGTCGGCTGCCAGGTGATGCTCATCTACGCGCGCGCCGCCTGGTCTCTCCGCGCGGACCTCCCGGCCGTGTTCCCGGATGGGGAGACGCCGTACGCGAGAGTGCGTCGTTCGGCCACGGGTCTCGTAAGCCCGCTTGAGTTGATCGGCGGTCTGGGGGCGGATGGGGCGCAGCCGGCGCGCGATTTGGCCGCCGTGTTCGTGGCCGGGTGCTTGCCTGCGCTGGTAACAGTCTACGCGTGGTGGGTCAGTCTGCCGCTGCACGACGCTGTTCTGACGCTGACGCAAGCCGGGCTCCTCGTGGGCTGCGCGGGGTCCGTAACCTCGTCGTGGCAGCATTGTATGCGCGCGGCCCGTCCCACGGTTTGGGAAGAGCCCGAAGCGCCACGGCTGGGCGCGCTACGCCGTCTCATGCGGGCCGCGGCCACGGTCGCCTTCATCCTCGCGATCCTCGGAGCATCGGCGTACTTCACGTTCGTTTCACGGATCGACCTAGACATCAGTGGCGTAACCGTCTCCGTTCTTCCGGTCGGCTTGACAGTCGCCAGCTCCGAGACGTTGAGCGGCACGACCGGCCCTGAGCTTGCGGGCCGCGATCTCCGTGGAATGAACGCCGAGAAGGCGGTCCTCATAAACGCCATGCTTCGTGGGGCGGACCTCGCCGCCGCTAACCTGACACACGCCGACCTGCGGGGCGCCGACATGGCGTACGCTGACCTGCGGGGCGCCGACATGACGCACATCAAGCTCACGAGCGCGGGGTTGCAGGCGGCGCGCCTCGGTTCGGCCAGCCTGACCCGCGCCGATCTTACTGCCGCGGACCTCTCCGGCGCTCGCATGCCTAGCGCTGACCTGCGCGGCGCCCGCGCGACTGGCGCGCGCCTCGATTATGCCACGATGAGGGGCGCCAACTTTACTGCCGCGGACATGACCGCCGCCTCTGTGAAAGCGGCGACGCTCGCCGACGCCGTCCTGGCACGCGCGATCCTGAAGGGCGCTGACATGCGGCACTCTGGCCTCCGCGGGGCCGACCTCGCTGGGGCTGATCTTACCGGCGCTATCCTGTACCGCGCCGACATGCGGGACGCGGACCTCTCGAGGGCCGACCTGACGGACGCCGATCTCACAGGCGCGCGGCTCACCAACGCGATCCTAGCAGGCGCGGATCTCAGGGGCAGCGGTCTAGGCTCTGCGATCCTGGGCGGAGCGAGCTATACGGAGGATACACGGTTCCCAGAGGGATTCCTCCCTGAATTGCGCGGAATGGTGGACACAACCGGGAAGTAGATACACGGCTGTATGGCGTTGTGCGCCCCGTGACGCACGTAGGCCAGCGCCACTCTAGTCCGTCGTGACACGTTGCGTGAGCGCCTCAGAAGTTCGCCCGCCGCTCCGGCAGCGGGTCGACCGTCCACGCCATGCGGTCGCACAGCCGGCCGAGTAGCTCCGCCTTCACGCCAACATGCGCAGGGGCGTCCCACAGGTTGTGCGTCTCGCTGGGTTCTTCGGACAGGTCGTACAGCTCGCCAGGCTGTGTGCCGTGCATCGCAACGAGCTTGTGCGTGCGCGTGCGGATCATCGTGGCGTGGGCGGCGGGGTCTCTGTGCGTCGGCATCGCGTTGTAGTATTCGCAGTAGACGTCGTCACGATGCGTGTCCGCGTCCGTGTCACCAGCGAGCAACGGCCAGAGCGACCGCCCCTGCATACCTGCGTAACGCTCCACGCCCGCGGCGTCCAGCAACGTCGGAGCCAGGTCGACCAGTTCCACAAGCGCATCGGATCGCAGCCCGGCAGAGGTCTGTCCCGGCGCGGACACCACGAGCGGCACGCGTACGGCGGGGTCGTAGAAGTGCGAACCCTTCAGGTAGATGCCGTGGTCTCCTAGCATCTCGCCGTGGTCGGACATGAAGATCACGATCGTGTTCTCGCGCTGACCCGTGCGGTCGAGGGCGTCGAGCATCCGGCCGACCTGGACGTCGATGAGATCGCACATCGCCCAATACGCCGCGCGCACGAGTCGATGGTCCTCGGCCGTCATGTCGGCGAACGGGTACGAGCGCGGGCTGTTGTACGCCCCGTGGTGCTCGCGTTGCTGGAAGACGGGCTTGCCATCCAGTTCGCCGGGCGTGTAATTCGGCGGCGGGATGTCGTCCAGTCGGTCGAGGTAGCGCTCCAGGTACTCGCGCGGCGGGTCGAAGGCGTGGTGCGGGTCGAACGGGTTCACGCTGAAGAGCCAGGGGTGATCCGACGCCTCATGGGCCTCCATGAAGTTGATCGCCTTCTGCGCGCACCACGTCGTGTGGTGATGCTCCTCGGGCATCGAGGTCTGCACCCATTGCGACCCCTCGAACGACTCGCGACGATACGTCTGTCCACGTTCGCGCAGCCACAGGGCGTACTCGTTCGTGGGCCAGTGCGGGTCGGGATGGTGCATCCAATGGAACTCGTGGTAGCCGTCGTCGATGCGCTCTTCCATGCGTGTGACGCGCGGGTTGCACGCGGACAGGTGCAGCTTGCCGGACAGCCCGCACGTGTACCCAGCATCCGCCAGCAGACGCGTCACGAGCTTCTCGTCGGCGGGAATCGTCTGACCGTTCTGCCGGCAGCGCGTGGTTCGCGGATACCGTCCCGTGAGGAAGCTCGCGCGGCTCGGGGTGCAGACAGGGCTCTGGGAGTACGCGTGGTCGAACAACACGCCACCCTCCGCGAGCGCGTCGATGTTCGGCGTGGTAACCCACTCGTTGCCGTAGCACCCGACGGCGTCGAACCGCTGTTGGTCGGTGCAAATCCACAGGATGTTGGGCCGGGCAGTCGCGTCACTCACGGCTCAGTCTCCCGTGCGGCAGGCGTAGACGTAGTACGCTCCCAGAGCTTCCCCACTGTCCGTGCTGAGCCACGTCTGTAGGCGCGTCGCGCCGGCCCCCAGCGCGAAGTGGAACGTCGCCGAGTCGGCCGTGGGAGCGATCTCACCGTTGGCTTCCTCGTCGCCGACGCGCACGCGCGCACGCTGTAGCGGCAGCGCCTTTCCGCCGTGGAACCAGTCCATGATCTCGCCGGGCATGCCCTCGGTCATCCCCAGGGCTTCCTCGCGCGGCCAACGACGCAGTTCAAATGCGTACACGCCCGGCCTCGCGACATCGATCGCCCAATCCCCGTTGCAGACGACGCCCTGACGCACCATCCCCTGGTTCCAGGCGCAACTGCTATCCTCGTTGTGCCAGTCGTGACAGGTGATGCGCGACACCGGCTCGTGCTCGGACCCGATGATGATCGCCGGGTCGTCGTCGAATCGCTCGGAGACGGTCTCCCACCATCGCTCGTATTCGCCCCGTAGGGTCTCGACTACCGCCGGGTGCTGGTCGGCCACGTCAACGCGCTGCTCGGGATCAGGGCGGATGTCGTACAGCTCCTCGCCGTTCACCAGTCGCCACCGGTCGGTCATCGTCGCGCTCTTGCGCCACTTGATCGGCATCTCTACGCGTTGCGAGTCCGTGACGATGACGCGCTCGGGCCATCCGTCAGCGTCGCCGTTTACCAGCGCTAAGATGCTCTGGCCGTGGATGGCCGACGAGTCAGGGCCGGGGATGCCGCACATGTCGGCAAGGGTGGGGAGGATGTCGATGTTCGCGGTGAGCGTGTCGACATCGCGTCCCTCGGTGAGGCCGCCGGCCGGCCAGCGCATGAAGAACGTCACTCGGTGGCCGCCGTCGTATTCGGAGCCCTTCACGCCGCGCATGCCGGCGTTGTAGCCGTCGCGTACGAAGCCGTCGCGATCCAGACCACACCCGGCCGCGGTGCCGTTGTCGGTCATGAAGATGAGTATCGTGTCCCGCTCGATGTCGAGATCACGGAGCTTCGCGCGCAGGCGGGCGAGGTTCTCATCGATGTTCGTGATCATGCCGTAGAAGCGAGCGCGCGCGTCCGGCACACGGCCGCGGTACCGTCGGCTATAGCTGTCCGCGACGCGGAACGGGCCGTGCGGCGCGTTCGTGGAGACGTAGCACAGGAACGGCGCGTCGGCGCTCCGTTCGATAAACGCCATCGCCTGGTCGAACCAGACGTCGGTGCAGTAGCCCTCGAACTTCGTCGGCTCGCCGTTGACCATGTACGTGTCGTCGAAGTAGTCGTTGCCCCAGTGATCGGGCGTTTGGCTGACGCCCCCGCCGCCGTGGTATACGGCCTCGTCGAACCCTCGATCGTGGGGTCTGAACGGGTAGTTGTCGCCCAGATGCCACTTTCCGAACATGCCCGTGCGGTAGCCGCCCGCGCGGAACACGTCGCCCATCGTGACCTCGTCCTTGCGGAGCAACGACCGTCCGCCGATCGTGTGCCACACGCCGGTGCAGTTGCAGTAGCGGCCGGTCATCAGACCCGCCCGGGTCGGCGCGCACGTCGGTCCCACGTGGAAGTTCGTGAGACGCACGCTCTCGCCGTGCATCTCATCGAGATTGGGCGTGTGTATCACGGGATTCCCGTGACAGGCGAGGTCGCCGTAGCCCTGATCGTCGGTGATGACGAAGACGACGTTCGGCTTCCGCGGCTCGGTGGGCACGTTGTAGTCTCCCGGATTCGCGTTGCGCGGGCGCTATCCCGCGGCGGCCTCTTCGTCGACATCCGACCCGGCGACCGGGGCAGTGAACATGGGCTCGCGGTGCGGCAGGTGCGTCTGACCGCGGGCGAGTATCTGGTTCTGGTTGCGGCACTCCTCGACAGGCGCGCCCCAGTGCGTCCACGAACGCGCATTCGCGTAGTGGCTCACGAAGGCCCGGCGCCGACGGTCCTTGGATCGGTTCGCCAGCGAGCGGTGCATCACCTTGCCCGCGAAGAAGGCGACATCGCCCGCCTTCATCACTGCGTGTACTTCCCGACCCGGGTACTTCTCCGTGACGCGCGCGAGGTCGTTCACCTCCGTGTCATCGTGGCTGACGTTCTGCGCCTGGCGGTACACCGGCTCGTACTGCGTGCCCGTCACGAATGAGACGCAGCCGTTCTCCTCGTCGGCGTCGTCGATGGCTATCCACGCGCCGCACAACGTGTCCGGCAGCGTCTGGATGTAGTACGAATCCTGGTGATACCCCTGCCCGACCTGCCCCGGCGCCTTCAGGAACAGCATCGTCTGCATCGCCATCACATCCGGGCCGATGAGGACCTCCAGCACGTCCAGCACCCGCGGGTGGAGGAGGTAACGCTCGTGCAACTCGTGGACGAAATGCAGTTGGTGGATGCGGACGTGATGCTGCCTGACCTGCTCCGGCGTCGCGTCGGGGGCGGGTGGCTCGATCCTGCCGGGGATGACCAAGTCGCCCGAGATTACCTCCTCGGTGTGGTCGCGCAGTTCGCGGACCTCGTCGGGGGCCACGAGCTGCGGCACTACCAGGAAGCCCTGCTCGGTGAAGTCACGGACCTCGGCTGCGGAGACTTCGTATCGGTCGTGGTTAGTCACTGGCGTGTCCATGGCTAATGTGGGTCGTCCGTTCTACTTGTCGTCGCGCGGAAGGCGGCGCGTCGGCGAGTCTCCGAGCATGAGCGTGAGGTCGGCAATGGCCTCCTGCATCCCATGCATGTCGCTGCCCAGCGTGTCGAGTTGGCCGCGGATCTCCTCGAGCTCGCGCCTGGATGCGCCCGTCGTGAGCCCGCGCTTTCGAGTGGAGTACTGGATACCCATGTACACGATCGAAACGACGCTCGCGCAGACGAACCCAATACCCACGATCATGACGAACACGACGCTGGCCATACATCCCCAATCCGGTTCGTGTGCCGGCGTAGTATATGTCGCCGTCATCAGCGGGGGAACGGCGCCGCGTCGCGATAGTAATTGGGTACTAGCGTGGCCGACGGCACAACTTATTGGGGTTTGTGGTTGACGCTTGCCGCGGGCGTCGCATATCGGCGTCAACGGGACGACCGAGATCCGTCAGTCGGAGCTACCAATGGACCCCAACGCCATGGATGAACTTAGGGCCGTCGCGGCGGGCCTGGCGCGCTGGTACCGTGAGGAGATGCCCGCCGACGAGCAGGCGGTGTTCCACCGGTCGGAACTCGCGGACGACGTGCGACGCGCTGGGATCGCCGTGGACCTTCCGGCCGATGACTCGGAGCAACCCGCGGCGGCACGTCCGGCGGAGGCGCCCGTGCCGGCCTAAGGGCGCGGCCCTTCGCGCCCGACTGCCGACGCGATGTCAGACCGTCGTCGCGCCTTGCTCTCTCAGGAGCGCGATCAACGCCTCCTCGATCGGCCCCTTCTCCCAGTGCCCCTCCGCCAGCGTCAGCGCGCTGCGGTCGTAGTCGTCGACAACGGCGACCTCCGCTCCCTGCGTAATCAGCGCGCGAGTTATCTCCAGATGCGCCTCCGTCGGGGCGAACCCGCGCGCCGCAAGCACGCTCAGGTGGAGAGGTCGGAAGCCCCACGCGTTGCGCTGGTTCACGTCTGCTCCTCGCTCCAGAAGCAACCGGACGACATCGACATGCCCACACTCGGCCGCGGCGTGGAGCGGCGCGTAGTCTCCCATGGGCCGCGTGGCATTGACCAGGGTCGCGTCGCCGTCCAGACCCTCCGCCACGCGTTCGGCCATGCCGAAACTCGCCGCCGCGTGGATGTCGATATCCGCGCCGAACTCCGCTAAGAGCGCGCCCATCTCTACGAGCCCGGCTTCGGCGGCGTGCTCGACGATGGCGTGGCCGTGGAACTCCGCGTTCGCCTGAGATGGGTCCGCCTCCAGCGCGGCGCGCGCCTCTGGCAACATGCTGAACTTCACGGCGACGAAGATGTCCGCCGCGGCCCCCGCGTCCACGAGCAGACGGACGACATCGCCATGGCCGTGCGCTGCCGCCCGGTCCAGCGGTGTCTCGCCGTCATCGTCGGTCGCGGTCACGTCGGCGCCGGCGTCTATGAACGCTCGGATCACATCGATGGCCCCGCCCGTACTCGCCTCGTGCATGGGCGTTCGGCCGTCTTTGTCGCGGGTGGTTGCGAGCTTGGGGTCGGCCGCCAGGAGCGCTGCGAGCGCGTCGGCGTCATACGCGTAGGCGGCGCGGAACGTGGCCAAGACATCAGGGTCGCCTGCGTCGACTGTGGCGTCGACCGCCCCCGCCTCAACGAGCATGCGGCAGATGTCCACGTGCTTGCCCTGCGCGGCGTAGTGGATGGGGTTTCCCCCGGACGACGTCACGTCAACATCCGCTTCGATCAGCACACGCGCCACGTCCGCGCGGCCGTTGTAGGCGGCGTAGACGATGGGCGTCCATCCCCAGTCGTTCCCCGCGTCCCTCTCGACCCCGCGTTCGAGGAGCAGTGCGGCGATGTCGGCGTGACCCCGCATCGCGGCCATGTGGAGCGGGCCGCCGCCGTTTTCGTCTCTTGCCGCCATCAGCGAGGGATCGGCGTCCAGCGACTCGCGTACGACCTCGATCTTCCCATCCCGGGCGGCATGTAGCACGGCGTCGCGCTCAGGCATGTGTTCCTCCTGCGCCAGCTAGCAGCGCTTGCATAGGGTGTCACTCGCAGCGAAGAGGGCTGCTGACCTCGCGCCCTCGACACGTGGGGCCGGGCGCCGTGGAGAGGAGGCGGCAGATCGCGCGCGGCAGTATACGCCACGTACAACGATTGGATGTGTGCCCGGGATGCACGTTCGTAAAGCACGCGTGGAAAGGGCCTTTACGCGGCCGACCACGCGAAGTCTCGGTCGAGCGGGTAGAGCGGCCGAGCGACGCGCTCGAACGGCAGCGAGCCCATGCGCAGGTCGGTGAAGCCAGGGCTTAGCGCCATGATCGCGCGCGGGGCGTTATCCCGCAGTTCGGGGAATAGGTAGCCGAGCTTCACCACGACCACCTTCCGGTCCAGCGGGTTGATGCCGGCGCTCTCGAACGCGCCGAGCGAGGCGAACGCGCGCCGATCCGCGGCGAGCACGATTTCGACGCCGCCGACCTGCACGGTCGCCACCTGCGTGTCCGCCGGTTCGTCCAGATGCTGGACGATGCCCACGACATCCAACGGCGCGCCGTTCACGGCGTCCAACTTGCCGCCTACGGACAGCGACACCGTGGCTCCCACGCCGGCCTCACTGCACGACCGCACGGCCTCGGCGTCCGCGATGCCCGCGACGACGGCGCCCGACGCGCCGGCCTGGATCAGCCGGCGCGCGATGTCCGGGTTGTCGCCGCCGCCGCCCGCGGTGACGTTGTCGCCGGAGTCCGAGATGAAAACGGTGCGTTCGGGGGCCGAGAGGGCTGTGTCCACCGCGTCGCCGACGGGTAAGGTCTCAACGTCGGGGCCGAAGTCCTCGCGTCGATCCCAGACGGCCTGCGCGAGTTCTGCGGCGAGCCCGTGCGCCAGGCCACGATCGCGCTCCGCGACGACGATCGCCGCGGGCGACGTGTGCGGCCCGTCCGTCCAGGAGCACCCGATGAACAGCGACGCGTCCAGGACGCCGGGTAGAGACTCGATCTCTGGCAGGCGCGCGTAGAGCGACGCGGACGGCTCGACCTCCGTGATCGCGTACTCGCCGGGGAGGAGTAGGGGCGGCTTCACCATCTCGCAGACCGGTCGGATGCCCTCGCGCAGGCAGCGCGTGAGATGCGCTACCGCGCGTCGTCGCGTCGGACCGCCGTCTCGGTGTGGGGCCGTGCGGAGCGCGGTCATGATGTTGAGCGCCGCGACGACGTCCGGCGCGACGTTGCCGTGCAGGTCGAAGCTCGCCGAGATGAGCGTGTCCGGGCCGACGACCTCGCGCACCGCGCGTAGCAGGTCGCTCTCCCCGTCGCCGACGCCCTCGACCTCCATCGCGCCGTGTAGCGCGAGGTACACGCCATCGACGGGGCCCGCGTCACGTAGGCGCTCTACCAACTCGTCCCGTAGCTGCGTGTACGCCTGTTCCTCGACGAGGCCGTGTGGCGAGGCGCTCGCCATGAGCGTAGGCGCCCACTCGACGTCGCCGCCACCGGCCTCCGCCCAGAACCCGTCGTCGCTGATGTCGCTCCCGCGGCGGACGTGGAAGTCGTCGATGCTCGTGCGCAGCGTCGAAAACGTGTTCGTCTCGTGGCCGATTCCGCCGATGGCGATTCTCATGCTCACGTCCTTTCCCGGCCGGTCGACGCGCTACTCGGCTGCGACCGGGGCGATGAGCAGCGTCGCCGCAGCGCCGTCGGCATGGAGCCACCACCCCTGCCCGGGAGGCATCGCGTAGGGCGTGGCCTCGTCAGAGTCTCGCGCGACGTACGCCTGAGACGGGCCGTCCAGGTAGTAGATTCGGTTGTCGGCGACGCCTGCGGAGGCCGCTTGGGACGCGGTGAGAAGCACGCCGCCGTCGTCTACGGCGATCGTCGCGTCGCTCCACGCCACGGCGAACGCGAAGGGGTTCGCCAAGAGATTCCATCCCACGCTCAGCGGGATGCCGAACCCGCGCGTGGGATCGACCGACTGCCCGATGACCTGTCGCGTCTCGTCGACATCGCCGACGACGGCGACGAGCCACCCATGCCCGGGCGCGAAGTCGTCCGTGGCGACCGGGGTCGCGTCGCCGAGTGGCCCGGCGGATTCCCAGCGCTGCGTCAGAGCGTTCCACCGCCACGCGAACCACTCGGTTAGAAAGCCACCGTCGGCGTCGTCGAACGTGGACCCCAGCGCCGCGATGTCCGGCCAGACGGCCGGAGCCAACGCGTTCCACACAGGCTGCGGCCCAGGTGTCGGCGCCAACGTGAGACTCGACGGCCCTACGACGGAGATGCCGCCGGGCGCGGACGCCGAATATGTCCGTTGGCGGCCGGTACCCGTGTCGTCGAGTTCCGTGTACCAGAGGACTCCACGTGTCGTGACGTAGGTGCGCGGGACCCTCACCGTCCAGACCCCACCGACACCCTGCGCGAAGTGCTTCGTTCGGAATAGCGTCTCGCCGCCACGGGCATAGTAGAGGGTCGCGCGCGTGATCGTCTCGGGGAACTCACCGACAAGCGCCTCGATGGTGATGGCCTCCCCTGCCGGGGCCACGCCTGGGGCGCGCACCTCAACGGCCACGGAGCGGACGCGTATCGTGTAGACCGCCCTGACCCCTAGCTCAACAGGCAGTGTCGCCGTCTCACGCATGTCGATGTCCATGCCGTCGTCGTTGGTCATGCGGACATCGGCCCAGTACGCATCGATCTCAGACACGTCCCACGCCAGATGCCAATCCGTGACATGCGGGGGGAAGCCGCCCTCTGCGTCTACTACCAGCGTCCATACGACATCCGCCGCCGCTACGGCAGGGAAGCCACGCAAGTCGACGAGCATTGATCTCAGCCAGTCGCGCTCCTCCTTCGCGGCGTAGAAATGCGCGGACGGCGTCGTGGTGCCGAGCGGGAAGCTCGGCGCCGGCGGCGGCGCGAGGTCGTCCTGGGGGCCGTCGGGCTCGCCATCGAACCCGTCTGTTGCGCCCTGTGCGATCCCGAACGCAGTCGGAAGCATCGTCGTCGCTACCCCGTCGACCAGGCCGTTCGCCTCAATGCTCGCGGTCCATGGCGTCGGCGCAGCGAAGGCTCGCACGCCGGCCATCAGCGTGCCAGCGACAAGCAGAGACGCCAACATCGAGGACCGCGACCACGGGAGAGGGTTGGTCATCCCGGACATCCCTGTTCTAATGGGACAGAGCGGCCGTCGCGGCCGCGGTTCGTCGAGGAGGTTAGACGGTCAGGATGGAGCGCGTTGCACCCAACGCGAAGCGGCCCACGCCGCACGACGCGCAGTACGTCACATGGCGCGCTGTGCTCACCGGGCTCCTACTGATGCCGCCCAACGCGTACTTCGCGATGCAGCGCGGCATAGAGTGGAGCGGGCCGCCCGGCACCATCTCCCTGCTATACAACGTCGTGTTCGTGCTTCTTGTTCTGACATCCCTCAATCGACTGCTCAAGCGGTTCGCTCCACGCCACGCGTACACGCAGGGCGAGTTCGTCACGATCTACGCGATGCTATGCGTCGCGACGACGCTCGCAGGGCACGACCTCATCCAGGTGCTCGCCCCGGTGCTCGCCTACGGAGACCGGTACGCCACGCCTGAGAACGACTGGCGCGCGCTGTTCGGTGACCGGCTGCCACACTGGCTCATCGTGCGTGACGACGCGGCGTTGCGCAACCTCTTCGACGGTCAGTCGAACCCGTACGACCCGGCGAACTTTATCCCGTGGCTCCGGCCGGTGTTCTGGTGGTCGGTGTTGCTCATCCTCATCGTCCTCACGACGCTCTGCATGTGCGCCGTGATACGCCGGCAATGGACCGAGCACGAACGCCTCGCGTACCCGATCATCGAGATGCCGTACGAGATGACCGTCGAGGGCGGGTCGACGCGCTTCTTCAGCAGTCGACTGCTTTGGTGCGGCTTCGCGCTCGGCGCCGGCGTGGACCTCATAAACGGCATCCACCACTTCGTGCCGACCGTGCCTTTGATCCCCATACGCACGATCAACCTCGGGGTGTTCTTCACCGACAAGCCGTGGAGCGGCATGGGGTGGACGCCGCTCTGCTTCTTCCCGTTCATCATCGGCCTCGGGTTCGTCATGCCGGTCGATCTGTCGCTGTCGATATGGGTGTTCTACCTCGTGTGGAAGGTCGAGCGGATCGTCAGCGCGGGGATGGGCTGGGAGCGCTTCATCGACACGTCCTATTCCAGCACGCAGCCGGTGGGAGCGTTCCTCACGCTGCTGGCGTTCGCGCTCTTCACCGCTCGGCGTCATCTGCGCGATGTCGCGCGCGCCGCGTTTGGCGCCGCCGTCGACGACGCCGACGAGCCCGTGCCTTACCGGTACGCCTTCTGGGGCGCGGTAATCGGGTTTGTGGGTATCGTGCTGTTCTGGATGCGCGCGGGCGGCAGCCCCGGCATGGTGGCGCTCGTATTCGCCGTGTACCTGGGATTCATACTGTGGGGCACGCGCATTCGCGCGGAAGTCGGGCCTCCGGCTCTCACGCTCTACCGACCGACACACTTCGTCGTGGACACCCTCGGCACGGGCCGCGTTGGGAAGGACAACCTAGCGCTGTTCGCGCTCGTTCAGGGGGTGATGCGCGCCTTCCGCAGCCACCCGATGCCGCACATGCTCGAGACGATGAAGCTCGGGCGACGCGCGCGCATGTCGCGCGAAGGCAAGCTGGTCCTGGTGATACTCGGGTCGGCGGCGATCGCAGCCCCGATGGGGTTCTGGGCGTTCCTGGACGTCTGCTATCGCCGTGGCACGTATGGCTGGTTCGGGCGAGAGGCGTATCTGAACGCACAGGCGTGGCTATATCGCATCGACCCGAACCCCGACTGGCCCGACATCGCCATGATGGCCGGGGCGTCGGTGTTCACGCTCCTGCTCATGTTCATGCGCACGCGCTTCCTGTGGTGGAAGCTCCATCCGCTCGGCTACTCCATGGCGATGAACTGGACCACCGAGTGGGCGTGGTTCCCGATATTCATGGGCTGGGCCGCGAAGGCCGCGATCCTGAACCACGGCGGCATCCGCGGCTACCGACGCGCGTCGTTCTTCTTCTACGGCCTCATCCTGGGTGACTTCACGATGGGCGCCATGCTGAACATCGCGGGGCTCTTCTACGGTCAGCGGATATACGTCTTCTGGCACTAGATCCTGGGTGGCGCCGCGACGCAAGTACTCACGGCAGCCACCGGAGAGCTACCACTCACGGTGAGGTCCGCTTCGGCCGGGGTGCGCCAGGGCTACCCAGCAACCGCACCGCGTCGATCGCCTCCCGCCCGCGGGCATTGTGCCCGGTGTCGACCCAGATCTTGAGACCGGTTACGGGGAACTCCGTCCGCGGCCAGGTCACCAGGAGGTCGTGCGGAACGTCCGACGGGCTCGAGTCCTCGCCCGCCCAGACGGTATGCAGAGCCCCGTGCTCATCGAGCACATCCACCCGCCGGACGAACCCGTTGCCATGTGTCTCGCGGATCACGGCGCCCACCGCGTGGACGGGCTCTGAGTAACCTAGAACAAGGTACTCCATGCCGCCGTCGCCAGGGGACGGCGCCCACGCAGTCGGGATATCGCCGTAACTGAAGGTGTTCGGCACGCCCAACGCCTGCGTCGCCGCCCACTCGGGACGGCCGTATTCCGAGCTGAACCCAAGCACAGAGGTGGCCCACTGGGCGTGGGGTTGGTCGCCGGGGCCACGGTGGGAACGCCCCAACGGAGGCGGCGCGCCTGGCGGCCGGCCGGCGCTCGCCGCAGCCGCCGCCAGAACCTGCGCCAGCGGAGCCAAGCCGGCGACGTCGAGGACCACCCGCGTCGAGACTCCATCGCCTCGGTTGATGCTCACGATGCCGATGCTGTGTTCCTCAGGGAGGAACTGGGTGACCGCGTTCAGGGCCTGCGCCTCCGGGACCACCCCGCCAAGGGCGCGCGCTATCGACTTGACCGCCAGGTTGGGCGAGATGTACCCGCCCGAACTCCCCTCGGCGGGCAGCATGGCAAGCAGGGCGGCAGGCAACTTATGCTGCACCGTTTCGCCGCCACCTTGATGTCTCTGGACCGCGTCCGTGACCGCCTTGGACGACGTGGAGACCACTACGAACGCGTAGTCGTCGACGAACGTGTGCCACAGCCCGATCTCCGCCGGGAGCGCGACCTGGACGGGCGCGGGGACATCCCGAAATGCTGCGGGCGCGAACGTCACCTCCCAGCCGTTCACGACGCCCCACGGGTGATGAGCAACGGTCTTGCTGACCCACGCCACGGTCTCCTCCGGCGAGTCGGTGGAAGCGGCGGCAACCAGGTCGTCGTACAGCGTAGACAGGGCATCATCGAATGCAAGCTGCGAAGCCTGCTCGACCGGGACGACGCAGATGATGTCTGGGAAGACGGCGTCGGCGACCCGCGCCGTCAGGGTGACCTCACCGACGTAGTCGCCCGGGATCGCCTCCGCGGCTGCTGTGAACGCTCTGGCGATGGGCTCCGGCGCGGGCGGCATCTGCTTAGATGTGGCCTCCACGATGGAGGACCGCATTACGGCGCCGGACACGATGGATGACGTCACAAGGAAGGCATCTGCCGGTAGTGATGTCAGTCGTGCGAGAGGTCGGTTTGGCGCGGTGGCCTGCTCGGCCCAGGGGCTGCCAGGTCGTGGCCGCGTCTCCGTATCCACGATGATCGACGTGTCGTCGATCTGAACAGTGATTCCGACCTCGTCCAGGTCTGTGACAAGCTGCCTGAGAGAATCCTGCGCGGCCTGGTCGGCCTCGTCGGCAGACCCGCCGTCGGTCGCGGGTCCGCCCCACTCCTCTATCCTCGCCACCGCAGCGGTCTCCATGGCGTCGACGTTGGCATACACCGCGATGTCGGCTCCGGCTGTCAGGACGGACAGGGGGCGACTGTCCTCGCCGCCGCCGCGCAACAGTGGAGCCTCGGCTCCGCGCGCTACGTCGAGCAGGCGTGGCATCAGGCCGGGTGATTTGGTGTAGAGCAGCAGACTGTCGACAAAGGCGAAGGCCGCGTCGTGGCTCTCCATGTAGGGCAAGCCTTCGTACTCTTTGGCCGCGAGCTTCTGGCGCTGCATCAACTGCGCGCGCACTGTGGCCTGGTCGCGTACCCCAACGACCGCCGCCATCGAGTCGACATCCGGCGCCAGGAACACGAACACGATGCCGGTATCGAGTCTCAGCCCAAGTTCGGCGAGGTCGGCGTTGCTCGTGAAGCCAGCGCGCACGAAACCCGCTATCGCGCGGGGAAGAATCCCGGACGACTCCGGCCCTAGCGGCGAGACCAAGTTGGCCAGCATGTCGATGTCGTCGGTCAAGCGCTCGACGTCGTGGATGCGCACCACGGCAACGGCATCGGCCGGCACGATTGCCATCGGGGACGTCAGCTCGGCGCGCGCGGGGACAGGCCCGGCGGCGAGGAGCGCGAAACACGCGGCAATACAGGTCCACGAGCGGACAGATACCGAAGGCATACGTCGCGTCCCTTCCCGGCTCGGGCGGCGAATCCGGCGGGAGGCCCTGAGCGCCACACATCAGAGGTCCGCCTACAAAGAAGGTAGCCTATCTGGTCGGCGGCGAGGAGGTCGGCCGGGTAGCATGGCGCGCGCCGGCGTGCCCGGAGAGCACGACCGATCGCGGTCGACAGGCGCGTCCCACGGCACGGTCCTGGGCGAGCCGGCCGGTTACTGCCACATCGTGTACATCGGCGCATCCAAGATCACGCCAAGCAGCGCCCACCCGCACGCGAGCAGATAGTCCCCGAGGATCAACCCAAAGAAGAACGGCAGCGACCGCCGATACGCGCCGACGCCCCCGCTGCGCAGCACCACGAACTTCGCGCACGACGACAGCACCATCGCGAACCAGTAGTCGTCGATCCCGAAGCCCGTGCCGAGAACGAATCCGGCCGGATGCAGCGGCCACCAGACGAACCGATGGCGCAGGAACATCAGCAGAGCGGACATGACGAAGCCGCCACCCAGGAAGCACGTGGCGGCCCAATCCGTCTCGCGCGGCGCCAGCAGCCACGACGCCAATCTGTTGTACGTGTTCCAGCCCACGTCCTTCATGCCATACGCGCGCGACTCGGCGCCGTAGCGGTACAGGACGCCGGGGAAGATCACCATTGCGGAGACCAGCCCGGCGACCGTCGCCAACAGTAGGACGCCGAACACCGCGCGATTGGGGAGACGCTCACGCTCCGCGATCTTGAACGCCTCGAGCTGGTGCGGCATCAGGTAGTTGCGCTTGCGCCGGCTGAACCACACGAACAGCGACATCGCCGACAGGCTACGCGGCCCCACAGCGCGAGTGCCGAACACCGCGACCAACGACTCCTGTGGCGACAGGAAGTTCAGGTCGTGCTCCGGCACCCCGGCTTCGGCGCGGATGCGCGCCATGCCGACGTACATCGTCCAGAACACGGCGGCGAAGGCGACCATCACCCAGGGCGACAGGCCCATGCGCAGGCTGAACCACGCCATGCCGACCGCGCAGCACGCGCCCCCGACGACCGCCGCCCGGTACGTGATCGGCTCGCCGTCGGACGCTGGGGCGTCTCGACGCGTGACTGAGCGGAACGCCGCCGCGAGATGCCGCCGGATCGCCACGAGCGCCACTATCCCCAGGCCGAGCATCCCGCCCATCGCCTGCTGACCGAGGAACGGATACCCGGGTAGCCTCGCGAGCCCCGCCGCCGCGCCGACGACCTGCTCGGCCTTGCGAATCCAGTAGAACGCCCAGCACGACACAGACAGGTCGAGTGGAAGCAGGTACGTCATGCCGACCATGAAGAAGCGGAAGCGCACCGGCGTCCTCCCGATGGCGGACCACGGCTTCTCAGACACGTACGTCTCGAGCTGCGTGCCTCGCACCGGCACCGACGGCACGGCCGGATACAGGTAGTTCAGCCCGTTCAGCATATCCACGACTGCGGCGATGCCGAACCCGACCCAAAACAGGCGTCCTCGGAAGAGCGCTGTCTTACGCCGGCTCAGCTCCATGGGGAGTTGGATGATGGGGTAGGCGAGCTTCTCGTGCTCGGTCCAGGGACGTCGCAAGAGCACGGTGATACAAAGCGACAGCCCCGCGAGCAGCGTCAGGAAGGCGCCCCAGTACGCCATCGGCCCGACCCAGGCCCGCCAGTACCCGCCACCGAGGAATGGCGCCTCTCCGGCGTAGAACGCGCGGACAGCTTTGTCGTCGACCAGCGTGAGCCAGTCGGGCAGGTGCGACCGAAACAGCGCGGTCCAGTCGTTCTCTACGGTGGCGAAGCGCGTCGCGTGGGGAAGCACGCCGACGAGGCCGACCAGGCTGTCATACCCGCTGATTGCGCTCGCCGTCGCGAGGATGATGTAGACGATGAGCAGGTCGGCGGGCGACAGCCCCGCGCGCGACAGCCCCGCGCGCGGGCTCCACCGGCGCAGGAGCGCGTTGCATCCGATCACGCAGCACAGAATGAACACCACGTTCAGCGGCAGGGACGCCGCCGTGAAGTGTAACGACGACCACACCATCTCGGTCAGCGCGATCCAGTACGCGTTGAGCGGGATGATGGCCAGCGCCAGGAGAACGGCGCGAAGCCGGATGGCCTGCATTGGCGCGGCCTTGGGCGGGACGCTCCGTGGTGGCATGGCGACCTACAGAGGCGGATGGTGCGACCTAGTTGCGGACCAGGCCGCGCTCCCGGAACTTCTCGATCGTGGTCTTGCGCTTGCGGATGCCCACGGGGACCTTCTCGTCCGCGCCCTCGTCGATGTCGAGGCCGGTGTCGCGGTCGAGGAATAGGGGCGAGTCGTCAGACGGCGGCTTGTGGTTCGTATACCCGTTCGTGTAGCTGCGCATGAGAATGCGTTGCTCGCGACCGACCGTCTCTAGCCAGTCGGGGTCGGACGTGTGTCTGTCCGCGGCGACCACCCAGGACGGGGAATAGGAGAGGAAGATGTTCTTGCGCGGGATGTCCGTCTCGTTGTCCTCGACGCGGTGCCAGATGCTCCCATGCATCATCGTCATCGTCCCGGCGCGGCATTGCAGAATGTGTTCGCCGACGAGACTCTCGTGCGTCGTGTAGGCGTCGAGCGTCTGACTCTTGTGGCTCCCCGGCAAACACACGAAGTTCCCCATGCCCGGCTCCGGCAGATCGGTGAGCCATAGGCCGATCTTGATCTGCATCGGCTGGTCCGTGTAGACGCCGTAGGGGACGAGGCGCGCGCCGTCCGGGTGCCACGCGTTGTGCCATGCGCCCCGCGTGCGCACCAACGCGTGCGAGAGGATCATCTTCAGGAGTTCGCCGTACACGTCGTACACGTACCCGACGTGGCGAGGATGGTCGATGAGGTCGACGAACGTCGGATCCTTCTCGACGATGTTCTGCGCGCCGAGGTTCTTGTCCGGGTGGTTCCCGCCGTCACGCCACAGCTTGTCCACGGCGTCCCGATACCGTCCTACGTCGTCGTCGGACATCGCGTCCTCAATCACAAGGAAGCCGTCGTCCATGAAGGCGTCCCATTGCTCAGGCGCGAAGCCTTCGGGCGCGGGTCGGAGATCCTGCTGCGACATGCCGTAGCTCCCTATCCTTCGTCGTCGCTCTTGGTCAACATAGCGGAATCCGTCGTGCCTACACAACTCTCACGCGTCCGCCAGGCCCACTGCGGCCGGGAAAGTTGTGTCTCGCCTCTCGAATCGATGAAGATGGCCGGCGAGGCTATCTGTTGGTGGTACGCGGCGCCTCGCACTGGCTTGATCAGCGCCGCCCAGGCAATGTCGACAGGGCGCTCGGTACGGGTGGCCTCGCACGCCCGTGCCCCGCGCCGACGGCAGCGCGGCAAATCCTGTGACGGATTTCGCGTGCCTGGAGCGTCCTATAGGCAGCAGACGCGGGATAGGGGGAACCCGCCTTCCCGGAGGATATGTGGGAGGATCAGATAAGGGGGACGACGCGCGCGCGGTCCGGGCAACTCTGGACGGCGATCGCGACGCCTTCGAGCCCTTAGTGCGGCGGTATCAGCGAGAGATTGCTCTGTACTGCCATAGCCAAGTTCTCGACCCGCTGGTGGCCGAGGAATTGGCTCAGAATGCCTTTCTGCGCGCATACGAACGCCTACGCCAACTGAACCAACACGAACACTTCCGCGCGTGGCTGTACCGCATCGCCGCGACGGTTGTGCACACGCACCGCCGCCGCCGGCGCGAGGAGCCGATTGACGCGGCCCATCTGGACCTCGCTACCGGGACCGTGGAGCAGTACGAGGTGGAGCGGCAGAACGACATGCGCCAGCTCGCGGAGGAGGCGCTGCGCCACCTCCCGGAAGAGGCCCGCGCCACGGTCGTCCTGCGCCTGTGCGAGGATCTGTCCTACAAGGAGATCGCCGAACGCCTGCACATCGACCCGACGACCGCTGAGAGCCGGGTGCGGCGCGGCGTGCGCGCGATGCGCGCGCACCTGACGCGCATGGGACGCGAAGAGGAAGTGCGCGATGTTCTCCGGTATGGCATCGCGGCCGCGCTCGCGGGTTCCGACATCGTGGCTTCGGTGATGGAGCGGATCGCGGGCATGCCCGACCCGCGCGATCCCAACTCCAAGGATCGCGACCTCCGCACGTCCGCCGCCCTGAGTCTGGTCGTTGTTTCCACGCTGTTCGTCGGTATCGGCGCAATCAGCACGAGTTCCGCCGGGTCCGACGCGCCGAACGTCGGCCTCCGCGCCGCGTCCATGACCGTGGCGTCAGTCTCAGATATCACGTTCGGCGACGTGTTCGGCCCACCTGGCGTCGATGGGCTAACCAACAGCCCGCGTGGGGCGCTGTACGACTTCGAGTCCGGCGACCTCACAGGATGGACTGGGCGGCATTACAACAGGCGGCTGGACCGCTTCCACGCGATTGCAGACGCCGTGCTGCATGTGCAGAAGTTCACCCTCGACAACCCGGTGATTCCCGGCAGCAAAGGCCTGCTATTCAGGAAGGAGGACAAGGGCGCCTACCTCCTGTCAGCGCTCAGCACTCCGTCGTTTGGGCCGTTGACGGAGCCGTTCGTCGCCGAGTGGGACGTGCTTCTAGGTGACGACAACTACGGCATGTACTTGGCGGAGACTAGTCCACACGCCGCCGACTCCCAGGCCGAGGTGATGCTGGCGGGGGTGTATTTCTCGGGCGGCAGGTTGACTGCGGCCGCCGACGGCTTCCCTGCCGTGGGGACGTACGCCCCCGACTCGCTCTACCACGTACGCGTCGATGTGCGGCCGCGCGCAGGACGGTTCACGCTAACCGTTGAGGGCGGCGGCGAAGCGGCCTACCCGGGCGTCCGAGTGCAGGACCTCCGATTCGCCGGCGACTACCGCCATACAGGCGTGCGACATCTGGTCTTTGTGATGGGTCGTGCGGCCGCGGGAAAGGCGAACCTGGACAGCCTGATGATCCTGGACAACATCGAGATCCATCCTACCGACGCGCCTGGGCCGGGCCTGATCGCCAGTGGCGGGTCAGGTTGATTGCCACGGTCCGTCTCCTAGCTCTGGCGGGCTTCGCCGCGGCGTTCGTCTCGCACGCGACCGCGGAGACACCGCCCACGACCCGTCTCGCCTACGCGACGGAGTCGTCGAGCCAGTTCGACCGTCGGTGTTACGCGCTCTATTCCATCGCGCTGGACGGAAGCGACGTCCGCCTGCTGTCCATGCAGCCGCGGCCCATCGCGGGCATCGACTGGGGGCCGACCGCTCGCAAGATCGCGTATGCCGACTCATGGGGCCCGGCTCTCAGCCTGTGGGCTGTGGAGCCCAATGACCTTGATCTGGACTGGTTCACAACCCGCGACATCTGGGACGACTCGTACCCATCGTGGTCGCCCGACGGGCGGCGCATCGCGATGATGTCGAATCGCGCGGGCAACGATGAGATCCATATCGTTGAGGCCGCGGAACTCGACGCCGACCGCGTTGACTACGCCAAGACGCACGATCCCACCAACATCACGCACACACCCGTGGACGAGCGCTGGCCCGCGTGGTCGCCCGTAGGCGATGTCATCGCGTTCGTGTCGGACCGCTCCGGCACTTTCCAGATTCACCTGACCGATCCCAACGGCGCGAACGTGCGCCAGATCACACACGCCCGAGACTTCCCAGACGGCATCACGCGACCCCCCATGGCGTGGTCCCCGGACGGCAGGACGCTCGCCTTCAGCGCGCGCGTTGGCAAGCGGTACGACATCTACTTCCAGCGCCTTGGGGATCGTTCGCCCCGCCGTCTCACCAACAGCGCGGGGCACGACTGGTCACCCACATACTCCCCGAGCGGCGACCGTATCGCATTTGCGTCCTCCCGAACGCCCAACGTGAGGCAGCCGGGCGTCGCGCAGATATGGATGATGCACGCGAACGGGTCGGCGCAGGAACACGTGGCGAACGGCGTTGGTGGAACGGTCACGCAGGTCGACTGGTCGCCCCTCCTTCCCGCCTCCCGCTAGACCGTGCTCGGCCCGCGATTCCCCACGTGCATTCTGGGGACGGATTTCGTGGTCGGAATGCGTATTATAGACGGCGGGGAGTGCTCCGCCCCGTCATAGGAGATCGGCAGCATGCGCGGCAAAGGGGACCGATCGGATGAGAAGACTGACTATCGCGGTGGTGGCGTTGTGCGCTGTCGGGACGGGGTTGGCTTGGGGTCAGTACGAGAAGACGAAGTTCGCAACCGTCCGATTCTCGGCCGGGACGAAGAACGACATTGTCGTCCTCGGTTCCGGCGGAACGGAACTGGCCACCATCGCGTCGAACGCGAATAACGACTGGGGACCAGCGTGGTCGCCGGACGGGTCGCAGATCGTGTTCAATCAGGAGGGCTCCGGCCGCACCGATCTCTACATCGTGAACTCGGACGGGACAGGAGAAGCGCCGTTGTCCGCGAGTACTCTCTACGCGGACGCTTACGCAAGCTGGTCCCCCACGGGCGCACAGATCGCGTTCCACTCCACGCGTGACGGGAACGACGAGATCTACAAGATGGATAGCGACGGAACGAACCAACGTCGGCTAACCACCAACGGCGCTGTGGATGTGTACCCGTCGTGGTCGCCGGACGGGTCCAAGATTGCGTATTTCTCCAATGGCAGCGGCGTGCATCAACTGTATACGATCAACACCGACGGGTCAGCGCAGGTAGCGTTGACGACGAGCGCGGTGTTTGCTTTCTACGGGCCGTCGGTCTCCTGGTCGCCGGACAGCACTAAGCTAGCCGTTGCCTCCCAGCTAGATGGCGGCGTGGACATTTGGGTCTTCGACGCCGACGGGTCGAATGGGCTGAACCTGACGCCGACTCCATCGATAGACGAGCAGCCCTCGTGGTCGCCAGACGGCGAACGGATATCTTTCATATCGGACCGCGCTGGCACGAAGGCCATCTATACGATGAAGGCCGACGGCTCCGGTGTGGTGGTCATGACCGTCGGCACGGCAGATTTCCAGCTGGCATGGTCCCCCTTCCTCGCCGTCGCCGAGAGCGACCCGATCAGTCCCAAACGCTGACGCTCAGTGTCTCGCCAGCGGCGATGACCAGGGGTTCATCGAACCGGATGCTGTCCGTACCCCAGTCCTCCGCGACCCGCTCCAGCGGCACGTTCGTACCAGCCACGCGCGCGCGCGGGTTAACTATCGGGAACCCGAGACTCAGCGACTTCAGGGTCAACGCGCCTGCGTGGACCTCGACGAGGGCCCGTCGCACGCCGGGCGCGGCGTACTGCTTGACCATCCCCCACGCGGAATCAACGGAGTAGAAGCACGCGAAGTCGTCCGCGTCTATCCGAGGCGCGAAGTGCAGCGACTCGCGCTGCGCGTGGTAGCGGAAGTCGGCCAGCGCGAGGAGCACGGAATACGCCGCCATCGACCGCGCGTAGTGGTGTCCACACTCGAACTCGTCCCAGGGGTTGCGTCGCTCGCCGGTGTGACGGTCGCGCACGCCCTTCACGACGGCGAGGCCCTCTTCGACCATCCCCTCGTAGATCAAGTGGCTCGCGACCTGGTATTCGATGCCGCACCACACTTCGTCTGAGTACACAAACGGGAGGGCGGGGCGCTCGCCGTGCGGCCAACTCCCCAGGAGCAGCCCAGCTTCGTCGTTCAGCGCGTAGATGCGCTGTGGATTCGCGTGGTCCGAGAGATCCCCGCGCCAGTTGTAACGGAAGATGGAAGCCATCGTGGCGCGCACGTTCTCGCCGTCGAACAGGTCGCCGAGGCCGACGATCCGGGAGAACCATTGCCCGATCATCTGGTCAGACAGGCAGCCCTTCCCGTACTGGTATTTCGGGTAGGTGGGGTTCAGCGGGTCAAGGGACTGCCCGCCCATCGCGACATCGGCGCCGTGCGAGGACTGCTCCTGCGCCTCCAGCCGGACGTCCTGGATGTAGTAGTCGCCGTTGAACAGGACCTCGTGTCCTTCGCGACCGCTTTCGAAGACGCTCCGGTAAAGGTCCGCGGCCTCCGTGTCGCCGAGGTGGCGTCCCATCTCCTCCGCGGCCCGCAAGGCGCCGAGGTAGAAGCTGCCGAGCATCGTGTTCGGGCCGTAGAACTCGATGTCGTACGTGTTGTGCTGGACGCCTTCCATCACGCCGTCCTGGTCGCGATCCCAATACTTCCAGGCGTATTCGAGCGACCCCTTCACCGCCGGCCACAGCCGCGCGAGCCACTCGTCGTCACCGCAGATCAGCCACTCGCGGTAGACCTTCATCACGCCGCCGAGTTGGCCGTCCGTGGCGGCGTGGAAGCCCGGCTCCGGGATCACACCCAAAGGCAACGGCATGCGGAAGGTCATGTGGCCGTCGTCGTGCAGGTTGATCTCATAGTCTTTCTCGCGGATCGTCCGCTCGAGGCTGGGGAACAGGTACGGCAGGGCTTGCGCGTAGTTCCACACGTGCGTGCACGTGCCCTCGCAGCACCCGCTATCGGGGTTGCATCCTTCCCACCCGTAGAACGTGCCGTCCTCCAGGCGGAGACACGTGGTCGTCTTGAGGATGGATATCTGCGACGACACGGCGTCCAGGACGGACGCGGGCAACGTCGACGAGAATAGGGCGTTCGCGAACTTGGCCGTGTCGCCCTCAAGGCGTTCGTAGTTCTCGGCGATGTAGCTCGCGACGGCGGGGGCGTCGTCGTACAGCGTCGCGTAATGGTTGCGCCACACGGGGCGTTCGCCGTCGGCGCGTCCCCAGTACTTCTCGTGGTTGGGGTTGTGCCACACGATCCACACGGGCAGACGTACGGTCTCGCCCGGCTGCACGGTCGCCTTCAGGCCGATGGAACCCACGTCCGTGCCGTTCTCGACGGTAGCGGGCTCGCGGTTCTCCTCGAGTTCGCCTTCGCACGCCTGGTCCCAGAAGCGATGAAGCGCATCGAACCACCCGCCACGGAACCAATGCGTCTGGACGTTCAGCTCCTCGTGCGATGTCGCGAGCGCGAGCGTGCCGTATCGGGCCGACGACGACTCGTGCTTCGTGCTGCTCATCTTCAGACCGCGCGCGGCGCCGTCGTCGAAGTACTCGATGCGGCCTTCCCCGGTGTCGGGGTGGCCGACCTTGTTCTCCAGATTCGCGAAGAGCGTCGCGTCCACCGGCGCGTCGCCAGGGTTCGTGAGTACGAACGTGAAGAGGGCCGCGGGGAGACCGGAGTCGTCCGGATTGAGCGGGATGAACGGGTTGAACGCCTCCATCGACACTTCAAGGGGGACGTTGTCGTCGCTGAAGTCGAGGCGAGCACACGGGAACTGGCCGGTGAACTCCACGGAGGAAAAGTGTGGGAGCCCCGACCCGTCCATGCGCGTGACGCCCGAGCCACGTCCGGTGTAACTCACACCGCCCACCGGTCCCTGCACGACGCGTGTGACCGGATCCGACCCCTCGCGTTGCGCGTGCAACGTGAAGAACGTGTAGTTGAAATCGAGACCCTTAGCCGGCCGGTTGAATATCTCGAAGTCGTACAACTGCCCCCACCCGCCAAGGGAGATCATGCCCGTGCCGATGCCGCCGAGCGGGAAGCCGATGTTGTCCAACTCGCGACCGCGATACGTCCGAGGGCGCCCTGGGTTGAGCAGGTCTTCGCGCGAGTAGGGGATCTGGGGGTTCGCGGCTTTCACGTCACGTCCTCCGGCGGGTGGTGGCCGACGGCGCGTGGCGCCCGGCCGATAGAGGATATAGCCCGACCCAAGCGCGGCCGGAAGGTCGGAGCCGCCTGGTTTGCCGACGTACGCGACGAGGGCCCGCGAACCGATGATCCGCGAGCCCTCGCCCACATGCTTGCGCGAGTTCGCGCTAGCGCGTGTCCTTGAGGTCACCCCACACGGACGCGAGCTTGTCGCGTGGCTCAACGGCGGTGCCGCCGTCGATCCCGTCCCCGGTGACGGTGAAGTCATCGAAGCTCGCCATGGTCGCCCAGGTCCATACGCCGACCTTGCCGGTCGCGTAATCGCTGTTGGACTGGCTGCTCTGCAGTTCGCCGTCGATCCACAGCTCGAAGTTTTCACCCTCGGCGACGACCTGCACGTCGTGCATGACGCCTTCCTCGATGAGGATGTTCACACCGGGAATGTCCGCGATGTTGACCCGCGAGTCGAAGGCGCCGTCGGTGTGCTGCCACAGCTCGGACTTGTTGTCCGGCAAGTTCAGGTAGTAGACGTAGTACTCGAAGTCGCTCATCACGCGGAAGGCGATACCGGCCCAGTCGCCCTCATCGAAGCGGACCTTCGTCGAGACGACGTAATCGTCCCAACTGTCGTCGCCAACCACGCTGTGCATCGCAGGATCGGCGCCGGAGACCTCCGAGTACACGCCGCCGCTGGCTTCCCACGTTCCGTTGGGCGCGGACCAATCGCTGGCGCCGTCCTCGAAGTCCCACACCTGCGTGCCAGCCGTAGCCGTTTGGGGTAGCGCGAGCGCCGTCGTGATGAGCAGAGCCGCAGCCGAGACACCGAATCTTCGTAGCGTCATTGGTTCCTCCTGTCGCCGGTATCGGCGGATCGTAGCGCGACATGGGAGCGGATCTCGCCCCATGCGACGGACTGGGACGGCGCCCGAGCCAGGAGCTGGCAGCGCCATCATCCGTATGGTCAGCGTGTGCCCTTGAGCGTGGCCCACGCGGTCGCTAGCTTGTCCTGTGGTTGCACCGCGAGCGTGTCGATGATCCCGTCGCCCGTCACAGAGACGTCGTCGAAGCTCCCGGTGGACGCCCAGGTCCAGACGCCGATCTTCCCGCTCGAGTAGGACGCGTCGGTGTCCTCGCTCTGCAGTTCACCATCGACCCACAACTCGAACAGGTCACCTTCCACGACTACCTGGACGTCAAGCCACGTCCCGTTCTCAATCAGAATCCCACCGACGGCCGGGATGTCCGCAATGTTGTTGCGCGCGTCGAAGGCGCCGTCGTTGTGCTTCCACAGCTCTGACTTGTTGTCCGGGCTGTTGAAGTAATAGACGTAGTACTCGAAGTCGCTCATGACGCGGAAAGCGATGCCCGCCCAGCTGACCGTGTCGATCCTTACCTGCGCGTCGATGACGTAGTCGGTCCAGCCGTCCTCGCCGATGACGCTGTGCATCGCCGGTTCCCCGCCCGACACTTCTTGGTAGACGCCACCGTTGACCTCCCACGAGCCGTTGGGTGAGTCCCAGTCGTCGGCGCCGTCCTCGAAGTCCCAGAGCTGTGTTCCCGCCAACGCCACAAAGGGCGCGGCCACGAGGAACGTGGCTGCCAGGACCAGGACCGAAACGCTGTGTCTTCTTGTTCTCATGCAGTTGCTCTCCAGTGAGGTTCGACGAACGCCCGCGACGGATGATACGGGTGGGCGCCTCCGCCGGGCAACGGGGCCGCGTCAGTGCCAGAACGTGTAGATGTACCGATCGGCGAGCACGCCCCAGACGTTCCATACCCCGCCGACGAGGTAGTCGCCGAGGATCAGCCCGGCGAAGAACGGCATCGCGCGACGGTATCCGGGCAGGCCGCCGGTGCGGAGGACGGCGAACTTCAGCAGCCAGCTCACGAAGATGGAAGCCCACATCCAGCTCATCGTCCAGTTAAGGCTACTCGCAAGCGGATACGCTGCGGGATGCAGCGGCCACCACAGGAATCGCTGACGTAGCGTCGCCAGCAGCATCACGATGCCGAACCCCACACCCATGAACGAGCCCGCGGCGGCGTCGGCGTCGGGCATGAAGGAGAGCCAGTGGTGGATGTGCCGGTACGCCTCCCATCCGAAGCCGCCGCCGAAGCCGCGACGGTAGTGCACGTGCAGGAACCCCCAGAACGCCACCACCGTACCCACCACCCCGGCCAACGCCATGCCGATCAGCAGCCGACGCGCGTCCACGCGCAGCTGCCGGGCCATCTTGATGCCCTCCAGCTGGTACGGCATCGGGTTGCAGCGGTGTGCGCGGTTGACTCCCCAGAACATGCCGAACATCACCAGGTTGTCGGCGCCCAGGCGCCGCGCTCCGACGAGGCGCGGGAGCATCTGGTCGGGGCCGATGTCGTACAGCTCGTTGACGGGCGGACCGAGTTCGGCACGTAGGCGAGTAAGCGCCAACGCCAGCAGGAAGTAGAACCCAAAGAACGTCGCCGCGACTCCGATCGACATCCCAGCGCGAACGCAGAACGCGAGAATCCCCCCTAGGCACAGCGCGAGGCCCACGACCGCCAGACGGTATGTCTTGCCCTCGGGCCCAATGGACGGCTGCGTGACGGATCGCGCCACGTCGCCGAGATGCCTACGCCCCTTCCACAGAGCGACAGACACGAGCGCCAGATACCCACCGGACGCCTGCGGCTTGATGTACGGGAACTCCGGCAGGCTGCGCATGCCCAGCGCGCGGCCGAGCACGAGTTGCATCTTCCAGATCCAGTAGAACGCCCAGCACGAGAACGACAGCTCCAGAGGCATGAAGAACGCGAGCCCGATCGCGAATGGGAAGAAGCAGACGGGCGTCCAGCCGAAGGCCCGCCACGGCTCGTCGGTGAACATCCCGCTAAGCTCGATGGAGCGAACGGGTAGTACGGGTATGGTCGGCACGAACGCGTGCAGGCCGTTTACGAGGTCGATGCCGCCGCTCACGGCGATGCCGGCCCACAGCAGCGGCGATCGCCAGAACGGCCGCCCCTCCGAGATCATCGCGACCGGCAGTTGCGTGATCGGATAGGCGAGCCGCTCACGCTCCGTCCACTGCCGGCTGATGATGACGTTGAGGGCGAGCATCGCGAGCATGAGCGTGATGAGGAACGCCGACCACCACGCGACCGGCGTCAGCCACGCGCGCACGTGTTCCCACGTGTAGAAGGACGACTCGCCCTCGTAGAGCCCGGCCAGGACGTCCATGTCCTTCACCACGAGCCAGTCGGGCAGCCTGTGGTGGAAGAGCGCCTGCCACTGGTTCTCGGGCGTGGCGAACCAGAACGCGTGCCCCAATACCGGCGCCAACACCTGCATCACGTCGTGACCGGCGACGGCCACCGAGATCGAGAGCATCGAGTAGATGGTGAGAAGGTCGGCGTGGGTCAGCGCGGGAGGGCGACCTCGCCTGCGTAGGAGCGCGTTGAACCCCAGCAGAGGGACAAGCGTCAGCACGACCGTGTAGATCAGGGACACGGTCGTCGGCGTCGGCGTTTGGATCGAGAAGTACCCGTGCGGAACCGCGAGGAGGAGCCCGAGCGCTATCGCGCGCCACGTGGTTCGGCCGCGGGCGCGATCAGGCACGGTCCCTCCTTCCCCGTCGTGACCACCGCTGTGCGCGTGGCGGCCCGACGGGGAAGGTTACCGCGATCAGGCGCCCGAGCGCTTCAATACTTCCGCGATGTGCGCCCGGACGTGGTCGGTGTGTTCGACCGCATTGAGCACGCCGCCGAACATGTCGTCACGGGTCATGCCGTTGCGCAACTCCGCGACGCGGAAGCCAAGGTCGTCCGGTGACGGCTGGCGGTGCAGCACGGCTTCGTACAGCGCGCGGACGTAGGCTTCGTCTTCGTGTTCCGCGATGATGTCCTCCGGGCGGAGGACATACTCCGCAAGCGCCTTAGCCAGCGACGCCGCTAGCCACTGCTTAGCGTCGTCCATGTCTCCCAGCGCGGCGTAGACCTCATCAGGTTCCTCGCAGCCGTCGGGGTGGTCCTGCTTCGCTTGCTCCAGGGACTCGCCCGCCAACCAGGACTGCAGTGCCCGGTAGTATCGGCGGAAGGTGGCTCGGCGCTCGTCGTCTATGTGCTCGTGCCGCCAGAGGACATCTACGGCCGGCATGCCCGGGTAGCTGCTCGACCCTATCGCGCGCATGATAAACGTGAGGTTGTCGACCGCCCGGTAGTGGGAGAGGGAGTCGAACCGCGAGACAAGCGCGCGGACATGCTCGACCTCGTCGGGAAGCGGGCCGAGTTCCTCCTCCATGGCGTCGATCCGCGTGATCTCCGCGTCGGCCGGTGAATCATGGCAAGCGACGTTGCGCCAGCGGCTCGTGCTGTCGTGGTCGTGGTCGTGGTCGTGGCTCATCGCTTTCGTCCTCGTGGAGAGTGTTGGGGGCGACTACGCTCTGTAAGTTCGGCTGAGGCGACGGAATGGTTTCGAGAAGTGTGCGGTGTCCATTGGGACCCGGCCCGGAGCGGGCTACACATGGGCCCTACGGGACAGTTCGCCGGTCCTGGGCTCGGGTCGGCCCATCCACTTCACGGGCTCACCAACCTCGATCCCAGGACCGGCTGTCCACCCCCGTCAGCGCGGCCTCGCCGTCTGGTCACGAGTACATGCCCGTCCCGAGGCGCCGATGCCATGGCGGATGCGCGTGCGCCGAGGACAGGCGTGGATTGCCCCCGATCCCCCGACGATGTTATCTATAGGGGCACGCCCGCGCGCGACACACGGCGCGCCGCACGAGGTGGAAACCATGCGTAACCCCCGCGAGCGCCACCGGCGCGAAACCGAAGACCGCAGCCTGCCGATAAACCCCGTGTCGCCCACGGAGCGCCCGTTCGACGGGCACAAACGCACCGTCGGCCTTCTTCGCCAGATGTCTGACGCGTCCCGGCGCCATCTTTTGAGCGCCGTCGCGGAAACGGACGCGCAACTCAGCGACGAACTGCACCGCGAGGTGTACCTGTTCGGCGACCTCGTGCAGCTCGATGACCGCGACATGCAGCGCCTTACGCACACGGTGTCTCGGGCCGACCGCGAGTTGTTCGCGCTGGCGTTGCGGAGCTGTAGCCCGCGGCTGAAGCTCCGCATTCTGCAGAGCCTTCCTTCGGTCGCCCGCGACCAGATCCGCTACAAGATGGAGACGATGGGTCAGCGCCGTCTGTCCCACGTGGAAGAGGCGCAGCGCAGGATCGTCGAGATCGCCAAGGAACTCGCCGACGGCGGCGACATTCGCCTCTTCCCGTCCGATCCCGACGACCCGTTCGTCTAGGCGCCGCTCTCCCGGCCGGGAGCGGGTTGGCGCGGACACCTACCTGGGCTGAGACTGTCTGACGCTATCGCGATTGGATGTACGCCCAGATCGCCGCGACTTCGGCGGGCGTCATTGTCGCGAACGATCGGTAGGGCATGAACGCGTTGAGCATCACCCCATCCGGGCGCTGCCCCGTGCCGATGGCGCGCGCGAAGTCGGCCTCGGACCAGCCCGAGAGCGCCGTGCGCGTGATGTCTGCCGGATTCGGTATTCCCGGCGGCAAGCCGCGCATCGAGCCGCCCGTCAGGTCGCGCTTGTGGCAGCCCTCGCAGCTCACGGAGACGAGGTACGCGCCGTAGGCCACGGCTGACTCACGGTCGGGCGAGGCCGGTAGCGGCGTCGTGTGGTCGATCGCTTCTGCCTCGATCGGAAGCTGGCCGATGACCACCAGGAAGCGGCCCAGAGGCGACAGCTCAATGCCTTGCGTCGCTCGGTTCACCGCCCGCGCCTGCCCAACGTAGGCGATGAGGCACGCGAGGTCACGTTCGGACAGGTTCACGTAGTCCTTCGACGGCATGATGAGCGCGCCAGCGCCGTCGTTCTTCACTCCGTGGCGGATCACGCGCACCCAGTCCGACGTCGAGAAGCTGGTGGTGACGCTCCCCGCCCCCGACGTGATGTTCGGCGCGTACACCTTCCCCGGCGGGCCGTCGATCACCTCCCCGCCGCCCAGGTCATCGCCGTGGCAATGACCACATGCGAGGACGCTCTTGGCGAGGTGACGTCCCCAGGCGATCGAGTCCGCATCTGTCGGCAGTTCGAGCGGGTCCACCGCGATGACGCGCGTGACTCCCAGCCGGCGACGGCTCGCGATGTCGAGTGCGACGTTCACGACGAACGCAAGCGCAACCAACGCCACCAACCCGGCGCCGATCCTCCAGCGAAGCCTCGATCCCATACCGCGCGCCCTCCTCGGTCACGGATGCGACCAATGTAGCATATTCCGCCTGCCCGAACAGCGGCACGTGGGGCGCCGAGACGGCTACAATACCTTGCGACGCGGCGGTGCTTTGCTTACGGATCCCACGGCGAGGGGAAGCGCGTTGTCCATCCCGAGATTCTCGGTGCGGAACCCGGTGCTGGCGAACCTCGTGATGATCGCCATCATCGCCTTCGGCGTATACGCGTGGATCGTGCTCCCCCGCGAACTCACCCCCGAGGTCAAGCTCAAGAGCGCCACGGTCACGACCATCTATCCCGGCGCGTCCTCCGACGAGGTCGAGCGACTCGTCACCGCGCCGATCGAGGACGTGATCGAGGAGGACGTGAGCGACATCGACATCATGCTGTCGACTTCCGCTGTCGGCCGCTCCGTAATCATGCTGCAGTTCGAGGACATCGCCGAACGCGATTTCGACAAGCAGATGCAGAAGCTCCGCTCCGCCGTGGAGCGCGTGAGCGACCTGCCGGCCGAACTCCCAGACGACCCGCGCGTCCTCGAACTCGACATGTCGTCCGGCTTCCCGATGATCACCGCCGTGGTCAGCGGATCGCTCCCCGAGAAGCGTATGAAGGACATCGCGGAGCGCCTTCGGGACGACGTGCTGGACATCCCGAACATCGGGAGCGTCCAGATCGCGGGTGTCCGCGAGCGGGAAGTGTGGGTCGAACTCGATCCCGACAAGCTCAGCGCGTACCGCGTCGCGATCGCCGAGGTGGTCGGCGCGTTGAGGGCGCAAAACCTCGACCTACCCGCCGGGTCGATGGATGTCGGCGCCGCCGAGTACGTCGTACGCACCATCGGTCAATACCGCTCGGTCGCGGAGATCGAGGACACGGTCGTGCGGTCCACGCCGAGGAGCGGACCCGTTCGCCTGCGAGACATCGGCGTCGTGGTCGACACGTACGAGAAGCCGCGGACGCTCGCCCGCCTCAACGGCGCGCCGTCCATGAGTCTCACGATTCAGAAGAAGAAGGACGGGAACACGATCCGGCTCGTGCGGGAGGTACGCGAACTCGTCGATGCCCGCCGCGCCGAGATGCCGGACGGCGTCACGCTCTCCGTGGTGAACGACTTCTCGGTGATCCTGCGCGAGCGACTGGGCATCCTCCAGAGCAACGCTGGCATCGGGCTCATCCTTGTCGTGTTCCTGCTGTTCCTGTTCATCGGCTGGCGGAACGCCCTCTTCGCCGCTCTTGGGATTCCCGTCGCGTTCATGGCGACGTTCTTCTTT
The DNA here is from genome assembly GCA_018644665.1 of Candidatus Poribacteria bacterium. GTDB lineage: Bacteria > Poribacteria > WGA-4E. Next base: position 77,648 of record JABGQA010000066.1, read on the forward strand.
ATGCACCTGACGGGGTACACGCTGAGCGGCGTCGCGCTCTTCGGGCTGATCCTCGTCGTCGGGATCGTGGTGGACGACGCGATCGTTGTCATCGAGAACGTGCACCGCCACATCCAGCTGGGCAAATCGCCCGTACGCGCGGCGATCGAAGGCGCCGAGGAGGTGGGCTGGCCGGTCCTCGCGGCGAGTCTCACGACGATCGCGGCGTTCGGCCCGCTGCTGTTCATGTCGGGAGTGCCGGGGCAATTCATGCGGATTGTGCCCGTCGTCGCCATCCTGGTGTTGATCGCATCCCTAATCGAGGTGTTCTTCATCCTCCCGGCGCACATCGCCGAGTGGGGCAAGGCCGGCCGCGAGAAGCGAGACCTGTTCGCCACTCCACGTCGGTGGTACACGACGGCGCTCAAGGTCGTGCTGCGACGACGGTACGCCTTCGTGTCGGTGGTGTTCGTTCTGGGGCTCGGGGTGTGTGTCGGGGCGTTTACGCTGCTGCACAAGGAACTGTTCCCCGGGGAGGACTTCCCGCAGTTCTACGTCAAGGTCGAACTCCCGCCCTCCGCGGGTCTGACGCGCACATCGGAGGTGCTCGCCGAGATCGAACGCCAGGCCATGACGCTGCCTGAGCACGAGGTGATTGCCGTCGTCGCGAACGTAGGGCTGCTGACCCCGCTGTCGGGGATGGAGACCATGTCCATCCGCACGAACGTCGGGGAAGTGCTCGTGGAGTTGGTGCCGAAGGACCAACGCACGCGGAGCGTGGACGACGTGATCCGCGAGTTGCGAGAGAAGATCGGCGGGGTGAGCGGCGTCGACAAGCTGTCGTTCGCGAAGATGCAAGGCGGCCCGCCGCAGGGCCAGGACGTCGAGGTGAAGGTCAAAGGACCGCGACTCGAGGATCTCCAGGCTCTCGGCGACATGCTCCAAGCCAAGCTCGCGACGATGGCGGGCGTGTACGACATCCGCAACGACTTCACCGCCGGCAAGCCGGAGCTTCGAGTGCGCGTCGACCCCGACCGCGCGCGACGATACGGCCTCGACGTCACGCAGGTCGCGTACATCATGCGCGCCCAGATGGACGGCGTCACGACCACGACGTACCGCGACGCCGACGAGGCGGTGGACGTGCTCGTGAAGACAAACGGTGGCGACCTCGGCGGCGAGGCCCTGCTCGACATGGACGTCCTGACGCCCACCGGCGGCCCGGTGCCGCTGCGCGCGATGGCGACGCTCGATCACGGCGTCGGATACGCCGAGCTACGCCGCTTCGAGGGCGAACGCGCCATCACCATCACGGCGTCCGTCGACAGCGCGATCGCGAACGCCGTCGATGTGAACGAGGATCTCATCGCCGCCTTCGCGGACATCGGCGCGCTTTACCCAGGCTACCGCCTCGACTTCCGAGGCTCCTTCGACCAGATCAACGAGTCGTTCGGGAACCTGTGGAAGCTGTTCATCATCGGCATCCTGATGATCTACGT
>JABGQA010000175.1 GCA_018644665.1 Candidatus Poribacteria bacterium
AGACGTTCCAGATACTCGGTATGGGCTGCGTAGGCCCTGTCGGCAATGTCGTCGGCGACGGGGGCAACCGGCCCCACGGGCCTCCCGGCCCTGTCGAGTATCTCGCCGTCGACGACGAAGATCGTGCCGGACATGACCCCACGCCGAACGGGGTTGGTCTCCTGTCCTTCGGGAAGGCCTAACACGGCAATCTCCAGGTGGCGCCCGTACACGTCCCCCTCCGGCTCGCCGACCACCACGTAGGACCCCTGTTCGTCCGTCGTCAGGTGACGCCGCGTCAGCACGAGATCCCGCGCGTACCCCAGCTCTGAGCTCTCCCTCTCGTTCAGCCGAATCCGCGCGATCCTCCCACCCCGACCTGCGTTCTCTTCCTGCCTTGCGTTTGCCATTGCCTGTCTCCTCGCGAGTAGGGCGTCATACCGACTGCGTACGGCCCGGGATGCCAGAGTGGCTCCCGGTCCAGAGCGGCCCCGTCTCTCGAGGCGGCCCCGGCTGCAGAACTGCTCCGGCTCCCGAACCCCGAGTTGCGTCGTCGTCCAAGAATATACGCGGGCGCGGCGCCACGATCGTGGGGCGATGGGGCCGCCGTCCTACGCCGCTGCCGCCCATCGCGGACGACATTCTGGTGCGCCTCAATGACGCACGAGGAGTCGCCTTCGGAGTCCTGCAACCGTTCGTCCAGAGAACGCAGGCGCCCTTCCTCTCACCACGTCCCCGTCTCTCTGCTTACCCGAGACTCTCCGAGCAGTGACAATCTGCCGACCGATGGCATGGCGGCCAGCACGGCTAGGAATACCCGTTGGGCCCATGTACCAGTTCTCGTGCACCGGCATCGACAGCGCGTTCGGGAGGTCTGCGCGATGATCGTGTGGCCATGGCAGCGGCATTCGGGCGTCTGCGCCGACGACGCTGAAGTCTCGAACGCCATAACTGCTCCTACGTCGGGCACGGATGGCGAGCGTGCCCAGGAAGGGCCGTAGGGTCGAGAAACGCCGGCCCTGCAACGGCTAAGACCCAAGAAGTGTCACTCGACGGAGCCGTGCCCAAGGCGTGGTCACGCAGTGAAGCGATCCGATGATGTGGCGATGCTTCCGGGGATTGACGCAGCGGGCCGGTGACAGCGGCCTCTTTGTAATGGCTGTCCACTGGAGCATGACGCGGTGAACGACAACGCCGATGCACGACTTGGGACCGAGGACGTCCAGGCGAGTGAGGCCCTGTGGCGCGCCGTCGAGCGGACCGCGTTGACGATCGACGGCGTCCCTCCACGCTGTCCGCACAGACGCCGTCCCCATCGTTCCCAGACAGGCAAGCGTGCACGCCGCTAGCGTACCGCCCGCGTCCCACGAACGGTTCTACGTCGTTGGGGGCAACCTGCACCCGGACGCACCTTCCTACGTGCGTCGTCAGGCCGATGACGACCTGTACGAGGCGCTGACTCGCGGCGAGTTCTGCTACATCCTGACGTCGCGGCAGATGGGCAAGTCGTCGCTCATCGTGCGAACGGCGACGCGGCTCACTCACGACGGCGTCCACGTCGGGACAATCGACCTGACGGGGATCGGTTAGAACGTGACGGCGGAGCAGTGGTACAGCGGCCTGCTCCTCAACATCCGAGACCGTCTCGGACTCGAAGACGAACTGGACGAGTTCTGGGAGGAACACGAGCGCCTCTCGCCAGTGCCCGTGTGTATCGGTCGCGCACAGCCTTGGTCACCTGCCGTCGCGCTGCCATATCCCTCCTCATCGATTCGCCCCAATTCCTGCGATGCTCCGGGGGAGATTCGCTCAGATCACGGCATCCTGGCCACGGGCGTCGGGTACATTTCCATTCTGAGGCATCGAAGCCACTTGGGGTACATTCTCGATGGGGCAGGTCGTTCGGTTGAGCCCACGGTCGGGGGTTGGTATATTCCATACTCGGCGATGTCGACGCCATGTCCACACGAGGTGGTGAACAGATATGGTCGAAACGCCCCTACTGCCGATATCCTGTCGTCCCGGCGCGTGAGGAGACAGGCCCGACGTCATGTGTCAGCATCATGCGGGCCCTTCACGGTGAGGTTCACAAGGACGCGCACTACATGTTCCTCTGGGTGCCCGTCCACAGGGCCGTGTTGGATACTTGTACACGCGGCGGCGACATTTTCACGAACATCACAGAATGATGGATAGGCTCATGTGGTGCCCGAGGTGTAAGCGGCAATTGCCACGCTCGAACGTCGAGAGACGCGGACCGAAAACCGCATGATCACCGGATACTTGACACGCGCAACGCGCCAGACGTCCCCTGTTCGGCACCCGGATTCGGCTTTTCCGGGGTCCTTCACCCCGAAAGCCTCATGAGCCGATGGATAGACGCGGACGGTGCGCCGCGGGCGCGCTGAATACGGGCAGGTCGTCTCCTCTTTCGTTCAAACTCAGGTTCAAAGAATGCAAGGGATCAGGACGTTCGCGAGGCTCAGAGGGCACGTGATACGCCTGGCCATCGGCTCGTATTTGCTGGCTCTCTGTCTGCCGGCGCACGGCGCGTCGTTGTTCGTCGTAGATGGAACGGTGACCAAGCCAGACGGCACACCCGTGAGTGGTCTAACGATCGCTGTGCAGAACCTCAGCAAGCCGGGACTGGGCATCCATAGATCTGAGCGCACGGGCGTGGACGGCCGCTACGGCGTCACGATGGTCCGGGACTTCCTGACGAGCGTCGCGGACGAGGGCGATGAGCTACTCGCGCAGGCGTTTGAGAGCTCAGACGGCGTCGATGCTGTACGTGGACAGGCGGTTCACACGATCACGGCGGCCGAAGAGGCCCAGCAGTTTGGCGCGACGATAGACATCAGACTGTCGGGCGTCCTCGTCCGATTCGATGGGGTCTCAATCCCAGGTGACGGCGCGTCTGTAGCGACGATATCGGTTGATGTGACCGGCCGAGACGGCAATCCCGTCGAGGGGGACACTCTGACTGCGGCTGCCGAAGCCGGTACCGTCGGCGTCTTCACTGCTCTCGGCGGAGGCCGCTACCAAGCGACCTTTCGGGGCCCGCCGACGGCCGAGACCATCTCCGTGACGGTCGCCGTCACATCCGCCCTGGTGGAGGATGCGCGCGGCTTGGCGACGATCTCCGTGGAAGGCGTCGCCTCGAGCATCACGGTGACAATTGCGGATCCCGCGCTGGAGGCAGACGGGACGTCTACGACGACAATCACCGCGGCTCTCGATCGCAACGGCATCCCTATCGTGGATGAGACTCTGGACATGAGCGTGGTCGATGGCAGCGGCTCTGTGGGGCGGTCCACGAACAACAACGACGGGACGTACACGGCCACGTACCTCGCGGGGACGGAGGCTGGAACTGTGACGGTAAGCGCGCGAACTTCCGTCTCAGGGAATGTCGGCGTTGCGTCGCTCCTGTTGCGTCCCGGGCCGCCCGTCCGAATTGCCTCGGTGGCCGTCTCACCGAGTGTGGTTAGGGGAAACGGAGTCGCCACAGCGATATTCACAGCGACGATCGTAGATGCACACGGGAATGCCGTCGGTGGCGTGGCGGGAATCTCGGCGACCGTAGTCGAGGGCGTTGGAACCGTAGGCGAGGTGTCCGACACAGGTGATGGCACATATGTAGCCGTCTACACGAGCGACTTTGTCTCGGAGGCCGGTGCCTCGACAGTGGACTTTCGCGCGGAGAGCCTGGAGACGAACTCGGCCACGCTCTCGCTCTCGCCCGAACCCTCGGCCGAAACACCGGTCATGGCGTTCCAGGGATCCGTCTTTCTCCAAGGCGGCGACGCGTTCGCCCCCAACGGCCTCAGCGTGACTGTGGTCGTTGTTCCCCGAGACTCCACGCAGGAGGCGACCGTCGGGTCGGGTGGGAATGGGCGGTACACGGTCACTTTCCTGGATTTCACCGGTGAGAGCGTCGCCGCGTCGGGCGATCTGGCCCGTGTGACGGTCACCGATGCCAGCGGCGCACTCCGTGGCAGCGCGGAACGTCGCCTCACGGCCGACGACGTGAACAATGGCTCCACGGTGGTCGACGTGGAGACGGACATACCGGCCTCGAGCAGCGTCATCGCCGTCACAGGACTGGTCACATATGCGGACGGGAAGACTCCGATCTCCGACGCCGAGACGATGACCGTGCACGTGGACGTAGGCGGCTCGCACGACTCCGCCCCGGTCGGCAGCGCAGGACCAGGACGGTATTCGATCGCCTTCGTGAACTTCGAACGACCGTTTGCAACTGGCGAGGAAGTACGCGTCGAGGCGCGCAGGAACGGCAACGCGGTCGGCACACTCGTACACCTTCTGACTTCCACGCAGGTTCTCGGCCGCCTGGTCGAGGCGGGAGCAACCGTGACAACACTCACGGCGAGCGGCGTCAATCGCCCGCCCGTGTTCGAGGCGGCGACTGGGGTGACACATGAGGTTAGCGCGGGGCGTGCTTTCTCTCTGCCAGTGTCTGTGAGTGATCCCGACGGGGACAGCGTGCAGGTCAGTGTTGCGGGACGGCCTGATGGCGCCAGATTCGTCGACGGCTCGGTATTAGAGTGGCAGCCCACCGTTGCGCAGTCAGGACCGCACCAGATCTCGTTCACGGCAAGAGACGGCAGAGGCGGGGCCGCCGAAGCGATAGTGTCCATCACCGTCGTGGTGGTACCCCCTGAGTGGACGAGCGTCGATCCTCCAGAGGTAGTCGAGGGTGAGGAACTGAGACTCGAGGTCAGGGCTACGCATCCTCAGTCCTTCCCGATTACGTTTGCCTTCACTAGCGATCCCGAACTCACCGGCGTCACAACACGCCAACCCGACGGCTTGCTCTTTCGGTGGAGGCCGGATTTCGACGACGCAGGTGTGTACGCCCTTATCTTCACGGCGACCGATTCACGTGGCGTGTCCTCGGACCTGGTGACCGCACTCACCGTCATCGACTCCAACCGTGCGCCCTCAGTGGGTACGGTCCCACGACACGAGGCTACGGAAGGACACGGGTTCTCTACCTCGTTGCTGGACTTCGTGAGCGACCCTGATGTCGGTGACAGGGACAGACTGAGTTTCACGTTGGCGGCTGGATCACCACTGGGGCTGACCCTGTCGGATACAGGCGTGGTTCAGTGGACTCCTCTGCCGGCCGACGCCAATAGCCACGAAGTCGAGTTCCGAGCGACCGATCCGTCAGGAGCGTCCGATTCGGGAATCCTGGGACTATATGTCCATGCCGCGCCAATCCTGGTGGTCGAGCCGTCGCACGTTGTTGATACAGCGGAAGCCACGACCGTCAGCGTCACTGTGTCAGCGACCGACCGCAACAGCGAGGACTCGCTGGCCATGGGATGGGTCGATGCCAGCGTTGTCCCCACGTGGATCGCATCCCAGGCGGCCCCCGGCAACCCCGCGCAGTTTGCCGTCACTGTATCGCCGACGTTCGATGTCGCGGGCTCCGGCGTGTTCGAGCTCACTCTGCAGGTACAAGCCTCGGACAGCTCGTCTGAGGCGCTATCGCAGACGGTGGCATTGACCATCCGTGTGACCGACGCCAACCGACCGCCGTCTATATCCGTTCCTACGCGGGCATTCACAGTAGACGAAGGCAGCGCCGTGTCGTTCCGCGTCACGGCGACGGATCCGGATGGCGACCCCCTGGCCTTCTCGGGCGCTGGCCTCCCGGATCGTGCGCGCATCAACTCGGAGTCAGGCCAGTTCGATTTCTCTCCCGATTTCAGGGCCTCCGGCAGCTACCCGATTGTGTTGCGCGTCACCGACGACGAGGCCCTTTCTGCGGAGGCCGAGATTGTGCTGGAGGTCAGCGACGTAGCTGTCCTGAGCATATCGCCCAACACACCGCAGTCAGTTAGCGAGGGCGAGGAGATCACCGTGCAGACGAGCCTGGTGGACTCCGCGATCGGCCAGGTCGCCGTCAGACCCACCGATCCGCCGCCCAATGCACAGTGGGATGCGGGAACAGGGGCTCTCACGTTCTCCCCCGACTTCACTCAGAACGGCGAGTATGTCCTCGAGATGGTCGCTCTTCAGGACGCCGACCCGGTGACCACCAGGGCCGTCGTCGTCAGGGTCACGGACGCTCCCGCGTTCGTGTTGGACCCGAACGGCGGCCGCGTCGTGAGGGAAAACGGGGAGATCACGATCACAGTCCAGAGGAGCCCCAACGCCGATGACTCCGTTGTCCTGTCCGCGGTTGACGTGCCCCGATCCGCCACGTTCGACGCCGCAACGGGCATCTTCCACTTCTCCCCTGACTTCGCCCAACAGGGAACGCATCATGTGGACTTCCAAGCCTTCCAGGCTAATCAGCTGGTGGACAGTGCACTTGCTGCGTTCTCTGTGACGAACGTCGATTTCCTGTCGACCACGCCGTCGGGACCGCACGAGGTTGACGAGGGCGGTCACCTCAGTGTCCAAGTCAACGTCGCGCCGGAAGCCGGGGCGAAGGTTACGCTCGCCGCCGTGGACCTCCCACGAAGCGCATTCTTCGACCCGAGCACAGGCTCATTTACGTTCAGCCCGGACTTCAACCAGGGCGGAGAGCACCTTCCGACGATCCGCGCGACACAGGACGGCAGGACTGCCGAGGAGGAGACGCTCAGGATCGCGGTCAATGATGTCCCCCTCCCACCTACGGTCACAGTAGCCGCGCCAATGAACGTGACGACGGGCGATGTCTCGGTCGCCTACGCGATCGCAGATGTCGACGGTGACCCGGTCTCTCTCTCCATGGAGTATCGCCGGGACCCGTCGGGAGCGTGGACCGCGGCGAGTGTAGAGGGCCCGGTAGCCAACACGACCGCCTACTCAGGATCGCTTACGTGGTTGTCCAGAGAAGACGTGCCATCCACCAGCGGCGTCGACGTACAGCTCCGCGTCACGCCCTTCGACACCATACCAGGGGCGTCTGTGACGACGGGCACCTTCCATCTCGTGAATCTTCTCGGCGACTACGACGACGACCGAGACGTGGAGTTCGACGACTTCGCCCTCTTCACGCAGGCATGGCGCGCGAAGGATATCGGCCGCGACATCGGACCGGCGACGGGAACGCCGCCCGACCTAATCCCCACCTTCGACGGCGTCATCGACTTCGATGATCTGGCGACGTTCGTCGTCATGTGGAACTGGTCGGCGAAGAACAGTTCAGTTGCCACTCCCGCCATGGTTCTGGACGACGGCGAAGCCTCGCTGCTACGCCACGAGGCCACGGTGGACCGATCCGACTGGCGGCGACAGCATCTGGCATTCGCTCTCGACGTGCCCGCATATCTGCTCGCCGCGAGGGTTACGCTGCAATACGATCCGCTGCGGCTGCGGATACGCCCCGGCAAATCGGGCGGTGAAAACCGAGGGCGCGTATCCCTCTACCTACACGACGAGGGAAGCGGCATTCTCGAGGTCCAGACGGCGTGGCTCGCCGGGGGTGCGCCGCCGGACGTTCTCGCGTCGTTCCAGGCGGAGATTCTGTTGTCAACCGACGCGGAGCTGCGGGTCACGTCTGACATTCGGGACCGGCTCAACAGGTCGCGACGCGGGCGACGCGTGGTCCGACTGCGCTTCGAGGCGCCGCCTGCGCACACGGCTCTCCTGCAGAACTACCCTAACCCCTTCAACCCAGAGACGTGGATCCCCTTCGATCTCTCTCAGGACGCCGAAGTCGTCGTGCGCATCTACGACCTCCAAGGCGTTCTCGTCAGGACGCTGCGTCCAGGCGAGAGGACAACCGGTCGCTACCGTGACCGTGCCCGCGCCGTCTACTGGGACGGCGCCAACGAACAGGGAGAGTCGGCGGCCAGCGGCGTCTACGTCTACGAACTCGGAGCCGGTGAGTACCAAGAAGTCCGGCGGATGGTAATACGGAAGTGACCGTCGGCCCCACCGGACGCGCTCCCGCTATGAGCGAAACCCAGTGATGCCGATTGGTGATGGTCATGATGGGACGCGGGTGCGCAACCCATTGCGGACGCATACGAAAAGAGAGAACGCCGATGGGTCGGTACTCGCGCATGTGTCGCCGCCATGGAGAAGCTAGTGGCGCATGACACTGTATCTCGGTCATATTATACTAGTTCAAGGGGATTGTGATGGGATGCTGTTGACGGCGTCTCTCCACCACGGGTAGTAGGTCAGGCGCACGAGCAGGTCGGGCTTGTCCCAGAACTGGCGTAACCCCGCACCCAACGCGTCGCTCAGTGTGTCCAACGACTCGAATACGCGGTTCGAGAGCCACGCGCGCAGTTGGCGGAACACCTGCTCTGCGGGATTCAGCTCTGGGCTGTAGGCAGGCAACGCCATCGGCACAAGACCATCCGGCCACCGCACCTGACCACTTCGATGAGACGGAGCGTTGTCCAGCACGACGCCGACCCGGGCATCTGGCTCCACGAGCGCGCTCTTCGAGAGTTCGGTCAGGAATATCTCGAAGCACTCCCCATCTACCGACGGCAGCAGGAGGACGAAGCAGCTTCCCGTCTCGGGTTCCACTGCGGCATAGAGCCACAGCCACTCATACGTCTCCTCCACCATCCACGGGGGACGCTTTCCTCGAGAACACCAGCGACGACGAAACCACGTCTTCAGTCCGAACCGACCTTCATCTATGCACAATACACGCGAGACGCCGCTGACCCGTAGCCGGGAAGCGAAGTTTGCTTGAAAGCCGCTTGTGCGGCCGCGTCCGTCTTGCGGTGACGGCGTCGTCCCGTCTTCCACTTGATCCCATGACGCCGGAACAGACCCGATACGCCACCCACCGACTTATACTCGATGCCCCACTTCTCCCAGAGATAGTGTCGCGCCTGTTCCAGCGTCCTGATCCGACCGGCTTCCAGTTCCGCGTGGAGACCTTCCCAGGCGTCGGGCGTCATCCGCTCCGACGAACCCCCGATCGACCGCTGGTTCAGCAGCAGCTCGACGCCTCCTTCACGATAGATGCGCCACCAACGCTCCAATTGAGGGACGCTGTAATCCAGAATCGGCGCGGCGCGGATCATACTCCGACACGCGCCGCTCTTCAGGAGGCGGAGCATCTGGATACGCCTCAGAAGGCGAGGCGTCGAACGATGCTGACGCTCCAGTGTCCGTAGCTCTTCTTCCGACTCGCGGATCACCGACGGGTAGTCTATCCACACGGCGCGATTCCTCCTGCGTACAGGTGCAGGAGCGCAGAATACACCATCCCATCACAAACGGCCTCAACTGGTATTAGTCTGGTTCCTCCACCGGAGGGGAATCATGGCGCGTGTAGGTCGACCGCGTGTGTATCAGGTCGAGTTGGGCGACGAGGATCGCGAAGCTCTGACGGAGATAGTGCAGAGCGGACGGGAGAAGGCGCGAGTGATCCGCCGGGCGCATACGTTGTTGCTGGCCGACGACGGTCGTGACAACCGGGAGATTGCATCGATCCTGCGCGCGGCCGAGGACACGACGCGCACGACGGCGAAGCGCTACCTGAGTGGCGGACTCGCCGAAGCGTTGGGTGAACGTCCTCGTCCGGGGCAGAAGCGAAAACTGGATGCTCGGGGAGAAGCCCAGTTGATTGCTCTGGCTTGTTCCGACGCTCCCGAAGGTCGCGAGCGTTGGACACTGAAACTCCTGGCGGATGGCTTGGTCGCGCTGGGAGTGGTGGCGAGCATCTCGTATCAGACGGTTCGTCGTGTCCTAAAAAGGGGCGCTCAAGCCATGGCAAAAGGAGCAGTGGTGCATTCCCTCCGCAGACCCGGAGTTCGTGAGTCGGATGGAGGATCTGCCGGACCTCTACGAAGAGGAACCCGACCCGATGCGTCCTCGCGTCGGATTCGATGAGCGTCCGTGCCAACTGCTTGGGGACCTTCGAGAACCGACGCCGATGTCTCTGAGTCATGCGCGACGGGTGGACTACGAACACAAGCGCAATGGGACGTGCAACCTGTTCATGTTCTCCGAGCCGTTCTTCGGCCGGCGTCACGTGGAGACGACGGAGCAGCGCACCAAGGTCGACTTCGCGCGCTGTATGCGGCAGTTGGTCGATGAACACTTCCCCCACGCCGAGGTGATCCGCGTGGTGCTGGACAACCTGAACACGCACAAGCCGTCGGCGCTGTATGAGTGCTTTGCGCCAGAGGAAGCGCGTCGGATACTGCGCAAGCTGGAGTTCCACTACACGCCGAAGCACGGCAGTTGGCTGAACATTGCCGAGGTGGAAATCTCCGTGTTGTCCCGACAGTGCCTTGGGAGGCGCATCCCCGACATCGAAACGATGGCGCGCGAAGTCCGCGCGTGGCAGTTTCAACGCAACTGCGATAAAGCCGTCGTCGAGTGGCTATTCACCGCGCCAGACGCAAGCTCCCGAATCTCTATCCAGAACTATCACCGTAATGGACCACTAGCCACGCTCTTGGATTTCGAGGACCCCCCGCTCAACGATCTTGTGGTTGACGTTCACAGTGGCAGGCGTGACGAGACGCTGGATCTCGCCGGCGGCGGCCACGCCGAAGAGACTGTCGAACCCAAACAGGAAGAGGGCTTCGTTGCCGAAGATCCGAGCCGTGTACGCCGGTACTGCGTAGTAGCCCTGCTTTCTCTGCACGAAGAACAGTTGGCCTTCCGCGCGAGGCTCGAAGGTTATTTCCCGCGCCCGGCCCCGGACCCGCTCCCGCCCGCCCGCCACGGCGAACCGCTGTCCCCCGCCGCACGTGCGGACGAACCCCTCCCAGTCGCCAGATTCGAGCATGGCGTTGTAGTCGTCGATGAACTCACCGAGCCACGACCCCTCGGGTGAATCTGCCGGTTCGGGCGGCGAGGGCGCCGCCGGCGACGTGACGGCCGGGCCAGGGGCTTGTGTCAGCAGCTCCACCCTCTCTGCAAGTGCCGCTTCCCTGGCGCGCAACGAGTGAACCTCGGCTTTGAGCTCGTCGTTGGCTCCCTTGGCGTCCTCTAGCTTCGCGTCGCGCTCGGCCCTCGTAGTAGCCAACTGACGCGTCATCCGGACGGCGTACACAGACATTACCAAAGCGACCAGCGTGGCGAGAACCGCGGCCGCGGTCAGAAGCGTGTTATCCAGACGCGGTGCAGGGAGGACGGACACCGCCTCGGGCCGGGCGGGAGGCCTGGGGTCATCGTCTGTGCGCCTAGTGCGCGGAAGGCGCGCCAGCAACCGGCCGGCCCGTTCCAGAACCCGCTCGACGTCAGCGCGAGTCAGCAGCTCCGGCCCTCCGCCACCTACCATCGCGTCCGTGATCCTTCCACGTTCCAGATTGTCGGACGCGGATGCGATGGGCAGCGCGTCTATGCTGTTGGCCAGCGTCTTCAGGCGTGTACGGGCCGAGGCAAGACTGCCCGGGTACTCCGACGCGGTGAGCGCCGCGCTGATGCCCGCGATATCATCCTCAATGGACTCCAGCATTTGGGCGGGAATACGGGCGTCCTGCGCCGCGATGTCCTGATGCGCGATGACGATGGACACGACGCACGCTAGGGTCACGACACGCCTCGCCGACATCGCGACACGAACACACGCGCGGGGCGCCAGGGAGCGCCTCCCAGCCGGTGCCGGCGGCAGAGCGAGCGCCGACCAGGGGCTGCCCACCTCGGTAGAATCCTTCGCAACGGTCCCGACGGTCCTCCGCACGCTCGCGGCGTCTGACGGCAATGTACCTGCTCCGTGTGCACCCGTTCCGAGGATCGTGGCCCGCTTGCCCGCCACCACTTCGCGACCCGCTCTGCAACGATTTCGGCCGCCACCATCGCAGCACGGCTCGTCCCGCGGTATTGGCGTCGCCCGTCCGTCGCGCGGTCTCACGCTATTGAGCGCGGCACCGCAAATCTCCCGTTAGCGTCTCGGCGCGATGGCCTCGCTGAACGCATTCCGAGCCAAACTCCTCGTCCTCCAGGCCGTTCAGCAACGCGCGGATGCTGCCGACTTCGCGTCGGATCGGCGCGACGATGCCTTCACGCTCGCCAGAAACCCTGACGGCGCGGCCCACCGAAGTCTCCTCGACTCCGTCCTGGGCGGAGGCGGACAGGACGGCAGGGAGCCCGATCACCGCCGTTACCGGAAGACCGCGGTCAGCGAGACGGCGGACCCGACGGACAAGCGCCTGAAAGCAACGCGCAGGTTCTCCCAGACGAGGAGGACGTCAGCAAACGCACGCAGTGTATTGTACCGCGCCCTATCGCGCCAGGATGACCCGCGGCAGTCGCGTTCCAGGAGCTGCTTGAGCAATTCCTTCATCTCAAGGATGAAGATCGGCTCCACGAGGATCTGGCCCGCGTTGTCGCCGCGCACGGCCTGCCGTGCCAGCTTCTTCGCGCGACCGTACGTGTTCGTGAACACCTCGCCGTATGGGTAGGGATCGTCTATGCCCGTGGGGGCAGGATCGGTTCTCGATTCGCGCCCGGCGGCGTACTCGTTGTACTTGCCTACGAACCGGCGGAGCTCGTCCACCCCTTCGCGTACCTCGACCTTGCCGCCGAAGACGTCCTCCGGCGCCAGGTCTGCCGTGGCTGGCTGCGTGGCGCCGCCCGGATCGAACGTCCCCCTGGCGAGTGGCCAGAAGTCGTGTCCCGCCGCCACGTCAAGATGTGTCCCCGGGTGCGTCGAGCCCCTGCTCGACTCGCTGTCGGGATCGGCGTTCAGGATGAATCGGAGGCGCTGATCCGGCTCCAATCCGATCGCGTCACGCAAGATGTGCTTGTACAGTCGGGCAGCGGCTGAGTCGGAGTGTGTCGCCACCAACTCAATCGCGCGGTCCAGGCGGACGTCGCCGTAGACATGGATGTCGCTGGCGGATCTGCCTATCGCGTCGGCGACCCGCCCGTCTATGAGCAATAGGAGTGGACGCGCGCCGTCTCGGGACGCCATGATGAGATTCGTCGTAGAAGTTCCGTTCAGTGCGCCTGCCATCCGGTCAACCGCCTTCCGCGGGCGGGTCCGGTACCGTCGCATGCCGAACCGACCACCACGTCCGCACCTTCCCGCGGTCAACCCCTAGCCGCGGATATGGCCCGGCTTCGTGCACTTCCACTCACCGCCCGCCAGCGCGAAGGCCGCGGGCTCCACGAGCCTGGGTTGAGGGCCGCTCGTCTTGTCATCGGTCCAGCGAAATACGCGATCCAGCCCCATGGACTGTAGGTTCATGGGCGTCAGCGGCATGCGGAAACTCGGGTACGCCTGGCACCGATCCTGGCCGTCCCTGGGTTCGCGGACGGCCAGGATCGGGCCGTTCCCGTCCGTCGACTCCTTAAAGACTGGGTCGGCTGCCTCGCGCTTCATCCGCTCGCGCGTGTTGGAGGACGCCAACACGAACACGTCAGGATCGGTTTCAAAGGCCCGCTGGCGACCCGAGTCGGAAACGGCTGAGTTGTACGCGCGCACCTTCGCGCTGGAATCAGCCGCGGCGGTCGGCCTGACCCGGTGCTGACGTCGCGGCGATGTCTCGGCACGCTTGGACGAGGCCGCTTCGGCCTGCTTGGACGAGGCCGCTTCGGCCTGCTTGGACGAGGCCGCTTCGGCCTGCTTGGACGAGGCCGCTTCTGCCACCTTGGACGCCCCACCGGCGAGAAGTCGAGAGGCCGTGCCGCCCTTCTCTCCATCCGGCTGGCGCTCCGTCCCGGCGCCCCGGGAATCGCCTGGCGCCTCCTGCAGCTCCCCGATGCGCGCGCGCGCGGCGGCCAACTCGTCCTCCAGCGCCACCTTCTCGCTTGCGAGTGCCGTCTTCGCCTCTTCCCAGGCGGCGTTCCCGTCGGCCAGGGCCGTCTCCGCCTCCTCCCTGGCGGTCTTCTCGTTGGCTAGGGCTGTCTCTGCCGCATCCCTCGCCGCCTCGGACGCCTCAGCCGCATCGGCTAGTCCCGCACGTTCCTGTTCCCACTGCTCCCGCTCCACGACGCGCTGCCCATCACGCGTGGCGAGCTCTTCACGGAGTCGCGTCGAGTCGTCCGCCGCCCGTTGCTCCGACGTTGACGCCTGTCCACGGGCACCGTCGCGCTGCCGTTTGACCTCCTCAAGTTCCGCGCGGACGGCATCCAATTCCGCGTTGAGGTCGACGACAAGCGCTTCCGACGCCACCGGCGGCGTGTCGCCCTCGCTCCGCGAGCCCGCTGCCTCCCAGTTCCTTACCGCCTCGTTGAGTCGGTCGTTCTCTGCCTGCAAGCTCTCGACGCTCGCGTTCAGCTCAACGATTGTCGCCTTCGACGTCCGTGTGCCCCTCGCCACGGCGTTCTTCTCATTCGTCAGGACGTCGATTTCGGTCTGCTTGCCCGCGGCCTCGTTGGCAAGCTTCTGGATACTCTCGGCGGCCTCCTGCTCACGCTGGCGGATTCCACCCTCGCGTGCGGCTACCTGGCGTTTGAGCGTCTGCAGCTCGCCCTCGAGCTCCACGATGCGGGGGTCGGGAAACGCCCTCTCGTCTGCAGTCTCGATGTTGGTCGCCAGCTCCGTTTCGTCGTCGGCGGTGACAGGGCGCCCCGTCATTCCGGCGAGCGACGTCGCGGCGGGGCTGCGCTTCTGGTGCTCCTTCTGCTGCTTGGCGGCCGCCAGAGATTGTTGCAGCCCGACGGTCTCGCCGCGCCGACTGCCCTCCTCCCGCTTTCGCCGCCGCACCTCTTCGCCGATGTCCCCCATGGCGATGGGCCTTTCCGTCTCAGGGAGGGTACGTTGCGCACGGTCTCAAGCTTCTGCCATCGGGACGCCGAGGGGCGTGCACGTCATGCCGCCCTGTCGGACGGCCAGGACGCCAATGCGTCGATATATGATCATGTGTCGTCCCGCGGGTCTTCTACGCGCGCGGCGTGATATCGAGTTCGCCCTGGGCGACGATGCTATGGTTCATGTCTACGCGAGCCGGTTGCACAAGCCGTTCTATTTCACCAGCTGTTTGTACGCCGAACAGGGGGTCAAGGCCAAACAGAAAGAGGCCCTGCACGGCGAAGGAACGAACCGTCAGCGTCGGCACCGCGTAGTAGGTGTTGTTCCTCAGCATGAAGAAGAGCGGGCCATCGTCGCGCTGTTCGAACCTGACGTCACCTGCGCCCCGCTTCATGAGTTCCCGCACGTTCGCAACGCCGAACGCGTGCCCGTCCGAATACGCCTCCGTGAACCCCTGCCAGTCGCCGGTTTCCAGCATGCCATTGTAGTCGTGAACGAACCTGTCGAGCCAGGTCCGTGGCACCGGGGGCTCCTCGGGGTCGGTCGTGACGGGCGACTCCGCCGGCTGCATGTGGGCCACGTGGGCCGTCAGGGCCGCCGTGGCGGCCGCAAGTCCCTCGATGTCTCTCTGAACGGGCTCGGTGGCCTCGCTGACCGTATTGGCGACCTCGAGCAGTAGTGATTCCCGTACGTCGTCGACGGGCTTCGGCCGACGCCCACCCCGAACGACGAGGGCGAGCACGACGACCGTCAGCAGCGCGGAGATCGCGGCCGCACCCGTGGGGCCCCACGCCAACACCAGCGACAGTGGATGGGAGGGCTCCGCAGCGGCGGGTGCAGCGGCGGTCGCGGCGGGTGCAGCCGACGCGGCGCCCGCAGCCACGGCCGCGGCACGAAGTCCGTCGAGTCCCCCCTGCACCGGTTGCCACGCGTCCTCCCGGATACCATCGAGGAGTGTGCGTGCGCGACCCAACAGCGTCTCGATTTCGTCTCGCGCGCTCCGATTCTGCGTCGCCGTCTTCTCGAGATCGACCACGAGTTCGTATTGGGTTTGGACCCGGCCGTCCGACAGCTCCAGGTCTCCTAGCGTCGTCGCCAACGCGCCAAGACGCAGCCGCACGGGGTCCCAACTCTGTTCATCCCGCAGACCGTCCAGCAACTCGCGGATGCTGCCGACTTCGCGTCGGATCGGCGCGACGATGCCTTCACGCTCGCCATAGGCCCTGACCGCGCTGACGACGCGGCCCGAAGCTGTATCGACTCCGTCCTGGGCGGCGGACGGGACGGCGAGGAGCCCGATCACCGCCGTTACCAGGAGGACCGCAGTCGGCGAGACGACGGACCGGACGGACGTGCGCCATGAGAGCATTACGTCACTTGTCCCAGACGAGGAAGACGCCAGCAGGCGCACCCAGTGTAGTGTACCCCGCCCTATCGCGCCAGGATGGCCCGCGTTAGTCGCGTTCCAGGAGTTGCCCGAGCAACTCCTTCATCTCCAGGATGAAGATCGGCTCCACGATGATCTGGTCCGCGCTGTCGCCGCCCACGACCTGCTGCGACAGTCCCTTCACCCGCCCGTACGTGTTCTTGAAAACCTCGTCGTATAGGTAGGGATCGTCTACCCCCGTGGGGACAGGGTCGGTTCCCGAGTTACGCCCTGCGGCGAACTCGTTGTACTTGCCTACGAACCGGTGGAGCTCGTCCATCCCGTCGCGCACTTCGACCTTGCCGCCGAAGACATCCTCGGGTGTCAGGTATTTCGTGGCAGACTGCGTGGAGCCGCCCAGATCGAACGTCTCCCCGGCGAGTGGCCAGAAGTCGTGTCCCGCCGCCACGTCAAGATGTGTCCCCGGGTGC
>JABGQA010000013.1 GCA_018644665.1 Candidatus Poribacteria bacterium
AACTGCGCCAGTTGGCTCTGCGCCCTTTGCACGTCTGCGAGCGTGGCCTCACCCACGGCGTATTTCGTAGTGGCCACCGTGGCGATGTGCGCCAGCAACTCGTGGTTCTGCTCCGTCAACGCTGCAGCGTGACCCAGGTAGGCAAGTTCCACGTAGCTGATCTTCGTGTCGACGATGACATCGCGGATCGCCTTCTCGTAGTTGGCGCGGGCGATGTCCGCTGCGGCGTCCACAAGGCGACCAGCGGCGTCCAGCGTGCCCGGATACGGAAACGACTGCGTGAATCCCAGCTTGTGGCGTTGCGGCCCCACGCGCGTTTCGACGCTGCGGATGTAGAGGCTGTACATCGCCATGGGGTCCGGGAGCGCGGTGACCTGCGGGCGGCGTTCGATGGTCGCGCGCCATTCCGCGCGGGCCAAGGCGACGTTAGGACTACGCTCGACGGCAAGCGCGATGACGCGCGCTAGCGTGACATCCGCCGACAGGTCGGGCGCGGGAGAGGTCGCCGGATCGGCGACCCCTTCTGCGGACGAGACCACGCCGGTCGCAAGCCACAGAGCGGCCAACGCAGTCGGTAACACGAGCTGAATCCAGCGGTCTCTAGAGCGAGACGGGCGGCGTAGTGATGACAACGGCAACTTTCTGCTCCCCATCCCCACTGGCGGCAATCGCAGCCTCGTAGGTCTTCAGCATCTTGTTGTAGCGGAGGCCAGTGGTGGACGCGTCTACCCCGGGCCCGACGACGCGCAGCGCCAGGCCCGCGCTCTTGAGGTCGGGCTCCGTGTCGCCGACAGTGACCCACACGGTCACATGGTGAGTCTTGCCCTCGAACTTCGCAGTGTCCACCATGCGGCCCATTCCCATGGACTTCATCATCGCGATGTATTCGTCCGTGGTTAGCACGCTCATGTGGAGCGTCATGTCGCCGAGGGTCGACGTCTTGTAGTAGCGAGCCGGGTCGGCGGCGAACATGTCCGCCTGAGCCTGCGAGCAGAAGTAGAGGGTGGCGTCGCCATGCTCAAACGGCGTCATGCCCGCGGCGCGCATCTTCATGCCGTCGATGGGACACCGGGCGGTGGCGTTGGCGTCGGGCTCTTCCGCGTGAGAGGCGTGCATGTCGGCGTCATGCTGTGCCGTCGCTGCCACGCTGAAGAGCGCCGTGGCGCCGAGAACGAGCGCGAACGCTCCGGCCGTACGAAGGGTCATCGATGTAGCTCCCGTGTTCGATCCGTCCCCGGCCAGCCGCCGCGTAAAGGCGGACGACATGTACGGTCAGGGGACTAGCGCGTAGCCGACTCAGCGGTGGTTACGCGCACACGGGTGGCCCGCGAGTGGGCTCTTTGGAGGGGAATACGAACGACGGGTGCAGGACCACGCGATCACCACGGGGTCGTGTGCGAATCGCGGGGGCGACAGGCAATCTCAGGCGTGTCGGCCGAAACAGCGCTGTCGCTACGAGCCGTAGGCGGCTTTTAGACGACGCCACGAGTGCATCAGCCGGGGTCGCGGGAGCTTCATCCAGCTCGCACGCGGCCTCGCATTCCGCCGAGGACGCGGCGGGAACGCAGCAGTCACATTCGGGCGTGGGCGCCAAGCCAACGCACTCCGCAGCGATCGCGCGCAACGGCGCGCCGACCGCAACGAGTAGCGTGACAAGCGCGAATGTTAGCCACGAGCGCATAGAGAACTTCCTCTGGCGATGCCGACGGGGCTACGTGTGTAACGCGCCGTGGACACCCATACCCCTACCCGAAGTTAAGCCGATGGGTCGGCCGAAAGCAAGGTCGACCGCACGAGAACGACCGGAAAGCCCCTTCCTCGCAGGGATTCCCAGCCGTCGGCCGTCGGGTTGTCGGCATATGTGCGGCATGATATCATCGGCCTATATGTGTATTTGGGACTGTCCGTCGGGATGCCCACGGGATGAGAAACTGGACTACATCCAACGTGCTCGTGCTGAACGCGAGCTACGAGGCAATCCACATCTGCGACGTGCGCCGCGCCCTCAAGATGCTGGTGAAGGGCGTTGCCAGCGTGGAGGAGGAGTCTGATGTCCTCGTCCGCGCGGAACGATGGGCGGTCCGGTTGCCGGTTGTCATCCGGCTGCGGCAGTACGTGCATATACCGCACCGGCCGGTGAAGTTCTCACGCCGCAACGTTTTGGTCCGAGACCGCTACACGTGCCAATACTGTCACAACGTGTTCTCAGCCGGCGAGTTGACGCTGGACCACGTGCATCCGAGGTCGCGAGGCGGGAAGACGACGTGGGACAACGTGCTGAGCGCCTGCAAGCGGTGCAACCTCGTCAAACGGGATCGGACGCCTGCGGAGGCGTCCATGCCGGCTCTGCGGCCCCCCAAGGCGCCAACGATCACCTACTTCATGCAGCTCACGCGCTTCTCCACGGTGGCGCACGAGTCGTGGCGCAAGTACCTGTTCCTCAAGTAGTTCCATAAGTAACCCTATGACAATTCGATTCCAGGCGGCGGCATCAGC
>JABGQA010000174.1 GCA_018644665.1 Candidatus Poribacteria bacterium
TCGGTTCGCCCTGTAGGACGAGTCATCAAGCGGATTCGTTACCGCGTCGAGGGGTAGCCAGACGTGTCACGTAAGCGTGGGAATCAGCAACAGGAGCCACGTGACAGCGCTTCGTCCGCCTGGGATGGGACGGTAGGGAGTATTCTGCGTGGCCACCACCGGGCAGCATTCAACGATCCTCTTCCGAGGCCTTCGTAACCACGAGCGCGTCTATCTCCCGTCGCAGGTCATCGCCGCCGGTGGCCGGAGTAGGCAGGGGAGTAGGCCGAGTGCGACGGTACTTCGTCATCACCTCGTCGACCACGGCGTCGTCCACGACTTCGGCGCTCATTTTCGCACGCAACGCTGACCGTACCGTCTGCTGTTTTCGCAGGCGGAGTTGTTGCGCACGGCGCATCGTCCACTCGGAGTGCAAGCGGTCGTATGCAGGCTCACAGTACGTGGGCGACCAGACGACGGCCCCCGTCTGGCGATACATGGCATCCAGGTGCTGGGTGGTCGCGGAGGCGAGAGCGCCGGCAGGCACGCCCTCGCGGACCATCGCGGCGACTCTCTGCGCGGTAGCCTGCGCGGCCGGGGTGCGAAGGGGGTTTGTCTTCGCTGACCGCGCGATGCTGGGATGTTTCGAGAACGCCAGGAACACGTCGGATACGAGTTCCCGGTCCGACGCGGACAGGGGTTCTGGTCCGGGCTCTACCGGTATGGCATTGGCGTCACCCGTCGAGACTTCCACCGAGGTAGTTGGACCTTCCGTTCCGCTGTCAATCCGTTCCGAGAACTCCAAATCGTTCGTCAGAGCGTCGGGCTCACCGACCGCCTCGCGCATGCGCGTAGGGGTACCAGTACCCGTAGTCGAAAGAGTCTGTAGTTCAGGAGCCCCGTAGGGGCGGATGTCGGTCATATTGACCGCTGCCTTTGCCGCCACTTTTCGCTTAGGTGTCGGCTCCTGTACGGTCACGTCGTCGTCGGGGGCTCCGACGACCGAGGGCGTCGCCGCAAGGAGCTTTTTCAGATCGATCTGCATGGCGATCTCGCCGGACGTCAGGCGACGCTCTTCCAAGACACCGGCGTCACGCAGGATAGACCGCGCGCGACGTTGGGTGCTCTCGCTCTGACCAGACAGGGCGACAATCTGTGAGGTCCAGAACTTCACCCAGCCGCCACGGCGCAGGCGGTTCATGACGCCGGGCATCGCGTCACACGTGAGCAACAGCGACGTCAGCAGCGATGTCGCGGCTACCGCGCGGGAGGCGCCGTGCGTCTCCGCTAGGGTCGACCGGAGCGCGTGGGCGCCGTGGAGATACCGGATCGCGTGCACCGGTTTGGACAAGAGTTGGGGGTCAGGTTGGGCGACCGCAGTCGCGTGCTGCTCCATCGTGGGGTCCTCGCCGTGCCACGTGCACACGAACCTTGTAGCGCTTGCGGACGACCCAACGCTGTGGTACTATTGCAGCGTCGGAGGAACGCAAATCACCGGCGCATTGTTCGACGTTGGTAGCGCCGAACATTGCTCTTAAAAGTCTTCCGAAGGACCGCCTTGGTTTGAGTGACCTCGGGCGGTCTTTCTACTTCAGACCTTGTTTGTTCCCGCCACCTGGGCGGTTGCTGGCATCGTCCCGTACGGTCCCCCTGTAGTCAACAACTGGGTGCACGATCGCAATTGCCGCGTCTCGACTGAGATTGTGCGCGATCTGCCCACCAGTTTGAAGGCCGTGACCAACCCCCAACATCTTGGGATTTCGCCGTCGCCGCGAAACGGGCGATTTCCGCGCCCGATTTCGGGGTGGTAATCCCAACATCTTGTGGTCTCAAGGGGTGCGGGCGCAGTGGTGGGGCGGATTCGTGGGACATAATCAAGATTATCGGAAGGGCGGCGCCTGTGGCCGACCTTCCCTCGTGATCACCGCTACTTCTGGATCACCATCCGACGTGATTCGCGGTAGTCGCCCGCGCGCAACTCGTAGATGTATGCGCCGCTCGCGACGGGTTCTCCCGTGTCGCTGACGCCGTCCCAGTACGCTGCGTCTGCGCGACTGCGATAGGAACCCGTAGGCCGGTAACCGAGATCGATGCGTCGTACCACACGACCGCGCACGTCGTAGATCGTGAGGGTTACGTCGTCCGCCTCGGAGAGGTCGAAGGGGATCCACGTCTCGGGGTTGAAGGGGTTGGGGTAGTTGGGTAGGAGGACGGACGCCTTGGGGCGTAGCGTGACCAGGATATGGTCGAGACTCGCAATGCCTTCCCGGTAGAGCGCGGAGCCGTTGTCACCGCGCCGCGCTTCATCCAGCCATCTTTCGACCAACCCCACGCGACGGACACCCGTGGCGGGGGCGCCGACGACGGTCTCGACCCGGGCCGCTTCGATGAGCGACATGTCCTCCAGGTCCAGCAGCCGGTCGCCGTTGAGAT